>JAIXRC010000122.1 GCA_027485415.1 Cryomorphaceae bacterium | reverse complement strand
TGAATATATATATGTATTATTATGTACTAGTAAATATCCTGCATACGAGGTATTTGTTGAATTATTTACAAACACGTTATTGGCCTGAACTATACCTGATCCGGTTAGCTTGAGACCTGTTACTAGATTTCTTAGAATGCAACCGGTCACGATACAGTGATCCGTGGGTAGCTCTATTCCAGTTGTTGATTGCTCACACGACACGTTACTTATCATTGCATAGTTGGAGGGGACTGTAGCAGCATATCCCGGACTATTTATTGTCGTTGCATAAATACACTTATCACAGCCCACGAATGAAACGTTAGAAACAGACACCGACTCCTGCTCAATATGCACGCCAAATCTACATCCGCTTACATATCCGTTACATATAGAAATACGATTGCCTTCTGGATTGACACCTGCTTGTATCATAGCGGAACCGCTGATGTCAATGTGAAAATTTGAAAGCTTTGAATAGTGCCCCCCTACTCCGTTGGGGTCACCTATCTCACCTGCCCTAAATCGTATGCCTACACAGACATTGATGGCTTCAAGTGTGTTGATGTTTCGACGAAGAACAATATTTGTCATCAGTGCAGGTCCGCGGATATCAATTGCTGCCCCAGAACCAGATCCTGATGCACACCAGTTTTCGACCAACAAGTTATTCATTACAATGTTGAAATTACTATTGTCTCTGTTTTTAAAGTCAATTCCGTCACCTCCCGAGTCAGTTACGTGCACATTGTCAAGTATGATTCTCTCATATTGATAACCATCTTGAAACCCAATTCCATAATTAGGGGAATTGCCCACCTTGACGTTTCTAATAGATATATTAATGCCTCCTGCACATCTAATCCCATGGCCTCCCGTCCCAGGCGTCCTTCTGTTGCCATCTATTTCGATGTCTTCGATCAGAATGTTTGAAGCGAATGATATAGATATTGCATTACTGCCAGTGGGCATACTCCGGATAATGCTATTACCAATGCCATCTCCAATAACCCTTATGTTGTTTGATCCTATAGTCATGGCATCCACCAAGTATGTGCCTTTTGGAAAGTACAAGGTTCCTCCGCCCAGAGATGCCAGAGAGCTCAAAGCCCGACTAACAGCAAACGAGTCATCGGTGGAACCATCTCCGACCGCATTAAAGGCCTTGACATTAGCACATCCGCCAATCATCTTGGCAAGAAGAGTCCCATCGACATCAAGGGACCCCCGCAAACTAAATGTGCCCGATAATGGCAAAATATCATTGCCGCGAATCGTGTCGCTGATGGTTACCGGGCCGTTTACTTCGAGTGCATTTGCCATAAACCTCTGAGTGCCCATAAGCTTCAGATCTGAAAGATTCAAGTATTGGGTTCCCGCAGATCCGCCATTAACTTGCCCAACTACAAATGCAAACTCACTATAATATTCTGAGCTTGGCTGTACCAATGTAAATGTCGCCAATGAATTTGCAGCCATACTCTGACCAACGCGCGAATCTAGTTCAGTCCATGGATATGCAGATCCCTTTCTTCCGAAAACCTTCCACGATTTGGGATTGCGATCACTGATAGACTGATTCCAAAACTTGTATGACAACAAGCGAAGAGACAACGGCATTCGAATCAACACGTATTCCCCACTATATGCAATCCCTGGAAGACTCACACCCATATTGTAGTATCCCGTACTTGCGCTGAACCTAAACCCTTCGTTTTGCCATCTGCTGGTGGTAAATGCCAAGAAAGCTTCCCTACCAGGAAATTGTGAAGAAGCTTCAATAACATATGTTCCATTTCCATATGCTTGATTCGCAACCGTGGTTGCAGCCCCAGTAAGATTCACCGGTGGGAAACTTCTTTCCTGACTGATAGGAGGCTCGAACTTGACATTTGAATTAACGACAAGTTGATTACTGTATGTCGACATGACCTCTAATATGTTGCATATATTATATTGCCAACATAATTATTATCCGAGTAGTCTCTCTTTTTGCGTATATTGTATCCTTATCTTATTTGATAAATGATATTGATAAGTAATAATGATCATGAACGAGTTTTATTTTTGTTTTTTGTTTTCACGGGGCGTTAACTATGTTGCATCCGATCTAATATCCTCTTGATCATGGGGCTTGTGTTGTGTGTTGTTGTGTTTTTGTGTTATGAACGGACACGTTATTTGCCTAGACCTGATCTATTTTAGCCTGATACCAGTTACAAGGTTCCATACGACAATTCGGATATTCGGTTGAGAAAAGAAGCTGTTGTTGTTGCCGATGGTTGTGTGATGATCAGCCAGTACCATGAGTATGCCGTTGTAGGTGTTGGAGATATGTTATACACCTTTCCTATATTCGATGTTCCTGAGATTTGAGAGTTTGTGTAGTACACCTGTGTCCATGTCGTACCATTGTTGGATCCAAAAATGTAAAACTCTTTGGGGTACAGGGCATCTGAAGGAGCAGTCAACGTCATTTTTGTAAGGGTGATTGCTTGTGGAAGTGCGATTCGCAGCCATGGTCCGGACAACGTTAGTGAGTTGATCGTTACAGCTGCCCCTCCCCACACCCACGGAACGCTCGTGTTTGCACGCGTTTGCCACGATGCTGATGTACCCCAATTGGTCGTGGATAATTTATCAAACACCGTTAGCCAGTCAGTGAGACTCCTATCGCTGCCCGTGAGCTGATATGTGCCATTTCCATACGGCGCCCCGCTGATAACTAAAGAGGAAGTCAGTGCTACAGGTGGATAACTTCCTGGGTCTGGAGTTGGAGTTGGCGTTGGTGTAAGTGTTGGCGTAGGCGATGGCGTTGGTGTTGGTATGATTGAATTCACACTCCAGGGCACTGCTAGGTGAGAGGGGACAGTTGCTCCTGTAGGGAAGCCCCATGCGTGCAATGCTCCAGTAGTATCAATAGCGGTTCCGAAGCGAAAGCCAAGCCCCATCTGTGTTATAAACCTTCCACTCATGCTCCCGATATTACCACACAGTTCTGGGGAAAGCCTAGTAGCTCCTCCGATTGTTCCAATGCAAAGCTCGCCGTTGGGATTCTGACCCCAAGAGTGCATGCGTCCACTGGCATCAAGTGCAAATACCGCCCATTGCATGCTTGCAACCTGTACAATGCGCGACTGGTTCAAGCTTCCATTCGCAGTAATGTTAATGGGGAGTCTTTGTTGTATGGAATTTCCGATGCCTACCTGGCCATGCATATTATTGCCCCATGCATGTATGTTCCCCGAGGTGTCAAGTACAATTACATTGGCAGTGCCGCAAGCCACACTTCTAACCCTGACGTTCGCAAGTGATCCTGATGCACTCAATACTGGCGTACTTACATGTGATGAAGTGGTATTATTGCCAATCTGTCCGGACACATTCTCTCCCCAAATGTGCAACCTTCCGCTTGAATCAATAGCTAAACCGTTACCTCCGCCAGCAGCAATGCTTGCCACGTGTACGCCAACAAGGGAGCCAAAGTTGACCCTTGTCGGGCGAGTTACATCTGAAGGAATAGTTGCATCCGTTCCTAGCTGGCCTACATCGTTTCTACCCCATGAGTGGACGTTGCCACTGATATCAAGTGCATACGAGAACGTAATCGACCCAATTACTTGAGTCAGACGTACACCCAGAATAGATCCATTGTACGTGCTGATATTCACAGGTATTTGCTGTCTGGTAGTGTTTCCGATGCCAATCTGACCGTGGGAGTTTGAGCCCCAAGCATGTGCATTGCCGCTTGAGTCAAGGGCAATTGTGTGAAACAGACCTAAAGAAATCATGGTAATGATCCTGCCATTCAGGGAGCCCATTGCGCTGATATTGATTGGTGAATATAGACTGTGAGTGCTGTTTCCATTTCCTAACTGGGATTCTCCATTTTCACCCCATGCGAATACGCGATTGTCTGTCGTAATTACAGCCTAGGAGTAGGCGTAGGTGTCGGTGTAGATGTAGGTGTACTTGTGGGCGTCGGTGTAACGGTAGGTGTCGGCGTTGGGCCTGGCACCGGGTCGAAGCCCATGGTGCCCAGGACCACGGTCACGAGCGTCTCGACGCCCTGCTGGTTCGCCAGGCCCAGGCCGTGGACGGTGCGTGCAGAGTCCATCGCAAACAGCGCGGAGTGGGAGGAGCCCAGCCCGACGAACGGCCGCGCGGCGCTCGCCATGCTGCCCACGTTGGTGGGCATCAGGACCGGGACGCGCGACAGGTTCGTCGTGCCGTCTCCCAGCCTCGCGCCCCAGACGTGCAACGCGCCGCTACTGTCGATGGCCATGGCCATGTTTGCCGCGCCCGCGGCGTGCACGACCTGCTTGCCTTGCAGGGAGCCAAAGTCGCTGATGCGGACCGGCAGGCTCACGGCGCTGGCCGTGCTGTTGCAGCCGACGCAGCCCGCGCCGTTGGCTCCCCAGCCGTGCAGCAGGCCGCTCGCGTCGATCATGAAGGCACCGGTGTTGGCCTCAAAGATCTTGACGACCTTGCGCCCGGTGATCGACGACGTGCCGCTCACGGGCGTGCTCATCAGTACGGGGACGCTCGCGGTTGATGCGGCAAAGTTGCACCCCAGTGCGTACCCCACGCCGTTGTTGCCCCAGGCGTGCACTTGCCCGTCCGAGGCGACCACGAAAATGGCTTGTCCGTTGGTGACCAGGATGTCGACGCCGACCGTACCGGACGTCAGGGAGCCGTTCCCGGTGATGAGGAGCGGCATCATGTTGGACGTCGTGACCGTGCCGTCGCCGAGGGTGCCTCCGACATTCGTCGTCCAGGCGTGGACCCGGCCCAGGTCATCCAGAGCCACAAAGGGGCTGCCGTGGCTGGTCAGGTCGAGCTTGACGACCTTGCGCCCGGCGAGGCTGCCGCCCGTGACTGCCCTGGGCGTCAGCGGCGACATGTTGCGGCCCCAGCAGTACGCCACGCCGTCCGCGTCCACCGCAGCAGAGTTCCACAGCGCCGAGGAGACGTGGCGGATGATCTTGCCAGAGAGCGCGTCCAAGGTCGTGATGGCGGTCGGGACGGCGGGCGATACCGCCAAGCCCGGGAGATTGCTGTACACGTTGCTGCCCCACCCGTACAGGCGGCCCCGGGCGTCCAGCGCCAGCATGCGCTGAATGTTTACGTCCGCGAGGCTCGCGCTCAGCTCACGGACCTCGCCCGCCGGAGCCGCGGACAGCCACGTGGTCCTGGTGGCCGCGCTGGAGCCCGCCAGGACGGCGTCGCCGGACGACAGCAACACGAAGATGAGGCCGGCCGCACCCGAGGGCGACGCCTTGTGCGCCTCCACGAAAAGCAGGTTGTCGCCGAAGGGCACGGCGGGCAGCGTCACCTCCGTCACGCCGGCCGCGGAGCCGAGGGCCTGGAAGCCAGCGGCCGTGATGGGCGCGGTCCACACGTCGGTGCCGTTGACGCGGACCCAGGTCACCCCGTCCGTCGCCAGGAAACGCAGCTTCACGCTGTCGGCCATGCCCGCGTTGTTGCGGAACACGTGCTGGAAGCCCACCCTTCCGGCGGGCACGCCGGCCGACGCCGAGTTCCACACCCAGCTGGCGGATGCGTCCAGAGCGGCTGACCAGGCCACGTTTCGGCTGACGACGGTGGCGGTGGTGGCCAGCGTGTACGCGGCGCTCACCGGCGTGGGCGTAACTGTAGGCGTCGGGGTAACTGTAGGCGTCGGGGTAACTGTAGGCGTAGGTGTATCCGTAGGTGTAGGAGTAGGCGTAGGTGTATCGGTGGCTGTAGGTGTCGGTGTACTTGTGGGTGTAGGTGTTGGTGTATCTGTGGGAGTTGGTGTAGGAGTAGGTGTATCTGTTGGTGTAGGTGTTGGGGTATCTGTGGGAGTAGGAGTGGGAGTAGGTGTATCTGTAGGGGTCGGGGTGGGTGTCGGTGTATTTGTCGGTGTTGGCGTAGGTGTTGGAGTGAATGTCGGAGTAGGAGTAGGTGTCGACATATATACGTTGGGTACCTGGAGAAGCGAGTATATCTCTGTGATAGGTAGCGCTCTCCCATACATACGCAAGAAGGCCATGTTAGAAGGCAACGTTGGCCAACTAGATACGCGCGTACCGATGCATACCTGCCTTGTAGCTATTCCACTAATCGTGGCTACCATTGGCGTTCCCGGAACAACGGGAACCAATGTTACCGGTTGTGCGTTCACATACAGCGATATGTCGCTGCCTCCTACAAATGCCAGCTGGCACCAGGTGTTATCCGGGATGACCGCGGAAGGCGTATAGAAGCCGGAAGTAGACACCGTTCCGGTACCGGTCACAAGCCCAGTATCCGACTCTACGTAGACCATGCCAGACGCGATGCGCATGCGGAACAAGTCGCTGTTCGTCGCCGTTCCGTATATGCTGCACAGGACACCCGATACCGTCGATACGCTGGGCACATGGATGAGGGCTTCAACCGTGAAACCGCTAGTGCCCACTACCGTAGCACCCGATAGCGTAGCCGTGTAAGCCACTGCCGAGCTGGTCAATTGTGCCGAGCCGGGGAAAGCCATCGGGAAGTTGAACCCGGTTCCCGACATGTTGGCATTGCTAGTGAGCCAGGATACGTTGCGGATCGTTGTTCCAGACGTGGAATTGTACGACTCTGGGATAGAAAAGTTGTAGTGCACCGTTGATGCCAGTGCAGTTGCATTGACCCTAGGTGTAGGATCCGTAGTGTGCAGTGCCAATAATGCCCGCGCCGGGGCCGTGGGAGCAGTTCCCAGTGCGGGAACGAGATCGCCGTACGCAACCTGGTTGTTGCTGACCATGTATTGGGCAAGCATTGGCAAGGTCGCCTTGCTGGTGTTCATGACTGCAGCTGCATACAAGAACCAAGTCTGTAGGGGACTATTTATTGTCATGTCCTCGATAGATGTCAAGCAATCGCTGCCCATGACCCACGAGACCGCGCCGGCCTGGGTCAGTTTCGCAACATATGCGGCGCTGGTACCGGCCGGCAATGGCGGTAGGCTGGTAGGCCCTGTGCTGTTATTGCTTGCCCAAATCGAAGGCGAACCAGCATAGTAGCCTGCAATGTACACATTGTTGCTTGCGTCCGCTGACACCGCATACGAATCGCAAGATGCGCTTCCTCCGATGACAGATGACCAGGACGCGAACCCAGACGAGGTGAACGAGACTGCGTATGCCATGGTATTGGTACCCGTGCCCGCATTGTTGCGTAGCAGGACACTGGAAGTTGTTCGGTTGGCATTAAAGACCGATGGTGAGACCAGGGAAGTATAGTTGCCTGCTACGATCGCATTGCCGCCTCTATCTACGCTGACCGAGGTGTGCGCATCATCCTGGAGGCCGTCGATATAGGTAGACCAAGTGGCAACCAAGGTGGCATTCGTTCTCAATAGGAAGCTTGCGGATGTCCCTCCAGCACCCGCCGGCGCCGGTAGGTTGACTCCAGTACCGCTACTGAAGTTATTGCCGCCCCACCGGTACCAACCAGCTACATAGAGGTTGCCGGATGAGTCGGTGGTCATGCTTGCAGGCATAATGACCGATCCTCCCGCGTTGCCCATGAGCAATAAATTGTTCATGTAGATACCTCTAGAATTGAACTGCGCAACGACGCCGGCTCCCGGATACCCGCCGTCCGTGTTGTGGTAGCTGTCATTGCGTCCAAATACAAAGTTGTTGGATGCATCGTGGAGGTTCAACGAGTACGCTCCACCGGGGAATCTGCCCCACCACGAGAGCGCTAAATATATGCTGTTGTCCGGACCCAATGCGAGGCTCGTGGCAAAGGCTTGGACCGCGTTGATGCCTCCGCCGTTTGTACCGCGCGATGACAGCGCCCAACGCGCCACGCCCGCACTGGTCCAGGAGGCGACGAACGCATTTGCCGAATGGGTAGATGTCGCTGTATTTGGTAGCTGCACGGTGATCGCAGAAGCCACGTTGCCAGCGCTGTACAAAGTTGGCAGGGGCGTCAGCGTACCTAGACCAATGGTGCTGCCTGCCATGTACACGTTGCCGGATGCATCAGCTGCTACATCGCAACCGACTTCTTCGTTAGGCCCGTCAACGCTGACTGCCCACAGCACAAGACCGGAAGGAGACATCTTGGCCACGTAAGCCGCGCGGGTTCCGCTTGTAGGGGCGCGCAGAGAAACGCTGCTGTTCGTGCCATCTCCGTTGACAAGCGTGATCGCGGAAGAGTACGTGCCTACCATGTACAAATTACCGTCGTTGCCATGGACGCTGTGTGCATTCTTAACGACAGCTGGCGCAGTAGAAACGACCGACGCGGGAACGACCGAGCGGAACGTGGCGGGGATAAAGTCGCTGGCATACATCTGGATTTCGCCAAAGTTTACGGTACCGCCTGCACCCGCCACGCTGCCAACTGAGAACAGTATACGACTATAGTACGCGCTGGCATTTACATTCAGGTCAATGCCCGTCACGTTGTTCCAGGTAGACTGCGTGTATCCCGATACCGCGAATAGGCCTGTGTATGATACGCCATCTGTAGAGCCCGCGATCCTCATGCTGCTCACCATTCTGTCCATGAAGAGCACGTTACTCCTGCCGATTACCGTAATACGGGATAGCCTTATTGCGACGGGCATGCTGATCTCGATCCATGCTCCCATTGCGGTTGCTCCATCGATGATGCAAGAGTCGCTTCCTACGTATGCTCCCGTAGCATTGTACCCGCCGCTAGAAGTCCAGAAGGAATTCGGGTTCCTATCAAATGTATTGGAGCCTTGTTCGCCTTGGGTGTGCGAAGACCATCTCACGCTGTATGTGCCGTTTCCATAGGGTTGTCCTGTGATTGTGCCCGGCGCCGATGCCGGTGGGAAGTAGAATTGGTCTACCGGCGTCACAAAGCCGGTGTTGCTATACAAGTACACTTCCGCAAGAGAGCACACGGTGGCTGTATTATACACCGCGCTGATTCCAATACGGTATCTACGGAACGCCGTGACGTTAGCGAATTGGGCAACGACAGGGGTCGTGGGGGTCCGCTCCCAGGTTGATTGTGCACGTGTCCCGTTCTCCTCGTACAATTTAGTAAACGTGGTCCCATCCGTAGAGCCGGCAATCATGAAAGCACGGGGGGCTTGGTCGAGTAAACCGGGCGTGGCAAGCATGCGGACTTGGGTCACCGTTACAGGATCGGGGAGGGCAATTTCTAGCCACTCGCCGTTGTAGACGGATCCGCCAGCCAATTTGGTATTTGACCAACCTACATAACTCGTTAAGTTGTATCTACTTGCCATGGAAGACCAGTTGGTTCCAGTGTTCCTGTCAAATGCCCTGAATGCCTGTCCGTTTTCAGTCGACGCCATAACGGTATACGTCCCATTACCATATGATCTTCCTGACACACCGGAAATGTAGCTGGTTGCAGCGACCGGCGGCCATTCAAATGCCGGAGTTGCCGCTGGCGTGGGCGTAGGGGTAGGGGTTTGTGTGGCTGTGAATGTCCGTGCAGTCTGAGAGAAGACCAGGGCGCCACTAGGTCCTACGGCAACAAAAGCGCCTTGTTGCGGCGACCAGGTTACACTTCTCCAGGATGCGCCTGGCGTCACATCTGCTAAATACGTGAACCAATTGATGCCGTCCCTGCTATGCATGGCAGTTGAGCTCGTCGTTGA
>JAIXRC010000052.1 GCA_027485415.1 Cryomorphaceae bacterium | reverse complement strand
GTTGTTGAATGAATCGTCGCCCGAGTATCTCGCTCACATGTTTGAGGACAGCGCACAAGGGGCCAACGCAAGAAAGATCCTAGAAATGAGCATCATGTACGGCAGTAAGAGATCATCGTATATGAAATTCAACTTGTATACAGGGGGGAGGCACTGCCAGGACATGATCTTGTACAGCTCTACGATGAGCTCTTTATTTGAACCGACTAGGTGTAACGACATGTTGTTTGGCAATCACAACAGCTGGTTGTATCTTCAGCAAGAAAAGTATGTAAATAGGCTTACCTTGCCTGTTGGCATATTCCTTGCCAGGGATGGAGGTAGTCCCAAGACAAGACTGAATTTTGTGCCCTTGAATGAACTGACTGCGCATCCATGTTCGCACATTATTTGCCCGCCCGACAAAGAGCACGTTGCGGGATATAAGACCTGTATGGCGGATTTGACATATGCATTCAGGCAGGATCTTGAAGAGCAAAAGCCTGTATGTAAAACGGTTGCATCTCAACCCGCCGGCGATCAGGCCACTGAAATAGACCGTACAAAAGTACTCCCAAAGGACATGGAAGGCGCCTTGAAAGAAGCTGCCGAGTATTTGGCCTATCGCAAAATGCATCATAGCCCGCTGGATGCCGGCTCGTATTTATTATGGCGCATTTTGTTCTCGGATAGATTCACGGCAACTTATGGAAATCCTCGTCTGACGGCAAAATACACAAACGCCAGGTTTTTGCTATCAGATTTTATAAGGTACGAGTGTTCGGATCCGAAAAAAGTTTATAATGTCATCGTCCTCGCTTGTCGCAGTAGGTCACGGCCCATCGTTGCCAAGAATTTTGTAGAAAGAACAGAAGGGCTGAAGCCCGTCTACATGCAAAAAAGCTCATTGGATCATAATCATAACAGCAATGCAAACGCCAAGACCTCGGACCTAAATTACAAACGGTACTATTACCAAAAGGCGTTGCTGAACATGGACAAAGATCCTCGGCACCACATGATCGATATCAATTATCCGGAGAATGTAAACTCTGGTAATGCGTCTGGTAACGTAGATTGGAACTCTAGTAATCTAAACTCTAGTAATGCGTCAAATAACTCGGACCAAAGCGATTGGACACAATTCATGACCTGGATGAAATCGTCTGGGTCATCACCTCTCAGCTCAGGACCAAGTCCCGTACCTAAAAAGAATCCGAAGAACCATACCAAGATAGATTAAACAATAAACACTACACTAAACACAATATTATCTACTTAATCCAATTCCAGAAATAATATCTATATCTAGAGGACTAATGAGAACTATCCAAATGACCAGGCCAAGCATTCTTCTGCTGACGCACGGGCGCAGCCATAAAAAAGACAACCCAGGGTACCGATTCCTTGCAAGGAACTCATGGTGCTACAAGCATGCCGTATATATTGACATTGATGCAAGCTCGCGTCCGACCCACGTCATGGATGTCACGGAAAACAACATGGACTCTTTGGATCGGCAATTCGACTACATATTCTGCATGTACACTCCGTGCAGCGTCCTGCGTAGTAAGTGCTTCTGGTACAACGTAGAAGCATGGCTTGCGCCAGGGGGAATCGTTCAAACGATATTACCAAAGTACATACGCGGAAATGAACACAAATTCGCACACAAGGTTTGCACAAAGACTGGCCTATGTGCTATGCCCAAGGAGTCGTACATGACGAGGAATACTCGCGCTGTTGTTTTTAAAAAGGATGCATGAAATCATCCATGATGCGCTGATAGAATTCGTCCGTATGGCCTACTTGATCCGCAATGCTTGAGAGAATGACATCGTTGTCAATGCTCTGCATGTTTTTACTGATAAATAGATCATATAATACTTTCTCTAGTTGCTCGTTTCCAAGATGACAAGCAAGGGCATATGCCTCGGTCAGGCGCGTAAACAGGTAGTCAACAATCATCTTTCTCCACGCTTTGGGATAATTATTCGAAATGTACGCGGGTGGATCGAGAAAGCTCGCCACCTGGGCCCTTTCAGTGTTACTACTTTCCAATTGCAAAGTCCTGTTAGCTATGATCTCAAATATAAACGGAACCCATGTCTGGCAATATCCACCCAGATCAATGGATGATTTGTTCTCAAAATTAGCACCTTGATAGTGAGTATAACGTTGCATGCCGTTATTCACGAACACGCCGGTTTCCACGTTAAAACCGAGCTTCTTTGAATACAAAGTTAAGGCTTTGATCGCAATCATGTCATACTTGTTGCCCTCTGGTTTCATATGAGGATCTATAACAACGGCATGCAGGGCGAGCAATGTGTTGCTACGATCTTTGTAGGTATATATTCCTTTTGCTTTACTCGTCGCTTTGATCTTGTAGAATATGACGCCAACAGCGTGCGCACTGTATATCATAACCGAGAGAGGCATGACAAGTATGGGCAAGTCACTGTCTTTGACGTATGCGATGACCTGTTCCATGGTATCGATCGCAGGCTCTTTATGATCAGAGAATAATCGTTGATTGATCCCATGGATTCTGTGCTTATCAGAGACCGTTCTACCATTAAGAAAATTGATCCACCATCGTCCGGGAACAATAACCTCGCCATATTTTACAGACAACGTTGCCATTATTATGTTTCCGATACGAATATGATCGGCTCCCTGGCCGGAACGTTTTAGATAATTTCTAGACGAATCTAACGATTGTCGTAGAGTATTGGGATTGAATGCGAGGGGCGATTCGCAAATGGATAGATATGAATAATTGGCCTGCATTGCTTGCCACACGTCTTGTGCGTAAGATTGGTAGCATACGGACACCCGGCGCGGCGAGAAGAAGTTGGATTTTAGAAAAGTGTACCCAGTGCATGCCCTGATCGGTCCTTTACATATTTCGTGTTCCCCTTTACTATCCGGGTTTTTTTGGCTATCAATAATGGGGCTCTTGACGACAGGGGCTTTTTTGGCCTCCTTCTTGGCATTGTTTATACGGATACCAAATGTACTACTACACGCTTTTTCAATCTTATTATACGTTGGCCCATCTATCTTGATATTCCTCCCTGTCATTGGATTTACCTCTGGTATCTGTGCCCATGTTTGACACTCACTTTTCGTGATATCTTTGATGTCCTTGGTTCCCTTTTGCATTTTTTTTGTTCGCAAGTCACCAGTTACATTAGGGTTTAGATAATGTATAAAATAGATGATGATATACTTGCCAGATGTGGCTACATATATTTCCCAACATCCTCATTTATCAATAGTTAACAGATGTACAACTCTCGATAAATCAATCAAAGCTTTGTCAATGAGCTCATTTTGTCAGGTTTGCAGTTGGGATCATTGTTTTTCGCGTCAAAATCTGAAATTGTTTGCATATAAAAGTAAACAACGCATGCACATAAAAGCAACGTAAGTACCAACGTGATTATGAACCCAATGCTTCCAAAACCAGACGTGATGCCAAGGACTATGGCAAGAACAAGGGTTGATGAAGACAGCGTGGATCCAGAGTATATGCCGCTTACTCCGCCAAGAATATTCCAAGCTGTTGATAGACCAATCTTCTTGTTGTAATACTGCGTTCCATCCCTGGATACTACGTTACAAGTGGGCAGGGAAGATGGGGAGGAAGGCGAAGACATTGACATGTACCCTTTGTATGGATATTACTTGCATATTTATTTATAATACAAACTTACCGAAGTAATTATCTTAGGTTTAGGAATTAGAGTTATTTAGAGTTATTTAGAGTTTAGGCTTTGAGCGTGATACGAAACAAGGTCTTCATATTGCATTGATTCTAGGATCTTGTCTAGATCCCCATGTAAATCCGCGTCTTTCCCATGTATCTTGACAAGGAATGCCTTGATATCAAAAACGGTTTCGATTTCTCGGCCATGGGATGATGCGCGGATGTTGGAAACGAGTATCTGCCTATTCTTGATCTGGGCGCTAAGCATCATGTATTGTATATAATATTTGTATCTATTTTATATACCAAAACAGTACAACACTATAAATGTGTTCTTATGCCCTGAATCCTAAATCCCATGACATCATTAGTACTTATAATTATTAAACTTAAAAGGACATCCGTTTATACCCTAGACCTGAGGATGAAGATAAAGATGATTTCCGAGCGCAAAGTTACCCAAGATGAGATGAACGAAGACCGGGAAAGGCTAGCAATGGTACCTGCAAAGCACATGCATGCCTTTGTCCCTGGCAACCTGACGCCTAATGCCGATACTGGCAGGTGGGCCTTGAAGTTGTACGAAAAGACCGCAATTAGCGGTGTATGGGTTTTCATGTACTGGCTCCAGTATCATGAAGTGGATGAAGATGAAAATTACATCATTCAATAATATACACTAAATCCCATCTTATTATATTATCTTATTATATTATTTGAGGGATTTAGGACAAAATGAATGATGTCAATAAAAATATTATATTGTGCACTAATTATAATATGACGTGTACCTACTAAAATGAGCACCACTAAAGTTAACGCTGCCAATGTGCAATACACGGTGAAAAAACTGGACCTTGACGGAAATGGACAAACCGATCATAATCTTGTAACCATGTTTGTAAATGGCAAGGTCGCTGATGCTAAAGTCATTACCACAAACCAAATAATCAACAATACAAGAGTCGCTGCAAAACAAAACAATACAAGAGTCGCTGCAAAACAAGACAAGCAGAATACAGACGCGAATCAGGAACGGGTCTTGTACAAAAATATGCCAAAGGTTCCTCAAGAGAACAAGCCCGTCATGATCCAGGATAAAAGCTCCCTGGGTCAGTATTTCAAAAAAGGAGTGGGAGTTGGCGCAGGTGCCACCCTAGGTGGTATGGCCATGAAGGGCCTTGTTGACGGTATCGGCTCGGTTTTTGGATTTGGAAATAACAACAAATAAAAAGTCAAAAATGTAAAAACATTTGTTATGCATTGATGATTAAATGCACTTTGCTCATCCATACATACCTTTTATACGCCAGGGCAAACTGTAGAAGAAACTGATTTACATTGCCATGGTGGTGCCTTTCACGTTCATGAAGTGCTCGTATCAGTTTCTGAACAAAGTATGGACTATAGCCTGTGCTATGGAGGATCTCGCTGACCAATATGTTGCCGTCTTTTTCAGACGTACGAGCAAAAGTACCGTGTACATACCACGTCGCGTACTTGTCAATGGTATCCTGATCGATGCGGGACCATAGTGCACTTTCCGCCGGCGTAGGCGGTTGCCATGAATGTACAACGGGATTATAGCATGGGACGCGGAAAGATAGCAGATTGGACCATGCGTCCATGGTCATGATATTGACGTACATGATGTACGGGTCCGCTAGGATTGTTTTGATGAACTGTACCAGCGAATAACAGGGAATGCGGTTCACCGAATGAGTCCCTTTAGGACCACTGCCGATGCCAAGGAAAATAGGAGAATCTCCATCATAGAAGAAAATCTCGCTACGGGACCTATGGAATCGAAAAGAGCAATACTCTTTGATGAGACGTAAGCACACGACAGCCTGCACTTCCTCAAGGTAAGGAGGCTTTCCTTTATCCGTAAGACAACAGTACAAAAGACCCGTGAGAAGCTTGGGATGGAGTGCCTCTACATCGGGTACCTTGAGAATCTGTCCCAATGCGCGAAACGGAAAGAATTGCGCCATTGTTATGCCATTGATGTGTGTCGGCTCTAACGTCTCCCACCTTGCAAGGAGGCTTTGGACGATGTATAGCTTCTTGACCGACGGCAACATCTCCACGGCCTTTAATAACATGATATCAAACCTTCCGTACACCTCCTCATATGATAATGCGTCAAAGGCCTCTTCGTCGGTAGCGAACGAATCCAACATATTGACAAGCTTGTCATTGTCTTTCAAAATGTTTCCTATGGTCTTTTCTGCCAGTATGTCCTTGACAGACATAGGCATGTTCATAACGGCATTTGTCAACTTTTGCTTTTTGTTTTTCATGGTACCTTTACCGCTTTTGACCAGATATATTATATGAATATTTTAATTAGATAATCCTCGTAATTAAAGGATTTAAAGGGCTATAGGCATTTGTCTTGAACGTTCAACATAAACGGATAACATGTCCAATATTCCCAAAAGTACCGAAAACGAGCCTGCTAGTGTCATTTTTGACATTCTCGAGCATGTCATCACAAAATATAGCACTGCGGTAGAACATGTCATCGAAGTGCGTTCCGACTTTGCGAACTTTAAAATAAGCATAGCTGATGACGCCAATGCATTTGTAGGGATAGATTCCGCGTACCGTTATTTATACCACACAAACAGGAAAAACATCCAGCGAAAAATACATGACAAATTGAAGGACCCAATCATCTTGGCTAATGATCAGATTGTAATGACATATAACGATGCACTCGAGCAAGCTGCATTGCGCGGAAAGATGTCCCTCAGGGTATCAGTGGTCGACGTGAACGGCTACCTTGAATCGTTACCATATGAGGATGCTATCCATGACCACGGAAAAAAGGCATTCGAGAATGTCTTATACATATATGACATACATATGGATGACATACAGACCGTTTTCTAATCTACTCAATCAATCAAAAATCATGGCATTATTAATATATAATATATATCAATAATACACCAAGACACCAATCGAGAAGCAAATGAGGGAGTTCAAGACCACTCTTATGGTTCCTTTACCGCTTGATCATGCGTTTGAACTCATTTTCAATAATGAGCAAGTTGCAGATATGATGAAGCAAAAGAATCCGCACGACTGTGGCCCATGGAACAAGAACAAGAGAAAAATCCATTTTGAAATGCCAAATGAAAATATCCCACCGCCCCTGCTTCAGATAATAGGCGGAGGAAAACTTCGCATCACCATGACCCAAATTAAAAAAGAAGAAAAGGGCAAAGTTTTAATAATCAATAAAGTACGTCCGCATATACTTGGCGCAGAACTATTAAAGATACGACCGACATTCACATTATCAGAAAGCAACGGCGGGACAGCATTTGATATCCGGTGCGAGATGCATGCCGTGTTTCCCCCTCCCCTCGACAGCATAATCGAAGAATTTATGCTTGCTGCTATCAAGGCTAATTATGAATGGTTTATATTGTCAATAAGTCAAATTAGCGCACCTAGATCATAATAATCATGTATTATTCTGTATTATTGTGTACTATTCTGTACTATAGTACTATGATCCTATGGATCGATGGGAATCTTGCCGCCAGGATACGGCTGCGCGTTCCCCAAAAAGTTACAAGATCGTCATATGACATTGTTCCAAGTAATTGACAAATATGTGTCTTCATCTTTATCTTTTTGTTATTGCCGTGATTTGTTGTGGAATCATCATTATCATCATTATCATTATTATTATTATTATTATTATTACGGATATTCGTTCCTAGAAAGTCTTGAAGATCTTGAACTAGTAGCCATTTACCATAACCTGCTAGACCAGTATACAGAGATTTCAAATAGCCCAGCAGTATCCGTTTGTTGCGGTCTTCAGATGCTAGAGTAACCATTGTATCCCTATTGAAAATGAATACACCAAGTAATTTGTTTCTATCACCATTTGTATAATTAGGTATTTGGGATATAAACATAAACAGATATCTTATCTTTAATAATAGTCAATGACTCCAAGACTAAATCATCATGGTTTCACATCTTCCTGGGTTTCACATCATCATGGATTTCACGATAATTTGTGTGCCTTTGATGCACTTCAATGGGCTCCTGGGTAAGGCTCCTTTATAAGGTCTTTGCGTTGTTGTCACGTACACATTCGGCTTCAGACCAACGAGATTCTGGTTATACATTATTATAATATTTTAGCTACTTAAAGGAAAAGCAGACATATGGCGTCTACCTTCTACTTCTAAATCAATGTATCCCACCATGAGGCGCCGGCTTGTCTTGCTCGCATCAGATCTATCGGTTTGCGTCAAGAAAAATGTGTACAAGTCATATGAAGACATGGTATACAAGTACCTGAAAAGCTTTGATGAAGAGGCCTACAATAAGCTAGTAGCCGAAACCAATAAGAAATACGATGAGACCGAAGAAAAGGAAACGCAGAACACAAAAGCAGAAAGGGACATCCTCGTCAAGCACTATCAAGACAAAAAGGAAACCATCATTGAGAACGATACGTGTGTGGAAAAACTCATGACTAGCATCGCTCTCAATGACTATACCATTGATATTTATGTGAGAGGCAAATGTGATATCGCGGTAGATGAACATGGCCATAAGTCGGTTGTAATGGTTAGGAACAGGAAGAACAGACTGTTCCGCAGAGTTCCGGAATATGAGCATGTTCAACTCATGGCCTACATGTTTCTGTACGATGTCAAACAGGGGTCTGTCTTGGAAGTGTACCAGGGAGAGACGTGTGAAAATGTAGTCGGATTTTACCATGTGGAGTTTGACATTATTACACTCCGTGCACAATGGTTTGCTTCTGCCTTGCAATCATTATTACCGGCTTAAGCACGTCAGATTACTTTATCATGCATATCACTTTATCTGAGAAACCATCGCATTTTTAACATGGAGTTTGACCTCCATACAATTCAACGTCTCCGGATATGCGCGCAACGTGGACTATGCCCCATCCAATATCGTCAAGGACCTCACGGGAGGTGAGCGAATCTGCTTCCGGCAGCTGTATTCCAATACCTATGTCACGTTCAAGCCGATGTTTTCCTGGCATATGATGACTAATGACGCCCCAAAACTCGATGGTACCGATGATGGAATGAGGCGCCGCATGCGTAAGATAGACTATGTATCCAGATTTGTTGAAGAATCAGACGTGGATGAGGCAAACCACAAGTACAAGATAGACGACAGCATATTCAAGGAGCTTGAGAAGAGCATCCCGCTACGCATGGCATTCGTGAGGCACCTATTAGATCATTTTGACCTGAAGTATCACTTTGAGATGCCTGAAAGCATACGGAAGACATGTGAGTGCTACCTGAAAGACAATGACGGTGTAGCCCAGTTTGTAGAGGAGTTCATTGTCAAGTCTGTTGAAAAGGATGCACACTTTACGCTCAAAGAAGCAAAGGAACTTTTTTCTAGACAAGAGTACTTTAACGGTAGAGTAGGAACACTGAAGACAGACCTAGAGAAGCTGCTGAAAGTGACATGTCTGGACCAGAAAAAGATTGATGGCAAGAATACAAGGTATGTTTTCATGGGATACATCATAAAATCGGTTGAGTTTGAGTAGGTAACTAAGGCAACGGTGGTAGCTCCACTTTGGGTAAAATCCTCCATAGAAGTCTACCTTGGGTACTTTTTCATATGACTGCTACTATAGTTACCTTTGTTACCAAAAATAAATGGATGAGTACACCGCATGGCTTCATAATCATTAAAAACGATCAGTAATGCAACTGTCCGCGAAAAGTTTGCGAGTGACGCCCAATACAAATCGCGTTTAAAGAAATCCATTGCTACAATAAACATAATCAATTATTCAAAAGTGCAATATTCATTTATTCATTCAGTTTACCTTGTCCACCCATCCCTGACATGCAAATCTTCGTAAAGACGCTCACAGGGAAAACCATTACTCTAGAGGTAGAGTCATCAGATACCATTGATAACGTGAAAGCAAAGATTCAGGACAAGGAAGGTATCCCTCCTGACCAGCAACGCCTCATATTCGCGGGCAAACAGCTTGAAGACGGTCGAACCTTGGCAGACTACAATATCCAGAAGGAATCGACATTGCATTTGGTACTCAGACTTCGTGGGGGTAATTAGCCGGTATCACCGTGGAAACTAAGCCCACAATTCTTATCAATCTTCTTCTTATAATTAATACGTGATATGTATGCCAAGTTCCCTTTCTGATTCTGTGAGTTATCCGATAATACAATTGGACCAATTGCTCGATTACTAAGTTTTTTCTTGCAATCCTTACCTTCACATACCCCCATGATTGTGTCCATATCCCGCACCAGCAAGCGCTTGCATAGATTGTAATTCGGATTGTACTTTGCACGCAGCCAGGCTCTTTGGATTCTGCACGCTGCCAACCTCTGTCTGCAAGTTATAACATCATAGACCGCGCTACCAATGTCACGAGTGGACGTCTCTACTATCATGGGGCTATACGTGTATGTAGCTTTGCCAGGGTGTAAGAAGAAGAACAGGCGTGCTATTAGTGAATCTTTCGTATCGTAGAAATAAACCTCGGTCGCATAATGGACGTTATCATCGCCATGGTCATATTTTGGAGGTTTTGTGCTTTCTTTCGTAGCTATGGATTTGGCCACAACTGCCTTATTGGCATCTTTGTGGTTCTTCTTGTACAGGTCGATGAACTCTCTAGGGATATCAAGCATGGCATTTACAATAGGAGGGATGATCCATGACTTACCTGGAGATGGAGGGATGCTGATGAGGCCTCCGTTGCCAGTGCTACTCATGGTCTTGATATCCACCGGAGCTTCTTTGCCGGTATCTCGATTGATAAGCTGCCTGGTACCGTCACGGATACCCTCTGACAAAATGATCAACGCGCCATGCTGGATGCATTTCTGCTTGTGCTTGTCAAACTCGGCCCTGGTGTAGATGTACGAGTCCTTGGAATTGGGGCTATGGGAGAACATGGGCCGCTTTCCAATCTCTTTCTCCTTGACCTCATTCTTTGCCTTTGGCTGGCACAATGAGAGACCCCGGAGCCACCTTGTCCAGGTACTTTTGCAGGTCTTCAACATACTTGACCGAGGTATAGTAGTCCATGTCTGATCCTTAAAATGTTAATAGTTTGTAATACAAAGTATATATAATGAGTCTTAAGATTATTTTAAATATGTTACGCAATACATAAGGAGAAGACTCCAGCATATAGTATAGTAAGCTACTTAAATAACGTTCATTTATTATAACAAATAGTATATACTTGGTGTATTCTACAATGGATACCACTCCGCTCCCCAACGAAGCAGAGCAGTCTACAAAAGTGTATAAGACACCTATATATGTGAGAAATGCAAAACGCAATTATCATAATAGGAGAGTAGCGGTTGATCCAGAATACGCTCAAAGAGTAAGAGAACAACAACGAGCATGGCATGCCAAACAAAGATTGGAGGACGAAGAATATAGAGAGAAACATAGACAACGAAACATTGATCACAGTGCTAAACGTACAGAACAATATATCCACAGTTTCATTGACGGAGATGAACTAAAGACGCATGTCGAAACATTTCATAACCACATGAACCTTTCCATAGCAGCAGACGATTTGCACAGCTTGGTTAAGAGTGTCATCATGACCCAGATAGATGGTAGCCCTCTTTACGTGCATTTGCGTAAGGATCATCCTAAGCGTCGCATCAAAAATATATGCATTGCGGCCATCTATTTCGTATCATTAAAACTTGACAAGAAGATCAAGTACGCTGATATTGTGAGTTGTTACGGAGTATCATACCCAACTATTAGTGAAATTGTCGGTGACATTAAACGTTATATGTTGCATTGAAATTATCAAGAATCATTTAAAGATGCATGTGTAATTAATGTAATAATGAAATGGCATCTATGGAGGATATTGTTTTCAAGACACCCGACTATGTCAGGAGAGCAAAGAATAAATATAGTAAGCAAAAGAGACTCAACGATCCAGATTATGCAGCCAAGCTAAATGAAGCACAAAAGAGATGGTTAGACAAGAAAGCCACTGAAGACCCTACCTATATAGAAAGTCTGAAAGAAAAATGTAGGGGTTACTACCAAGAAAAGGCGGCAAACAAAGCAAGAGAAGATACAACTAAGGAGATCTTAATAATTCAAGATCAACTAAGCACAGAGTATAATATGAAAGCAAACGAAGTGATTGGTCAAGTAACAAATCTACTATTTACAGATGATCAGGCAATATACAAATCAGTAAAGCAGCAATTCAGCGGAGTTCGGAATAAAGCTCTAATATATGCGTGTATAGGTTATCTGATTGAAAAGTCGCTCGACTTTGAAAAGTCAAAGAGATTCATACGCCAATTCAAGGTCAACTCAGAATTATTGAAGTTTTTACATATCTAGAATATCGGCTCGTTACATATCTTTTTCATCTCATTATAATAATCGTCTTCGCCATGCACTTGTAGGAAAGTCTTATCATTGTACTGGTAGACGTCATAGTACATGTAGGTCATAGATAATGGTTTGATCGTTTTCCTGTCCACCATTTCCTTGATATCTTTCTCTAGGTACTCAATTAATCGTTGTTCTCGATCTTTTTTGTTGAATATCTTTTTCTTGTTGTTTACCTTGTATTCATCAGGATTGTACCGTATGAAGAGAACTGGCATTGTGTTACCGTTCATGGTGAACATCTCATAAACCTGAGAAACACGGGTAAGCTCACACATTTGCATGTAATCTTTGTGTTGGTTCTCATCAACTTCCAATAGGCATACTATCCCATGTAGTATCAGTAGGAAGTCAATTCGTGCATACTTTTGTGTTCCGTTGATACACTTGAAATTGATCTGATATTCCCTGTGATACGCAAGTTCGTGATTATCCAATACCTCGGCAACGCGTTTTTCCTTTTTCTTCTGATTCAAAATACCTTGCTCAGAGTGCCAGGTTCGTACATGCACCTTGAGCTCTCCAGATGAGCCAAACCTACTTCCACAGTTCTCGTGTGTACACTCATATTTTTTTATGTTCAGGTGAACAATGTCAATATGTTTTTGCAAACTTGTCTGATAGAAGCACGCGAGTGGGCAATGTGGGCATTGGAATTTTCTATTTGCATCATCGTGGGTGATCATATGAGCATTAAGCTTAGAGTTGCTGACGTATTGTTTATGGCATATATGACACTCTAGCAGGTTACTTTCGAGGTGGATCTTGTTGATATGTTCCTGCAATGTGTACTTGGTGATGAACCACTGTTGGCATTCTTCACATTGGAACTGTTTTGCCGTGTGCTTGTTCCTGATATGGGCATCCAGGTTGGTTTTCCGTTGAAATGCCATATTACATATAGAACATACACAATCCCTTCTATCGCTATGCACGTAATTCACGTGGTTTTGAAGGATGTTTTTGGTTTTGAACGACGCATTGCAATCTGGACAGTGGTAGTTTCTAACATCAGAATGAGCTGTAGCCATATGCTTAGCAAGACCGAGGCTTGATTTGAATTCAGATTCACAGACATTGCATTTGTAGTCCTTGATACCTTTGTGCACAGTCTTCACATGAATGTTTAGCGTGGCCTGTAATTTGAACGCCATCTTGCATTCTTCACATGGGTAAGGCCTAACGTCGCTATGTGCATTGTGCATGTGAGATCTAAGAGAGTCTGACCTGTACGTGGCATAATCACACAAGTTGCATGAAAAATTATTATGTTGTTTTGTGTGGCTTCTCATATGCCGTGTCAGTCCATATGGCTTTGAGAAATTTAAATTGCAAACACGACACGGGTAGCTTTCCCGTGTTTTGGCATGAGTGACAATGTGCTCTTTCAGTAACTTGCTACTTGCATAATCTTTGCCGCATGTGTTACATACATGTTGCGGCTTATATACATCCATGTGGTCTGTCTTCATGTGAGCGTGCAGGCTACCGTTTGTGGGTAGTTCTAGCATGCATATTTCACATGAGAAAACCTTGGGAACCCTAGGTTCTACAGGGTGCACTCTACGCTTGTGAGATGTTAATGCAGACTTGCAACTTAGGACCCGGTTACATATATCACATGTAGCGGTTTTCCCAATACAAGCAACCGAGTGTTTATTAAAATTTCCTTTATTCGTGAACGTTTTTGGACATGTGGCACATTTATACATGGAGGCCATTCTTTGAAAGATAGTATATACTATTATACTTTAATTTATTTAAGTATTGAAATTGAACGAGTAAATAATAATAACGTAGATGATAGGAATCAGTCTACCTCATCAATCTTCACGTTGCTATCACCATCATTTGGTGGAGCCTGACCATTTGGCATGTCACCCATAGGATTAGGCACGCCACCCTCTGGTGTAGCGCCATTCTTGTAGAGCTCCATCAAAATCGGAGTAGTTGTGTCCTGGATCTCCTTGATCTTATCGCCCATCTCCTCAAATGTAGCCGTCTCGCCATGGTCATCTAGCCAGTTGCGAGCAGCCTCCATGACCTTCTTTGCTTTCTCAGTGTCCTCAGGAGAAGCCTTGCCAGAGTCAACGATAGAGGTCTTGAGCGAGTAGATCATGTTGTCAAGTTCATTCTTCCTCTCAATCCGCTCACGGACCTTCTTGTCCTGCTCAGCAAACTTCTCGGCATCCTTGATAGCCTGCTCGATTTGCTCCGCAGACAGGCGTCCCTTGTCATTCTTGATAGCAATCTTGTTGCTCTTGCCTGTGCTCTTCTCAACTGCCGAGACCTGCAACATCCCATCTACGCTAATTTCGTAAGAAATCTCAATAACGGGCTTACCACGTTCCATAGGCGGAATTCCCGAGAGTTCGAACTGACCAAGGAGATTATTTTGAGAAAAGACCGGCCTTTCGCCCTCTCCGATTTTCACCATAATGCTGGTTTGTAGACTGGCATACGTCGAGAATGTCTGGGTTTTGCTAACTGGGATAGTCGTGTTGCGTGGGATGAGCACAGTTGCCACGCCACCCGCAGTCTCGATGGACAGACTGAGCGGGCACACATCCAGTAGGAGCAGGTCCTTGACCGCGTCATCCGTCCCACCCGTCATGATATGACTCTGTATACATGAGCCCCCGGCCACCACTTCGTCCGGGCTGACCCCCTTATGAAGCTCCTTTCCACCGAAGAACTCCTGGAGCATTGCCTGAATCTTTGGAATGCGGGAGCTACCGCCGACCATCACAATCTCATCAATGCTACCCTTGTCCATCTTTGCATCACGTAGAACCTTCTCCACGCAGTCCATGCACTCACGGAAAAAGTGCATGTTGAGCTCCTCAAAGCGTGCACGCGTGATGCTTGTTTGGAAGTCAATGCCATCATAGAGGGCATCACACTCCACTGTAGTCTGTGCAGCGGAAGAAAGTGCCTTCTTAGCACGCTCGGCAGCGGCCTTCAAGCGACCGAGGGCACGAGGGCTGTCCATAAGGTCCTTCTTATGCTTCCTCTTAAACTCTGTGGCAAAATGGTTGACTAGCGCGCTGTCGAACGAACTGCCGCCAAGATGGCAGTTTCCGCCGGTAGCCTTGACTTCAAAAATACCATCATCAATAGAAAGCACGGTCACGTCAAACGTGCCTCCGCCACAATCAAAGATTAGCACGTTTTGCTCACCCTTTCCTTTCTTATCAAGACCGTATGCTAGCGCAGCTGCAGTAGGCTCATTGATGATACGAAGGCAATTAAGTCCCGCTATCATGGCTGCATCGACTGTGGCGCGCCTCGCTGCATCCGAGAAGTACGCGGGGACGGTGATAACAACGTCCTTCATCTCCTTGCCCATGAATGCTTCTACCTGCTCCTTCATGTATCCGAGAACCATGGCACTGATCTCCTCGGGATAAAACCGCTTGATGTCACCACTACCGGTGGTATCAATCTCAATCTGTGGTTTGTCCTTTCCGTCATTGATCACCTTGAAAGGGAACATCTTGATATCCTCCTGAACCTCAGGATCACTAAACTTGCGACCGATGAGCCGCTTGGCATCATACACGGTCCTCAGGGGATTAGTAGGCGCCTGGTTCTTAGCCGCGTCGCCGACCAAACGTTCGCCATCACTTCCAAAAGCCACATAAGACGGCGTAATGCGGTTGCCCTGAGCATTGGCAACGACTTCAACATGTCCATCCTTCCAGATAGCCGCGCATGACATGTTGGTACCTAGATCGCATCCCCATGCTGTAGCTGTGCTCATTTGTTAAGGTACGATTTAGGCTTTTTGGACTTTTGTGTTATTTAGTTTTTGGTACTTTTGGGTTTACGCTAGTTCTTATGCTCTAGTCACGTTTTCCTTGTATATGGTACCTTTGAGGCTACTTCTTTAAACCAGAAAATATAACGGATCCTTCGCTGTATTCAATGTTTGTATACTTTCCATGTATAAAAGAATCTTTAAGTAATCTTACAATATATAAGTAAAAACAATAAAACCATGACAAGATGAACAAACTTAAAAAAAGCGGAATGTTCTAGAAGCATACCAGATTAGCGAGCGGTATCAAACAACCATCTCGTCGAACTCATGCATGAGGCGGCGCCTGCACATCTCGTAGCTTGGATCTGAAATGGCAGTCCTGAACTTATCCTGAATGATCCGAGCTTTTATGTCAGCTAGACGGGAGATAGCGTAGCGCTCCAGGAGACTATCTAGCAAATCGGTCACGAGGTGGTACACCGTCCCTGCCGCAACCATGTCCTTGAGGTACTGGATGGGATCGCCGGATGCACAAGCGTCATCGTATAGCAGTCTTGCTACATATCTGTCACTGATTGCGATTAGATCCTCCGTGCATTGTTGGTAAACTGCCGAGATGTACATCATGATGACATCCCGGCGTGTGTATGTCTCTTTGAGCTCATACGCTGACTCCTGTTCTTCCTTGCTGATCAGGGCTAGAGACACGCCATGCTCCTCAACGCGGATCGCAACTGGCAACTGCTCTCCGTTCCATTCCATCTTGCCAAATGGCACGTAGAATATATCGTCATCTTCGCGTTCATCGAGGATCACCATGGCGTTATAGATCTCTGGGGAGCTTGTCATTTTGGATCACTTTTCTTTGCAGAATAGCATTATATGACTTTTTTCTTTAAGTTATTTATTTTAAGGAACGTCTTGTGTTATAGTGATCATGTGGTGGGCAATGGCTACCATGGTGCGCACATGCTTCAAACTCGCACGTTTTTGGTGCTTAGTGAATGAAAAGAATGGCATGATCGCGTTGATGAATCTTAATATTTATATTTTGATAGTAATGAATTGAAAAAGAGCACTTGGCCAACAAACGGGACATGCATCAAAGTACACATCTCGTTTGCGGGATCGTACTATAAAAGCCTCTTCACGCTCTTGGTAAATAGGCCCAGCGCATCGCGCATATATAGTTGCAAATATTGCGTATCAGCCCATGACCGCCTGGATATAGGGCTCTTGTCCAGCTTGGGCGGGTACAGGCCCATTTCATAGAGGGTAGCAATATGGCCGTTCTTGGCGAGTTCACGTACATTGTAAAAGTACGTACGCCTTTCATTTATTGCATCAATATTCATCATATCGCTGTCATAAATGACGGTCTGTCCTGGCACGATCTTTAGGCTATTGTTCCAGTTCCGCTCTTTATAAAAGTTTTCTATGAATGCGAGCACCGTTTCTCTGGCTCTGGGTGCCTTTTGAAGGACGATAAGTTCCATTTTCAGCGAAACGCGAGTTGGATCATGTACGATGGCTCCGCGCTGACATATCACTTCAATGCCCTTTGGATTGCATGTATCAATGGCAATGTCCCAGATAGATAACGTGTTGTGCTTTTCAGGCATGTTGCAATCCGCTAGCATGAACGGTAGTATGATGGCCTCAGGATCAATGTAATAGTCGCAGGCCAGGTGTGCGGCGGTGAGGCCTCTGTGATCTCGGACACATGGGCTTGCTCCGAGGTTCAGCAGTGTCTTGTACAAGTCGACGTCATGCACTTGAGAGAGTAAAAGGCAGTGGAGAAGGGTCTTCCCGGTATCCTTGTCGCTCGAATTGAGCGCATCTGGATGTTTGCGTGCGAACGCAACAATAGCGGCCTTGTCGATCTTGCCGATGCCAATGTCTTTTATCAGTGCATCGACATTGTCATGTACCACGGAGAGACCTACGTGCAAACGACTTAGCGCCATGGGTTTGGTTTTCAATCTCGGCATATGTGAATAAAATGATGGTAAGTATGGTAAGTATGGTAAGTATGGTATAGTATTTGACGCATATAGTATTTGACGCACATAATAAATATTGTAGAATAGTATTATTTATATTTGGCCCAAATTTTACCAGTTATGAGAGGGCGGATTCACGATATTTTCCATGTGCCTCATCAGCTCGGGATATTTCATAGGGTCGTATTCTTGGATATAACGTTCGCCACTTCCTCTCCATGGTCTTCGGGTAATAGGGCTCTTTTCCAGTTTGTGTAACAGTCCATAATTATACAGCGTTGTAATCGAGCCATTTTTAGAGAGTTCGCGCGTATTATAAAAATAAGGTTTATCCCAAGCGGGTTCCTCAATGTTCATCATTTGATCGTCATAGACAACGGTGTGCCCTGGCTTGATTGCCCGTCGACTGTCCCAGTTCCTCTTCTTATCAAAGTTTTCCAGGAATGCACGCACTGTTTCTTCGGCTCTTGGATACTTTTCGTGGATACTAACACTAAATGCTATATTGATGTCACCTGGAACCACCGCTCCATATTTGCACATCGCTGCAATAGCCTTTGGATTTCCCCCACGATGATCAGACCCAGATATAGCTATCTCCCATATGGTCATATGCCATCTTGGAGATTTAACATAGTCAGAAGGTGATAAATTGCAATCCGCGATCAACAAAGGAAATATCACGCAGTCGGGATCAAAATTATAATCCGCCGCAAGGTGAGCCGCAGTGAACCAGGCGTGATCGGGAATGCAGGGACTTGCCCCCGATGCCAGCAGCGCCTTGTACAAGTCAACGTCCTTTACATTTGCACGTAGAAGACGATGCAGAAGGGTCTCTCCTGTCTTTTTGTCGGATATGTTGAGGGCTAGGGGGTACTTTTTTGCGAAATCCTTGATTGTGGCCTTTACAATCTTGCCATCTTCAATATCTTGAATTAGCTCCTGGAGCTTCTCATGCATGTCATTGAAATTCTGGTTATGTTTCTTTTCCTTTTTATTAACTGTTTGCGCATTGTTAGTTTTCTTGTTATTAGATGTTTGCGGTTTGTTACTTGATGATGTCGTTAAGAAATCAATAATTAGTACATACTATTACATATTACGCACATAATAAAACGGGACTATTTAAGAAAACGTTGCATCAACAAAAGGAATATATCCTTTCATAATAATCATTATAATATAGAAACATGCATCCGCTTGTATGTGCTGCGCGCGATGGCATGATGAGTGAGGTTCAGACCCTGCTAGACAAAGAACCTGATATCTCACAGTCTGACAAAGACAACGCATTGATGGCGGCATGTGACGGTAATCATGCCAAACGGCACGTAGAATCTATCGTCATCTTCGTGTTCGGCATCAAACCCTAGAATCACCATGACATTGTAGTTCTCTGGGGAGCTTGTCATTTTGGATATGTTTCTTTGGAGAATGGTATATTATCCCATGTTTCTTTAAGTTGATTAAAATAAAGAGACCATCCATTTATGCTCTGGCATTATGGCATTATCAATCTTGTCCGCGCTCTAGGCGTAGCCAGGTGGCGGTGCGCAGTCGCGGAGACCAGGGAGATTGCAAGAGCACATGTTCCCGAGTTTACCATTCGAACTTGCACCCCGATATTGTTGTCTGCAACTATCATGGCAATCTTTTTCCGGGATAGGGATAGATGGAGCCACAGGGCATGTACCCACTTGCTGACACCGGACGTCAAATTTGAGCAATGTTTCAGAGTCTGCTAGAATGTTTCTCATTTTTTTTCCTTTGTAGAGCCTTTTTACGGGTCTTCCATTTGCATACAGCGCACACTGGTACGCAAGCGAGCTGATCTCGGGCGTTTGGACTTTAAAGTGTTCCCTGGATTGCTTTGTGGTCATGTGGTGGTTGCAAACATAGGTTCCATTTGCAAAGTACGAACAAGAAGCCATATTAAATTGTTGTTGAATGTATATTATATATTACAAATATTATTGTATTGGAATCATTAGGATCACT
The DNA here is from genome assembly GCA_027485415.1 of Cryomorphaceae bacterium. GTDB lineage: Bacteria > Bacteroidota > Bacteroidia > Flavobacteriales_D > Crocinitomicaceae > UBA952. Next base: position 19,616 of record JAIXRC010000052.1, on the reverse strand, counting down.
AGACTTTGCTGCTAAAACCTGCCGGAAGTACACATCCCTTATTTTCTGGGTATTCACATGCACACTGCGTTACGGTATTGATCTTGTTAGATCCAACCGCACGAGCATCTGGATTACCACTTAGCTGCTTGCATGTCTCGTCGCAACCTTGAGGAAACGAATAGTATGTATGCTGGCACGTAGGCTGGCACGACAGGTGAAAGCCATAGCCAGTCGTTCCTTCTGTAAAAAATCTTCCTGGATAATTCTTGTTCAATGCTAGTGGGTTAGGATTTCCTAGTGAATTACCATGCAACGAACTTATTCTTGGAGTCGCACATGTGGGAAGATTGTTGTGCAGGCCAGTGTTGGGAATACGTATTGTATTGGAAACAGGCGTTGTCTCCAAGTCGTTAAAACGTTCCCTTTGGCTCCGAGTACAAATGTGCTTGCCCGTTGCCATAAAATAACAGTTACTATGGAACATGTTTTGTATCAAGTACTTTCTATAATATACTAGAAACATTTATTTCAGATACGTAAATATGAGTCCAAAGCAGTCCAGTTTAGGCCCTATGGCTTTTAAAAGTAATCTTTTCAGTTTCGACTAATATCCATTTTACCTTGTACTATAGATTTTTGATTTAGGACCATAAGCCAATCAATCATGCGGTAAAATATATGTGCAGTATTGTAATATATATATCAATTGCTGCATCGTCCTCATTCATTAATAGTTATGATAGAAAAGAAGCCGTTGATTATAAGTGGTGTCATTGTGTTGCTTGTTGTTGGGCTTATTGTTGCATATGTTTTACTGCAACAAAGAGCACATAGGAAAGATGAAGAGGAAAAGGAAAGTAAAGCTAAGAAGGAAAAGGAAAGTAAAGAAAATGAAGAAAAAATGTGCAGACGTGTAGTTGATATGTATATAGCCCCGATTGGAACCGATTGTCTCAAGGAACACGAAGTTGAAAAGTTTGACGACAATAGACAGTTATGCATTGCATATTCAAATACTCCAGAAAAACCGGCGGTGAGCAAGGTGAGAACATCAAAACCCGAACGCGTATCTATAGTCAGATCGCTAAAAGGTAGCGAGGAACACATCAAATCTAACCCAGGAAAACCGCCAGTGCAGTCCATTAGTTATGGGGGATGCAAGAAAGACGAGTCAATGGCGGGCTCCATTGCAATAGGAAGTGTTCAGGTGAAGCTTAATCCAAATGCACCCGTATATCAAATTGTGGAAAAAATATCAAATGACATGTGCATTACAAAATCAAAGGATTTTCAGGGCTACCGGAATATCAAGCTGACTAAACCGCAAATACCTATATCAAAATACAATGATGATACATGCAATCAGCAGAAAGACGGTGACGGCGACGGCTGGAAGTTGATTGGGCTTTTAGAAAGTATTAAAAACTACACGGCTGATCTCAAAACAGGTCAATTTACAAAACTGGCCGATGTAGACAATGACGAAATCCCAACGTTAGTATGCGGTCAGCCTTCCAAATGTGGAACAAAAGCAGCCTAAATCCTAAACCCTAAATTCTAAATCCTAAACCCTAAACCCTAAAAACCCACAATAATATTATTTGATTAAATATTTTATGATGTAATTGTAATAATAATAATAATTAATATATGCCAAAAGTAAAAGATAATCGCCTTGGATCTGCAAGGTCTTTGAAGGAACGTATTAGTACTAGTAATGGAACCAACGCTGGAGAAGTGGCATCCATTTTCTCAAGCATCTATAATGAGACATGCGCAGGATCGTCAAATCTGGACAGATCATTCTTTGTTACGTTTTTAAACATATACCTTGTAGCGTGCGGATGGCGACCCGCTGCCATCGTTGACATCCCTATTGGATCAAACCTAGATCATGCAGTATCAAGATTGAATGGAGCCTTCGAGGACTTCCGTCTTAATATTGACATTCTGAAAGAGAGGTACAATAGCAGTACCGGGCGGACTACACATATACGGGTCCTAGCATCTAACCCATCAGTGGTCAATGCATCATCACAGCTGCGCAAAGATCTTGCTCATATTCTGGCCAACAAGGACAACAATAATAATAATAATAATGTAATCAACCAAGAGAGACGCCTCCTTGGCTACAAATGCAAGGATGGATTCCCATGCAATGGTAATACCTTTGTCGATCACACGGTTACACTGACCCCCGAGACAAGACCCCCCATGAAATCTATTCTCTACACGTACTGTTGTACGGACCATGAGATGATCAGAGTCGAAATGAAAGGAGCAGATGTCATGAATACATACCTACAAGAGCTCGATTTAAATGGCATTGCACATATGCGTGCCAGCATTGACACATTCAAGCCGCGTGCATGAAGCGACAGGGAGCTTATAACGTTGATCTGATTTCTTCGAGATGCGTGAAATGATCATGGGTCTTTGAGCGCATGACCAGGTGCCACAACTCGGCATTGTTTGTTGCCTTGAGTACATGACGGGCTTCCGGACACTGTTGATACTTGGCCTCCGCGATGCGCTTCATGATGCCGCGACTCATTGCGTCCCATTCTCGGATCTTGTCCTTGTCCAGGTTGACAAGTTTACGAGCCTTCCTTGCTGCGAGGCCATCGCCCATGCCCAGGGCGGTTCCGCTCTCGACCGAAAACGTATAGGCGGCGTTCTTATCTACTAGCCGGATCTTTTCAGCTTGGAAGGCATGCTCGATGGACCGATATGTCAGGGCATTATACTTGAAAGGACAAATATGGAAGTTTGATAGGACCTTGCGCCAATCTCGGATTTTGGACAATGTGGCGTAGTTGTCTTTATCGGCAACATGCTCATGTGCTCCGCGTCCTGGAGCAACATCCGCGGATGCGTTGTAGAAGAACAAGCGATCTACATTTTGTGTATCTACATTTTGTGTATCTACATTTTGTGCTTTTATCAACTTGGTCACTATCTCTTGCACTTTGTGTTGTACTTTGTTTTGTATATCTTCATTTTTTTCGTTTGCGGGCTTTTCTTTTTTGGGGTTTTGTTGTTTCCCAGGAGATGATCCATTTTCCTTTGCGACGGGATTTGTGGTACTAATAATTTTTTTGAGCAAGGCTTTTCCAGTTGCACCAGTCTTCAAGACCCACCTGCCCGTTACTGGATTCAAGATCTTTCCCTCCATTTTTGGAGTACTACTTAACAATGCGTATAACTTTTACAGTTATCAGTAATAACAGTACATATAATTTATTTATATATAATAATCATAATAAATTACCTAAATGTAGCTGGGACGCCTGCAACGTTCATTTTCTTGAATTCATCTTTTATCACCTTGTGGACGAAAGGAGCTTGAGATTTATTGAATCTCAGAAAAGGACTGTAATACAACGTGTTTACAGTGGACAAGGTTTCCAGGCTTGAAAACACAGGGCCTTGAACGCGGCCGTTGTTGACCAAGATAGTCATTGCATCTACCACCGACTGTCTTGAAAACCCAGGAATGCCTGAATCCTTCTCATCGAAATCTATGAAATTGTACGTTTTCACAGAAACCCTCTTCTCCAAGTTGGGTGCCAGGGATTTAAAAGGGATTCCAGTGCAAGTGAGCTCAATGACACTGATCTTGTGTAAATCGATCGCTTTTTCGTGTTCTCTGGTGACAATCCTATTGATACCACGGAGGAAAGCAGGCCGGGTCTTTTTGGGTACAACTTTCATAATGTCCAGATTTGCATCAATGATCCGGTTGATGTCCTCCATGCTCATCGGGTTGTTGGTCATGGGGTCTTTTACGGTTCCCGGTAAGATCGATCCTCCTATGCTCTCATGTAGCATCTGCGAGAAAACGAGTTCAAGCATGAACGCTGAATCATAGCAATGACTTTTGTCTCTCTTGTCTCGCGAACCCACTGGAACGACGGAATGCAGGTACTCGATCGACTTGGACTCGTTGAATTCATCTGCGGTGATGGGGTCCGCCATGTCGATGCAGCGGTTTGAAAGTGTCTCGATAGCCGCAGCCTTGGCTTCCCTTGTAGCCAGAGGCTTCTTGCCCTTGCAATACAGTGTAGCGATCCGCTTTGTCCGCGGTACCTCTCTGCAATACCATGTAAGCCATTCATTTTCTTCTTGTTCTATCTCTTGTTGTTGTACGGCCTTTTTTGGACTTTTATTTTTTATAGGACTTTTATCTTTGTTAGGAATCGCTTTTTTAGCACCATATTTACTCTCTGGTTTCTTACCAGGAAGACACTTTAGACGCGGCACCCAGTGACAGTCATCGCGCGTCTCGTTACATGCCTTGATGGTTTTATAACTCTTGCATTTGTTGATATGTGCATTAGTATTATTGGTTACTATATTTACTTTTGTTGTAGATGTATCTACATTACTTTCCAATGGAAGGCACTTTTTATGCGGTATCCAGCCGCAACCCTCGGGGGCGCTGTTGCATGCCTTGATGGATCTGTATTTTTTGCACTTGTGATCGGCCATGTATTATGATATGAAAAAAACAAGAGCTCTAACTATATTATAGAATAGCATAATAAATAGTATATCAATAAATATATCATTTGTTGTTATTCTATGTTTTCTATAAGCTGAGCATATCCAGATCATCCATGATCGAGTCTATTTCAAGATAGCTCAGGATCTTTTTTGTAGAGTTCTCAACGAGTCCAATGACTTCGAGCAGCTGGAACTTTTGCTCGTAATACAGTATGTTGTATATTTCAGAAAGTCCATAGAAGAGATCAGTGATGCTATGAAATGATACGCATCCATTATTCATATCAACCTGTGCGCTCTGCAGGTCATACGATGCGATACTGTGCCAATCTACGTGATCGCTTGCATTCGGCATGATATCTGTGAATCTCATTATGATTTTGTAATCATTCATAGACGCATAGCATAGCGCCATGTATACAGAATCTTCCATAAGATCCTCCCGGCTTTTGGTCATCACCGAGTACATGAAACCAAAGACCTCATATCCGATTGGCTGCATTATATCGTACGATTCGTAATCGTGTCAGGGTAACATGTTAGTATTCATGTCTTTAAGTTGATATTTAAAACAAATAACACAAAGGGAAGAAGAAGAAAATGTTGGAAAAATGAAGAGGGGTTTTAGGTTTTTTTGTGTGTGTTGTGTGTTTTGTGTGTTGTTATATTTAAACTGAAAACTGGTAGTATTCTTGTAGAAAAACCGGATGAGATTATGATCCACAATGGATGCCTTCAGACGCATAACCGTCCATGACGTAGACAATTTCATCCAGTTTCCAGACACCATTAGCGTGACTACCGGGAGTGGAACGAGCACCGAAGAGCATCTTTTCCTGACCGTTATCCAGGAAGATGTCGTATTACAAAATTACGACAGGAGCTTCCTCGTGAATGACTACGCCATATACTCGTCAATACGTACGAGCGATTTTTTCAATCACAACATGGACTGGAAGTACGTCGTGGAGAACACGGTTGATATAGGGACCTTTGTAGGGTCAAAGGTTTTCGATGCTCACGGAAGCGCGGCCCCCCTGATAAACCCCGTTATCAACGCAGCAGTGTCAAAAGTAAAGCTAGGCACCGACTCGGTCGATACAAGGTTCACACATTATCGGCAATGCGACCGGTTTTTCAAGTTTTCGTATCGCATCGGCGACATCATTCAATTACCTGGCGGTAGAAAAGGCAACGTTTACGGAGTATTCTTGAATTCGAATTCCGGCGATGCCATACCCTATTGGTCATCCGTAGTCTCTGGTCAGGATCCAGAAACGATACTTTTCTACTATGCGGATGTGGACATGTATGCCGGGTACGGCCTGACGTTTGACGGGCATCCAGTGACCGTTGTATGTCCGCCGTGTCCGGACTTTGTCGCATCCAAAGATATAGCGAGCACCAGTAATAATCTTGTATATACACGGGACCCATCTGATAACAGCTTGCTCATCCGCACCGTCGGCATCCCTGGACTTTTATATACATATTCCCAAGAAAACTTTGTTGCATACGACCATGACACGGATCGGGAACTGTTCATTTACATGATAGTGGAACCGGAAGCTGGCATGCACTATCGTGGCGAATACATGGTCCCAATGTGGTCGAGTAAGCGGCTCGACACACAGTGGGGACCCATCCGAGATCTCCTTGACACAGAGGGCAATAGGCTACCGAGTCCGGCTCCGTCGAGCGCTGTGAGGAAGGTTGATAGGATGACCTTTACTAATGCGGTTCAGGCGCAAACATTTGTGCCGATAGCTCATGGCATCCGCATGCATTTCCCCACGTCTTTATTCGTAACCAGGTATATCGAAGACACGGAAAATGAAAACATACAGTTTGCTTACGACCTTGCAAATAACAATACGTACGATGGAGATACTCGCAAGTCCATCTTGGGCGGAAGGATCATGCAGCTTGTATCGGCATACATGTTTGATGGATACTCTGACACAGAGCTGGCTTGCTTTCCGCAATTTCTATATGAATCCAAAGCGATCACGGACCAGATCATTGACCGTCTCTCGAGTACGCTGATATCAAGCAAGGTTGCCCGGAACAGCATAATAGATCAGATCATGGTCAAGTATGGCAAGAAACACTTTATAGACAAGGCTACCAGGACATCGGACAGGTCATCCACGGGTGATATGTGGGCAGTACTATCCGGAATCCAAGAGTTTTTCATCTTTTTCACTACTACAATCAATGCCACTATTAGCACAATCTACAAGAACCGCATTGATGTTGTCCAGATCATAGAGGTTCCAATAGTACTGCGCATATACAATTAATCGCAATATCAATATCGTTTTTTGATTAGTACCTCCTAGACCACTAAGCCTATGATGATTTCGATAGGATGTGCGGTCTGTTGAGAGACATTCCTAACGACCACATACGCGGACTTTTATCTTCATTCAGCAAGGACAGGAAATGCGCCTTCTTGGTAAAACCGCTCAACCAGGTACTGCAAGATGTATTTTCATTGACACTATAAAAGTCAAAGCTAAAGCATTGCGGCTTGTGACTGCTGCGCTCGTCGCATAGGAAACACAAGACATATATGACACCTGGGTCAGTGTCATTCCGGAGACATGTCATGTATGTCTTGTCGCCTGGACAAAATCCGAGGTAGAATATGTCACCGGTCCCGTATCTTCCACGAGAAACGCTGTTGTTGTTCTCTAGTACCGTCTCAATGTGATAATACAACATCTGCGGCGAACCTCCGGATTTTGAATCGTTACTGTTCTTCTGATTCTTGTCACGGGGAATTGGAATAGGGAACGACATGTGCTACTACTACCTACTATTTTTGACTATTGACTATTATTGACTATAATATTATTAATTATTGACTATTATTGACTAGTATTAATCTAAATATAATCTATGACTCTATGTCTCTATGTCCTAGAATAGAGACGCGCATTGATGTACTGCATCATTCCTAGGACTGCACATGCATGTATCATGACATGCATCTCGTGGACATCTTCGTTGTCATAAAACATCGCAAACCTGACATACAACAGGGCCGTGATGGCTCCAAAGACCAGCAACATGAGGACGTGTTGGCTGAAGACGTTGAGATACAAGAGCGCGTGCAAAACGTATGCAATGGAAATGACCCTTACCACTGTCCTATCTACCTTTCTTAGGATCTCGTCGCGACACTCGTGAGCATGATGCGCTGTGCTGGTCAGCGTGCACAGGAAACTCGAAGCAAATACGTCCATGACGCCATGATAGTATGCATATATACCAGGAATGAACAAGAGGAGCGATGAAAACGCGGTAAATGGTACACGGTGCACTTTCTTCTCTATTGGAGGCATGTTTTATTTCCATTCATTTTCTCTATACAATGACTTATATAACCTTATTGTCCAAAAAAACACCTATATCCTGTGGACGATAGTGGACAAGTCAGACTCTTCCAATGGTATGCCCCACTTGCGTAGGAGCAAACTCAGCACTGTCTGGTCATGTCTGTTTTCCACGACTTTTCTGTCCTTGCATTCCAGGGTTTTATCCGGGTCATCGCTGACAATGCGCGGATCCTGGCAATATGCAAGCCATTCGGATACAAACATGATCGCTTCAGGGCATTTCCTTATCGCGATAAAACCGGCCCAGGCCTGGAGATCTGCATCTTTTATAGGCACATCCATGAGAACACTCGCGTCACACTTGGACCACTCGGATTCGCGAAACCTGTTACCTGGGACAAAGTGATGATCTTTTAGTACGTGTATCCATTTCTTGCCATCTGCGAATTTGCCCCTGATGCGACTTGCGAGATCACCTGTCATGGTATAGCGTGCATCCAGGTAGCAAAGGATGGCGTCATGGGGGAGCTCGAGCAACCTTTTCAGGATCACGTAGGGCTTCCATATCCAATAACCGTGGCCTCTAGGACGGGCCATGATGCTAGCATTTCTCAGGATGAATTCTTGGTCGATATCTGATATACCATATGCCTTGACGCTTGCAAAGGAAGACACCAGCGCGGCATTCGTTTCAAGAACCCTGGCAGGTATTGTGAACTCCTTGGAACCAAATGTTATCAGGTGCACATCCATATCTACGACCCCAGAGGTGCACTGTAAAATGATGCTGCATGATATTGATAAAATAAAGAGCAGAGACACGTATGTAATTAGCGCAATCTTGATTTCCGGATGCATCATTGGCAATGACTATATATATAATAATGTAATGTAATGTTACTACTAATGTTGTTGAAATTGTTACTATATGATGTCAAAATATATATGCCAGAAAAATGATAATGGACAATATCTTCATTTTAGGTCCATCATCGGAAACGTATATGAATTTGCAAGACCAGTCCTGAATGTATGATTCTCAATGGGCTTATGGTAGTTTTCTATCAGAGAGCGTTTCAATGCCAGGTCCAATCGCATTGGATTCTGAAACAGGCTCTTTGTACATTTCCTACCTACTATATCTCCGATAGCTAATCCATAATTAGCTACAACCTTTAATACGCTACCCATATGACCTGGAATACTGACGGCTAATCTGATACAGATACCGTGGATATAATCTAGTATAGAGGACGTGTTTGACAATGCTGCTATACCCATGATTAGACATACAGCAATGAATATTTTGAAGAGGACCTTTCTTGGCATGGCCTTTTCGTCTTTTCTCTTTTTCTGCATTTCACGTTGGATGATCTCTGGGATTGACTTTTCAAGCCGAGATAATCTCTTTAATTGGGCTCTCGTTGGATTCAATTCCACCAATGGGAGGTCTACGTTCCAGGTTTTTAGGTTAGATCTCTCATTAGCAGCATGTGAAACCGGCACATTGGCTTTGGTCTTGGTCTTTGTCTTAACTTTTGTTTTAACTTTTGTCTTTAATAATGTTCTAGGCGCAACGTATGTCTTTCCTGAGCGTGTTTGTGGCATATGACACTATGATAACTATTATAATATATTATTATTATAGTGTGCATAAATTATTATTGTTATTTTAGGCTTTTCGGCATCCACGATTAACATGCCATACGCACCTGTCATTAGCCTTGATACATTCTGCTTTCCTCAACGCTGAACATCCTTTGTGTTTTGGAGCTATGTTGTGTTGGGCTATTATTTTGGGGACTTTTGTTCTCGTTCTTTTTAGGGTTTTTGATCCTTTGGAGTTTGTTGCACGTACTACTACTACTTTGGGTATATCCTTTGTGTCCGTTGTAACCATTGTATCCTTTGTATCCTCCGTATCCTTATAGTATATACACTTGTCTTCAGTGGCTTCCTTGATACCATTACTATCTTTCAATGCAGGTATAATGTCCTTTGGAATGTACTTTGTCATCCGTCCTCTAACATCCATGATCGCAGCTTTGGCCTGCGGTGTATGTATGAAACCGGGAATCAAAATTGAGGCCATGATGCTGCAAATAAGCCTGATTGCTGCATTGCAAACTTTCATTGCAAAACAGGTAGCCTTTATCTTTGGCAAGTTCTTGATAAACATCAACAATGTTACGACGATCAGAATGATGGCTATGAACCTCGATATCATATGGGACGTGTATCTATTAGAGCTGAGTTCCCACAGACCTGGGTAAAAAGTCTTAGGATCAGGTACCGATACCATGGCATCCAGTATGTGAGTCAAGGCCAGCATCTGTGCAACTAGGGTTTCCTTGAAACCGCCTTGTACAATACCTGTCGAGTCGACCGGGAAAATACCCCGCATGTTGTTGTGAGCTCTTAAGTTTTTTACAAAGTTTGTCATGATGTATGCGGGAGAAACGCTCATAATGCCGGATTGTTCTAGATTGCCGAGATGCGAAGCTATTTTATTGAGGATTTCATAGTTGCTATCAGTTCCTCCTGTCAGGTAGCTCAAACGTTCGTTGTGTGACTTGAGGTAATCATCTATAGGGACCGCAATCGTGTTTAGGCAGTAGTTGTTTTCCATCGATAGTTCAAGTGATTTGCATGTAAACACGAATGCAGCCTTGGTAATCTTTCTGAGAGGCGCACCCGCTTCCCAGTACATGTTGTTTGGCAAATTGGGTATTTTTGAAACCCATCGTTTGAGCAGGCCCTCTTTATCTACCTTTTCAAGTAGAGAGATGAAGAACTTTGTGTCGATTTCCATTTAGGGGTATGTATATAATATATTATTGCTCGACATAATAATCCATAATAATTACTTTATTCCTCTGGCCCTGAATCGATCCCTTGAACGAGGGAATTCCTGCTTCCCCCGAGTGAACAAACGCGCATACATTTCGATGATGCCATCAAGATCTGTAAATGGACACTGTTTAATAGGGCATAGTGATGAAAGATATTGATTAAATGTCTCAAGTTCCGCGGTGCAATCAAAACACGTGCAATAGATGTTTTCATTGCGTTGGATGTACTTGAGATAATGGGGACGATGGTCCTTGATAAATTCGAGGAACGAGGAGCTCCTCTTTCTCTGGTTATGGAATGCGAGGGTCTCCTCGTACGCTTTAAAGTCATACTCGTAGATGCTATCAATGTCTGCTTTATCTATAATAAGACGGGTCTCTCCAGACAACGATTTGGGCCAAATGCCAAACATTAATTTACCCGGAAAATATGCATACTTGTCCCCGTGCTGTAATGTGTATGGCAACCTGAATTTGACCAGGGACAGTTCCGGCTTTAAATACTGAATCCACTCTCGCTGAATCTGCATATCATGGGAAACCTGCAGTTCAAAAGAATCCTTTGCGCATGCGGTCAGACGAATGTCGCTTATAAATAAAATGTCACTGCTATTGTCGTATTCTCGCCTGATCCCTTCGCACTCTATGACATCGAAAACTTTCTTCCGGACATCAAACCTATGTTCGTCTCCTAGCACAGTTGCCGAAAAATCAATGGTGTCATACAGGATAAACTTGACAAACGGAAACATGACGGACAACATGGACAGATGATGCCCCGGCGCCGCCCCCACATAGACGACGATGATTTTCTTCTCTTTCCTTTCATTCCCGGTACCTTGTAGACGGACCATATAACTAGACATGAATTGGATCTCTGCAAGGAGAAGTTTCCTCTGTCCGATGTGTTGGTTGGCATAGGGATCCAGTTTACCGCTGGCGTCATAAGGGCATTTAAAGCCAGTATCCAGGTCAACCTGCAGACCGAAAGGACAGGATGCAGGTACATGCCTATCGAAATGTCGCCTTGACAGGTAACATCCCTGGATGCATCTCCTTTGTTTGCCCATTAATTTTCATATATATAGGGCGCCGTCCTAGGTCTTAGGAGGAGACTTTTTGTGTATATTCGCACATCATCTTAAATGGGACGAGAGTCACTTCTCGTGACTGATTGTGTGTAGAAATCCTATGCAAAAGATATCTGTCAATAATAGGAACACGAATAGGATTATTGCAAATGAAGATCAGGGTCGCCATTCCGAGATTTGCAAAACGGATTCAATCAGCCCCTGGATCAGGGAACTTACAACCAGTGCATGTAAAAATCCCATACCATTATTTTAACAACGATTCGCAAAAGGTAAACAAAATTAGTAACATTAGCGAAGTTGGTGTAAAGGATCTTAGCGACGCCGGCGCCGACGCCGGCGCGGACAGGGGTATCAGCCCATATGACCCCATGTGGGACATGAAGCAGCTGCGCATTAAGGGAACCATGTACTACATAAACCAGGTCAGCGATAGCTTCAAAGTGAACCATCAAGTGACCGTCGCTCCACCAGATAACAACACGGTCGTTCGGCGCATTCCAGCCTACGCGACCTATGAAATTAACCCAGAGTTCAAGAACGTGGCATGCTTGGAAGTAGACCATGCCGTCCACGTTGACCTTCCCTACATGATCAGCAAGGTTGTTCCCCATGACCTACATAAACAACTCTCTCAAGACCAGATCTTCTACGGCACGAGCTCCACGATCAAGGACGACGTTTTCCAAGAACAGCGTAAGGATCATCCCGAACAGTTCGTCGACGAGATCTTGTCCGCAAGGAGCAAACATGTCACTGTATTTTACGGCCGTCTCGGAAAGTGCCAGTTAGACAAGTATGCAATTGTTCATCTCTTGAGCATGGGCGAAAGTCTGATCGCCGCGTTGCCAAACGTAATCATCACTGGAGACCAGAGGCTAGTAGTTTTCATAGACGGAACCGGACTGCACCCTTACCCGCCCACCATGGCAGAAGGTTCTGGCGTAGGCTACGCCAATGCTGATTACATTGTGGTCGACGCTCAACATGTACAGAATGGGATTTTCGATCCAGCCCCGTTGAAGAAGCTGTTCATCCAAGGACTTGTCAAGAAAAGGTTGCCCCACGCAGATGGACTTCTACTCGAGTACTTGTGGCCGTTTGTGACTCACTTGATTGACAAGGCCGACATGCGGTTCTACCAAAATTGCGTGACCCTTTTCCAACATCCAGAAGATATTTCCATGAACCAATATGTGACTCCCGGTCTGTTCCTGGCATTCATCAAGATCACATATGGGGATAGCGTCATGTGGGACATTGCGGCAAACGCCGTCAAGCTACATGCAGAGGAAAAGGAGCCCGGCGTGCACCTGGTAAAGTACTTGATCACCAGTGCCGCAAGCGCAACCGACAAGTCAAGAGAACGCATGTATTCTGAATACCTCGAGAGCGTATTGCAATTTAGCTACTTCAAGTCTGACAGTGAAATGGCAACCATCGTGCGGGACCTCATCAAGAAAACAACGGAAACCTCCCACGTTCCCGTCGATTACAACAAGCTCTCCTGGATTTCATTCACCAGGGTGGATTCCAGCTTGGACCTTCCAGAATATTGCTTTGCGGTTATATGTGCATCAAATATACAACAAGCCAAAAACCTCAAGTCCCGGTTGCTATCGAATAATCTCGCATTTGTTTGCTTTATCCTGGATTCCGAAAGCACATTGACTATGGCCCCGATAGATTCACCAAGTAGCCCCGGAAAGTACCTTCTTGCATACGCATACGTGTAGAATATGGATAAAATAACAATCATAATAATAATAATATTAGGTTCATTATTATTTAGGATCATTAGTATCAATGGAGGGCAACGGACATCATTATCTTCATATAGTCCCAATTCTGATCATGTGTATCATGCTACCAGTCGTCATGTCATTCGCATTCACAGGCGGCGAATCCGTACCGGATGATCTTCGCAAAGATATGTACAAGAACATGACAATGGAAGTAATGAAACTTGTCCTCGTTGTTTATCTGGTCAGTTCTAAAACTGACATGGTCGATTTGACTACCAAAGTCGCAGGAATGCTTGCCGGACTGTCACTGTACTATTTGGTACTTTATCCCCTCATTTTTGGAAAAGACGTCAAAGAAGATTTGTAATTTTATATGTATACTGATATATATGTATATACTGGTTGTATACAACAAATCGATGCAGGGAATATATATCGCTGCACTGACATTCCTGGCACTCTACGTGTCCTGGTCGCTCATGAGAAAAAAAGCCAGGGAACTGGTCGTAAATCCATGGAAGACAGACCGGCCCGCAATGCTTGGATTTGGGGCCAAGTCGTTTGAAATGCCCTTTACGCCAGTATCCGGACCCAGCGGCAAGGTCTACATATATATGTTCTTCCCAAACGAAATGACGTGCAAAGACAAGATGGTGTTCTTTATGCACGGAAGCTCATACAATGTAGGATTCTATCAAGCGCAATGCAGAGCGTTAGCAGACAGTCTGGGAACAACAGTGTGCACGCTCGAGTACCCAGGGTTTGGGAGCAGCACAGGGACGCCGTGCAGGGAAAATATAAACCTGGCCTCGCTTCATGCACTCTCATATGCATGCTCTTCGATGAACATACCGACGAGAAACGTCATGATTTATGGATATTCATTGGGCACCCACATCGCCGCATGGCTTGCCACGATTGTCGATGTCAGGTACATTGTGCTCGATGCGTGCGTTCCTGTTATCGCTGATGCAGCCGTCAAGGATGTCCATCCGTCCATCATAAGACCCCTGGTCAAGATGTTGTTATCTGGCTACTATGACATCCGACAAGATCTGGCATCATTGGGAAGCAGGAATAACAAGGAAAACAAGCATATCACAGGTATTTTCCGGACGTATGACCATCTGGTATCATACCAGGATTTCCAAAAGGAGGTTGCTCCATATTGCACAAATGTTGTGCACATCACCGCTGGTCATTCATGGCCTATAGTGAGTCCGCATACATTGAAGCGCATCGCGTTGGGTTTTTAGGGGTTTTTAGGGGTTTTAGGGTTTAGCTGTTCCTTCCCCGGTATGAAGCGTGCATGTGGGCACCATTAATGAGACTGCAATTGGCTGGTTATAACACGTGACCATTTCCACATATTACCGATAACTTTAAGTGAGCATTTTCATAGTCGCATTGTCTTGATATCAAAATACGATATGATCCTATATTTCCTCCTGACATTTTGGGATTTATGGTCTTTTTGGGGGTTTAGGAGGATTGTATACGCACATCACTTTCCCTAGTCCTGTGCATTTACCCGTCGGAATATTACCCGGGCCATATTGTGGGGTTATTTCAAAGTCACCAGCAATGAATCTATTGTATGGATATACTTCTCGAAATGCTTCTATGCAGCCTGTTGCAATGTACGTTATGTGTTTATCCAATGAACGGGAAACATGTGTAAGTACATTTATATCTAAACTCTGACCAGCAGTTGCAAGGGGCACACATGTTGCATTTCTGTCTCCCGGTTTCCCACTCCTGTATGGCGCAAAGGCGTAGTCTCCGTCACTATCTTTCATCAGGTTGCCTCCAAACAGGTTATTATGGTTATAAAAGCCTAATGTGCATACACCGCTGCCGTATTCTAATGGACACCCAGTGAACTTTGCAGGGATTTGCATACCTGTCGTTAGAGGACCAGGAGCAACTTTTGTTGTAGCTTGTGGAATCGATGCCTCAATGTTTAGCCGACCCCATTCTTTGTTTTCTTGCATATATCGAGTCAAGTCATTTCTTGTAAATGACATGGTGTTGCCAGCTTGAGCTGGGGCATTCTTTAAACTGACTGCTTGTCCCTTAGTGTCATCATAGAAATGAGCTTTCATCCTTACATTGGAGCTGCCGCTGTTATTATTTGTAAAACCCTCCACTTTGCGACTAGCGCTGGGAGTCTTTGCGCACCAGTGGTCTCCGTTTGCATAGAATGTGCAATGATCTCTCGAATTCATATTTATGATCAATGTATTTATATTATTGTAGAATATATATAGAATATAATTTTTAGTCAAAAGCATTCTTTAGCCTCTGTAATCAACATGTGTACTTTTTCAAATTTAGGGGTGCTTTTCCTTGGAATACGAACCTGGTTATCGAATATGACACAAATTCCAGAGATCAATTAAAACAAATAGCACTTTAAACAATAACATGTTACCGTTATAACGAAAACGACTAATTGTATGTAACATGGGCCCTTGCGCGATATGTCTCTTATCGGAAGATGATAACGCAGAGAAAATTATCAAGACGAATTGCGGTCATGATTATCACTTGTCATGCATCCTCATCTATGCTACATATGGTACAAGGAACAGGGATAAAAACGTGCCCTGTCCTATTTGCCAAAAGGCACTCATGTCACATGATGATGCCAGGCTTTATTTCCGGTCAAGAGAACCCCGTAACATCGCGATGGTAAATAATAATAATAACAATAATAACAATAACAACAATAACAGAAATAATATACCAGGGCAAATTATTCAAACTACTCAAATTGGCCCAGGCAGCACTAGCAGCACCGACAGCATCAATCATAATATGTGTAGTTGGAGGTGTATATCTCCATTGCTATGTAGCATGGGCACCGTGGCAGTTGTTGTTCTCGTCGTTATAATATTTTTCAACGTATCAGTATAATGCCGAATAGTGTTCAACAGTGTCTTGAATCATAGTGGGCAAGACACGAAACATAACGGGCGTCCTATGAATTATAAAGGTTATCTGCTCCGGATAATCACAGAGAACCTCGTATTTCACGGTAACAGCCGTTGTTATACACAATGGCGTTTCCATTTGCAAGAGGATATCTTTCATTTTGCCAACCTTGGCCATTCCGTTGCTTGTCGTGGCAAATGTATCAAATACATCCAGACCGAGCGTTTCGCTTATGCGTTTTATGAGGAGATTCCTGACTTCGCTGCTCCGTGACATGTGCATGCTGATACCGGCAATGACTGCGTCAAGAAGCATCTTGGATTCGTTATGTAACTGGGGAAAGCTATTCATCATTGTACCCTGGCTGCAATCGTCAAAAAGGTAGACGCTTGCCAACTGGATTAGTCTCTCTGCCATCGGCCTCATAGGATCATTGACTATGTCGTATCTGAACGGAATGGGATAATCAGGAGAACTAATCTGCCAGATGCCAGATGCGTCAATGTACGGCTCTGATGCAAACACCATGCTGATAGGCATGCACATCCTCGGCATACTGGGGAAACCACTATCGAGTATGAAGATGGCTTCGCCGGTATCGCTCGCCGGCATCTGATCATGAGACCTAAAGGCAAGAAACAACTTACCGTCCCTGAGGTAATACAGTATCAACATGCGACGTGCATCTACAGTATAATCCACAAACACCTCATCATTTTCTATCGTGACCCCGCTTGCATTGATGCTCGCTGGCAAAGCGGCGGGGCTTATGATGGCATATGACAAAAAGGGTACATGGGCGATATAATGCAATGCATATTGCTTATCGGTATGCTCATAGCCATTTCTTTCCCTCGAATTGATCATGTTTAAAGATGTATCCGGCCGACATGCATTCCCACGAACCTCGTTATCATTATGATTATTACCACAAACGTTCTGATGACATGTATATGAATCTCTATAGTAATTCTGGCATTTGCATTTCTCCATGGTAGTTTCACAAATAGTGCACATATATGCCGGGACTGTGTGCGGCAAAGCCTTGCCTGTATCCTTGTCTATATATGCAGCATACATCTGGCCTAGCTCATTCGATGCTTCGAGTACCCTGAAAGAGTTCTGGAAAAACGAGGCTGCTTGTTTATAGTGGATGAAAATAGATGACGCTGTGTACATGTATTTGGACAAGGCCTTGTCATCGACGATCGGATAGCGTCCCCCGGGACCTGCGTCAACGGGACTTATGTCGATGTACCCACATGGACTTATGTCGATGTGTCTACACGGACTTATGTCGATGTACCCACATGGCCTAATGTCGATGTGTCCACACGGACTTATGTCGATGTGTCTACACGGACTAATGCCGGTAATCTTTGACAATGTTTCCCTTTCAATCAGGCGATCTGCATTGCACACCGGTTGCATAGCATATGTCCAGTTCATCTGGGACAAATTAAAAAACATGTTCATTGGAATGTTACAGTTGATAGCGTAATCGGATGCTTTGCACGATATGCAGTCCCATGTCGGAATGGAATCACCATAATAAATTGTGATGGCCTCCTTGTCACTTAGGTCTACAAAGACATCTGGCAGCTCTATAAACTGATCTACATCTGTCGGTGAAACCCAATGATAACCTTGCGCCATTATAGATAAAATATAGATACGACAAAATCTACACAAGGATCCTTATTTCTCATTCTTCCTTCCGATTCTGATGGTTAGGATACCATTATGAACGCTTGCATCGACCCTGCCAGTATCAATGTCATCGGGTAGCTTGATCGACCTCGAGAACTTTCCATAGAACCGTTCGGTATACATCTTGTTCCTATCGGTATTATTGCTATTGGGAACCTTGTTGATCTTATCATCATCGGTACATGTCCTTTCGCCAGTAACGGTCAGCATGTTTCCAGGTTCGATAGAGACCCGGATACCGGAACCGGTCATACCTGGCACATCCATCTTGATTTCATACGTGGCGTCATCATAGGTCATATCGATTGGAACCATGATGGACTTTACAGAAAACGGTGCAAGAGAGTTTGACACGAAAGGAACAAGTGCATCCGTGATATCGGGCGTGTCCATCAGCAGCTTCCGGTCATGCGAAGGCATAGGCGAATCTTCCAGGAGGAGCCTTGAAATAGAGGCTAGCTCCCGTTGCATCTCATTTACCAGATATGAAAATCTGGCAAAGACAGGGTCCCGCGCAAAGATAGACATTGGCACTAATCAGCAAAATACAATGCACACATATCATAATAGGTTTGTAATCATTTTATGTATTTATGGATTCTGTGATTTTATTATTATTATTATTATTATCTGTTTATTTTGCAATGAGCACAATGAGCAGAAGCTAGATGTTTCCCATTTCGTTTTACTCGTCATGGCTTTTATTCCTGCCGGCTTTTTATGCGTTCCTGAGCCGTATGCCCGACGTCGTAATCGCGTGTATAACGTGCGCATGCCTGAGCATTCTACATCATGGACATAACTGCATCGTTCAAGCATACGGAAACCCTGACCGTTTTGCTGCCCGGGGAGTAGCATTGATATACGGCGTTCATTCGATCGTCACGTTTCCGATAATGCCGTTGTCCAGTGCGCTCTACGTCGTAGCAATCTTGATACTTGCATTCTACTTGCACATTCGAAATACATACAAGGAATACCATAAATGCCATGATGATCACTGGGTCATGCACGTGCTCATCGCGACCTGCCTGGTCCTATATGTGAATATACGGAAATCGAGGCAAAAATCCAAAGTAATAAAATTTTAAACTACAAATCCATGGATGTATATTACTTCAGCTATTGCCTGACTTTTACACTTGACATAGCAAATGTACGCTAGCGCCCGTTTGTATTTGCGCTCCCGGTACGATCTCCACGACTTTGCGATTATATTTGCTGCACATGTGATGCGCAATGCATGCATCATGACGTCAAAATGAATTGCATGTTTGTATCCGTGTGCAAATGATAACGCATGCCGACACACACTAGATAATACCATGATTACAGATCGCATTATGCGAGACATTGAGCCCCAGTTCCTCGACACAATCGATAAACGTAGACATAGCAGCAAATCCGACACAAGGTTGATATGGATAAGCTTTCGTTTATGTTTTATCT
>JAIXRC010000023.1 GCA_027485415.1 Cryomorphaceae bacterium | reverse complement strand
TGGTTGTAGAAACAACCTGAACTCCAGCTGATGTTGATTACACGAATTCCTGCGTTCGATGCCGCAATCACTTCGTTATAGTTCATTTGGTAGAAGGCAATCGAGGAGTTGTATCCAATAGAGCTCAATCCGTTGTTGTTGTTCGTATTGCCTGCTGCAAGGATGCTCACCGCGTTACCGTGCGTAACCGTCGCCATGTTGGAAGCGTCGTAGTGCACTACTTTACCTAACAACTCGCTGTGGTTAGGGCTCATATTTTGGTCGCTGATGCCCAATACGATGTTACTGTTACCTGTGCTGAGGTCCCAAGCACCTTGTGCGTTGATTAAATCCAAGGCGTAATTGTTGGCCAAACCTAAGTTGTAATCGTTTGGGGTAGCAAGCACTTGGTAGCTAGGAGCGTTTTCAATGCCGGAAACTACGGAAACTTTTTCCAAAGAAGCGCTTAAGTCGTTCAAAGAACATGCACATGAAAATTCGTACACTCGCTGAAGTTTCGCTTGCTTAGAAGCCGGAAGGGCCGCTTGCACGGAAGTGATTTCTTGTGTTTGAAGAACCGCGTTAAGGGAAGCGTTATTGGAAACCAAGTTGCCGTCCGCGCTCACAAAGGGAACTGCGTTGGCATCGGTGATTTGTGCCCATACTTTTGCTGGTTGTTGCGCAAAAGAAATCATAGCCGTGAATCCGAAAAAGGTTGCGAGAAGTAGATTTTTTGTTTTCATGAGCGGTGTTTTTTGTTGTTTATGAGACAAAGGTGCCGCATTATAAAAGGGTGGAAAACAAAAAACCGAGAGCAAGGAACCAAAATACAGAGCACTACCCAACCAGTTCTACGTAGAAATGAGGGCGAGGCTACGTGGTTCTACGTAGTTGGAGGGCGAACAGGCCAAAAGTACCAGTGTTCGGAAAAAGAAATAAGGAAATACCTTAGATTCGTGGGGCTTTAACCACCATCCCATCGGGCATTCATCGAATGCTTAAAATAGAATCTACTTCGTAACGGAACACGCTTGGGGGAAAAATCCCCTTTCTCATTTTATCCATTACCAATTGAGCTGTTGCCTTGGCGTGGCGCTTTTTGACAAACCCTTGATTTCCACCGTATGCCGGAATATAGGGTTGATGAACGATGGTTTTTCCACGCTGAAGGATGTCATATCCAAAAGTGCGGTCCTTCATTCGGATCACCTGATACGTATACTCCTTCTCCGTTGGATCAAGGCTTAAAACCTGTTCTTGTTTACAGGCTGTAACGAAGCTCCAAAAAAACAACCAGACTATTGCTTTAGAATGCATTTTATCCACAAGCGGTTGGAAAGGGTGAGGTGCAATAAATAGGTGCCGGAAGGAAACCCTTCGATAGAGGCCGGCTGGAATTCGGTCAACTCCATCGAACTTACTTTTCGTCCGTCCAATCCCATAATTTCGCAATGGATCGGAGCATTTGTTCCGCGTACGTAGAACGTGCCGTTCGAGGGATTGGGAAATACCTCTAATTCGTCTTGTTGTTCCTCTTGAGCGCTCGCCAATCCGGTATACCCGTAGAAATCATCCAATAAATTTCCGTTATAGCCGCCCCCTAGAAAAGCGGATCCGTTGATTACAAAGGCACAAGCATTGGTCCGTGGCCCTCCGCCGAAATCATTTTTCTGAACCCAAGTATTTTGGTAATAATTGTACTGCCAAACATCTCCGAGAAACTCACCCTGAGGATTCTGTCCCGTAGCAACATAGGCGCTTGGGGAAGTGCTCCATGCCACCGCACCTGCCCTTGCCTGTCCGGGTAGGTCTGCCTTCTGCTGCCAAAGATCCGTCACTGTATTGTAAGACCATAAGTCGTTTTTCAACATCCCGCCGTCACCGGTGGCGATCCAACCGTAACCGTTCAATTCAAAAGCAGCCGCCTGCCGGCGCCCCCCCCCTGGAAAGGAGGAAACAGGATCCCAAAGGTTGGTTAAGGGGTCGTAGCGGAACATATCGTTGCATAAACCTTGTGCATCTTCGCCTGTACCGATGTAGGCAAAACCGTTCACCACAAAACTTGCGGCAGCTCTTCGAGGGGTTCCCGGAAAATCGGCCTTTTGCGTCCATGTTTGTGTTGCTTTATCAAATTCCCATAAATCCTTCATGAAGGGTGCTCCTAAACCTTGCCCTAGGGTAATGTAGCCTTTGTTATTCATGGAAAATCCACAGGCCAAATGACGCTCCAAACCACCTCCCGTAGAATCCCCTAACGACAGTTCATCGTCCCAATCGTCTTGGTTCTTAGAATAGGAGTACATTTTACGAGAGCTTTCGCTTCCCAAAAATCCTCCAACAACATAACCGCGATTTCCAAGCACAAAGGAAGCAATCCCCGATCTTGGGGGCCCTTTAATGGAATCTTTTTGAATCCAAATATCCTGTCCAAACAAGGAATACATGCACATCCATAAAACGGCTAAACAAGCAAAACGCATCAGTAAATAAGGAATTTATGGAGGAAAACCTCTTGTTGTTGAAACACTTTAATTTGAAGAAAATAGGCTCCTTGATCAAAGCTTGGCAAGTTCAATGGTCCGCAATTCGGCGTCCAATGAAAAACCTTTTGACCGTTCAAATTGAGGACTTCCAGTTCTTGAATGTTTTCCACAGGCCCCCAAACTTGAACCACCGATGAACTTGGATTTGGAACCACTGAAAAGGGCGATACTTCGATGCCCTCCATGCCTAAATACGAGGTAGGAAAATAACGATAAATGCTTTCTTTTTTACCAGAATAGCCTTTTCCAAGTCCAACGACCGCGAAGGAATTATTGATGGAGAAGGCAACGGCATTTCTACGTTCCGAACCCCCAAAATAGGCCCTTATATTCCAAGCATTCGCAACAGGGTCAAATTCCCACAAATCATCCAACAAACCTCCGTCGTAACCTCCGCAGATGTATCCTTTATCTTGCAAGACGAAGGTACTTGCCCCTCCCCTAACATTTCCGGGTAAATCGGGCATAGGAGTCCAGGTATTACTCCCTGGGTTATACCGAAACAAATCGCGTTTGTATACGTCCTCAGTTGCTCCAAAGCCTACGTACGCATGATCTGCAATGGTAAAGGAACTCAGCATGTAGCGTATTCCCGTTGGAAAGGGAGCCCTTGGTATCCATGCATTAACGGATGGCTTATACTCCCACAATTCGCTGGAATAGGCACTATTGCCTACTTTCCCACCACACACATAACCTTTACCACTTACGCTGAATCCGGTAGCAAAATAGACGCCATTCATCTGATTTCCCGGATAAGGAGCAATGGAGTCCCATTGATTTAATTGAGGGTCATACGACCAAAAATCCTTCAGCAATACCCCATTCGACGAAACGTGGTCGCTCATTCCTGTACCCACATAGCCTAAATTATTGAGGACAAAGGCTACCGCATCGCGACGGGCCAAGCCCGGTAGTTCAGCAATTTGTGTCCAAGTATCGTTCAAAGCATCGTATTGCCAAAAATCTTTACGAACCACCTCAGCGGTATCCGTTCCTGTACCCACGTATCCGAAATTGCCAATGCTAAATGCGACAGCACGCTCTCTCTTTCCGCCAGGAAAATCGGACATTTTAACCCAGGTATTCGACTGCGCCACGGTAAGAGAAACCATGGCCATGCACGAAACAGCAAGCATCCATTTACTGCTTAACGAATACATGCTTGTTTGAATTAATGGACAAAAGATAGGTGCCTTGCGGTAATTTTTCAACCGAAATATTGCCTTTCGTTATGCCTTGATCAACGCATTCTCCCATCAGGCTATAGATTTGATAAGGCGTCTCTTCAAGCACGTTTTGAGCAAAAATCTCGGTGATGGCCGGATTCGGATATAAAAGGCCGTGACCCCCCTTTTGCACCTCGATGCTTGCGGTAATAGAAGGATCAAATTCCCAAAAATCGTTCAGGTTGATGCCGTTGGTTCCCATGCCTAAATAACCTTTACCGCTCAGGGTAAATGCGGAAAAAAATCGCCTTGAAGATCCAGGAAAATCGCATACCCGAGTCCAACTGTTGCTGCCGGGATTAAAAGACCATACCTCTTCCGTTACCGTTGATAAACCGTTAACGTAGCCCGTAGCGACATAGCCTATTCCATCGATTTCGAAGGCATAACTGCCCCCTGTACTCATCCCAGGGTGATTTGCCCGAGGAATCCAGAGGTTTTGAAGGGGTTTGTATTCGAAAAGTGCGTGTCCTATTTTCACAAAACCGCTTGAACCGTTTGAAAAAGAACAGGTCCAATTGCTCGCATTCATGGGCAAGTTTGCCTTCAAGGTCCATGCGTTGGTTTGAGGGTCGTACTCGGCCAATTGATTTTGATACATCACATAGCCTTTACCGTTAGCCGAAAAACCCTGAACATCCCCGGGAGCGAAAGGACACGGAGCAATGGGGGTCCATGCGTTCATCAAAGGATCATAGGCATAAAATTGACCCGCCAAAGCGGATCCGCCTCCCACATAAATCTTTTGGTTAAGGTTGAAGGACACCGCTCCATGGTTGGCAACGGGATAATCCGACTTTTGCGTCCAACTGTCGGTGGAAGGATTATATTCCCACCAATCCCTGTATGAAATATCTGCTCCGGCACCGTTGACATGTCCAAGTCCCATGTAGCCCCGGTTGTAAGCACTTCCACCAGTTCCTCGGTGACGGCCTGTCCCTCCGATGCTCGCCTTTTTTTCCCAGATGCCTGTGAACGTTTGGGAATGGGCCATCGAACCCATGGCCAAGAAGAGTACGATAACCGCTTTCATTGCTTCACTATTTTTTGGCGGTAGGTCTTCCCATGCGTCCAATATTCCAATTGAAACCATCCCGAGGGCAAGTAACTCAAATTTACCGTTTGCGTTGACTCCGCTCCCATGGCCACTCTTTTTCCGGTGAGTTCGAAGACAGAAAATCCGTCAATTTTTTCTGAAAATTCAATGTACGAAGTAAACGGATTAGGTTTGACGAGGACCTCAGGTTCGGCGAGTTCACCGGTTCCTACGTAGTTGGCATTCACCTGCAATTGATACAAACCGCTTTCATTACCCCAGCCCTCCAATACCACATAAACAAAACCTAAGTCATTAACATCGAAGGTTAAGGAAGAGGCGGGACTGCAGCTTAATCCGTCGTCGTTATAAGCCAACACTTGCCCTTGCGGATCGAGCACGGACAAATAGGTGTCGAAATTGGAACCGCAAGCCGAAACTGTAATGGATTGCATGGTGGGATTGAGGTTCAGCTTGTAATACACATCTGGGGAGGTGTAAACTAAATTTTGGTTGCCATAGCAGTACGCAAGGTCACCGGAATGGTTGTAGGGCAACGAAGGAATCACCATGGCTTCATTCATCACATCTCCGGGAGTATTACTGCAATCCAATCCATTGACGATTTGAATACCGAAATCCATGACCGAACCCCATTGAAAAGAGGCGCACGGGTTCAAGGGAAGGCTAGCTGCTTCTTGTTGGGTCACGCGCATTCGGGTAAGACCGTTGTGGGCATTCATGGGCACATTCACGTTAAATACGCTGGTGGCGACCGGAGGAATACCCGACCAAGTCCCAACGACTTCGTTGGGAGAGAAGTTTCCGCTTTGGTCAAAATCAATCCACACGGTACCTGCCCCTGCGAAGTTTCCACCACATGTTCCGAAGTCCACCTGGAGCGAATATGTAGCGCCAGCACTTAAGGTAGTGGATTCGTTCAAATAGACCTCAACGCCAATCTGGCTTGGACAACCTACGTGATTGATTTGACCGCTTTGTCCAACAAGAACAACGGATTCAACGTTCGAATCAGCGTTGGACGAAGGTCCACCGTTGGTGCAATATTGTGCACTTAATAAGCATGAAATACCGAACGAAAAGAGTAAAAAAGTCGCATTTTTCAATACACCCTCATTTAATGTTAAGCCTAAGTTAACAATAATATTTGGTGCTTTACGAAACCTGCCTCTAGCACACCCCTCATTTTACCTCTAAACGTCCTGTATATATGGATAAAAACCGTTGAATTATTTATCGTCCAACACGTTGAGCAAACTCCCTTTACCGTCAGTTACGATGGTTTTGGTATTGTTCGACGTGGAAAGTTTGATAAACGCCTCGATTTGCTTCAATCTGAGAAGGTTGGGCGTTATGGAATTGTTCAATAGCTCGTTAGCGGTTTTGTTAGCCTTGGCTTCAATTTCAATGCTTTGAGCTCGACCTTCCGCTTCAATTTTCATGGTTTGTGCTTTCGCTTCGGCTTGAATTACGTTGGTTTTCTTGGCTCCTTCTGCTTCAATAATTTGCCGTTCCACTTCTTTCTTTTGGCGGTCCAGGACAAATTCCATTCTCAAGGCCTCTTGTTCTGCCTCCAATTTTGTTTCAATGGATTTGGTTAAGCCCGCAGGCAAACTGATGCTTTTCAAAAGAACGGCTTCAATCACAAATCCTTTCTCCTCGCATACTTCTGCCAAGCGCTTTTGAATTTCCTTTTCGATTTCATTGCGTTTTGCGCTGTGCATATCCTTGGCATAATACCGCGAACATACATCGGAGGCCGCCGAACGAAACACGGGTAAAATCAAATTTTCTTCGTAATTCAGACCCGTTTCTTGAATGATTTTCGGAACGTCATCCGACTTGATGTGGTAAAGGATGGAACTTTCGGAAAGAATGGTTAAGCCTTCCTTGGACGGAAGGTTTTCTTTGATGGATAGGTTCATGGTACGAACGTTGACTTTGATGATTTTAGATACAAACGGATTAAAAACTACCGGACCGGGCTGGCGGATTTTGCCTTTAATTTTTCCCAAAGTAGACTTCACTCCTACTTGACTAGGACGTACCACAGTGCAACTGGAAACGACGGCTAAAGAAACTAACGATAAAAGTGCGAATTGAAATTTTTTCATGGTGTATGTTTTTTTTTCGAAAATAAGGGACAAACACATTGAAAATTCGCTGTCCCGAAATTTTAACATTTCTTTTGAGATGTACTAATTTCTGCGAACCGGTTGCTCTTGGATTATTTCCTGTTTGACCCATTTCCCATCTTTCCAATAGGATTTATTGCTCCCCGGAAAAATCACATGGTCCTCCGGATGTTGAACATCTTCCTTCCATAGAGGTTCATTGTTGATGCCGAAGGTAAGGTTAGAAGTATACCAATACCTGCTGCCATCGGGAGTTAATGTAATCGTTAACAAGGCAAGGGCGCCATTTTCATGGAATTGACGCAAATCTGTAATGCTTGAATAACTTGAACGGATATCCTCAATCGTGAATGTTATCTGACCATAGGGGTCATAGAATCGAACAAAACGCCGATTTTCGGCATTCCAATCGGTAATAACCACAGAAGGTTTGCTTGTGTTTTTATAGAAATAAACGGTAGAATCCATGGGTTTTTGTCCTTCTGACAAACGCTCCTTTTCCGCGTTAGACTTTGCATCACGCAAGTTTGTACAAGCAACCGCGCATAACGCAAGGCTTAATCCTAAAAATTGGCTCAAAAGCCTATTGGGTCTCTGCATGATTTGGCTCAATGGTTATCGAAAGTACATTAAAAATAAACGTCTTTACCATGCCAGCAATACCTCAACCAACGATGGTGCGATCACGTTTTTCTTTTGGCGGATTGCTGCTTTAATGGGTAACAAATAGGTGCCGCGTTTTTTGTCGTACCAGATGGACGTATTCCAAGAAAGACCATCCAGGGTGGCATTAACCTTTAACCTCCCCCAACCTTCTTCTAAGTGCTTTGATTGGGATCGAATTTCTAGGGATAAATCATTTGGTAAGGAAACAAAATACCACCCTCCAGGAGCCGAATGCTGCCAAAGGGGGGCGGTAAAGGTATGACTAATCTTCATGGCACTTATTGAATCAAACTTCGATTATGATGAATCTTATTAAAGCGTTGTTCGTAGTCAGAGATTTCCGTTTTCATCCACCGATCCCAAAAAGTAAAGTATAAGCCATAATTTCCAACGAATTGCTCGTGATGCATGTTGTGGTGGGTTGAAGCGGTTTTACATCGCAGGATTGGGAGTTGAAGCCATTTTTTCGGATAGATCTCATAGCCGAGGTGGGCAACCACATTGTTTAAAAGGTCTAACGTTTGCCATAAAAACAGCATGGGCCACCAAATTGGAAGGAGCATGGGAAGAACAAGGAAAGGGAAGAATTCAATGGCATTTTCTAAAGGGTGAAAAGCAAAAATGGTCAAGGGGGATGGGTCGGTGCTCTTGTGGTGGGTCTTATGCACCCAACGGTAAATTTTCGGATGATGCATTGCTCGATGCGTCCAATAAAAATAGGCATCGTAGAAAAAAATGAGAATAAGGAGTTGCAAAAAACCCCAAATGGAGCTGTGCGCGTTGAAATCCCAGTAGAGTTTCATGAATCCGAGTTGATCCAAAAAGGTAATTAATGCGGTCAGTACTCCTGCCAATAAAATGGAGCCAAGAGAAAAGAGGACGTCGTGACTGAAAAAATGCCTGCGCTGCTCACTTTTGGGTTGTATTCTTCTCCAACGCCAAACAACCGTCAAGAGACGCCAAACAACTGCAAAAACCGCTAGACCAAAAATAACATACAGCATTAAATTGAAAAAAGCTTCCTTCAAGGAGGCGAAAAGAAAGTCGGTCATTGAAAACATGCTGTTCTTTTACTCACCAAAAGTATAAAAAAAGTGCTTCAGGCATTGTAAATCCAAGGATGAATATTTGCCCTGTATCGCATAATTTTCTTGGTCGCTTATGTTAAAAAAACACTAATTTCGATGCGTTTTACTCAAAAGTTAACTCATGAAAGCACCGGGCATTTTACTCAAAGCGGTAGGCATTGGCTTATTGGTTTATGCTGCTTCTTTTATTTACAACCCCTTGCTGTTGGCTGAAATGGTGGGTTTTAAGCACCATAGTCCCAATACCCTTGTTGAAATAACTGCCTTTTATGGGGGATTGGAATTGGGGTTGGGCTTGTTTTTTATATGGGCCTCGCTACAGCCTGAACGGCATTATCTTGGATTGATGTGTTTCGTTTTTGCGTTTTTGGCCGCAGGTATTTTAAGGGTTTGTGGTATCCTTGCTTACGGTTTCGAAGATCCAAGTCAACCCGTTGTGGCCGCCATTGAAATACTTGTTCCGCTTTATGCGTATGTTCTTTCGAAAAAGCTCAACCCGAAAAAAAAGTAAGCCATCTTTTCCCTCCGCTTAAAGCCGAATTTCAAGCATTTCGCGTATCGGTAAAAATCATCTGATTTACTCCTTAACCCAACGCTGTACTTTTCCAGACCCGGGCAGGGTAAGGAAATAGATCCCTTGCGGAAATTTCCCAACTTCCAAAACACCGCTCGAAGCATCGATGTTCCAAGTGGCAACGGGTTGACCCAGCGCATTGTGCACTTGAACCTCTCCGATGGTTTCACCGTTCACGGCAATGTTCAGCTGTTCCTTGGCAGGGTTGGGATATAATTCAATGGAAGTTCCGTTACTTGGCTGTTCCAATATACCGGCATTTTGACAAACCAAGTCGTTGACATACTCCCAGATGTCGTCGTTCAATAAAAATGGTACATTGGAATTGCTCGGCTCGTCTCCCATCCTCAACCACACCAGGTTTTGGCTCGGAACGACGTTTAAAAATTGTCCCCCACTTCCGATAGCGGAAATCATGTCAGCGGGTGCGTTGGGGCACATATACCCCGGGAAGACCGTTTGCAAGGTGGGAACCATAAAATTGGCCTTGCCGTTCAACCACCACAAGTAACCGTAGGAGTTGTTCAAATTTTGTGAGGTATTCACCATCTCATTAAAATACGCGGCATCCGTCAAAAGTTGGTTACCATTCCAATTGCCCTGATTGAGGATAAGCAAACCAAAACGCGCCATGCTTCGAGCGGTACTAAAAAAAACGTTGTTGTAGCCCACCGAAAAAAAGGAACCGGTCATTCCCGTTGGAGTTTTTAACTTTTGGGTGGTGTAGCTGTTTAACGACTGTCCCGTAGCGTTGGCGATGACTTGATCGAGCAAGGTGTAGGGACCGTTATGGTATGCCCAGCGCGTTCCGGCATTGGCCAGATAATTTAAACAGGTATCGAGGGTGCAATAATGGTCGGGAACCCCGTCGTCCAATCCGGAGGTCATGGTAAGTTGGTGGCGCACGGTAATTTTCTCCTCTTGTTGCGGCGTAGCATTGGTCCATCCTTGACCCAAGTATTGAGCAGTCGTATCGGTAATGGACAAATGTCCCTCTTGTTGCGCAATTCCCACTATGAATGCCGTAATCGTTTTACCCGCTGAAGCCCATTGCCATGGCGAGGTAGCAGTATGGCCCCCAAAGTATTTTTCCAAAACGATTTTTCCGTCTTTCAGCAGGATAAAGGCCTTGGTACTGTTGTCCTCTAAAAAGGTGTACAGACTGTCAATTTTAGGTTGGCAATACCCGAGCGAGGCCGGTGCAAGGGTATCCCAAGCACTTCCCACCGTTGGTGGAAAGTACAGGTTTTGGGATTTTCCCCCAAAAAAACAACCCAAAAATAAAATCAGGATACATGGTTTCATATTATTGTTTTAAAATTCTCCAGTGTTTGGTTTCCTTTTCCAATTGAACCGTTAGGACGTATACTCCCTTGGGAAAGGGCGCTAATGAGAGCTCTAAATGTGGTTCGGTAACTTTTCCGGAAAGCAAAAGCTGTCCATGCCCGTCCGACACTTGAAAAGTTCCTTGATCATAGCCTTTAACGTTCAGGCGCACAAGGTCCGAGGTTGGATTGGGGTAAAGAAGGGGTACTTCATCCTGGGATGTTCCTTGGAATCCCAATCCCTGCTCCACCAACTCACTTAAGAGCTGAGCGGCCACTTGGAATGCTTGGGCCGGCAGTTGGTTGATTAGAACACAAATTACCGCCCCTGAGGTCGGGTCGTACATCATGGAAGAATTATACCCGCCCCAAATGGTTCCTCCATGTTGCCAAATGGTCCTTCCTGCAATGGTTGCTTCTGCAATCCCAACGCCATAACTGCCCGAACCCACAAAAGTGGTCATTTCCTGAAGCGAATTTTGGTTGATCACCTGACCGCCCATCAGCGCGCGATACCAATGAACCATTTCACTTGAGGTTGAGTACATTGCTCCTGCAGACCAAGCAGCGCTGTTGATGGAAATCCGTGGTGTGGAACTAAAATCCATTCCTCCTTGCCAAGGATGTGCAGGCACCACCGTACTGTTTTCATACACTGCAAGGTAGGTGCTGTCCATGTTCAGCGGATTCAACAGGTTATCGCGCAAAAGTTGGCTAAAACTTTGTCCAGTAACGCTTTCCGCCACCAAACCTGCAAGCAAATAGTTCGTATTGCAATACGACCATCCCCCTCCGGGAGCGGTCAACGGGGGTGGAACCCAACCAATGATTTCTGCAGGTTGAAAAACACGGTATGGGTCCGCGAGCATGGAATCTCCGTACCCCGGAATGTTGACATCGCTCAAACCGCTGGTATGGTTGAGCAATTGTCGAACCGTAATGTTCGGATCCACGTTATTGAACGGGGGCAAATGTTCATGAAGCGAATCATCCAGGGAAAGAAGGCCGTTTTCTGCCAATTTCAACAAGAGAACTCCAGTGAAGAGTTTGGAATTGCTTGCAATGGCGAAACCCGTCTCGGGGGTGATGGGAACCCCGGGATGTGAAACGCCTGTAACCCCTTTCCAAATTCCTTCATTGGGAACAAAAACGCTCGCCGAAATTCCTTTCAGGTTGTACGCGCTTTGAAAACTATCGATGGTATGCTGTAGATCGGCAGATAAGTTCGGATCAAATGTTTGAGCAAAAATCTTTAATTGACTAAATACAAATAGTAAAACAATTATTTTAATTGGTTTCATTTGAACTTATTTAGCCTAAAATTACAAAAACCACGAATTTAATCGTGGTTTGTGTTTGGTTTGTGAATCTTTGAATTACTGAATAATCCGTCTCGTATCCAAATCAATTTGGTAGGTTTTGTTTCTGCGCTTAGTAGTTGCCTCTGCGATGTTGTCGCAGGTTCCATTACCAAAATCTAGGAATACACCACGAGTTGCACTACCAATATCAACTTTACCAGATAATGGATATTTACACTGACCTGGTTTCAGAACTATCTTTTCAGTTATGGTATGTGGGATTTCTATTCCTCTTCTGCCAATAGCTGTTCCTGAACCGGTCACATGAAATTCATCGTCGCTGATATCACAGGTGGAAATTCCTGAAATCCATTCTCGATATCTTGTGAAATTTCGGCTGCGCGTGAATTCTGAACTACTTGCAGTTATATCCCCCGTTATTTTAACGACCATATTACCTAAGTTGTTGGGGCCGATATTTTCAGCATCTCGAGAGCCTTCTATTTTGACCTCATTGATATAAAAATTATCGAATGTTATGGTTCTCGTATTTCCCGTAACACGCATATCACCCGAAACATTGATGATTATTTTCCCTTTTTTTGTGAGTCCATTTTGTCCAACACATCCCGTTCCATAATCAATCGTAACTATTTTTGGAAACGTATTGGAAGATTCAGTTACTACTGCGCATGGAGCTAAAAGTGCTGCATAATCAAAACCACATGGATTGGAAGCAATTTCCTCTTCAGTTAAAAAATCATTATCATTCATCTCCATTTTTAATACATCCTCCGAATCCGATTGTGTTTCTTCGTTAAACTTATTGCAAGAAGCAAGATTGAACAAACTACTTGCAATGAATACCAAATAAAAGATTTTTTTCATGATATAAAATTTTATTGTTTTGATTGTTAGAGGACTATTTTAAGAAAAAGGTTGGTTAGACTGATTTTTGTTTTTTAAATTCATACCTCACTCCTCCCAAAATACTTGATCCAGCTATCCTTACCGAATACCCATTTGAATTTACGAATGGATTGAGCGGAACATAATAACCCGCTTCAGCAAAGCAACTCCACCTGTCTTTGATTCGTGATTCAATGCCAAAAGCCAATATTCCTTGAAGATTCAATAAGTTGTTTGGGCCATTTAAATCGAGTTCGATATTTCGTGTAATTCCGTTTTCCAAAACATCGATGGAAAGGGCTCGCCAACCAAAAAACTCCATGTTCAATCCTGTCCTGACATAGGGTGAAAATCTTTCATCTGTAAATCGATAAGTGATTCCTACAGGAATAGAATAGAGTAAAAATGCATGGTTCAATCTGATTTTGTAAATTCCAGCTGTACCGTTGGTGATGCTTTGAAGGAGTATTGGGTCGGAGGTACTTGCCTCTCCGGAAGTAGTTTTCAATCGAATATCATTGGTTGTCGGTTCGATTTGTAAATACTTAAAAAACCAACGCGATTGAAAATTACCTCCCGCTAGTTGAAACCCTGTGTTCAGAGAAAGTCTTTTTTTTATGTGGTAATTTATCGTTGTTTGGAAACCAAACTTCGGTAATGAGACTCGGCGATCACCAACAGCATTCGAATAGTTACTCCCGCTATTAAACGTACCAGATGCTGTTCGGATATTTCTTCCAATGAATGGTGCAAATTGCACTGAAAAGTAGGGCTTGAATTCTGGTGAGTCATTCTTCATTAATTCCAAGTTTTGCGGCATTCTAGCGATTGAAAGCAATTCAATTGGAAGCAAGGTTAAGCGGAGGGTCGTATCTAAATTTCGGACGTTTTCCGAGAGTTTTTGGGTTGATTCGCCTAATGATGATGATTCATTTACGCTTTTTATGGGTTTTGAAGAATCTTGATTTTTATATCCACTGATTTCTGTACTTAAATTAATTTTATCCCTTGAGATAGGGTTTATATTTTGATGTTGTTTATCGTTTTCATACATCCTCGTTTTTCCAAATTTATCTGATTTACTGATGGATACGTGGATCTGATTTTTTATTTGAGCCGATTCACTTTTTTTCGAGTTAATCGTATCGAACAATTTGAATTTATTGCCTGAGCTTAGCGTTTGATTAACCCTATTTGAATGCTCATTTTTCTCGGTCAAAATTACCTTATGATGGGAATTACTATTCAGGTTCTTATCAGAAATGTTTGCATCAATTGGATTGTTTTGAACTGCATTTTTCGATTTGATCTTTTTATAAGGATTAGGCGATTTCTGGAAGAAGAAGATTCCCAATCCTGAAATCAGTAATGTGGATATAATGATTAATGGCCTGATTAATCTTACCTTTTTCTGTGCGAAAATAACATGCTCAATTGCTTTCCAATTTTCATCCTTCGGCAACTGGATGTCTTCTTCGAATTGAGAGGCCAATGCGCCTTTCCAATCCTCTTTTGATTTCAGTGAATCTTCAACCATGTTTGATTTTTTTTGCAATTACTTTGTCTTTTTCCAATGATTCTCTCAACGCTCTACGCGCATGAAAAAATTGAGATTTAGAAGTCCCTTCCGATATCGTTAATATTTCTGCAATTTCGGCATGCGTAAAACCGTCTATGGCGTGAGCTATGAAAATTTGTTTTCTTCCAGAGGGCAATAGATTTACAAGATGCATTATTTCATCGCGTCCCATGGACTGAAGTAAGGAAAGATCGACAGGCTCTGTTGCGCAGTCCAAATCTAAAAAACGCATTTTTGATGATTTTCGAAAACTTGCAAGAATGCACCTAACTGCTACTTTCCGCATCCAGCCTTTAAAATTTCCTTCTCCTCTAAAACTGGCTAAATTTTGAAAAATTGTGATAAAACTCTCTTGCAAACTGTCTTGCGCATCAAAGGAATTTTTATGATAGCGCAAACAAACCGCATAAAGCCATCCTTTATTTGCGTCATAAAGTTCTTTACAGGCTTTGGGATTCCTGCGAATACAAGCCTCAATCAATGCCTCCTCGGTCAACGGTTTGTGATTTTCTGCAACATTGATGCAAGGAATGAACAAATGGTTGGCTTTACTCATCAATTAGGCCTAAATGCCATCATTTAACCCTTCCCCAAAGCCGCTCATTCGCCTCCCAGAAACGAAGGTCAGTAGGTTCGATGTAGGAACCTTCACCGGTGTATACGTAGCCATCGACGATATACCTCGCCCAGTACATTAACACGGATATTTCTTCCCCTTGGTAGGTAAAGTTAAGTTCAAAATGAGGATTATGCGGGGCCGGAAATTCACTCTTATGGTAAGGGGCTACGAGGTACGTAGCATTAAAAAAAACTAACAACCCTTCGATCATTTTGGGGTGTAACGCTGTTTTTTTACCGCTATTGTAATTAGGAACGATGAACGGTACATTCTGGTTGTAAGGATTATAATAGAGAGAATCCAAGGGACGAATCGTTGCATTGATGATTTCGCTAAGAATCCAAACCGGTTTAGTTACGGTTTTAGCAGTAACCTTTTCATTACACAAGCCCAGTGTGTAGTACGTACCCACAGTTCCATTTTTAATACGCGGCGAATGCAATTCCAAAAATGAAAGGAAACAGGAATCCTTGCTCAGCGAATAATTGCCTCCAAGGGTAACGAGCTTCCCTTGCTTCTTAAGTTCCAACAAACAATAAAATGCTCTAGCGGAGTGCTTGTCTATTGGGAATATCCCGGGCGTTTCTTGCACTTGCTCATAACGAACCAGGTTTACCTGAAATGAATCGATGTTCCAAGTTTTAACCACCTGGCTCGAGCATACCGATGCTTGGAAGAAGATCCAAAAAACCGTCAAAAAAATACGGGCACTCATTAGGAAATTAAAGGTAAAGAAATTCTTACATAAAAGGTTATTTCTATAAGTTGTCAGTAACTTTTTTAACTTTGATTCATGAATCAATGGTTGCGTTGGAACCTCGCTCAAAAGGTAATTCTTTCCGTCATTCTCCTACTGCTGTGCATCCCGTGGCTGGAACAGCTCGACGGCAATGCGGCATTTCATTGGACGCTCTTTGACTATTTCGCAGCGTTGGTACTCCTTTCTACCTTTGGATTTGGGTTAGAATACCTGGTTCGGAAAACGAAGTCCAAAAAAAGAAAGTTCCTGATTATTTTAGTGCTGACCTTTCTGTTTATGCTCCTTTGGGCAGAGTTAGCGGTGGGTATTTTTGATTCTCCTATTGCGGGGGATTGATATTAGAAAATTAACTTGGGATTGAATATTCCATACCTCTGAGGGGGCTTGAAATATTAACCATTTTTAAGCTTAATCTTAAGCCCAAAATTAAACACGATGCCATCAAGCGGTGCCCAAACCTCGGTAAATTGAGGTGTATTATTGGGTCCTGAAATTAAACTAGCAATGTTGGTTTGACGGTAATTGAATATATTTTCAAGGTTTCCGAAAAAGGTAAAGCTCTTGTAATAACGTTCTACAACGGCACCATAGGTCCAAAACGTTGGTGTAACAAAACCATTGGTCAAGGTTTGGGAACTTTTTAATTCATAATCGACACCAATTCTCCACTTATTTGGAAGAGCATAAAGGAGGTCGCCTTTCAAACTATGTCGGGGTGTTAAGGTTAAAAGTGATTGTGTGCCATTAAAATGATTGGTTGCGTTGGTATATGTATAACCTGCAAAAAACACAAAATCAAAAAAGCCCATTTTAAAAAAGGTTTCGCCACCAAAACTGGTTGTGAATCCATTGGCATTTGCAAATTCGAAGTTGGAACCATTTGATTGAAGTACTAAAGGGTTTCTTAAATGGGTATAAAAGAACATTTGGTTGATGTTGACCCAGATTTTTTCTGTTATATTCAATCTATAACCGATATCGGCGTTCCCACCATACGATTGTTCTGCTTCGGTCGTATTTCTATTCATTGGCAATACATTTTGATATCCCAATAATTCTGCTTCTTGATTGAAGATACTTGCATTTCTGTATCCTAAACCTCCACCCATTCGTGTCGTTAGTTTGTTAGTCCATTTGAACAAAGCGGATATTCTTGGGAGGATATGTATCTTTTGATTAAAAACATAGTCGCTTCTTAAACCACTTTCAATTGATATTTTCTGCCCAATGTCGAAAACATAATTAGCGAAGGCACCAACGGTTTGGAATTGCTCATTTCTTAGTACAAGGCTTTGTAAGGGTGTTTCTTTGAAATCATCGGTATAAAAGTTCAACCCTGTGATAAATACATTTTTGTTTTTTTTCTTGGTATAAGATACTTCAGAAAACGAAGAAACCTGGTTGCCAGCAAATCGATAATCACCTTGCAAAAAGGTTGGTCTTATCAATAAGTTTCTCTCAAAAAAATTGAAAGAATTTCGAACGGTGAGGGTTTGATTTTCTGATACCTTATGTTCAAATTTGGTTTGGGTGGTCATTCTGCTTACTTCATTTTTTTCTTTGTAAAAATTCGAAGCTGTGGCAGGTTCATCCTTTAAAACCTTCAAATCTCCACCTTGTCTTGTTTCAGAAGTAAACGTGCCACCAATACTCAACTGATTTTTATCGGAAATATAGAATACGATCTTAGGGTTAAAGTTATACTTGATGAGTTCTGGTAAATCAGAAAAACCATCACTATCCGCATCAAAAACTTGATGGGTATTGCGTTGTGCTAACAGGGTAAAGCCAATTTTTTCATATTTCCGACCTGTAAACATGTTTATATCCATAGCACCAATGTGGGATCCGTTGAGGTGTAAAATCGTTTCATCACTGGTTGGCTCTTTACTAATGATATTAATTAAACCTGAAATTGCGCCCCCTCCGTATAAAGTAGATGCACCACCTTTGATATATTCAATTTGTCTCAAATCAAGCGGTGGGATTTGCATGATGCTTAAGCTTCCCGAAAACCCGCCATATAATGGAAATCCGTCCTTTAAAATTTGGGTATACCTACCATCCAGGCCTTGGATTCTTACATTGGCCGTGTTACTCGTTGCAGAGGTTTGCTGCACTTGAATACCCGTGCTGTGTGTGAGTAAATGGGCTATTTTACTCGGATCCATGGTTGCCGCCTCATCTATTTCTTCTGTAAGTACCTCTACCCGAGTAGGTATTTTTGAGATGCTCCTATTGCTTCTTGTTCCTATAACTACCACTTGTTCTGTTTCTGATGTCGATGGTTGCATATACATCCATGGAAGTGCTACATCCGAGGAAAAATCAATCGGTAATTCCAGTGGTTGGTATCCAATGCATGTTAGAACTATGGTTTGTTTTCCATTCGGAACATTGGAAATCGAGATTTTACCGTTATTATCCGAAACTGCACCCAAGGTGTAACCCTTTACTTTTGCCTTGACGCCTGAAAGATATTCATTCGTCAGGGAATCTTTCACAACGGTTGAAAAAGCGTTTTGACTAAACCCAACGGAATTTAATAGCAAAAGAAGCATAAAAAGACCGTTCTTCATTCCA
Source organism: Cryomorphaceae bacterium (assembly GCA_027485415.1). Taxonomy (GTDB): domain Bacteria; phylum Bacteroidota; class Bacteroidia; order Flavobacteriales_D; family Crocinitomicaceae; genus UBA952. The sequence goes on along the minus strand of JAIXRC010000023.1, from coordinate 85,482 downwards.
TAATATTTTAGCGAAGGTAAGTATAAAAAAATAGCATTAAGGATGAATTGAACGCATGAAAACAACTTCACAGCAACGTTTTTCTTTTAACAGCTGGGACAGGACTATTCTGACGCTCCCGACGCACACTTCGTTTGGTCAGGGCAAGCTCGCTTCGCTCGGTCAGGATGGTCCGCCGCGGCGGATCAGGAGGGGCTTAACAAGGAAACCCGAGTTGTTTCACAACTCTTTTTTTATGCCTTAATCCTTCCTTCAACCCTTCGGCTTGATTCAGTTTACGGCATAAAAAAACCTGAGCCAAATGACTCAGGTTTTCCTTGTAGACTACTTGTCTGAAATATCTAACCGAACTAAGTTCAAAGATGATATTTTTGAATTGTATAAACTAGCCGATATTATTGAAGTTTAAGTAAGTTTGTTATACCAATTTAACCCGCTGTGTTTATCAATGAATTTAAAAGATTATAGTAATACTCATATCCTTTTTTATTAGGAGTGTATTCATTTTCACTTTCAATAATTGAATTTGAAATTGGGTCGTATAATCCTATATTTTTGATGATTTCTGCATCACGACTCCAACAATTAATATTAACTAAAAATGGTTGGCTTTTATGAAAAATATCATACTTAACTACAATTTCAAGACCTTTCCATAGAACAACATCAGAAGTATGACTAATAACAATGGAATTATTTTCATTTTGTTGAACTGGAATTGAATTAGAGTTCAATTCAGTTAATGATTTTACATTATAGAAGTTTATTGAGAATGAAACTTTTTCAGTTGGAAAAGAAGAACTGTTTTTGATTGAAATCGAAATTTCATGTTTCAGGTTTTCTTTCTGTGAAATTGTTGTTCGTAATTCCAATTTTGCTTTTTGTCTTTTGAAAAATAAGGCTTCTACTAATCCATGAGGTGCTGGTTTAGAATCTCTTTCCAAACGAATATAATATGTCCCATCACTACTTTGGTGTGGCGGTGTTTGACTCTGTTCAACTTCAATAATAAAATAACTCCCTAATTCATCGAAAATATCTTTTATCCTAATTCCATTCGGTGGTGGGGAAATATTACTTGATATTTTTTGCATCAACCAATCTCTATTTCTAAATTGAGTTGGTGTTAATTGTCCTTTACAAATTTTTATTTTAACACCATTGTCCAATAATTTTGTGGTTTCTTTTGGGGAACCAATAATTAATATTCCACCTTCAGTATTAAGAAAAGAACAGATTTCTTTATATATTCCTTCAATACCAACATCGCCAGATTTAAATTCTAATTTCGAGTTTTCTTCTTGTTCTTCTTGAAAGAATAATTCTAAGTCTTCTTTATTTAGTTCATAAAGTGGTTTTCTAAAAAATATTTCTGTTAGATTCATTTAATTTGGAATATTTATAGGTTTAGAATTCTTCACCTTTAGAACAGTGCTATAGCTACATTTCATAATACTTACAATCTCAGACATCGGGTAACCAGATGAAAGGTATTCAGCTATTTTTTTGTTTTTCGGTTTGGACATAAACTTTTCTGAAGTCTCTTTCGTATTAACTGCTCTGCCAGTATAAATACCTTTTGCCTTAGCGATTCGCACACCTTCCATTTGGCGCTCTTTTATCATTTGTTTTTCAAATGAAGCCATAGTTGACAAAATGGAAATCATTAGTTCCGAAAACATATCTGGTTTACCATTTTCATCTATGTTACGAAGGTTAGGATTTCGACATTCAACAACAATTCCCAATTCGGTAAGTTCTTTCCATACTTGAATTACTGATACAGTATCTCGACCAAATCTGTCAATTGAATGGACAGTAATCTGTTTAAGCTTACCTTGGTCAATTAATTTTTTGAGTTCCTTTCCTCTCGGTCTTTCCCATAATGGAATTAGCCCACTGCACTTATCGACAAATACATAATCGAATGATTCAGAGTTTTGGATTTGTCTTTCGGCATTTTGCTCCGCTGTTGAAACACGTGAATAAAGTATCTTCATTACTACTTGTATAGGATGTGGATATTAATATGCTAATATAGTAGTAAATGATTAAACTTCCAAATGCTTTCGGAAATAAGATTCACTACTCAATCATTTATACCGTTAAACAGTATTGAGTAAACACATTATCAATATGAAAAAAACAATCCACACTTTCATCGAAATTTGAATTGTTACAAAAATGAATATCTGTAGGAACAGTTTGCTGTTAATTTATTGCTTTAACATTAGATATCATTATCGGCATTGGTTCACTTTGGTCTCTTACAACTAATTTATCAAATCCATTTTTGGAATCTCTTAGCATCAATCGTAAGAGTTTTCTTTTATTGTTATAATCAACAGTATCTAGTTCTGGATGGTAAAACACTTTTATTCTGTTACACTTGTTATGCGAAAATATCTCACGTAATATTGTAAAGTCTGAAACTTCAAAAGAATGTCCAAATGAGTATACTTCAAAACTATCTAAATTTAAAAAATCTATAAGTTCTCCTTTAATTGAAGTATTACTGTAAAGAATTGACTTAAAAAAATCAACATATTCAATTTTTGAATCAGAGATGATTTTATTAAAATTTTCATCTAAATCGTTATCAAATCCGAAAATCAGCTCATCATCTTGCTTAATGTCATTAACATTTCCATGCAGATATAAAATCCTAGAATTAATTTCGTGCTGAATTTTGTTAAAATAGTAACCTAATGTTCGTGTATAATTAAAGCTTAAAAAAAGTAATTGATTAATCTGCCCATGACTAAATATTTCTATTAATTTCTCAATTCTTTTTGCTTCAATTCCAGCCTCTTCAATATTGATTTGTATTTTTAAAATGTAGTCTTTAAGACATTTTCTAATTAAAGAAAATTCTTTATTAAGCTTTTGAATATCACCTTTTTTTTCATAAGTCTGAATTAAACAATCGAAAAATGTTTTTTCAAAGTCTGCCCAATTTTCAAAATAATTTCTTAGTATCTCTGATTTTATAGTTATTTCAAAGCTTCCTTTTTCACTAGCTTGAATTAGTTTTTCTAAATCTTGAATTTTTAGAATAGAAGAAAGGTATTCATCAATGTTTGAAAAATTTTGTATGAAAATACTAAGTAATATATCGTCATAAAAATATCCTGTACTTTTCGTTTTAAAGTTGGTTTTAACACCTTCTTGAACGGCAATCTTAATTTTTTGTAAAATTAAATCTAACACAAAATCTTTATAGCTAGATTTTAGTCCATGTGCTAAATCAAATCCGTTACCGACTAATATTATTCTATTCATTTTACTTACTCAACCTCTCATACACCTTCTTCAACATATACCCTTTCACTACATCACCAAATTCTTTGTCATCCATCATTTTTGTGAAAATGTCTTGGTTCTGCTCCATGCGTGCAATTAACTTGTCCAAGAACAATTCCTCGAAACCGAACTTGAAATTTTCCATTGGATTGTTTTGCGCTTGCTCTTTCAACCCAGCATGAACAACTAGCTCTTCTTCAATCTGGTCAAAGAACAGTTTGTCTGCTGTGTTGAATTCGGTATGGAATTTTTTGTTCAATACGTCAATGATTTCCGAAAGATTGGCTTCTTCCTCCTTGGTTAATCGGATACCAGCTTGTCCGCCACCTTCTAATTCGTAAACACCTCGGCTTTCCATCACAATGTTGTGCTCAGCAATCCTTTGTAAACGGTAATATTCCAGCGAAACTTCGTCACCCAGCTTGAACTTGTCGTTTTGATTAGTTCTTGGAAGCTTTTTCAATAAAAAACGTCCGTAAGTGAACAGCTTCTCCAAATCCACGTCCGAAAAAGGCATGATTTGGGTCAAGAACGAATAGGTTCTGCAAAATGTCTGCAAGGTGTTTTTGAAGTCGTCTTGATTGGTCACCGTGCCCATCACATCATCCGTTTCAGTTGGTAATGCTTTGAATCGTTCCACTGCTGGGTCAATGTAAGCGTTCAATTTACCTTGGTCAGATGTACTGAGACTTTTGCTTGATTTGAAGAACAGGTTACAAAAGTTATTTACCTCCGATTCCCAAATCACATTTGCTTTTTCCAGTTCAGCTTTCAAGTCATACAAGTGATTTGGGTCTGAGTTCTCGGTGATGGAAGTAAGTTCGTAATACGGTTGGAAAGAATCCAAAATATCCTGTGTATCGTTGGCGAAATCCAGTACAAAAGTATCCTCTTTTCCAGCACACATTCGATTCAATCTGGAAAGTGTTTGTACGGCTTTAACACCCGATAATTTCTTGTCTACATACATGGTATGTAACAACGGCTGGTCAAATCCTGTTTGGTACTTGTCTGCCACCAATAACAATTGGTATTCATCCGATGCGAACTTTCTTGGAAGTTCTTTTTCAGCAAACCCATTCAGTTCTACCTCGGTCACACCTTCTGGAGCGTTACCATAGATTACTTTACCCGAAAAAGCTACAATGGTTTTAATATCCTTATATCCTTTTTCTTTGATGTATTTGTCGAATTCCTCTTTGTATCTGACAGCATGAAGTCTTGAACTGGTAACCACCATTGCTTTGGCTTTTCCACCAATTTTCTTGGAAACCACTTGTCGGAAATGCTCCACCATTACTTCGGTTTTCTGTGCCAAATTGTGTGGATGTAATGACATGAATCGTCCTATTGCTCTGGATGCTTTTTTCTTATTGACCTTTGGGTCGTCCTCAATTTCTTTGGATAACTTGAAGTAAGTTTTGTAAGTCGTGTAATTCTTTAGTACATCCAAAATGAATCCTTCTTCAATGGCTTGTTTCATTGAATACAAGTGGAATGGTTCTGGCTTTCCAGTCTTACCAATCGTTCCAAATACTTCAACTGTTTTTGGTTTGGGTGTTGCTGTGAACGCAAAGAAACTAAGGTTGTTTTGTTTGCCTCTGGCTAACATTGATTTTCTGATTTCGTCCTCAGCATCTTCCTCCAGTCCTGTGTAAGCCTCGTCTTTTTCAGCATCCTCCAATGACTTAGCCGAAAGTACTTCCTTCATCTTTTTGGTCGCTTCACCACCTTGGGAACTGTGTGCCTCATCAATGATTACTGCATACTTTCTAGCTGGTATTTCACCAATTTTATCCAAAATGAATGGAAACTTTTGAAGTGTAGTAATAATGATATGTGACCCAGCAGTGATTGCATTTGCCAATTGAGTTGAATCCTTGTCGATTTTCTGAACCACACCATCTTTATGTTCAAATTGGTAGATGGTATTTTGTAACTGTGAATCCAATACCTTTCTGTCGGTAATTACAATCACCGAATCAAAAACTCGGTTATTCTGGTCATCGTGCAAACTCGAAAGTCGGTAGGATAACCATGCGATTGAATTGGATTTCCCCGAACCAGCACTGTGTTGAATCAAGTAGTTCTTGCCAGCACCTTGAATACGTGCATCTGCTGTTACGGTTCTAACTACTTGCATTTGGTGAAAACGTGGGAAAATAATCGTTTCCTTTTTCTTTTTGACACCATTCAACTCAAATTCTTCCACGCTTAAGTGAAGGAATTTGCCAATAATATCCATGAAGCTGTCCTTTGTCCAAACCTGTTCCCACAAATACGCTGTTCGGTATCCGTTGGTGTTGGGTGGATTTCCAGCTCCATTGTTGTATCCTAAATTGAACGGTAAATAGCGTGTGTTCTTCCCATCCAGTTTGGTTGTCATGTAAGCTTCATCGGTATCCACTGCAAAGTGAACCAAGGCTCGTTTCTTGAATTGAAATATGGGTTCGTTTGGCTCACGGTCATATACGTATTGCTTCTTTGCATTCTCCACCGACTGACCCGAAAACTGATTTTTAAGCTCTATGGTAGCAATTGGAAGTCCATTCAACGACAACACCATATCCAGCGAGTTCTTGCCGACACGCTCGTAATAAAGCTGTCTGGTGACCGTTAAATGGTTGGATTCATATAGCTCGTCTGCTTCTGGATTTAGGGTGCTCTCTGGCTTAAAATATGCCATTTGGAACTTCACCCCATAGTCTGTGAATCCTTTGCGAAGCACATCCAGAACCCCACGCAAATCAATCTCTTTGACCAATCGTTGAATCACTTTTTGTTCTACCTCATCCTTGTGGATGTTGGCAATTTTATCCCAAGTTTTTGGTTGAGATTGCTTCAAAAAGTTGGTGATGTAACTCGGAAACAATCCAATCTGAGCATCAAAATCTATTGAACTACCTTTTACATAACCACCATGCTCCAATAGGTTGGATTCGATAGCCTCCTCAAAAGTTTGTTCGGTATGTATTCCTTTTGCCATAATTAATTCTTTAATAGCTCTTCTCGAATATAAATCACTATGCGACCTCTCTCCGTGGTATAGTATTTTTGAAGTTTACTTGTTGGTTTATTGGGTATAGTTCTCCTTATGAAACCACTGTTTAATAATGGTTCTATATGGTTCTTGAAATTATCCGTGTGTGTTTTTAATCCCAGTGCGTTTTCTTGAATATCTTTATTTGACTGTGGGGTATTCGCATACTTTAATATTGCCAATTGCTCATTTGAAATTGCTAGTGCTGATTCTTTATATTTAGCAATCAACTTTTCGTCTGGCTTACCCAATCCAATAACCTTTTTGATATGTGCTAATAATAATTCATAATCAGTATTAATCTGCTTTTTATCTTGGTCGCTAACTTGGTCGGAGGAAGTACTTTTTTGTTCTTTGATATTCTCATTCAATGCTTGTATTTCCTTGATAATTTGTGTGTTTAGCGATTTTTTATCTTGGTCGCTAACTTGGTCGGTTTCTTGGTCGTTATGTTGACCATCAAAGTTTAAAAATTCTTCTTCGATGAATGCGGGATGAATCGGTATTTCTACAACAAAATGAGTGCGTTCTGGGTCGTTAATATCAAAAATAGGCGCTGGTGAGCCATTTTCTTTTAAGGCATTAACAATTGTTGGAATACCTGTTCCTCGACCTTCGGTAAGCTTTAGTTCCTTTAAAAATTCTCCAATTCTTCGGTTTCGGTAACGTCTAGCACGTACCCTACCCGCATCAAATTCAGACTGCTTTATGGATGGGTCAACACCGTTATAGCTAATAATTTCAATAGCTGTTGGTAGAATTCTTACCTCAATAGGGTCGGCTAGTTCATAGTTTCTATGATAAACAGCATTCGCTAATGCTTCTTCAATCGCATCATACGGATAGTTTATGAACCTATCTGATTTCTCACGGTCTTTGTGCTTTATAACTTTAGTTTTTATAACGTTGTTACTGATATATGCCAACACATCTGTTAATTGCTTTTGAATAGTTCCGTCAAAGGTTTTTTCAGTAAAAGACTTGGTTAACCCATTTGGAAACTCTACCAAATCAATAACAGCACCTTTGAAGTAGTCCTGTGTTTTCTTTGAAAACAACAAAAGACCAATATTCTTCGGGAATAAATGTTCGTTGGTTCCTTGTGATAAGTTCATACGTTCAGCCAAATCTTGAACCAACATGTTTTCGCTCTCCGTGTATAGCTTGCTTTTAATCTCTTCTAAGTGCTCTCGCATCAAAGACTTACTCAAATCTGTAACAGAAGCAAATGTATTCACTCGGTCGTCAAAAGGTATTTTTGCTGTCAGTTGAATCAATTCTGTTTCTTGTTCTGCATTAGGGATAACACTACTAGAACGGAAACGGATACGATAATTCAATGTTCTGTGTCTTGCTAACACATCATCTGGAACCTTGTAGGGTCTATTTGCTCCCGCTGGAACCCATATCACTAACACATGCTTTCCGTCTACTTCTTCTAATGACAAACGAGGAAAATACGAAGGTTGAATCAAGTTACAATAACCCAATAAATCTTTTTCTACTTGTTCTAAATTATTTGGGTCGAAGCCCAATACAGGTCGAATGGGTTTACCGTTATTTTCTTCCACTCCAATAATGACGTATCCGCTTCCCTCATCTTCAAAATCATTTGCGAAAGCACAAATGGTACGCATAATAGGTGTCGGATTCCAACCTTGCTTAAACTCCATACGTGTGCCTTCAACAATTTTTCCAGAAAGAAGGTCTTCAATGTTGATTGGAATGCTCATGTTTTAGTGTTTGTTTTGTGTGTGTGTTCCGTTAGCCATTTATTTTTTGTCTTTATCATTTTGAGGCGGACGGGGTGTGGGAGTTTCTCTGCCCTCTTTAATTACAGGTTTCTCATTTCCTTCTGATTGTTGTTGATTATTTTGTTTCGCCATTTTCATTAGTTTTAGGTTTTTCATTTGAAACTGTGTTTTTAGGCATCGGTGTTTGTCTCCCTAATTTGATATTCACAGTTGTTTTAATCTTTTTCTTTTTATCGTCTGTCATAACTATTTCATGTTTATTGAACAGAAAATCACAGCAGATGCTACCCCAAATGCAAACAAAAAGTAGCTTATCCAATTGATTATTCTCATTAATTTATTCCTACAACTTATTCGTTCGATAAGTTTGTTATACTCCATTCCCGAATCCATTTCCTCACGTGCTTTGGTACTATTACCGACAGAAATTAAATGGGATGCAAGGTTCAATAGTAGGGTGCTTGCAAGAAATACCCATGAAACAATGACTATCCATTTATTATTCGCTTTTTCGAACGATACTATTTTTTCAATGAAACCCATTGAAAGAGCAAGCGCACCAGCACTTAAGTAAACAAGATTTTTTTCAAAGTCATTTTGTGACTCACTTATTGCATCCTCAATTTTATCTCTGTCAGTATTATCCATATTATCTCAGTTCAAACAATTGGTTATTAAAGTCTTCAAAAACAAATACCCTATCAAATTTTGAATCATTTGAAATGTTGAAATCTGTTCTAACTTCAAACGAACTCTCATTGACTTGACCAACCACCATCACCAGCCATTGATTCTGAACAGTGTTTTTTCTGTATTCATCGACTTTTTTTTCTTTCTTTTTTATCGCATGAATTATGTCCGATTCTTCTAGATGCTTTTGCATAAAAGCACCAAAATTGGCGTTGATTGAAATCTGAGTATGCTTCATAAGAAACGCATCTTGGACATAAGGATTTGGCAACAGTTGGTTGTTGGTTACCTTTTCCACTACCACATCAGTTATGATTTTAGTTATTTCTGGCTTGTTTTTTAGTTTTCTATCAACTCCTTTTTTGAAGTATAAGTTGATAGCAAAATTTCTCAGACTTGTTTTTGTGGCAATCTCGGTTTCAACATGCTTGCAAATCGTTTCGAAAAAACCTTCCTTTTCTTTAGCACTGCCTTCAACAATGATTTGATGCTCTAACCCTATTTCGATATCACCATTGGTGATAACAAAATCTGGGCTCTCTCTCAATTCTGATATCGAAAACTCATTGAAATAGGTAACCAATAACTTGCCTATTTGACAAAGCTCAATCTGTTTTTTTGCAATGTCTGGATGTTTTTCCTCCTCAATTTTGTTTAGCCACGGACGAATTTTTTCTTCCATAGCTTGGTTAAAATTATTTTGCTGATATGTCGGTGAAATCAAATTCATATCATGTTCCTCACATCCACCTTCCCCGTTACCACCTCACTGATTAATGCGGTTTTGTATTCTTTCAAAAGCTCGATTTCCTGTTGTGTTTTGGAAATGATTTTTCCAATTTCCACTACTTTAGTTTTGATAAAATTCACTATCTCAATTTGTTCCTCTTTCTTTGGATATGGTATTGGAGTTTTATTTATTGAATAAAGTGATAAATTTTTTATGGTAGAACCACTTAACTCCATGTTTATGTAATCTTTTGCAATTTCAGATTTCAGATAATAGTAGATAAACTCTTTGTTTACATTTGATTCAAGATTAATATAAGCAACACTTTTTCCCAACATGATTGATTCACCATTGTAATATGCTAGATTTCCAATTGTGCCATTAATTGACATTAGTAAAGTATTTGGGGTAAATGTTTTTTGATTGCTTTTGTATTCTTCCTCACTTACAAATTTTGTTCTATCAGTAATTATTATTACACCTTCGCCAATGTTATTGCCGTTAATAAAAGGAAAAACTGATTCTTCCACATAAGTCGGAGTTCCATGTAAACCATCACCGATTTTAGTTGAAATAAAATTCATCCTTTTCACCTCCCAATGTTCTGGAATCTCTCCCAGCCACTCAACACCAGAATCCCTCATTGGTACACTTGGGTCAAGACCTTTGGTAACCGCTTGGTTGATGATTGCAGTTCGTTCTTCTTCCAATAATTGAATCAATCGCTCTTTTTTGGCAATTAAATCATCAATTTCAGTGGTTTTTTGGTCGAGGTAGTTGGTAATGATGGTTTGTTCGCTATGACTTGGTAGAGGGAATTTAAACTCATTAAAGACATTTTGATATAGATGTTGTATGGTAGAGCCAGACTTATTAAAATCATAAAAAGTTTTGAATACATCGGAAAATAAAATCCAATACATAAACTTTGGAACATATGAGTCGAAAATTGGTCTTGTTAGAAAAACACCGCTGTTCAGAGTAGCTATTTTAGGAAGATTTTCTACAACAGCTACCTTACCAATTGTACCATCTTTAGTAATAAGCAAATCACCATCCTTCAATTGAATAAATGGGTCTTCATCATATCTTTCAATTGGCACCTGATAACAAGTTTCCCATTTTATTCGACCATTTTCAAAATCTGTTCCTGTTACAACGTAACTATCAGATAATTCAAGAAATTCATCAGAACGCATTCCTTGCCAACCAATTCTTCCTTTAACGTATGTAGTATGTTTTATTCGTTTTACCTCCCATGAAATTGGAATCTCACCAATCCATTCGACACCCGAATCTTTGTAGCTATCGTACTTTCTCATTATCCGATAACATTTTTAAGTAAGCCATCTGTTTCTTGCTCCAATGCCATGATATCAGCACGGATTTCCTCTAACGAGCGTAATGGCTTGTACTGATAGAAATACTTGGTAAAGTTGATTTCATAACCCACATTGGTTTTGCTGTGGTCAATCCACGCATCGGATACGTGTGGTAACACTTCTTTCCGCATGTATTCATCAATATCCATCAACAATGGAATGTTTTCCGTATCACGTAATGAGGAATCTGGTTTTGGGTTGCCTTTTTTATCGGTCACCACTTGTCCTTTGGCATTGCGTTCTGGTCGTTCTACCGTTACTTTGGCATAACCAAAGGCTTTGTTCTCAAATATCTTTGAGTGTTCACCTTCCTTGAATTCACCATAAATCTTGGTGATTTCAGCAATATGGTCATCCGATAACTCGTTGCGTTTGTCACCCAATGATTTGCTCATTTTTTTGAAGAAATCAACACCGTTTATCAACTGCACTTTGCCTTTTCGGTTGCTCGGTTTGTGATTGGATATCACCCAGATATACGTTGAAATACCTGTGTTGTAAAACAACTGGTTTGGTAGCGCAATTACAGCCTCTAGGAAGTCGTTTTCGATTATCCACTGGCGAATACTGCTCTCGTTCTTTGTTTTGCTCGGAGAACCCGAAAAAAGCGGAGAACCGTTGAATACAATAGCAAGTCTTGAACCGCCTTGGTCAGCTGGTTTCATTTTGCTCATTAGGTGCATCAAGAATAGGAACGAACCATCACTAACCGATGGCAATCCAGCTCCAAATCTCCCACCATGACCCAACTGCTCATGTTCCTCTTTCACCTTTTTGGCAAACTTTTCCCATTTCACCCCAAACGGTGGGTTCGTAATCAAGTAATCGAACTTTTCATTGGATAGCTGGTCTTCTGAGATACTGTTTCCTTTCTTGATGTTGGATGCGTTTTGACCCTTAATCATCAAATCCGACTTACAAATAGCATAAGATTCTGGATTCAGCTCTTGCCCGAACACCTCCAAACGTGCATCTGGATTTAGCTCATGTAAATACTCTTCTGCTACCGACAGCATACCACCAGTACCAGCGCAACAATCAAATATGGTTTTGGTGATTCCTTTTTTGGTCAATATCTCTCGGTCATTCAAGAATAAGATGTTCACCATCAATTTGATAACTTCTCTTGGTGTAAAGTGTTCCCCAGCTGTTTCGTTTGAAATCTCTGCAAATTTTCGAATCAGCTCTTCGAACATATATCCCATTTCCATGCTTGAAATATGGTCTGGGTGCAAGTCGATTTCTTGGAAACGCTTCACCACCATAAACAGCAAGTTGGCATCATCCATCTTGTTGATTTGGTTTTCAAATTCAAATTGCTCAATTATTTCTCTGGCATCCTCTGAGAATCCATTTATGTAGTTGCGCAGATTTGATGCGATGTTATTTGGGTCAGCAATTAGTTTGTTGATGTCAAATGGACTTCGGTTGTGAAAGTTGTAACCAGCCACCTTATTCAAAATCGGGTCAAGATTCTGAATGTTGGTCGATTTCATCTGGTCATATTTTTTCAGCACTTCTGCCTTGGTGTTCTCCAGCACGCAATCCAATCTTCTGAGCACGGTCAATGGAAGGATAACCTTACCGTAATCGCTTTGCTTGTAATCTCCTCTAAGTAGGTCTGCAATTGACCAGATGAAGTTTGCTGATTCTTTAACGTTTTTCATGGTTTAGTTTTATCTTTTTCTTTCTGAGCGGAGTTAATTTTTGTCTCCTCCTCAATAAGGTTATCGTATAAAAGTTCTTTCACAGGAATGCCTAACGCTTCACTTACTTGGTATAGGTCATCGAGCGTAATAGACACTCTTCCATTCACCCAGAGACTTATTGTATTTTGAGTTTTATTCATTTTCAGAGCGAGCCACTTGCTAGTTCTTCCCTCTGCTTTTAATATCTCTCCTATACGTGTTTTTACAGCCATTATTCTTTTGAAAATAATTTGGTTAAAGTTAAGAACTAATCAGCTTTGATTTACATTTTAGCAATCATATTGGTCAAATTATCCAAATTTGATTCAATACATTATTTTCGTATTACTAATTATATTAGTAATTTTATATCAATATTATTAGTAATGAGAAACAGAAAAAGTAGAGTTAAACTATTTAGGGATAAGCATCAGCACTTTCTGATTAGCATATTAGCTGATAATATGGACTCCTTTAAAGACTATTCAGACCAGTATCATCGTGTTATTCAATTTGACTTTTCTGTTTTCGGGATTCCTCATTTCACTACCATCTTCATAAATCATGACCTCACTTTGGTCTTACGCATTGAAAGATTTCATAATGTAATCCATTTGGTCGAAAACCTAGACAATATTGATACGCTTGTTAGCGACTTTAAGCAATGGATGCAAATTCAAGTTCTGAACTAAGTGAAGGTAGTATACTCCACATATTTGAAGAATGAATGTGGCACTATTCTTTGTTCATTTTGGCTATTGGCAACAGACAATTCACTTTCCATTTGGTCTTCATTACCCTATGATGTATTCAATCATAAGATTGATGAACTGATGCCACAACCATTGCCATGGAATGAAGTTGAAAAGGCACTTTATATCATGTATGAGATTATTGATTGGATTGAAGAAAACAAATACCATATACGTTTCGCTTTCCACTCAAGTCTATCAAATAAACAAAGAGAATCTTTTTCTTTCTCATTGGATTACAGAGCAATCCACCTTCACCCGAATATTATTTTTTGTTGCCCTGAAATAAATGATTATCATTTCCACCGCTACCAGCAGGAATTAGATGCAAGTCTTGTTTCCAAGCCTCATCGGTTTATGGCGAAAAAAAAGTCAACTACCAGAAAACAGTTTGAAGTTTTACTTGAAAATAGCGATGATGAAGCTAAGCAATGGTATGTCGAACATTATAATGAAATCAATTCATTTGATATGACTAAAGACGAGTCTTTGACAATCGTATTTGCTTTTGATGGTAATGGAGCGCTAGTTGCTTTGGTGTTCAATAAAGGAAGCTGGATGGTATAAAATAAAATGTTAATTTTTTGTTAAATATTGATTTTTTTACTTAAAAAATGAATCAAGTAAATACTTGAATATCAATTATATAAATCAAAATAAATAATCCTGTTTTATATTTAATCATTTTAGGCATTTTTTGCTAATTAGGCTCTTCAACCAAATTGCAATTCTCCTAAAAAAGTGGGATATTTGTATAGTTGATATCAATCATTAGCTAGTTCTCGAGAAAGCTGATGTCGCAACACAAAAATCTAGATTTTATTTATTCTGCAATGGTTGTAAAACCATTGAATTTCTCTGGGTATGGCGATATCCATAAAGAGAGAGAAACGTCCGCAAATAAGCTGTAAACAAAAGGTTAACCAAAAGCTGACTGGATTAATTATCCTTTATGGAATAACTATGCCCTAAATGATACCCTAGTGCTCTGGGTTGGTAAGAGCGATATGAAAAAGTAAAAGGGGGTGCACACCTGTAACGCACAATTAATTTAAATACAAATGAATAGTATAAACAGTAAAAAAAGAAATGAGCAAATATCATATGAATTGGAGAATGGTGAGCCACTTATTTGGGATGAATCGTCTGAATCCGATTTAGACGAGTTTTTGGAATTTGCAATTAATGGGCTTGGTAACAACTTTGATTATGACCATTTAATTTTCGGTTTCAAAGATGGGATTGAAGAGCCTTATCATGTGGCTACCTGCCGAGGAAAAGAGTTTGCGTTAGATTGCGTGGTAATGTTCAATAATGTAGGCTTGACCTGTGCTGTCTATCCAAAGAATGTATCTGAAATATTGGAATGATTATCTAAATATATATGATAATTAGATTGAAATGGGCTGAGCAAATGCCCTTCGGGGTTGGAAATACTATTTCATGTAACATGGTAAACACTGTAAAAATCAAATTGAACAGTAGAAAGAGAACAACTGCATTCATGCCCTTCGGGGTTGGTAGTACATATTCAAAAAATGGTGTAGTTGTTTTATTTCAAATATTGATAAGTGTATTAAATACTGCACTTCGTGAATTCTTAAAACGAATAAAATCGATTATAGATTTAATTTGGTTTCACTGTGGTGAGTGGTGTAGTATAAACGAAACCACCACCACAAAGTGGTTATAGTACTTATATAGTATATGGGTAAAATACTGACCTATTCAAGTATACAAAACATACCAATACTCATTTATTTGAAAATGTACCATCAACTATTCATTCAATGATATTTACTATTTCAACTGAGTAACCTAAAGTAAAACATAATTCAATTCAGTGAATGCGATAACAATTCCAAGTATTGAAATCTCATTAATCAATTACCAAAAAAACATTTTTAAATTATGAACAATAAGAAAATTAGAACAAAGAAGAAATCTGGAAACTTCGTCACAATTGATACTAAAATAATTTCGGATAAGAATCTGTCATCAAATGCAAAAATCTTGCTTATTTCCATCTTGAGCGATTCTGATAGTTTCGAAGTATCCCAATCTCTATATTGCAAAAGACTCGGTTGGGAGAAAAATCAGTTCACCCGAGCAATTGAACAATTAGAAAAAACTGGATACGTTAAGCGTACAAAATTAGATAGTGACAAAGCCATTGCTGGTAAGCTAAAAAAGGGCAGTAATCGTATACTGTATTTTTACACGGTGAGTGAATATGGCAACTTAAATATCTTAGAAAATGATGGTGATAATTCAATTTCCTCAAATGACATAGAACCACCAACGAAAGAGGAAATAGAATGGTTAGCACAGGAGGTAAATGATAATGAGTTCATCAAACAATCAATCAACTATATTAATGGTGACCTTTGGGAGAAGTGGCAAGTAGATAGAACAAAATATAGAGAACTTGTAAAAGAGTTGAATCATAAGGCTTCTGAAATCCAAGCAAAGTATGCGCAACATCTAAAGACCATCCTTCCTGACTTTAACTCATCTAAATATTCAAAATCAGTGATTCAAAAGATGGAGGATAAGATAAAGCATGTTGTATACAATGAGAGGCGTTTTTTCAAATCAGAAAGTGTTGGTGGTGAGGATTATGAGGCTAAGTCCTTTTGGTTGCATTTAAGAAACGACTATAATCAAAAACGAAATAAAAATCGTATTGACCCAGAAACGTCTGCGTTAAATGATTAGAAACTATAAATCAAAATCAACCGAATAATCATTGAAAACCTCATCTAAATCAGGCAAATACTCTTCAATCAATTCGGTAAATGGACTTGTTCCATCCCAATCAGCAAAGAAGCTCAAAATAAGATAAGAGCCATATCTCTTTTTATCTTTCGGCTCACCATTCACCCAGATAGAAACAAAGTATTCTGGCAAATTACCTTTTATCATCATGGTAAAGTCTCGTTTGACTATCGCCACTCGGTTACTCCCCCAATTCTGTTGAGGATAGCTAAATATGTTATATAGTTCATCTGCCATTTCTGGCGAATACACCAATACACGTTTGTGTACTGATTCAAAATGAAAATCGCTTATTGTCAGTACTTTTTGATTTTTCAATTTTATTTCTATCATTGTTCTCTTTATCTATCCGATGTTATTCCACATTTAGTGGATGATTTATACGTTTCCGAGCTAAGACCCTTATAGCATTAAGGTGGCGTTCATTCTATTTTTAGGAACATTAGTGCCATAATTTTTGGTCAAAAAATTCCAAAAAATTTTTCTTCACCAATCCGAATATGCTTAACCCAATATACCATAGGGAGGGTCAAGAGAGTTCACGGAGGTAGCCCTATGTGGCATTTATACCACCCCTCCCTCCGTCAGGTCATTATCATTAGACCATTCATCTTTAATTCGAGACTGGAAATGTTGCCACTGTATTAGAAGATGTGTTTCTTTTCGATATTCTAAATCCCAATAAGTATGTAACAGGCATTCTTCCGATAAGCAAGCATTCTCCTCATCTCTTCCTTTGATATATTCAATCAATAGAGAACGAAGTTCAGGAACGTAATCAAGGTTCGTTATTGCTTCGAAATGCTCTTCTATTGGTTCGGTATTGTGCGATTCAATTTCGGTTTTAGGCTCTAATGGTGCTAAATCGCTTTTGATGTGGTTCTTTATAACCTGTGACATTGGTTTATTTAAAACGAATGCACAGTATTGCTTGAATTTTTTCTTTAAGAGTTCATCTATTCTCAATTGGATGTAGTTTTCTTTTTTCATTGTCTTTGTTTTAATATAAATATGTGGTGACAATGAAAAGGATGAGTTTTTTAAAAAAAATTGAAACATCGTGCATTTTTTCTGTTTGTAGAGTAATATTGCTCATGTCTGGTTGACAAATCACCATTTGAGTGACCGAGCTATCGGCAAATAGTCTAAACCTCACCGCCTAAAAAAAAACAAGAGGTAAAGGGCGGTGGTTTAAAATGAGCCGTGATGAATTATCACCAGAGTTTGGGAAAAACTCAAAAACAAGAAAAATTACTATTGAAGACCTAAAAAGGTATTCAGAATTTAAACAATTAACAGATGATGAAGCAAATGAAATTATTGAATCATTATATCAGCTGAGTATAATAACTTTAAACATATACAAAGATGAATTTAGAAGCATTTAAAAAATTTAGCACGTTTGAAGAATCGAAAGAGGTTCCTAAGGTGGATGTATGGAGCTACACACGAGTTTCTTCCAAAGAACAATTCGCCTCAAATGGTAGTGTTCAAACGCAAAAATCAGTAGCTCATGAATTTGCTATTGAAAACAACTATCGTCTAACACATGAATTCGGTGGAACATACGAAAGTGCAAAAGGGGACTTTACTCGTAAGGAGTTTAATAATATGATTGCTGAGGTTCGAAAGTCGAGAACAAAACCTTTTGCAATTATGATATTTAAAATGAGTAGATTCTCACGTTCTGGTTCTGGCGGAATTTCAGTTGTTCACGAATTAGTGGATAATATTGGCGTGCATTTAATTGAAACAAGCACAGGTCTTTCAACAGCTACACCAAGAGGAAAGAATGCCATATTAGCAAAACTTGTAGAGGCGGAAAGAGAAAACATTGAGAGATTAGAATTTACAATTCCTGGCATGAAAAATTTCCTGAGAGCAGGTTCTTGGCTAGGCACTGCACCACTAGGATATGACCATCACGGCCCAAGAGTTAAAGATTATGATAGACTTAGTCATAAACAAAAACTAGTACTTAATGATACTGGAAAGATTCTCCAAAAAGCATGGCAATGGAAAATAGATGGTAAACGGGATTATGAGATAATTTCGGATTTAAAATCTCTTGGAATAGATATTAAAAAGCAAAAACTTAGCGACATGTGGCGTAAAACATTTTATTGCGGAGTTAGCGTGCATAGCTTACTTGAGGGAGAAGCAGTAAGAGGTAATTGGGAGCCAATGGTTAGCATGGATGACTTTTTGAAAGTCCAAAAAATAATTGAAAAGAACAATGTAGGTTATACTGTATCCAAAATAAATGAAAAGCGCCCATTAACAGGATTTGTCACTTGTAAATCTTGTGGAAATAAGTTAACTAGCTACGAGGTTAAATCCAAGGGCTTACACTATTATACTTGCCAAAATAAGTGCGAAGGCTCAACAATGAATGCAGAAACATTGGAGAAATCGAAAAAAGAAGGAATAAATAACATCTTCATTAAACTCCTTGATGAATTTCAATTAAAAGAGGGACTAGTAGACCTTTTCAAGAAACAACTAGGGTTTTCAATTGACTATATCAATTCAGATGATTTAGAATCTGAAAAAAATATCAAAAAAGAAATTGATAGTTTAAATAAAGAACTTGAGAAGCTTGAGGAAAAATATATTTTTCATGGTTTACCAAAGCAGACATATGACAAGTATTTCAGTAAAATTCAAACGGAAATCCATGACAAAACCATTCAACTTGAAAAAGTTAAAAATAAAATATCTAACCGAGAAGACGTCATAGAAAAATGCGTTTCAATTTCAAAAAACATCAGTAAATACTGGGGTTCTGGAAATATTAATATCAAACTAAATATTCAAAAAACAATTTTTCCTACGGGTTTGGTTATTGATGCAAAAAACAGACAATATCTAACCAAAGAAGTTAACACTGTTTTTGCAAGAATCCCTGATTTATCAAGGGATACAGAAGGGCAAAAAAAAGACTCACCAATTAATTTAATTGATGAGTCTTCTCTAGTAGCGGGGACAGGACTCGAACCTGTGACCTTCGGGTTATGAGCCCGACGAGCTCCCAACTGCTCCACCCCGCAATGTATCTTTCATTGCTTTATTTCAATTTATGCTCGGGTTATTCTCCCGATGAGCTCCTCCGCCGCGGCGGACTCCACCCCGCAATGTATCTTTCATTGCTTTATTTCAATTTATTCTCAATTCGTTAATCGAGGACTGCAAAGGTAAGATGTTTTTCCTTATTTACCAAATCAATCGAGTAAAAGCTGCTGCTTTCGATTGATGGCACCGTGTTTTTCAATGATGCATTTTAAGCCTATTGCGTGCGAATGGAGGTTAATTCCCTGTACGCTGGACCTGGTTCGATCGAATAGATAATTGACCGTCAAAATGTCCTTTATTCTAAACCCTAATCCCACTTGAACATTGTTCAAATTTTGCGTTCCTCCCCATACCTGAAATCGATAAGCATAGTTGATTCGAACAGCCATTTCATAATTGAAGGGAGCAAACCTCAACGGGGTGATTTTTGCCGAAGGCAACAAAAACCAATCCTCGTTCAACACCACCAAATGACGGTAATAAACACCCCATTCGGTTCTGAGCTGCGCCAAGGTGCCAATTCCTTTCCACTTCGCAGGACCGAGATCGTTAGCATATATCCCAGAAAGTGAATTTCGGGTACGGTAGCTCAAGCCCATTTTATAGGTAGGATAATTATACGTAGAAAAACGGCTGACCACCACATCCTGTTGATTTGTAGTAACGTAATCCGGGTTATACCCCACTTGCATAAACCCTCCCCCTATTCCAACACTCAGCCGATTTTCCTTGTTGGTTTTAAGGTTGACCGCCCCTTCCAACGTTGCCGATGAAAAGGTAAACGCACCGTTGCGCTCTACCAAAAGATTGGTCCCTGCTCCAAACATCGCTCCATCGCTCTTGCGGTTATTGAATGGAAAAGACAGCGTTGCGTTGATCGTTTTGGGTGCTCCGTCAAAACCCACCCATTGCTGCTTTACCCCCATGGCCGCTTCTACGTATTCGTTCAAGCCGTGATGCGAAGGGTTGATACTCGCCCAATTCATGCCGTACCATATTCGATTGGGCGCTTGCTGAGCATCAACAGTCGATCCAAAAAACCACAACAAACCTAACCATTTCCACTTCATCGAACAATGCTTATGGTTCCTTTTTTAACAACACCGTTGCCCAATTCCAAAAGATAGTAATACACCCCATCCGGTAATACCTTTCCGTTGCGCGTTCCCGCCCAAGCATTCACCGTTCCATAGGAGGCCGATTCGTACAAGAGGTCCCCAAAACGGTTCATGATGACCATGCGGTTGTCGGGGTAATTCTCAATGCCCGGAATGATCCAAACGTCGTTGCTGCCATCGTTATTCGGGGAAAAGGTGTTGGGAACATTCAACACGTTGCTCAAGAAAACCGTAACATAATCGAAAAACGTACACCCGGAGTAATAACCTGTAAGCATGTAGGACGTGGTTTGAGAAGGAGTGGTTTGAACGCTCGGTAAGGTCGGGTAATTGATCAAATAAGAAGGACTCCAAACCAAAGAATCAAAATTACCACTGGCCTGCAAGGTAACCACCGTGCCGGAATCCACGGTTTGATCCGGTCCGGCAGATAGGTTGGACGATAGCAACGTAACCAAAGTACTTGCCGTATCTAGGGTCACCGTTCCATTCACGTCGCAGGCACAAACCACTTGAATTTGATGGCTATTTTGGGTTGGCAAAAACACAAAATTTCCGGACGCGTTGGACAAAATGGAGTCGCCATTTACCCAAAAAGAATAGAGCACATTTCCGACGCAGGAGGAGGTAGCTGAAAAGGTAAGGCTTTCGCCCGGACATAGCGTGTCGTTGGCGGGAGAAAGTTGGGCCTGTGCCTTCACGAAAGCACCAAGGTTGAGCATTAACAAAAGAATAACAAGCCGTTGCACAATACGATACATAAGGTTTTTACGCAAAATCTTCCAACAACCTCGGAGTTCTCGCCTTTAATTCTACGCAAACTACCGAATTTTTTACGAATTTTGGCACAATTGTCGAAGCAAAGCGATAAATTTTAAAACCTACATCATGCAAAAAATTACGTTTTCTACCCTTTTAATCTTGTTGATTTCCTTGAACGCCTTGGGTCAGCGCTTGGATTACGACCATTCCTCGAAATGGTTTTTTGGTATCAACGCGGGAGCCACTTGGAGTTGTACCGACGTTAAAAATGAAACCAACGGAGGATGGGGATTAACCCTTGGAAAATCCTACAACTGGAAAACAGGAAGGCACATCAGTTTTGACTTGAGAGGGCGGTACCTGCATGGCAATTGGTATGGTCAGGACAACGACACCAGCAATCTAAGCAATTACATCAGCGGTCCACTCTCCGCTTACAAAGACACGTTTAACATGACGGCCCACAATTTTTTAAACGACCAACACCGGTTAGCTTTTGAGTTGGTTCTTCATGCCAACCGCTTTGCCGAGCGTACCAATTGGGATCCTTACATTTTCGGAGGAATCGGGGTAACTTGGCGACAAACCTGGGGGAATCTATACAACGGAACTGATTTCTACAACTATCCCGACATGGTAGCTAGTGGGAGCCTGTCGAACGCCATTACCACCTCTATGGACAACACGTACGAAACGCGATTAGACCAAAGTGGAGGATACAATTGGACTGCAAAATGGATGCCTAGCCTGGGGATTGGGATAGGGTACATTGTAGGTCCAAGATTTTCCATTGGAATAGAGCATAAAACTACGTTTACCGGTATCGATGATTGGGACGGCGTCATTTCTTCCACCCGCGTTAAAAACGATTGGTACCATTACACCTCCGGTTACCTGCAATTCCGATTCAGAACCCGAGAGAAAGCGCCTGTTCAAGAGGAACAGAATAATTCCATCAACAACATCAACAACTACAACAACAACTGCCTTAAACCGACCATCAGTATTGCAGAATCCTCAGTTACCACGAACAATGAGAACTACTACATCCGGTTCATCACTACTGAAATTACTGCCAAAAACACCATCATGGTTAAAGATGCGGGAGGTCTCACCGTTCCATACACTTTTGATCCCGCGACCAAAACCGTAAGTTCAGGAGTGGTTCTAAAACCCGGCATCAACCGATTTACTTTATTCGTGCAAAACGATTGCGGCAGCGCTACCCAA
The DNA here is from genome assembly GCA_027485415.1 of Cryomorphaceae bacterium. Taxonomy (GTDB): domain Bacteria; phylum Bacteroidota; class Bacteroidia; order Flavobacteriales_D; family Crocinitomicaceae; genus UBA952. The sequence continues at coordinate 63,183 of JAIXRC010000023.1, read as the reverse complement.
AACATTGAGATTAATTACGCCGATTGCCGTTTACCGAACATTAATTTCAGCAATTTAGTCAAAGATGGATCTACCACAGTTCAACAAGCAACCCTCAACCTGAGTGCCATCATAGAAAACGTCTTGCCCTCTAACATTACCCTCTATGTTAACGGTGTTTCAAGAACCCAATTCAGTTACAACAATTTGAACGGTGTTTTTCAATCCACCGTTTCCCTTCAACCCGGAAAAAACCTGATTAAGGTTGAGGCCAGCAACCAATGCGGAAATTCTTTTGCCGCCACGGAAGTCATCTACGACAATTGCATCACCCCCTCTTTAGCCATGATGTCTCCATCAACGAACGGTACAACCGTGAGTTTGGCCACTCAAGTGGTTACGGTTTCAACTTTTGGTTTCAACGGTAAAAATGAATTCAACGTTCTACTTAACGGTCAGAAACTTTCCAACTTCTCCTGGGCAAACGGTGTATTAAGCGCTCCAGTTACCTTGGTCAACGGCAACAACACCCTAACCGTAAACGGAACCAACCGCTGCGGTTCGGAATCTTTGGTAATTACCTTAAACTATCAGCAGTGCCAAGCGCCTGTTATCACATTACAAAATCCTGCAAGCGTGAATGTTACCGTTTCTAAGGCCCCCTACACGGTAAAGTTCAAAACGCAAAACCAAAGCATTATCAGCCTTATGGTTAATAATTTGCCGGTAAAAAATTACACCTACAACGCAGCAACAGGTATTGTTGAATATTCTTTCTCCCTTGTTCCAGGATTAAATATCGTAACGCTAACTAGTAGCAATACGTGCGGGGTCGATATAGAAACTGTGAACATAACCTATTTAAATTGCCTTACCCCTTCCGCTACCATTAATTCGGCAGGCGGAACAGTAAGTAACGCAGGATATGTATTTTCTGCGATCACCAATGGAATTAACTCGGTTCAAGAAATCAAAGTAACGCAAAACGGAAATGCGATTCCTTTTGCCTTTACCTCTGGTACAGTGCAAGCAATTACTGCGCTCATTCCCGGCATCAACACGTTCGTAATCACCGTAATTAATCCATGCGGAACACAAAGTCAAACGCAAACAGTGACCTACAACAATTGTAAAATCCCGAGCGTTGGCTTGTTACAACCTGTTGCGAGTGGAATTACGGTAAATCAGAGCGCTTATCAACTGCAGTTTACTACCTTAAATGTAAACAATGCAGCAGAAATCGCGTTGAAAGTTAACGGTAATGTGACGCCTTTCCAATGGACGAATGGTACCATCAGCGCCAACGTTATATTGAATGCAGGTATTAACAATGTTGTTGTTTCGGTGTTGAATTCTTGCGGTAGTGACAGCAAAAGTCTTCAAATCTCGTTTAAACAGTGCTTAGTTCCATCGATTGTTATCAACACCCCAAATCAATTGAGCACCACCACCAACCAAAATTCGGTGAACATCGATGTTGACGCGGTAAATTGCAACAGCGCTGCACAAATTACGGTGATGCGGAACGGAGCCGCTGTTCCATTCTCGTTTGCGAACGGAAAAATCACCTTGAATCCAACACTCGTCCCGGGAATTAACAGCTTCGTTATCAAAGCCACCAACGACTGTGGAAATGATATTGGACAGCTCAATGTGACCTATGACAATTGTGTTGCACCTACCATTACCTTGAATACGCCGATTGCCGGGGCCACTTCCAATGCTTCCCTAGCCATTGGTGCTACGCTACAGAACATAGTGAATGCATCTCAGGTCGTTTTATTGGTCAACGGCATTGGTGTGCCATTCACCTTGACTTCAGGTGCCTTAACGGCCAACGCAACGCTTCAAGCAGGTAATAACACCGTGGTTATTTCTGCTACAAATTCCTGTGGAACAGACGTTGAAACGAACAGCATCGTTTTCAATCCGTGTAAAGCGCCTACGGTAACCATAAATCAGCCCGTAACTTCTGGATCTACGGTGTCGAGCGCCACATTTAACTTTACCGCGACTTTAGAAAACGTGAGCCAAAACAATCAAGTGGCACTCAGTTTGAACGGTAACGCAGTCACGAACTTCCAACTCGTGAACGGTCAATTAAGCGCTACGCTAACACTTAACAATGGAGTAAATACAATTGTTTTGAGCGCTAACAACGGTTGTGGAGTCGCTCAACAGGCAACGACCCTCACCTTGAGTACCTGCAACTCTCCATCGGTAAGTATCCAAACCGCAAATGGGCAAACGGTATCCAACGGAACGTTCAGTTTTGCTGCTCAAGTACAAGAGATCGCCAATGCAACGGGCCTGTCCTTCATGGTTAACGGGCAAATTACCCCCATAACTTTGGTTGGCAACAGTGCAACAGCTACGGCAACCCTGCAAAACGGACAAAACACCTTAATGCTTTCTGCAACGAATGCCTGTGGAACGGATACCAAATCCATACAAGTAAATTATGTTCCGTGTACCACACCTAGCGTAAGCGTTCAAAACACCAACAACTCGACCGTTACCTCAGCCTCCTACGTTTTGAATGCCACCGTAACGGGCGTTACCCAAGCCCAGGTATCGGTTACGTTAAACGGAAATCCGGTCAATAACTTTACGCTCAACGGCAGCAACCTCAGTGCTTCCCTGACCTTAACCCCGGGAGCAAACCACGTCGTAATAGTTGCACAAAATACGTGTGGATTTGACCGCGGAGATTTGAATGTAATGTATCAAAATTGTACGGCACCTCAAGTAACCGTTGGAACCATGAGCGATACCGTTGCGCAAGGGATTCTTACTTACACTGCAAGTCTCACCAACATGCCTTCGGTTCAAGGCATTGGGTTAACGCTCAACGGACAAAGTGTTTCCAATTATTCGTACATGAACGGAGTGTTATCAGCCAACCTGAACCTTGCAAACGGTGACAATACGGTAATTTTAACCGCAAACAATGCCTGTGGAAATGCCAACAATACCACGCACATTTATTACGACCACTGTCAAGTACCGATCATTACGGTAACGTCGGCCTTACAGGCCAGCGATGGCTTATACTATTTTGAAGCAACCCTTCAACATGTTTACGATATTGAAGGAGTTTATTTCACGTTCAACGGTCAAAACGTTCCATTTAACTTTAACAACGGTCAATTGACGGCTACGGTAACCTTGAATCAAGGAGCAAACACCTTTTACATTAGTGCCGGGAACAATTGCGGAACGGATACGGAAACTACTAACGTGAATTTTGCCAATTGCAATCCACCCGTCATTGGTTTAGTAAGTCCTTCCTCCGCATTAACGAACGTATCCGTGGCAGCATATGTGATCGCGTTGAATGTACAAAACGTGAATAACGCATCGGAAATCAGTCTTACCCAAAACGGAACAGTGCTCACGGGACTTACCTTAGCCGGATCCTCTACTACCCTGCCGGTAATCCTTCAAGCGGGGGCAAACACTTTCAACGTGAGTGCTAATAACGGGTGTGGATTTGACCAGAATTCCTTCACAATCAACTATGTTCCCAACAACAATAACAACAACAACAATAACAATAACAACAACAATAACAACAACAACAATAACAACAACAACAACAACAATAACGGAGGAAAACCGGGCAATAATTCCGGTGGAGGGAATCCGCCGAATAACAAGCCTGCAAATCAAGATCCACCCAAAGAAGTGAAGCCGGTGAACAATACCCCTAAACCAGCTCCTGCAAAACAAGATCCGCCGAAGGAGGTGAAGCCAGTAAATAACACTCCTGCCCCGACAAAACAAGATCCACCCAAAGAAGTGAAGCCGGTGAACAATACCCCTAAACCAGCTCCTGCGAAACAAGATCCGCCGAAGGAGGTGAAGCCAGTAAATAACACTCCTGCTCCAGCGAAACAAGAGCCGCCAAAGGAAGTGAAACCCGTTACTCCCATGAAACCGGTCATTAAACCCAACAGTCCGCAACCTGAACCTAAAGAAACTAAACCGGAAGAAAAAAAACCTGAAAAAGGAGGGGGCAAATAAGCCCCTTTTTTTATGCCTTCGTTTTTAATAGTGGATACTAATTTGTAATTTCGCACACTTAATTTACATCAAATGGCAGTTATAACTAAAATACGAGAAAAGTCTTGGCTATTAATAGGTTTTGTTGGGTTGGCAATGATCGCTTTCATCCTTTCCGATTACAAAAAATTATTGGGGGGTTCTGAAGGAGAATTTGGGATGGGATCGGTAGATGGCGAAAAAGTAAAGCCTGAGGTTTACACCGCCAAAATTCAGGATTTTCAACAATTACAGTTGCTCCAAGTCATGCAGCAGTACAATTTAACCATGGAGCAAATTAACAGTGATCCAAATTTACAAGCACAGCTGCAGCAAATGTTCTCTTCTCCTGATTTTATTCAGCAAAATGAAGACGCCGCTTTTGAAAGTGTTACGGATTCCTTGATGTACCAAAAAGCATTTGACGCACTAAAGATTACCCTTAGTGACAAGGAGCTTAAGCAAATCAAAGCTGAAAGTAAAAAGCAAGGGTTCAATTCGCCAGATTTTTTCATTCAACAACAAAAGGTTAGCCGCTACAATGCCTTAATAAGTTTAGGGATGTACGTTACGAACGTAGAGGCCGAAGAAGAATACCGTTCACAGCGTGAATCCAAAAGCGTTGAATTTGTAGTGCGTAGGTTTTCTGAAGTCAACGATGCGGAAGTTAAAGTGACGGATGCAGAGTTGAAAAGCTATTATGAACAACATAAGCGAGAGCGAAAATACTGGAATAGAACTGCGAACCGAGAATTAAAGATGGTAGAAATCATGGTGAATCCGTCGGGCGCTGATACTGCTGAATTTAACACCCTTGTTGCTCGTTTACGCAGTGAATTCACCGCCACGAAAAATGACTCAACCTTCATTATGTCAAACAGCGACATCAAGCGCTACAACGCGGGAGCCTTAGGGACCGCGGTACCAGAGGGACATCCAAAAGGGAAACAATTCATGACCTATCCTATGGATTTTGATACGGTTTTCAAAAGAGCTTCGATTGGACAGTTGATCGGACCCTACCGTATGGGTGAATTTCAGTGCATCTCCAAAGTAAGAGGGTTTACCCCGTCAAAATTTAAAGTACGCCACATTCTTTTGGCTACGAACCAATCCAAAGATTCAAAAATACTTGCCAAAAAGAAAAAAACTGCTGATAGCTTAATGGCCTTAGTTTCCGCTGCGAATTTTGCAGAACTGGCCAAAAAACACAGCGATGATCCAGGATCCAAAGAGAAAGGTGGCGAATATACCGATTTTCTTGAAGGAGAGTTGGCGAAAGAATTCGGTGCGTATTGTGCGAATGCCCCCATTGGAAAAATCGGTCTAATTAAAACCGATTTCGGATATCATATTGTGGAAGTATTGGAGCGGGATGCCAGTAAATTCCCGATCCTAAGTACCTTGGCCAAGAGTTTTAAACCGTCCAAAAAAACCATTTCCGATATGGATGTTCAGGTTTCAGATTTCCTTTCGCAATTGGAAAGCAAGGTTTACGCTACTTCCGACATCAGCGAGCGCAATGCACGTTTTGACACCCTTTGTCGTAAGAATAACTATTTTGTCCGTCCGGTAATGCTTGAAGACAACAAAGCCATGGTGTATGGTATAGAATCTAAAACCGTTGAAGAACGTTTACTGGAACTTGCTTACCGTGAAGGTGCCGCTGCAGGTGATATTGTGGCCTCGCCGATCAAGGCTAAAAACAAATATTATATTGCCATGCTTTCGGCAATACACGAGAAAGGTGAACCGAAATTTGAAGAAGTTAAAGATCGCATGAAAAAGGATGCGATGGACGAGAAAAAAGCCAAACGCTTAATGAATCAAATGCTTAAGGTAAAAGATATGAAGCAATTGGCTGCTCAAGGCAACACTACGGTTGAACGTGCTGAGATCACCTTTGCGAATCCAAGTGTCGGAAACGTAGGATATGAACCTGAACTGGTTGGTTCGTTATTTCAAAAAGGATTAAAGGATGGCCAAACTACGCTTCCGCTTATTGGCAGAACAGGGGTCTATGTATTTCAAGTAATCAGCACGAAAAAAGCGCCCGTTGCTTCCAACTACAAAGAAGAAAAGGCACGTTTGACGAAAATGATGACCGACAATTTGGCTTCAACCTTGCCTAAGGCAATGCGCAAATCGCACAACGTGATTGACAACCGAAGGCTGTATCCCAACATTCGTCCGTAATTTTCATTTGACAAATCCGATAAACGGAACCACGTAATCGCTGAAACTCGGATTAAGACGGTAATAATCGGTGGAAATGATTTGTGCGCCCGATAAAAGCGCCGCCCTTAAACGCTGATAATTGTTTGCCCTTGCCTCTAAGGTACCTGCATCTGCACGCGTTCGAACGATGAACGATCGGGTTAATTCTGTGATTTCTTCCTGGTGTTCTGCAGGTTCATTACGGATTAAAAAAACACAATTGGAATCTCGAACATTCCCATAAATAAAGGCAACGCCATTAGAAGGATATCCTAGAGAGGCTCCTGCATCGATGATGGCAAATATTCGACCTCGAACTTCTCCTAATACGGGCCAAGAAATGCTGTCAACCCTCGCGCGCAACGAAGGATATCCTTTTTGAAATTCTTGCTGGGTATAGAGCGTGGATAAGTGGTCTTTAAAAGCCGCATCGAGCAACAAGAGGTCTTCCTGTGTGTATGGAATGGCTTTTTTAAACCCCAATCTTCGTAAAATCTTTGATTCATCGCCCAAGGAAGAGGTTTTAGGCTCAATGTTAAGAAAAATTGGAGCGTGGTTTGGATTTGCCAAGCTCCAGCGGTTTAATTCAATTAATGCATCGTTTAAGGTTAAATAATTCGTTTCATAATCCACATCAGGAATGTGCAGGATCTTAAATCCAGGCGCTTTCAACGGACGATAGCTTTTCTCACGGATTCTTTGTCCAAGAATGAAAAAATTAATTCGATGTTTAAAATACCTCCCTCCCTTAGGGTCATTGTACACATCCAATTCTAACCCTCGAATGTGGTATTCAGAACATTGTTGACTTATCGGCAGATGGCCATATTGTAATTGTTTCGGGTCATTAGACTCGCCCAATCTTTTAGAAAAACGAGAAAGGAATTTAAGCGTTTTAGGTTTCGGCTCCAGCTTATAGCTGTTGTGCGAAGCCAAAACCCGTAATTGGTTAAGAGGGGTGGTATCCGAAAAATCCTGCGCAATAGCTAGGTTTTGTGCTAAAATAAAAGCACAAAAAATCCTAAAAAAATAAACGCCCGTTAATCCATTCATCGTCTAAAATTGCGTTATTTTTTCGATAAAATGCTAGCGCGGGTTCGTTCCAATTGAGCACCTGCCAATCCATGCGCCTCACCTTTTCATTCTTGGCTACCGACACTATATGATCGAAGAGTTGTTGCCCAATCCCTGCTTTACGAAAATCCTCCTGTACATATAGATCTTCTAAATATAAAGTTCTTCCTTTCCAAGTAGAATACCCAAAATAATACAGCGCGAAGCCTATGATCATACCCTCATGTTCCACGACGAACGCATGGCATCGTTGATGTACAAAAAGATCTTCAACCAGGGAATCAGGTGTATTGATTACCGCATCGGGAGCACGTTCATAATTCGCTAATTCGTGAATCAGCTTGTGAATGGAAACCGTATCGGAGGGTTTTGCCGGCCTAACCAACATTACTGCACCCCCGCTAGGTTAAACCGTAACTTGATCCCTGTGCTCATGTTACCTGTAGGATAACTTGTTGCAACTTTCGGTGTATTCAAGTTTTGGTCGTAATAGTAGGAAACCGTTAAATTCTGAGAAAGGTTATAATCAATATTCAGTTTAAACGAAACCACCGTCTGACCAGCCGTTGCCTGGTTGGTGTTCTCTACCACCTTACGGATCAATGTTGAATTATCCCGGAAGGAGAAATTAATCCCAGCATTCAAATCGTTGGCAGGAATACGTTCGATCAATTTCACCTTCGTAATTTTTGATTGCATCCCGATTACAATCTCATCCGACTTAATTTCCGTTACTTGATTATTGTTCAAAGAGAGTGTCGCCATTCGGTCTTTTTTATACTCAAATTTAGTAGTAACGGATTGACCCAAAATCATCCAAGTGGCATCCATACCAATCAATGGAGAGAATTGCTCGCTAAGGGTAATATTTTGTACTTGAAGCGGCGCAATGAAATTGTTGTTTAAATCCAAGGCGGTTGGATTTCCATTGGCATCAGTGGTAGCGCCCATATTTGACTGCATACCATTCACTGTGACCGTAGAATTATAAGCATGACGTAAAACGAACGACTTAACGACCTTCTTCGCAAAATTAAATTTCGATAAGCCGTTATACGTTATACTCCAATTCGGTAATGGAACGTTCTTTATAGGATTGATGTTTTTCTCATTGACTTCCTTATTGCCATAAGCCGTTAAAAAGGCTCCAATAACTACTTCTTGTTGGTTTCCAGAATACCCATCGTAATATCCGGAGGGGAGGGATGAAGAGTAAGGATTGGCTGCCCCGACCAATTGGGATACCGCTTCTCGGTTAGCCAACAAACGGCTGAATACTTCCGAAGAACGGTCTTTATTATCTTTCATGAAGGCGGTTCCCCAAGTAATGGTAGAATAGGTTAAGGTTGCGGACTCAAAACGGCTTTGTCCTTCAAACTGCTGGCTTGTTTCATTCCAACGGAAAAATTCACCGCTGTTTCTACCAAAATTTCGGTTAAGCTTCATTTCGATGTTCAAATCTTTGAAAGGCTCTAAGGTCGCTCTTAAATTGAGTTTAGTACTGTGGGTTGTGGAAAATTGTTTATTTAAATTTTCATTTTGGACAAGCCAACCGTTAGAAGCCGACAAATCGGCAATGCTGTAACCGTTTTCACGTCCCCAAATATCATAACCTTGTTTGCCAAATACAAAGGAGCTCATTCCAAAATTATTGGAATTCATTCCCAAGATGCTCGACTCTTGATTCGATCCGGGTAGTTGAGTTCCATCATCGATGGAATAGGTTCCGGAAACGTTACGAACCGTCATAAGTAGGCGAGCTCCGGTGCTTATAACAGGATTCACTTTTTTCTTTGCGTTTTCTTCTTTTTTCTTTTTACGCTCGAACTTTCGTAACACTTTAGCCCATTTTCTGCGTTCTTTTTTCGTCATTTCCTCCACCGGTTTTGGTGGTTTTGGTGGCTCCTCCTCGGCTTTTTTATTTCCTTGGTTATTGCCTTTATTTCCGCCTTCATTATTCTTAGCATTGAGTGCTCCGCGGCTATTCCTTCCATCTGAGAGTACTTTTTTGAACAATGGAACTTTATTGTAAAGGGTTACGAAATTCGCTTGAGAGGTAAGGTTTACGGTACGGTTATTTTGAATGGTATTTCCAAATTCTGTCTGGGCGAGTGGTGCACGCTGCCAATTATAGGTGCCGTTATATTTTATATTCGCAGTAAGCCAATCGGTTAAAGGGAATTTATCGAAAGGAACCGCATAACTTAAGCTGTAATTGTGGCTGTACTCCATCGTTTTTCCAAAAGTGGATAACTGAGATCGAATCGAATCCCTGAACTCCTGATAGGCGAGCGGATCATTTTTACGATCAACTCGGTTATTACCTTCTACGAAAATTGCGCGGTTCGTTGCCGCAAAGGAGGCCTTTAGATTTTTTGTAATATCGTAGCCTACGTTATAATTTCTGTTCCAATCAAACTTTTTAAGAAAAACAGGGTTGAACTGATAATTCGGCACTAAATTGTTGCGAACTTGTCGTTCATTGTACATCCTCAAGAAATCATTGGTGAAGGTCAAATTCTTTGGCATCAAGAAAAGGTTGAAATCACGCACCAGAACTAACCATTTCGATTTTTGCACTGGTTTCCATTTCTTAAAAGGCTCCAAAGCTTTCCCCGTAAACGTATAATTGTAATTAAGCGCCGAGGTATAATTTCTGGTTCTGTCGTAATTCGTGTTGAAATCTCGTTTTAAATTTTCGGCGTAAGAATAACTCGCAGACCAGTTAGAAATTCTCCAGAACGCCGGCTTGGCTCCTGCTTTAGCCTCTTTACGAACGTTGGTGAAATTAAACGAACGTCTTTCGTTAAAGTCCTGACCGAGGCGCGCACGTTCTTTGCGTGTTGCTAAGTCGTAATCAGCCAACTTAATATCTGGATTGAAAGGGTCGTACTCAGGATTGATAACGTTCCAGGAATAACCATAAAAGAAAGGAAGGGAAACTTTAGCTTGTTTTCCAAAGAACTGTCCTAATTGAACCGTTGTGTTCATATCAACTCCAATCTTCTCATTCCTTTGCCGATCTTGAACTCGGCTTTCAACCGAACCCCAGTTGATTCCAGAATAATTACCAGAGGCGGAGACCGTTGCAAAATCCGCCACTTGTAATTGGGCTTGCCCAACCGCTGCACCTCCCCCGTCGCTCACAAAATCTGTTAGCCTCAATTCATTGACCCAAACGTTGACACATTTGGGTTGACCGTCATCGGGCCAATTATTGGAAGGGTCGGATTGAAGCGGGTTTCGAACCCCAATCATTATGGTTTTTATAGCTTGTAAATTGGGGGAACCTTTGACTCGAATCTTCCGGTCGATGTTGGCTGGATCGTCCTTACTGTATTCAAACATCGTGGACACACCAGAAACGCCATCTTCGACCTTTTTATTTCGTTCCTTTTTCAGATTCAACAAATCATCAAAAACAATTTCAATGTTGTTCAATTCGGGCCAAATATCTTCAGGTGCTGTTGCGCCCCATTGTGTTTTATAAAGCGGCAATTCATACTCGTAATAATTATCCACGAAATCGGTACCTAAGCGTACGAATAAGGTCACGTCCTTATCATTAAAAGGAATCAAAGGATTAACCTCTTCCGCATGCGCAAACATTTTTAACTTCTTGTAGGTTCGTACATCGAATACAACATTTTTGTAGGCAGACCGTGCATCTCCGTCTTGTAAATTGCATACATCCATCAAAAGGGACTGCTCGTTCATTTGACGTTGGTAGGTTTGGGACGGGTCTATTTCCCGAACGATTCCAGGAGGAACTTCATATTTCACCGGAGTTCGCTGATCGTTTTCTTCCACGTTTACCGCAGAAATGTTGAAGGTAGTAAGATTTGGATCCGGCTGCACACTGATTCCGGGTTGTGTTAAGTCAAGAAGGTATGGTCTCCATTCACCTCTTAAAAATTCCATTTTCGCAAAGCGAAGCTGCGTTTGCTCATCGAAATTCTTCATGAATAAACGCATAAAACGGATGGATCTAAAATCCTGAATCCCGTTGATTTTCTTCTCATAGGAAGTCAGAGGAATTCTTACCTGATACCATTTCTCCGTTTTATTTCCGTTTTGGTATAGCTGCACGTTGGTAATAAAATTTTTCCCGACTTGCATGTCTCCAGGACGGAGGCTCATTTTGTACTGAAAATATGCTTCTGATTCCGATAAATTATTATCCTGATTGATATCTTCAAGATCTGGCATGTTGGTTGCCTGGGTTGGATACCCAGCCGCATTGGCCGTGTCCGACATATTCGTTGTGGGAGCATTACCCTCCATACCGTTATACCGCTTATACCGCTCTAATATGTTGAGTTGTTGGTTGTCAAAATTGTCGTCTAAATAATAATTATAATCATCGTTGGAGGGGTCTTGCAACATGCGGGCCTTGGCATTGGGAGCAATATTGGGATTGTTTTGAACCCAATTAGCATACGACTGATAAGCAGATTGTTCTTCCGAGCTGTTCCAGCCATCTAATCCAATATCTTGATTCAACCTTGAAGCTGGATCCGTGTCGAAAGCGTTCACCACTACTTGTTCATTCGAAACTCTTGCCCAAAGGGTGGTATCTACATTGTCCGTGATGCTGGTTCCAAAAGGGGGAATGCCGTTTTCATATTCTTTGCGAGAATCCGGCAATACATCCTCGGACACATTTCCGAGGTTAAAATAAAGATCACCCCCGTTCATTAATGAATTTGGGTTCTGATTTTCCGCATCATCGTTGAAAGGATCAAGCATCCAAAACTGAATGAATTGAACATTGGCCAATTCAAAATCGTTGGTTGACAAACCTCTCATAATCCCTGCCCATCGATTTTCTGGATTGGTAAAATGCCCAACGCTATCTACAGTATTCGTAGTATCGTAATTATACATTCCCCTTTCCTTCGGATAATAGCACACATCGAAAACTGTGATATTCGGAATCGAACCGTATTGCAACTGCTGGTTGGGAAATATATCCGTGAAATTCACCAAGCGCATCCGGCTATCCGCTAACATGGAAGCATCCTGTTTAATATGATCAGGGGTTAGGTTGTTACTTTGGTAGAAAACCGGATCAATGGTATACCATGCCATTTTAGCCCGTCGAAAACCAGCAGATAGGGATTGAGAGGAGGCCTCTGGAAATAGATCGGGTTGCCCTTGGGGAATGGAAGCCAAGCGCCATGCCGAAGCTGATTTTAAATCTATGGTACTTTGACTGGCTTCAAAATCGTCGACGTACGAAGTTCCTGCTTTATTTATTACCCTCGGTTGACCAGGAATCAAGTAGGCCGCTTCTCCGTTAACCGATAACGTCGACATTTGATTGGTCGAAATAACAGGAAGTAAATCCACCAAACGGGTTAAAAAGGGAACATCGGTTCGAATGCTAAAGTTGACCCCAAGTACATTGTTTTTAAACGGTTCACTACCAAAATCCACTTTTTGAGTAACCGGTCGTTCGGTCATTCGAACCCATGTAGCTCCGAACTTCATCTTATCGCTCAAACGGTATTGATAATGTCCCCCCATCAAAGATCTCGCTTGGAATCCAAATACCGAATTGCTCTCGATAGAAATTTTAATGGGCGTATTGGACTCTAAAATTCCCGTATTTAAAATTTTAACCCTACCTAAATTGTAATCTACCGTGTAATCGGTTCCTTCAGTAAGTTTAATCCCTCCTGCCGTAACGGTTACCGCACCTTGTGGTACGTTTAGTGCATTTAAAGGAATGTCGGAGCTGATGGAAGATTGGTACTCCCCTTTAAAAATAAATCGGTTTTTAGAAGGAATCTGTTGAGCTGCAGTTTTAGTGGAATCGTACAATTCCGTAAAGGCAATGGAATTAATGACGTTTTGTGCAATACCAATCGATTGTAGCTTTTTCGCGAGGGTTTTACCAAAGGGTTCTACTGTGGAGAAAAAGATTCTACCGTTCTTTCGATTGATGGTCCCACCGTTTTCTATTTTAGATCCCGTAACGGTGAACGGCACATAATCAAAAACTCCATCCGAAAATGGCTGATTGTTTTGATTTAGCCGGTCCATTTCCAAAAGGGTAACTAACTGTTTATCGTCAAGTCCCGCCATTGGGAAAACGGGAAGAGGAACACTTGTTGCTGGATTATTGTAATAAATATCCACTTTGAAGCCTTGTTGATCTACTTGGTAGGCTCCGATGGAATAAACGTTTTTCATCATCAAGTCCCAAATTTTATTTTTCGGACTGGTAATGGTTGGTTTAAGTAATTTTAGGATCAGTGCTTCTTGACCTGAGGAGCCATCGGTGGAAAACTCTCCTACCTGGTAGGTTTGGCCTCGATAGGTGTATTCATAAGCTACCCCAAGAACCTCATCGTTGTTCAATGGATTATTTAGGGATATATATCCAAGCAGCGCGTTGTAGGAAAATTCTTGCTCGGTGAGTTTTCGAGCATTCTCCACTTTTTCATAATCTATGGCTTGTTGGAAAGGCCCTGGAGCGGTTACTTGGTTATTTAAGGCAGGAACCGCGGTTAAAAAATTCCGAATAAGGGGCTGATTCGAAGCCCATTGATAGAGATTATTGGCCTCGTTGTCCGGCTCTACCCCTGTGGTGTAACCTCCAGGATTTCCTTGACAGTTGACTTGTTTGCCTTCCCCTAAATCTGAAAATGCCAAAATGTTTCTGGTGTTCTCCGTGATGTTAGATCGGTTGGTGACCCATACTTCGATTCGCGTAATGTACCTTGTCGCATTGACGTTTGGTAAACTTGCCATTGCCGAATCGTAATCGTCGTGGTAGAACATGTTCAAGAAGTAATGCCTATTCGCCTCGTAATTATCGGCAGTTAATTCAAATTTCTGCACCTGGGATTTTCCTGTGATATTGATTTCTTGGCGTTTCCCTTTGGATTGTGCCATAATGAGGTCAAACGTAGAACGACCAAATTTGAGTTGAGTTTTAACGCCAAACAAAGTTTGAGATCCTTGAATCAAGGAGGTCGGAAGGTCTAAATTTACCATTCCCAAAGCCACTTTTTGAATGATTTGATCTTCGTCGCCGGTGTGTTCGAGCTTCGAAATATTCTCAAAATCAAAAGCTGCTTGGGTATTATATTTAGCGCCAATTTTCAACCGAGTACCAATTTGACCTACAATATCCATGTTGATGTTCTGTTGAAAATCAAAACGGGTGATTCTTCGCTGACGCAAGGGCAAAATAGGGTTGTCGTACCTGGAATGATTCACCCCTAATTGTACTTCTACATTTCCTTGGGGTCTGATAACGATCTCTCCAGAGCCGAAAATGCTTTCAAATACCTTGCCTCCAACCTTTATAGGTAATTCGAATGAACGTCCCACAACGGATTCTTCTTCGATCTGTTGCTCCCAGTTTTGCCCTTCGAACTGCTTGTTTTTATAATTCAAATAATCCTCAAGGGTCATGGCCGTTGGATTCCTAAACATTAAGCCCTGCCCCAACGATTGCTTGAATACATACCTGCCTGTTTCAGGATCGTATTCAATGGTTTGTTGCATGTTAGTTGGATCTCCTAGGTCAAAAGATTGTGAATTATTGTTAAAGCTATTCCAAGAAGGATTTATCGGAAAAGGAAGACCTTGACTAAGAGCCGTAAACGGCGCAAGGGTCCAAAAAAGACCCAAAACAAACCCGATAAACCGTGTATGCCGTTTATTCCAATTCACTATAAAATTTTTAACGCTTCCTTAATTAAATGTTCCACAGGTTCGGCTCCGGTATCGATGCGTTCCAGTGCTTTTTCTGCAGCCTTTTTATCAAACCCTAAAGAAAGCAGTGCCGTTAACGCATCAAATCGATTTGTATTGTTTGAGCTAAAAATATTTTGAGCTTGTTCGGATAACTTTAATACTTTTCCTTTTAGGTCCAAAATAACTCGTTGAGCCGTCTTTGCACCAATACCTTTGATTTTTTGAATGGTCATTACATCCTCCGTTTGGATTGCTTGTGCAATATCTTCTGGT
Organism: Cryomorphaceae bacterium; assembly: GCA_027485415.1. GTDB lineage: Bacteria > Bacteroidota > Bacteroidia > Flavobacteriales_D > Crocinitomicaceae > UBA952. The sequence goes on along the minus strand of JAIXRC010000023.1, from coordinate 47,883 downwards.
AACATGGAGGAAAGCATAATGATTGCTGTATTGGGTCCAATTCCTGAAACACTGATCAAGTGGTTAAACATTTCGCGTTCTTCTTTCGAATGAAATCCGTACAAAATATGGGCGTCTTCCCGAACAATTAATCGAGTAAACACCACCGCGGAGTCTTTATCCCCCAAGGAAGTAAAGGTGTTTAAAGAAATTTTGACCTCGTAACCGACCCCGGCACAGTCAACCACTAAAAGCGTTGGATTTTTTTCAATAAATCTTCCGTTCAATTGAGCAATCATCCTTATTTATTTTGTGCGTCAATGACGGCTACTTTCACCATGTTAATAATCTCCCTAACCGAAGCGCCTAATTGAACCACATGAATCGACTTTCTTAATCCTATAAGAATAGGGCCTATGGAATCACTGTCGGTCATTTGTTGGATCAACTTATACGCAATGTTTCCCGCGGAAAGGTTGGGGAATATTAGGGTATTCACCTCTTTATTTGCCAAATTGGAAAAAGGAAACTTATCTAGCAACATTTCCGAATTCAGGGCGAAGTTCGCTTGAATTTCACCGTCCACGACCAAATTTGGGTGATTCGAATGCAACAGTTTTACCGCTTCTGTCATTTTCTCAGAATCCGGCCCTGGCGACGAGCCAAAATTGGAATAACTTAACATCGCAATTACGGGTTTCACTTTTAGATTTTGAATCGTTTTTGCGACGTTGACCGTAATTTCAGCAATTTGTTCTGCACTTGGATTGAGATTGACCGTGGTATCCGCAAGAAAAAGAGGACCTCTTTTCGTATTGAGAATGTACATGCCGGCGGCAGTTTTAACATTGGCATCCATTCCGATGATTTGGAATAAAGGACGTACCGAAGATCTGTAGGAGCGTGTTAACCCAGTAATCATAGCGTCTGCAAAGCCCATATCCACCATCATAGCGCCGAAGTGATTGCGTTCACGCATGAGTTTAATGGCTTCGAATTCCGTTAATCCTTTTCTTTTTCGACGCTGAAAAAACTCTTTACCGAAGGCCGTTCTTCGTTCATCCTCTTCTTCCGATTTTGGATCCAAAATAGTTGCATCGGGTAATTCAACACCGTATTCCTCCATTAACTGCTGAATGATTTTGCGTTCTCCCAACAATATCGGGAAGGCGACTCCTTCATCGTAAGCAACCTGAGCTGCTTTTAATATTTTAATGTTATCTGCTTCAGCAAATACCACTTTCTTCGGATTGCTTTGAGCTTTTGAGGTGATGTTCCTTAACAACTCATTATCCAATCCAAGACGTGCCTTCAATTCTGCATCATACCTTTGCCAATCCTTGATAGGATGTTTTGCAACACCCGATTCCATGGCTGCGCGCGCTACGGCAGGCGCTACTGAATAAATCAAACGAGGGTCCAGCGGTTTAGGTATAATTTGGTCCCTACCAAAAGAAATGTTCTTTTCGCCATAAGCTTGAATTACTTCATCCGGTATGGGTTCTTTTGCCAAGGTGGCGATGGCCTTCACTGCTGCTAATTTCATGGCCTCATTAATGCTCGTAGCTCTTACATCTAAAGCCCCTCGGAAAATAAATGGAAAACCAAGGACATTATTCACCTGATTGGGATGATCCGAACGACCTGTTGCCATAATTATATCTTTTCGTACGGAGGTTGCATCCTTGTAAGAAATTTCTGGATCAGGATTTGCAAGGGCAAAAACAATGGGATCTTTTGCCATTTTCTTAATCATTTCCTTATTAACTAACCCCCCTCTTGATAGGCCTAAAAAAACATCTGCTCCTTTAAAAGCCTGATCAAAAGAAACGTCCTTAGTGTGTACCCCAAAAAACGATTTCATTTCGTCAAGGTCGTCTCTAAACGCACCAATTAGTCCTTTGGAATCGTACATGAAAATATTCGATACCTTAACTCCCAAAGCAACATACAGTTTGGCACAAGACAATGCCGATGCACCTGCTCCAGAAATCACGACTTTTACTCGATCAATCTTTTTTCGAGCGAGCTCCAAGGCGTTTAATAACGCGGCAGATGAGATAATAGCGGTTCCATGTTGATCGTCGTGCATTACGGGGATGTCCAATTCCTCCTTCAGGCGTCGTTCAATTTCGAAAGCCTCTGGAGCCTTGATGTCCTCCAAATTTATTCCACCAAAGGTAGGAGCAATCGCTTTTACCGTTTGAATAAAAAGTTCTGGATCTTTTGCATCGATTTCAATATCGAAAACATCAATATCAGCAAAGATTTTAAACAACAAGCCTTTACCTTCCATGACGGGTTTCGAGGCTTCAGGGCCGATATCTCCAAGACCCAAAACAGCTGTTCCGTTGGAAATGACGGCAACAAGGTTTGACTTACTGGTATACTTGTATACATCGTCTTTGTTTTCCGCAATTTTTAGGCATGGTTCAGCTACGCCCGGTGAATAAGCGAGTGATAAATCACGTTGCGAGGAATAGGGCTTGGTCGGTACGACCTCAATTTTTCCGGGTCTCCCTGATGCGTGATAATCCAACGCATCTTGCTTTCTTATTTTAGCCATTCGTTCGTTTAAATTATAAACCCAACAATATTTCAGCTGGATCTTTCGCCCCAAATAACATGCGTTCTGGGTTTTCAATCATTTCCTTTACTTTCACCAAGAACCCTACAGATTCCTTCCCGTCAATGATACGGTGATCATAGGACAAAGCCACATACATAATTGGACGAATTTCTACCTGTCCTTTAACAGCAACAGGTCGCTCAACGATGTTATGCATGCCTAAAATTGCCGATTGAGGTGGGTTGATGATCGGTGTGGAAAGCATGGATCCAAAAACACCTCCATTGGTGATGGTAAAAGTCCCTCCTGTCATGTCTTCTGGAGTGATTTTTCCATCGCGCGCTTTCACTGCAAGTCGTTTTATCTCTCGTTCAATGTCTGCAAGCGACATCTGCTCTGCATTTCTTAAAACAGGCACCATCAATCCCTTGGGGGACGAAACAGCTATTCCCACATCGGCATAGTCGTGAAATACGATTTCATGACCATCGATTTGACCGTTCACGGCAGGGAACAATTTCAAGGCTTCCGTAACTGCTTTCGTAAAAACCGACATAAAGCCAAGATTCACTTCGTGATGTTTGGCAAAAGCGTCTTTATATTTTGCACGAAGATCCATAACCGGCTTCATATCAATCTCATTGAAAGTCGTCAGCATCGCGGTTTCGTTTTTCACGGAAACTAGACGCTCGGCAATTTTTCTTCGCAGCATGGACATTTTTTCACGACGGATCTCCCGGGTTCCACCCCATCCACTCGCTGCACTTCCATCGAAACCGGAAGCCAAGGCTTTCATGACGTCGTTTTTCGTAATTCTTCCATCTTTACCCGAAGGTGAAATATGTTGGGACGATAGGTTATTTTCAGTCATTAACTTTGCCGCCGCGGGCGAAGGCGTTCCTGCAGCATAAGACGTTACTGGGTTCGGATTAGGTACCGGTGTAGGGGTCTTTTGTGGCTCAGGTGTGGCCTCTACTTTTGCGGCTTCAACCTTTGGAGCACCTTCAGGCTTTGCGGCGCTGGTATCAATTAAACAGACTACTTGACCTACCTTTACTGTGTCGCCGGCTTCGGCTTTTAAGGTAATAATACCGCTTTGCTCGGCGGGAAGTTCAAGGGTTGCTTTGTCGGAATCCACTTCAGCAATCGCCTGATCTTTTTCGACGTAATCTCCATCAGCAACGAGCCATTGAGCAATTTCCACCTCGGAAATTGATTCCCCTGGAGAAGGCACTTTCATTTCAATTGTTGCCATAATCTTATTTTTCTTGAGTTATTTTAGCGTATCGGAATAGGTCCTCGTACAACTTTGCCAATCGTTTTTCATGCAATTTTTTTGAACCTTCAGCAGCAGCTGCACTAGCACTTCGATGGATGCCAATTAAATTCAAACTGCGCAGGCTCATCGCCATATAGGTCCAAGCTCCCATATTAGCAGGCTCTTCTTGAGCCCAAATAATATGTTTCGGATTATATTTATGAATGATGGCTTGTATTTGCGCCTCTGGAAGTGGGTAAAGCTGTTCTACCCGCACAAAAGCCATGTTATCGACCCCCAAGTCCGATGCTTTGACTTTCATTTCATAATAGAATTTTCCAGAACAGAGAACCAAGGCGTCCACCTTTTGAACTATAGCGTCTGGGTCATCCAATACTTCTTGAAAAGAGCCAACAGCTAATTCATCCAACCTTGAGGTTGCCGCTGGATATCGAAGCAACATTTTAGGCGAAAAAACCACTAGTGGCTTCCGAAAATCCCTTTTCAATTGACGCCTAAGCACGTGAAAGTGATTAGCGGGCGTTGAAGTATTAACGATTTGCATATTCAAATCAGCCGATTGCTGAAGAAAACGCTCCAAACGTCCACTGGAATGTTCTGCGCCTTGTCCTTCATAACCATGAGGCAATAACATCACGAGCCCAGATTGGGTAGCCCACTTATCTTCACCTGCCGAAATAAATTGGTCCACCATGATTTGAGCCCCGTTAAAGAAGTCGCCAAATTGCGCCTCCCAAATGGTTAAACCGTTGGGGTAAGCGAGAGAATATCCGTATTCGAAACCCAAAACGCCGTATTCTGATAACAACGAGTTATAGGCATAGAATTTGGCTTGTTGTTCGTTTAAATTATTCAGGGTTAATATTTCTTCCTCGGTATCTTCGGTAATGACGACTGCATGGCGGTGCGAAAAAGTACCGCGCTCAACGTCTTGACCAGAAATGCGAACACCGTGCCCTTCGTTTAAAAGCGTCGCATAGGCCAACATTTCGGCAGAACCCCAATCCAATTTATCGTTCACAATGGCTGATAAGCGATCCTCGTAAATTTTCGAGATTTTACGAAAATACTTCTTGTTTTCAGGGAGCGTTGACAATTTTTTTCCAAGATCCAAAAGGAGTTGTTTATTCACACCGGTTGGCGGGGAAACTTTAAAATCGTTGTTGGTAGCATGACGGTAATTGGTCCATGTTGCGCTTAAAAAATCAAACACTTGGGCCTTTTCATTTTTTTGAGCAACGTCATATTCACGTTCAAGATGTTCTAAATATTCACCCTCCAATAGTTCGGCTTGCTCCTTCGTTAAAACACCTTCAGACTCCAATTGGCGCTGGTAGATAACTCTTGGATTCGGATGCTTTAATATAATATCGTAAAGCTTGGGTTGGGTGAATTTAGGCTCATCCCCTTCATTGTGACCATATTTTCGATAACATAAAAGATCAATGAACACATCTCGTTTGAATTCTTGACGGTATGCTATGGCAATTTCTATGGATTGAACTACCGCTTCCACATCGTCTCCGTTGACATGAAAAACAGGAGAAAGGGTTGTTTTCGCAACATCGGTACAATACGTAGAGGAACGTCCGTCCACATAATTCGTGGTAAATCCAACTTGGTTATTGACTACGATGTGCACTGTTCCTCCAACTCGATAACCGTCCAGCTGAGCCATTTGAATGGTTTCATACACTATTCCTTGGCCAGCAATCGCCGCATCCCCATGGATTAATACAGGGCAAATTTTGGCTTCTGAATGGAGAACATGGTCTATTTTGGCGCGCGCTATACCTTCAACTACGGTATTAACTGCCTCAAGATGGGAGGGATTTGGAGCAAGGGTTAAACCAATTTCTTTACCATTTGCAAGGCTAATATGTGACGTGAAACCCTGATGATACTTAACATCTCCATCAAAAGTCGTCTCAAAATCAAATTCTTTCCCCTCAAATTCGGAAAAAATATCTCGTGGGTTTTTATTGAAAATATTTGCTAGGGTATTTAGCCTCCCGCGATGCGCCATTCCCATCACAAAATACTCGATTCCCAAATCAGCCCCTTTGTTAACGAGCGCATCCAGTGCGGGTATTAACGCTTCGCCGCCCTCAACAGAAAAACGTTTCTGACCGACAAATTTCTTTGCTAAGAATGCTTCAAACGTAGCTGCTTGACATAACTTTTTATAAATGATTCGTTTACGCTCAGCATCCAATTTTGGACGGTTAACCAATTCTATGTTTTGACGTATCCAGGCTATTCTGTCCGGATCGCGCATGTAGACATGCTCTATACCAATGGATTGGCAATACGTAGCTTGTAAGTGGTCGATGATGGCCTGCAAAGTTGCTGGACCAATACCAATTTCTGATCCCGCCTGATAGGTTGTTGATAAATCCGTTGCATTCAATCCAAAATGCTCGATATCCAAGTTAGGAGAATATTGCCTTCGATCTCTTACGGGATTGGTTTTGGTAAAAAGATGCCCTCTTTGACGGTAAGCATTGATCAAATTAATAACGCAAAACTCCTTCTGTAATTCCTCAGGGAATTCTGTAGGCCCCGAGTAGTTTGTCTGTGCGAATTCGAATCCTTCGAAGAACTTTTTCCAGCTCAAATCTACCGATTCGGGATCTGCTTTGTATGCTTTATACAAGTTTTCGATGGCTGCAGGTTCTGCATTCGCTATGTATGAAATTTTATCCATGTTAAGGAAAGGATTTGTCTCTTTGGCAAAAGTACCAAATTAGCCTCAAATCGCCTATTCTTGTGTAGGATTTCTTAGCAACTGTATACCAATCATTATCAATGAAAGGATCATTAGTGTACCTCCGATAGGCGTGATAGGACCAAAAAGTTTTGCGCTAAAATCAAGAATATTTCCTAAAACCAATCCATATATAGAGCCGCAAAACAAGGTCAATCCAATACCAAAAACACGAATCCATCGCCTTAAATTGAGGGCATTGAACTCCTTGCGAAATGCCATAATGATTAATACAAAAGACCCATAAAACTGATAGCGGACGCCTGTTTCAAAGGTTTGTTGGGCGCTCACATCCCCTAAATCCTTCAAGGCATGGGCCCCAAAGGCTCCTAAACAAACAGAAAATGCCAGTAAAAAAAATGAGGCAGCAGCCAACTTTCGATTCATCCTTTTGTTTTCATCAAAAGTATATATCTTCGTTCAACCATGTATAATACCTTCCGTATTTTCTTTGTTGCTTATTTATGCAGTTTTATCCAAGCTTGTACAAATAACGAAAGCGAATCCAAAGCACCTTCAGACGACTTGTATCAGTTTTTAAAAGTTGATTTAAGTCCTTACGACCTGCCTGCAACCATACACATTCCTGATGAAACGGCAGGAATAGGCGCCTCCTTTAAAACCAAAATTGAACACGAAGAGGATTTTAAATGGAAAATTTCAGCGGGACCTAATTTCGAGCTATACCTTGAAGACTGGGGAGAAAATAAAGGCAGATTAAAAGAATTTAAAACGCAGCTATTAAATAACCAGGTATTTAAATGTGCGATTATTGAAGAGAACGATCAAATGTTAATGTACAGTAAAGAATTATCACAAACCAATAACACCGAAAATTACGAACACCTCTCCTTCCATGTTTATGCCTTAATACCTATCAACGGGGTCTTTTATGAAATCACCAATCGACCGGAAGGAGATCCTATTGAAACGACCAAATTAATGTTCACTTCCATTAAATCTTTCAAACCGTGTCCAACCAAATAACTCGAGAACGGATTTTAGAGTTGCTTTCCGTCATTCCAGACCCAGAAACCAAACAAGACCTTGTCAGTGCTAATCTTATCGGTGATTTACACATTGAGGACCATAAAATCGATCTGCAAATTAATAGTTTAAATCCTGCGCTTCATGCCCGAAAACGCATGGAAGAGGCCGTGCGGTTTCGGTTGGAAAAAGAACTAGGGTCCAACATCGAATTGTCGATTAAAGTATCAGCTGTGAGCGGTGTTGAGCGAAAAGGCCGTCGGTCGGTCTTGCCAGAAGTAAAAAACGTCGTCGCCATTGCTTCTGGAAAAGGCGGGGTTGGAAAATCTACCCTTACCGCGAATTTAGCCGTGGGCTTAGCCCAAGCTGGGTATAAGGTTGGGCTCATCGATGCGGATATTTATGGGCCGAGCATGCCCACCATGTTTGATGTGGTAGGAGAGCGTCCAAGCATGGTGGAGGTAAACGGAAAGTCGTTGATTGAACCGGTGGAAAACCACCAGGTAAAATTGTTGTCCATTGGATTTTTTACGGACCAAGAGAATGCGGTTGTATGGCGCGGACCCATGGCTTCAAAAGCACTAACTCAAATGATTACCGAAGGGCATTGGGGTGAATTGGATTATTTACTCATCGATTTACCTCCTGGCACCGGGGATATTCATTTATCCCTACTACAAACGCTTCCATTGGACGGTGTTGTCATCATCAGTACTCCTCAGGAAGTTGCCTTAGCCGATGCTCGAAGAGGAATCAACATGTTCAGGGTCGACGGCCTCAATGTACCCATCGTGGGGATTGTTGAAAACATGGCTTGGTTTACTCCAGAAGAATTGCCGAATAATAAATATTACATTTTCGGACGAGACGGTGCAAAAAATCTCGCCAACGGAATGGGAATCGAGTTCTTAGGAGCCGTTCCTTTGGTTCAAAGCATCCGAGAGGCCGGAGATGTTGGGCGTCCAGCTGTTCTTCAAAAGGGGTCAATTATTGGCTTGGCATTTGACGAATTAGTTCATAATTTTGTTCGGCGAATGCAACAATTAAAATCTTAAACAAACCATGGAAGACCTAACTTCTAAAGTTCTTTCAGCCATTGCATTGATTCGTCCCTTTTTAAACGACGACGGCGGAGATGTAGAATTGGTAGAAGTAACTAAAAACCAAGTGGTTAGAGTTAGGCTTACCGGTTCCTGCCGTGATTGTTCCATGAAACAATCAACCCTTCGGGGTGGCATCGAAGAAACTATCCGAAAAGCGGTTCCGGAAATTAAAGCCGTAATTGCTGTGGAGGATTAAATCACGACTAGTTTGGACTTTTGCCCTCCGCACCTCATGAAATACACCCCCGGTGCCGTAGTTTGTTGATACACGGCATGGGGTTCCACCCTTATACAATAACGTTGACCCCAGGTACTCATAAGCTCGACAAATTGCGGTTCTGAACTCTGATTTGTAAGTTGAATAGAACCCGAAGGATTCGCCATGATAGCGATAGGATGTTCCTCGATATTTTGAGCAACGTTGGTCGTGTTTATGGCCAATGCAACCGCCAAATGTGCATTGATGCGCCCATATCCTGCCTGCAAATCCCACGTACCCAGCGCGGCAATGCTGTCGTAGTTGTATGTTACCTTTTCCGCTGTCCAAGATAGGATGTGACGAACTTGTTCTGCCGTTAAATTAGGATTAGCCGACAACACCAAAGCACCTACTCCTGCTGCATTCGGACAAGCTGCACTGGTTCCGTTAAAGGTTAAAGTAATTCCGTTGTTAGCATATCCATTGGCACCTGTCATGTCGGACGTTGCAATTTTAACCCCTGGAGCCATAAAATCCAGAAAATCCCCAAAAGTGCTGCCCCAATTCTCTCCCGAGCAATCTCCCGGTTTTTTTCGTTGGTCGCACATGTCGCTGGCTCCCACTGCCATCGTCGTGGGGAGTTTCGCTGGCCAAAGTACGTCGTTGATGTCGTCATTTCCCGCTGAAAAAAACATGGCAACCCCGAGGCCATTTCTACCTAATTGATAAGCACTATCGATTTCATCATCAATCAATTGCGTGTTAATTTGTAAGGCTTGAATGAACAATTCACTTAGCCCAGCAGAGGTGCTCATGATGTCGCAGTCCGCAATGCGCCAGGCATAAGCCGCACCGTTTAATAGACCAAGCGTACTGGTGAAGGGCTGTACCCCAATGTTCCCTGCGTACTGAAGGTAATAAAATATCCTTACGGGAATTATTTGTGCCTCTGGCGCAATGCCCGAAGTGCCAATCGAATTGTCTTGAACTGCAGCCACGATGCCTGCACAAGCTGTTCCGTGACCGTCCGAGCTGTAGTTCGGCGTTGGGTATCCGTAAGTATTAGAAACACTGTCCTGGTATGCGTCGTACCCGGGCAATAAATTGGGCATCAAATCGGTATGGAGGGTATCCACTCCGCTGTCCAAAACCGCAACCTTCACCCCTTGCCCTTTCGATAGGTTCCAAGCAGGTACCACCTCCATGTCTGCTCCGCTCGTTCCATTGTAGTGGAGCGGTCCTCCCGTATTTTCAATAGCCCATTGTCGGTTATAATTGGGGTCATTCGTGGCGGCGTTCAGGGTAAATACCTGATTGTAGAACACTTCAACTTGGAAGCTGCTTTCCCATAGCTCTTTCTCATGCACTAATTCCTCCAAGGATTTTGCTTGGGATTGATATGTGTAAAGGTTGGGGATAAAATCATGCGGAATTAGGCCTGTAGGCACGGATGTAAGCTGTTGAAAGCGCTGGTTGGCATCACGAATAATCAAAACGTTGGTTTCAAAGCATAGGTTCATACCCGAACTTCTCACTTCCGTTTCAAACCCTTTGCAAACGGCTTTCTTTCCGTTGCTGCTCCATGAAAATCCATGAGGTAACTGTGCGTACAGGTTAAGAACTGTTCCTAAAAAAAATACTGCCGTAATCTTATTCATACTTGATGAAAATGTTTTTGGGTTCCGTAAAAAACCGAAGAGCCTCCCATCCGCCTTCACGACCTACCCCAGAATCCTTCATTCCACCAAAGGGCGTTCTGAGGTCGCGAACCAACCACGAATTAACCCATACAATGCCCATTTCCAGCCGATCCGCCATGCGGTGAGCTCTGTTCAAATCTTGGGTCCAAACCGAAGCTGCCAAACCGTATTTGGTGCCATTGGCTAAGCTCAGTACCTCGGCTTCGTCTTTAAAAGGCATAAGACTAACCACTGGCCCAAAAATCTCTTCTTGGTTGGTGCGGCAATCGTTGGGTAAACCCTCAATGACCGTAGGGGAAATGTAAAACCCTTCTTGATAAGGAGCGTCCAGTGTTATTCGTTGACCACCGGTTAAAATGACTCCACCTTCTTCCTTGGCCAATTCAATGTAGTTTAAAATTTTTTCCATGTGCCCTTGAGAAACCACCGCTCCAATTTGCGCGTTAGGGTCAGAGGGAAAACTGACCTTTGCGGAAGCTACCCATTCCACGAAAGCATTTCTAAAAGCTTCATAAATGCTATCATGGATAAAAATTCTCGAACCGCAAAGGCAGATTTGGCCCTGGTTAGAAAACGAAGAACGAAAGACCTCTTTGACCGTAGCTTCGATATCTACGTCGGGGAAAATTACCGTTGGGTTTTTACCTCCGAGCTCCAAACTCAATTTTTTAAACATGGGTGCCGCGACTCGTGCGATATGTTGACCTGTTGCTGTTCCCCCGGTAAAAGAAATGGCCTTGATTTTCGGATGCGCCACGATGGCGTTGCCGATTTCCGGACCAGTACCGTGAAGAATGTTCAACACTCCCGGAGGCAAGCCTGCTTCATTGGCAATTTTTCCGAGCAACGAAGCCGTGTATGGCGTAATCTCACTGGGTTTTGCAATCACACAATTTCCTGCGGCCAGGGCTGGAGCAATTTTCCATGAAAAGAGGTACAGGGGTAAATTCCACGGTGAAATACAGCCAACAATGCCTATTGGTCGGCGGGTTGTGAAATTAATCCCAACCTTTTCCATGTAATGCGATTCCGAAGCAAAATGCTCGATGGCTGTTGCGAAAAAATGAAAATTGGAAACTGCTCTTGGAATATCCACGTGCGCCGCTAATTTCTCGGGTTTCCCGTTGTCCCTTGATTCCGCTTGAACGAATTCTCCCATGCGCGCTTCTATACCAGCGGCGAGTCGCAGCAATACAGCGCTTCGCTCATTTGCGGACAAGTTGGACCAAAGGGGGAAGGCCCGTTCTGCGGCATCCACCGCTTGGGCTAAATCTTTCTCTCCCGAAAGCGGAATTTTTGCGTAAACCTGACCCGTTGAGGGATTGACGTTGTCCAAATATAAACCGCTTGAAGGAGCTTGGTAGGTTCCGTCAATATAATTTTCTAAGAATTCCATGGGGATGAATTTAGTGATTCTGGGATTAATACTTGAAGGTTTTTCCTTTTTCTCTGGCGTCAATTCCTTCCTTCATCCACTGGGGTTCAAGACCGTTGTTGAGGTAAAAATCGAAAAATTGCCGCATTCTAATGCTTAAATCCATTTTATTGGGAAGCTTGGTCAGGTTGTGGTCATCGTCATTGTAGTTTAGCATCCAGCAAGGTTTTCCCAATCGTCTTAGGCCTGTATACAGTTCAATTCCTTGATACCAAGGCACGGCCCCGTCTTTGTCATTTGCCATAACCAGCAAGGGAGTATTTACTTTTGGCAGGTGAAACAGCGGAGAATTTTCGATGTACAAATCAGGACGTTCCCAGATGGTAGCCCCAATTCGGCTTTGGGTGGATTCGTATTGAAACTGACGGTTGAGCCCGCTCCCCCAACGAATGCCTCCATAAGCGGAGAACATATTGCTCACAGGAGCTCCTGCCATAGCGGCCTTATATCGGTTCGTCATCGTGATGAGTTGGGCCGTTTGATAGCCTCCCCAGCTTTGACCTTGAAGGCCCATGCGGGTAGAATCGATCGAATAATGTTTAAGGAGGTAGTCGGTTCCACTCATAATGCAATCATAGGCTCCCTTGGCTGGATACCCTGGTTTATATCGGATATCGGGAATGAAAACCAGGTATCCAGCCGATGCATATTCTGTGGGATTAATGGTGCTTGCCGTGGGGGCAGGACTTCGATAGTTGTGTAAATTATCCCCATTGAGTTCATAGTAATAGACCAATAGCGGATATTTTTTAGCCGGATCATAGTTCTCTGGCTTATAAACAACTCCTTCTAGTTCAACTCCTTGATAGCTTTTCCAACGGATTAGTTCGGCGGTTGGCCAGAGGTATTCTGACTGCTGTGGGTTAGCCCATGAAATCCTTTTGAATGCGCTAACATTTCCACCAACCTCGATATCCGGAAATTGATCTACCCGCATTCTGCGCAATACATATATGGAGGTATCTTTTGCTTTGGTAAAAGACAGTACTTTGAAATCACCCCTATCCACCATTTCAAGTAAAAATGAAGGACTGGCCTTCCAAAGAGTCGTTCTTTTTGTAGCACGGTTTCTTGATTGAAAATAGCCGTTGTTCCATGAGACATTGGTTGAATCGGGATTCCATTTTACCCATTCCCAATCATTATTTTTCTCATTGTTGCAAGTCAAACAGAGATTTTGTCTTGTACTAAGATCAAACTCATAAATGTTATCTCTGGACCCATAATAATAGCGACTTCCCTCCTTATTGAACCCATAGGTTGCGGCAGGACCAGGATCCATAGGTTGTCCGTTGAGGTCTTCTTCCCAAGGTTCTTTCACCGAACAGCTCATGCATTGTTCTTTCATGTTTTGGTCGATTACGAGGAGGTAATGGTTCTTCTTGGAAGGGTCAAAATACGTAAAGGAATTCCCATCATTGGACAAATATCCATCATAAGCCAATGCCTTTTTAAGCAGTAATCGTTCTCCCGTGAAAAGATCCAAGCGATACACATCGCTCAGGCTGGGATTTTTCCATTGTGCTTGAATGGCGTAAGGGCGATCATCGAAAACCAAGGTAAAATGGCTTTGTCGATGCACGTTGAAAGCACCTCGCAAGGAATCTGGGCACCACGTGCTAACAGTAAAATAACGCAAATCCATGGCAACAATGTTACCTGATCTATCGCCGTCCTTGATTTCGAGTAATTGCTGAGGTTGTAGGGTAAGATCGCCTGGAGACCATAGGTCTAAGCGGACTTTTTCAGAATCCAACAGGGTATCTTTTTGATAAACTATCCGATCACTTAGGGTAAATTTCATGTACGGTAAATAATCAAAAAATGCTGGTTGCACCTTATCATTGATTCCCTTAAAGCCGAAGGATTTTGTGGTGCTTGAATCCCCGAAGGCGATCAACGAATCGTTGCTTAATGAGTAAACGCCCAACTCATACTGCTTGACTTTGTTCGTATCGGAAGAATAGAGAAATGCTAGCAGGTTTCCTTCTTTATTCCACAGAAGGTTTTTGATGCTGAAATGCTTCTTCCCGACCTGAATGGGTAAAAGGGCATCTGGGGTAACAACCCACAGTTTTGAGGTATCGCGTTTGCCCTTTTCTTGGGTAATGTATGCCAAGTTCCCTTGCCTTGACAACAAGAAATCGGTTGTATTATTCACCCGAAATAAGCGATAGTCCCAGTTTTCCAAAACCAAGGTGGTCCCGTCTGATTTGATTTCTTGGACTTGCTCCGTTGGTTTTTCTTTCTTGTGAAACCAGCATTTCTTGGGGGCATTCACTATTGGGGCTTGTGGTTTATCGTTCTGTTCTTTTAGAAATGCCAAATAATCGGCAGATTCCGCCACTTGAAATCGTTTAACCTGTGGTTCTTTCCTAAGCGTATCCTTGATGGAATAATAGACCACCATCGTATCTTTTGGCCACTTCTTTTTATCCAATTTATTCAGCTCACAGGTTCTTAAGGTATCAAAACCCGCAGTGCGTCGCCAAGCCATTAAAGATCCGGATTCAGTCATCTGAAGGTCTTTTGCCGCAAACATAGAATCTCTGTTTCCCGAAGAGGTATTGATCCAATGCAAATACCCGTCGCCACGCAAGGGTTGAACTTCAAAAGTTAGCCAAGAACCTTGGTTGGATAATTTTACTTTCTCAAGTTTATTCCAACGAAAATAGGCGTTGTGATCCAGCACGGATTTTTGAGAAAAGGCAAAAACGGAAAGAGAGAAGATAATAAGTAGTGTTAAAAATTTCATAGTTTCACCTTTTTTGAGCTCTTGTAGTTAAGTACACTCCTAGAAAAACCAACAACATCAGGCCCAGTGATGTGTTATTGATGGAACGGGTATAATCCTCCGACCAACCGATGGCAGCAAAAAGAAACGTAAAGCCCACTACAAAAATGGGCTGCACATAAATAAATACCGATGCAATGGTGGAGCTGACGTATTTGAGCCCAACAACCGTTAATAAGTAGGTTATAAAAGTAACGGCAACCACTACAAAAATAATTTTCAACCAGGCATCCGTTGGAATGCCATTAAAGGATGTTTCGGCCAAGTCGAAAAACAATGGCGGGTACATGAGCAGAAAAATGCTGCCGAACGTAAAAACCCAAGTGATTACTTGAATCGGAGGGTATTTAGCCATAAGGGGTTTTACTAAAATCAGGTAAACGGCATAACTCAACGAATTTCCAAGAAGGAACCAATCACCTATCCTGGCTTCCGGCGACCCCGAACCATAAACAGTTAGCGCAGTTGCCCCAATGAATCCTATTAAAATTCCCAACCATTGCCTCATCACCAAACGTTCTCCAAGCCAAAAGAAAGACAATACTGCAACCATAATCGGATTAATGGCCATAATGATCCCAGCATTCATTGGAGACGAGGCGTTAAGCCCCTGAAAAAACAGCAATTGATTCACGGTGATCCCGAAAAGGCCGCAGGCTACTAATCGAAAAAGGTCTTTTCGTTCAATGGGTATTTTTTTAATAAAAAATAAAACCGACCAAAACAGCAACAAGGCACCGAAAACCCGAAATCCAATGAAAACGGTCGGGCTGAGGTATTTCGGCATGACTCCTTTAGCCAAGACATGGCTTGCACCATAAATCATGTTGACTAAAAGAAGCGCCCCTGCAGCCCACTGCACCTTTTGACCTTTTACTTCCAAAATAAGATCCTTGATTTAACTGCTGATATCCTGAATTCATCCCATTTTTCATTCACCCCTTTATCCAAGAATTTACCCATAAGTTTTTGTATACCACGAGCTACTTTAAAATCTTTTTCGCGTTTAAAAATTGGGGTCAACGCTTTAAAATACACCGGTCCATTCGCGGAATCAATGGCTTGATTCAACGCAACCAACGATATAGGTTCAGTGAGCAATAATGCTTCAAAGCCTGTGGCTTTGAAACGGCTTTCAGGCAGATCTTTCAGTGAAAAGGTATGGCCGTTAATGGCCCATCGACCCTGCGTCAAATAGGCTTTTATGGAAACTAGCGTATCCATTGCCCACTGAAATAGGGGGTCATTCATGTCCGAATTCCAATATTCGGGTAACAGAAAATACAGCTCAATTCGTTCAAATTCCTTATACTTTTCAGGAACAGGCATCGTGTAATCACTTAAGTTGGTAGTGAAGAGCATCTGACCCCTTCCTTCCTTCAACGAAAGAAGACCCAGTTCAACCTCCTTCCATGGTATCCTCGTAACCTCAATGTTAAATAACTGTTCAATGGAATCAACGCGCATTTTTTCGAAATTTTTTCATGTAACTGGTGTCGGTAAGCGTTCCTAAAAAAGCCATCAATTGTTGCTTTTGAACCTTCGTTAGGGAAAGGGGCTCAATGAATTTACTTTGGCCTTTTGGATGTTTTCCACCTTGAACGTAATGATCTATTGCTTGCTCCAAGGTGGTCATTGTCCCGTCATGCATGTAGGGAAAAGTCAATGCAATGTTGCGCAACGTTGGCGTCTTAAAGAACCCTATGTCTGCACTGTCCAAATTAATCCTAAACCTGCCTTTGTCTTTCCCATAGCTAGCGTAAAGCCCATTATTTTCTGCTTTGAAATTGGTAAAGTATGGGGCTGGGTGGCATTGAACGCAATACAAAGAATTGAAGAGCTTCATACCTGCAACTTCTTGTTCATTCATCGCGTTTTTATGCCCTTTCATATATTGATCGTAACGGCTGTTTAAAGAAAGTAAACTTCGCTCAAAAGCGGCGATGCTGCGCGTTAATACCCAGGCATCAAAATCACGGTTAAACAAAGCCTTTGCGGCCTTTTGATATTCCGGAATTGCGCGCAATTTTGGGATAAGTTCTTTCATGTTGTGTCCCATTTCCGATGGCTCTTGAATGGGAACTATGACCTGTAATTCTAAGGTTTTTAAATGAGCGTCGAACATGACTGTTGGCAAAAAAGCACTGTTCAATAAAGTGGGTGCATTGCGTTCAGCGAACTGACCTCCAATACCTTGAGCTACAGGTTTTCTGTCCGTAAATGCGAATTCTGGTATGTGGCAAGTAGCACACGAAACACTGCCATCTTTGGACAAACGCTTATCGAAAAACAAGGCTCTTCCGAGGGCAATTTTATCTTTGGTAGTGGGATTATCCGGCGGGAATGGAACGTAAGTGGTAAGTTCTTCTGGAGCCTCGCATGAAAAAAAAAGGCTGAATATAACTGCTCCAAAAATATAGCGCAATATCATGGTCGAAGAATCCTGCATTTTCTTGAAGCCATGCATGAATTTTCAGTCCCGTAAAGAGATAAGACGTAAATTCCTTCCGTTAAATCAAGTGGAAGATTCTTTTGGGGGCTATCGATCTTGAATTCCTGAACTTTACGCCCTAAACAATCATATACTTCCAATCGTTTTGCCTCCGATGTTTCCAGGTAAACCGTGTTTTCGAATACGTAAAACTTGGTGGTTAGAACTTCTGGAACACTCGCATTCTCCGGTTGCGAAAACACACGATAAATGTTGACATTGGCCATGACATTGTTGTTGAGTCCCGATTCCCCATGAACTACCCCTAGGGTACTTAATGGCATATTCTGCAGCCATTTATCGAGGTTACAATCTAAGTAGATGTCTTGTTGACTTATAGAAGATTGTGTAGCTACAACTGGCATTTGTACCACTCGCTGATTATTATTTCCTAAATTATGCAGTTCAAAATATGCGTCAGGTTGTTGGTTGTTGTCGGAATCTGCGTTTCCACCAACCACCATGTGCATGTAGCCATACTGCCAACCCCAGTACATACTTGGTGATTGAAAACTTAAGGGGTGAGACAAAGGAAAGGAAGAAATATCCTGCGCTTCCGAACCTTGTTGGGTATTAAATCGAGAAGGAACACCCACCATAAACTGGATACTGTCCAATTGTTGAATTCCGTAATCTCCCAGAAAATACCCTTGTTCGGTTGGTGTAAAGATAAAAACGCTTTGATTGACCGGGGTCATCATACCACCATCATGATACAGTAAAATATCCGAAATATAATAATTGAAATGGTCAATATTCACGATTTGGCCGTTTAGTGCAGGAACATTCGTTTGCAGCTGCAAAGGTTGACCCGTAAAAGTTGGTTTAATGTGTAAGAAAAAATTCGTTTGAGCTTGTGTCAAGGCATAAAAAGCCATAAAAAGGACAGAAAGTACTTTTTTCATGAATTCAAATTTTTTAGGCAAACAATAACTCATTTTTTCTTTGCGATGTATAATACCTCATCGGAGGAAATCCTGTAACGTTCAAAAACCGACGGTTCAAGATGCTCTTTTAGCCAAAATTCCTGCACTTCAAAACCCGCTTTCTTGAGGTAATCGGGGTAATCTCTCCCAAAAAGACGAACATGGTCTTTTTGCCAATAGTACTTTTCGCGATCTTCGGGGGTAACTATCGCAGGATCCTCCAAAGTTGTTTCTCGCGTCATATCTTGTGGCACCTGCATAATTGCCCAAGCACCTGACTTCATCACACGAAAAATTTCCTGCAAGCATTGGTGGGGATTTTCAACATGCTCCATAACATGATTGCAAAACACTACGTCAAATCGATCGGATTCCAGTGGAATTTGATGCAAGTCAAAATGTATATCTGCAATAGGGGATTCAATATCCGCCGTTAAATAGGTGAGATTTTTTTGCTGTTTGAACTTAGGGAGAAAGCACTGTTCCGGCGCCATGTGAAGTACTGAAAGGCTTGGCGCAGTAAAAAACGTGGAATGATCGCGCAAATACAACCACATTAAGCGGTGACGCTCCAAGGTTAAATCGTAGGGGCACAGAACATTTTCACGGTGTGCTACGGAAGAACCGTAGGATAAAAATTTAGAAAAAGACTTGTTGCATACCGGACACTCCACTTTATTGCCGCGGTAAATCATTGGAGCAAACACCTTGAACAAATAGCTCATTCGGATAAGAAGGGGCCTGGGTAAGGTGTTGAGCAAATATTTATACAATTTTTTCACTTCACAAATTTACGAAGAATTAAGGAAGAATTTTTCGAGTGGAAAATGCAACCAAGTACTAATGACCATCGTACCAAAACAGGATGCGTTTTTTTGTGCTTTTTTTCAGTCTCGTCCTTTCTATGGGAGGAATTTGGTCACAAAAGACTTTCAATATTGTAGATTTCAAGGATCAGCATGTCCTATATACGGATATTGGAATCAGTCCGGCACCATTCAACCTTAATTACCCTTTTACTTCTGAAATTCGCTCACTGAAGTATAAAAATAATTTTAAACCCATCCTTGGATTAGCCTATGCCTACAAATGGTTTAGTTTACGATTAGCTTTTCCAGTATTGCCAGGCTTTAGAAACGAGG
Organism: Cryomorphaceae bacterium; assembly: GCA_027485415.1. GTDB lineage: Bacteria > Bacteroidota > Bacteroidia > Flavobacteriales_D > Crocinitomicaceae > UBA952. The sequence goes on along the minus strand of JAIXRC010000023.1, from coordinate 28,512 downwards.
CGCGTTTCGGAAGAACCCAGCAGTTTTCACTCGGCTTTGATTATAATTTTAAACGCCTATATACCGACTTTGACTTTAGGATAAATAAGGGATATGCCATTAAAAATGCACTGAACTACGATTCAGCTTTTACCGATGCTAATCCTAACGATATCATGCCCAACCTTGGGTCGCTAAATCTTTCGGTAAACCTTTGGTATTTCAACCACGACGATTTCAAAATGAACGCATTGCAAGGAAAACGGGCACATTTCAATGGGGAAGTACATACATGGTATTTGAAGGGAACCCTCAATTTTTTTGGAATCACCAACGATAAAAATTCCATCATCCCTGATGCCCTTGTCGACGTCAACCATTCAAAAACGGGTTCAAGTGCCTTCTCTTCATTAGACTTCGGTGTGATTCCGGGCTATGCCTATGCCAACAGAATCAACCGATGGCAATTTTCCGGGTGGGTAGGGATTGGTCCCGTTATCCAATCTAAGTTCTTTGTGCTGTCCGATAACCTGAACGGTTTTTTAGGCCTTGCACCTCGGTATGATATTCGATTTGTGGGAGGCTATTCGAGCGATCAACGGTTTTTGCTGTTAGCAGCCCATTTTGATAACAAATCGATTCGCTTTCAAAACTTAAGATACGATCAGTATTTTTACACCCTTCGCTTAGTAGCAGGCGTTCGAATCCCTCCTAAAAAAGATCCTCCAGCAAATCATCAGAAACGGTCGAAGGCATCGTGACTTTCAGCAAGGGCTCTTGTTCCATTGCCCTTTCTATAGCAAAGCGTGCGTTCGGATTTCGGGCCCAATTTCTTCGTGCAATTCCATTGTTGACGTCCCAATGAAGCATCATCGTCAGATTCGTGCGAGCCCTCTCAGATCCGTCCAACAGCATACCAAATCCCCCGTTGATGACCTCACCCCAACCGACTCCTCCTCCGTTGTGAATCGAAACCCATGTCGCACCACGGAAACTGTCGCCTATGACGTTTTGAATCGCCATATCGGCGGTAAACCTTGAACCATCGTAAATGTTACTAGTTTCTCGGTAAGGTGAGTCAGTACCTGAAACATCGTGGTGATCTCTCCCCAAGATTACTGGGCCGATCTCTCCGCGCCCTATAGCCTCGTTGAATGCGGCTGCGATGCGCATTCTGCCCTCCGCATCAGCATACAAAATTCGAGCTTGTGACCCCACCACCAACTTATTTTCGTTGGCTTTTTCAATCCACTGCAAATTATCTAATAACTGAAGTTTGATTTCCTCCGGAGCCTCTTGCAACATTTCCTCCATCACTTTTTTGGCAATGCGATCTGTGGTCTCCAAATCCGACGATTTTCCCGAGGCACATACCCAACGAAAAGGACCAAAACCGTAATCAAAGCAAAACGGTCCCAAAATGTCTTGAACGTACGATGGGTATTTGAAATCCAACCCTTTTTCATCCATTACTTCTGCTCCTGCGCGAGAAGCTTCTAATAAAAAGGCATTTCCGTAATCAAAAAAATAGGTTCCATTGCTGGTATGACGGTTAACGCTTTCAACGTGCCGGCGCAAGGATTCGTAAACCCTTCGCTTAAATTCTTCTGGATCATTGGCCATCATATCATTGGATTCCTCGTAGGTTAAACCAGCTGGATAATAGCCTCCGGCAAATGGGTTGTGCAAAGATGTCTGATCCGATCCTAAATCCACAAAAATTCCCGCTTGCTCAAAACCCTCCCATACTTCAACCACATTTCCTAAATAAGCAATGGAAACCACCTCATGCTGCGCTAAAGCCTGCTTGACACGTTGGCACAGTTGATCCATTTCGGCGATTACTTCGTCGACCCAACCTTGAGAATGCCTTGTCGTCACGGCCTTCGGATTTATTTCGGCCGTAACGCTTACCACCCCTGCAATATTCCCTGCCTTGGGTTGAGCGCCACTCATGCCTCCCAATCCTGCGGTAACAAATAACTTTACACCCGGATTATTCGAACTTTTGGCAAACCTTCGAAGCGCATTTAACACCGTTATCGTGGTGCCGTGCACAATACCTTGTGGACCAATGTACATGTACGATCCTGCGGTCATTTGTCCATACTGTGACACTCCTAGTGCATTAAATTTTTCCCAATCATCAGGCCGGCTATAGTTGGGGATCATCATTCCATTCGTAACAACTACTCGGGGCGCATTGCGGTGCGAAGGAAATAAGCCCATGGGATGTCCCGAATACATGACCAAGGTTTGCTCATCCGTCATTTCCGCCAAATAACGCATTGTTAATAGATATTGTGCCCAATTTTGAAAAACAGCACCGTTTCCACCATAGGTAATTAGTTCATGCGGGTGCTGAGCCACCGCGGGGTCAAGATTATTATGGATCATGAGCATGATGGCCTTTGCCTCAGTACTCCTGCCAGGATATTCGTCCAAAGGACGTGCTTTCATAGCATACGTTGGCCTAAAACGGTACATGTAAATTCTCCCATAATCCCTTAATTCTTGGGCAAATTCTTGGGATAATTCGGCATGAAGTTCCGCTGAAAAATACCTTAACGCGTTGCGAAGCGCAAGTTTTTTCTCCTCTGCTGTTAGGATTTCTTTCCGTTTTGGCGCATGATTGATGGCCGCATCATACCCCGGATGAACGGGTAGGGTGTTGGGTAATCCTTGAAGAATCTGTTCTTGAAAGGTCATAATCCTTGTGATTTTCCGATTAAAAATACCACTGGCGACTTCGATAAATCCCGGGCATTCTCCCGCCAATCCGCCACCGTCATGGTTTGAACACGTTGTTGAGGTAAGGTTAAGTTAGAAGCAATACACAATTCCGTGCTGTCGCTTAATTCGTTCAAAAGGTCCTCTAACACATTCATATTTCTGAAGGGCGTATCCATGAAAAGATGGGTCGCTCCACTCCGACGCGTGTCGATTTCCATGTCTTTCATTGCACGAACTCGGTCTTTTCGTTCTTTGGGAAGATATCCGTGAAATCGGAAAGATTGGCCGGAAAAACCAGATGCCATCAAGGCCAAAAGAAACGAAGACGGTCCAACCAAGGGGTGCACATGAATGCCTTGAGAATGGCACAGTGCAACGAGCTCTGCTCCGGGGTCTGCTACACCAGGACAACCTGCCTCAGAAATAATCCCTAAATCGTTGCCGTTTAGGACATGCAGCAAAAGAGCCATTAGGTCGTCTTTGGAAGTGCGCTTGTTTAATGAAAAAAATGTAGAATCGTCGATGGGAAAGGTACGATCCAGTTTACGCAACAAACGACGAGCAGACTTAACCTCTTCTACGGCAAAAAAACGCAATCCTGTGGCAATTTCAGAAACTTGTGCCGGTATTATATCGTGTGTACTCTCGCCTCCAAGGGTGTTAGGAATTAAGTAGATTGTTCCTTTTTTAGGGCTCATAAGTTAAATCGTTTAATAAGGCATTGGTAGCTTCATCCACCAAGGCAAAAACATCGTTGAAATCCTCTGAAGTTCCGTAATACGGATCGGGAACCTCTGCTTCTTTTCCGGGATACAAATGATCCAATAAAAACAGAACCTTGTCGTGCTCTTCTTGGGTGCTTGCTACCTTTATTACGTTCGTATAATTACTTCGGTCCATGACATAAATACGATCAAATCGCATAAAGTCTTCTTTAGAAAATTGCCGTGCACGAAGCGCGCTAATATCGAAGCCCATAGATCGAGCGGTATCCACCATTCGAGCATCCGGAGGTGCTCCAACATGGTAATTTGCGGTACCTGCAGAATCAACCTCCCATGACAAACCTCTTTGATTCACCTTATGGCGCAACAAGCCATCGGCGAGCGGAGAACGGCAAATGTTGCCAAGGCAAACCATTAAAATTCGCATGCACAAAAATACAACAAATCAATGGCTTCGTCTCAGCGAACAACCCTTCTTCCTTTCCATTGCGGGTCGACCCAAGGAATTAATGCCAATAAAAGTCCGTGATACAGGGGGGCCAACCATTGTATTATGGGAAGTATTATCCAAGGCCCAAAGCGTTTAAAACGGAAAAAATAAGGGGCAAATGCGAACCATTCAACAAAGGCCTTGGCCAACAAAATTACGAGCAATGTATCCAGGTTTTGCTCCGCCAATAACTTAGCGACTACCCCAACAAAAGCTAAAGATATTAGGGCTTGTAGGACTCCCAAAAACGTGGCAAAATGATCTTTTACGCGTGTTGTTTTCCCAATCCATCGCAGCCGCTGGTTCATGAAACTCCAAAGACCACGAGTCGTCGGCGAAAAAACTGCCAACGAAGTGTCAGAAATCAAACGCACATCGCGCTTTGCGCGACGGAAAGCACGAAGTGTAAACATATCGTCCCCGCTGGAAACACTTCTATGCGCCTCCCAGTCATCAACTTGGCGGTACACTTCAAGCTGAAACAACAGGTTTGCTCCACTGCAAATTACGGGACGGAAAATACCATACAATCCAACATTTATAGCATTCATCATGTGCAAGTCCACTTCTTGCCATTGATTAAAGGGCCTTTCCCCAACAAGCACAGCGGGTAAAATCCACAAATCGGCCTCTGGCAGTTCTTGTATCTGAGAAAAATACGTGGACTTAAAAGTAACATCGGCGTCCATGGTTAGTACCCATTTGGTGGTCACGAATGACATTCCAAAACGCAAGGCTTCCTTTTTTCCTTGCTGCCCTTCTGGCAGCGAAATCCATTCTACCGATAATCCTCTGGAATGGGATTCAAAAACGGTTTTACCTTCGTCATCGGAATGGTCGTTGATAAAAATCCACCTCGCAGGCTTAACGCTGGACCTTCGCAAACAGTCCAGAAGCTTCGGAAGATTTTTGGCCTCATTACGTAATGGAACCAACACCGTAAGCTCATCGAGCGAAACATTACCAGCAGGATTGGAAAGCGCTTTTGAACGATGCTTGAACCCACCGTATATTACGATCCAACACAAAAGACCTCCGTAAAAACTCAAGAATAAAGGGACTTCCATCGAAATAAGATGCGTAAAACGGCAAAGATAAGGGGTAATACCACGTTGAACAACCACGTTAAAAAAGCCGCAACAAACACCGGTTCTTTGGGATACAGAAAGAAAGAAAATACTGCCACCGCAACACCTTCACGAACCACTATTTTGCCGAATAAAATACTTGGAGAAAGGGTGATAAATCCATAGCTCATCATTAAAACCCAAACTTGATGCAAGGAAAAATCTTGTCCAAATGCTTGCAGTAGGGCATGAAATTGGAACGAAAAAACAAGATATCGCAGAACACTTAATCCGAACAAAAATGCCTTTTGTTGGATGGACCATTCGAACGAAAATTCGAAGCGCTTCATTAAGCTGAGTATGAAACGTGGGTTTAGAATGAAGGCTGTACCTGATACTAAAAATACGGCCAAAAAAATCCATAAACTGTTGATTGGAACCTCTTGCATCAGCATGGAAGCACCCAAGGTTGCAAAACCCAAAGTCACGGTGAATTGGGCTAAGCCGCAGTAAACGCCGGAAAAAACCAAGGCAGGGGTATGTTGCTTTTGGGTTAATCGCATTCTGCCAAACGTGGTGGCAAAAATCGACGGTGTGAAAAAGGAAACCATCAACCCTTGTAAAAAAGAATCCCATAATTCATCCGACCTGCCAACGCATACCTCCATGCTTTTTTTAAAGCGCAACCATTCAACTCCAAGATTCAATGGAATCAATAGAAATGCGCAGCATAACCACAAGGGCGACTCTAAGTGAAGTGCATGGAAGTCTAACCACTTGACTTGCACTTGATACAACGCAAAACACAGGGCAACGAGTAAAACTAATCGAAGGAAGAAACTCAACCAGGGTTTTAAATGCGTAGTTTTAACGTTGGATTGCATAATCGATGGCTGAAGATAGAATAATTCTTGGAATTGACCCTGGAACCACGGTATTAGGTTATGGGTTAATCCAAGTAAAAGACGGTAAATTAAGTTTAGTAAATTTTGGGGTAGTACAATTGCACAAACTAAATAACCACCCGGATAAACTAAAGCGAATACTAGAACGATTGAACGGCCTTATGGAAGAGTTTAAACCAGATGAGATGGCCATCGAAGCACCCTTTTTCGGTAAAAACGTGCAGTCTATGCTAAAACTTGGACGGGCTCAGGGAGTAGCGATCGCCGCTTGTTTGAACCGAAACATACCTTTCGAGGAATATTCTCCAAGGCGTATAAAACAGAGTATAACTGGGAACGGGAATGCTTCCAAAGAGCAAGTCGCTGCAATGCTACAAAAAGTATTGAATTTCAACGAGATGCCGAAGTACTTGGATGCTACCGATGGATTAGCCGTTGCGGTGTGCCATTATTTTTCCAAAGGCGTTGGAGAACACAACAAGTCGAAAAGCAGCGGTTGGAAATCCTTTATAAAAGATCAATCACATAGGATAAAAAAACCATGAGCCAAGTCTTCATTTATACCGATGGGTCCTCAAGAGGCAATCCTGGCCCCGGTGGTTTTGGTATTGTCATGAAATTTGGAGCCAAAGAAAAAACGGTTTCTCGGGGATTTCGGCTGACCACCAACAACCGCATGGAACTTTGGGCGGTAATACATGCCCTTGAGCTCCTCAATACGAATCAGTATCCTGTACATATTTATTCCGATTCCAAATACGTGATTGATGCCATACAACAAAAATGGGTGTGGGGATGGCAGAAAAAAGGATTCAAAGGCAAAAAAAACGCAGACCTTTGGTTGAAATACCTTGAATTACATCCTAAATTCAACCTTACCTTCCATTGGGTCAAAGGCCACGCAGGAAATCCAGACAACGAACGCTGCGATCAATTAGCCGTTGCAGCAGCCACATCCTCACAGCTTGAAACGGATGAAGGTTATGAAAAAACGGTAAACAGCGGTTTACTTTGAACCGATGACGGTCACAAATCCGTGGGAGTCTACCTTAGTACCAGCAAGCATCTCACCAACAATTCTGTAGAAATAGACTCCATCAGTAACAGGAGTTCCATTTTGCGTATCGGCATCCCAAATGGCCATTCCTGTTTGGTCTTTAATCGTGTAAATCAAGTGACCCCAGCGGTTAAAAATTTCAACGCTGTAGGTTTTAAAATACACTTCTGAAAAGACCAATTCATCATTGATACCGTCTCCATTGGGCGTAACAACATTCGGCACAACCAATACCGGGTCGTTCACCGTAACCATTAAAGAAAATTCATCTTGGCAACCTAAGTTATCTTCAACCATTAAGGTAATTGTATAGTTTCCACTCATGTCCGTTGCGAAATACTGGTTAGACGAATTGTTCACGATATTCAACGTATCATTTCCAACATACCAAGACCATGTAACAATTGGATTCGCTAAGAAGGTCGACAAATCATCCAAGGTAATGGTGTCGCTTTGTTCAACCGACAACGGATTTGCCGTAAAGTTGGCGTTCAAACCATCGTCAAATACCGTTACGGAGTCGAGAACCGTTGTAATTTGGCAACCCGTCTGATTCATCAAAGTTACAGTTGTAACGTACGTACCGGGAGTATCGTAATTATAGACAAAATTCGTTTCGTTATATACAAAGGTCCCATCGCCCATGTCCCAAATAATGCTGTCTACGTCTACGGCGTTTTGAACTAAAAATGCGGCCCCCTGTGCGCAAATGTTTCCGTTCTGAATAGCAATTGGGTCCCCTTGAGGTCCACCGATGGCGACATAATCAAGAATGGTTGTATCGTCAGAACAACCGTATTGATCAGTGATCTGAAGGTATAAATCAAAATCACCGTTCACAACAAACGTGTTGCTCGGATCTTCTAAGATCGAACTGTTACCGTCGCCAAACTGCCAATTCCATGAGGTTACGTTTCCAACGGATTGTGATGAATCCTCAAAAGCACCAAAGAGAGGAGGACATTCATATTCACCGTTGGCATTTAAAACCGCTCCGGAAAAACCATAAGTAGGTATCGCGTGAGGTAAAGAAACGGTAATCGGTTGGGTTAGGGTATCTTCACAACCATTCGAATCAATGGCGACCAAGGACAAATTAAATGTGGTGCTGATCTGTGACACAGGTATGTTAGCAGAAATTACCGAAACGATGGCGGTATCTGTCGTATTCCCAACTTGCTGGTTATTCACGTACCACTCATACGTAAGGTTACCGACTCCGGTAGAAGTGTTAAAGGTAAGGTTGGTGTCAGGGAAACAAACCACACTTGGAAAAGTATAGTTCGCTGTGGGTTTGGTGATGGTTATTGGAACTGTGGCGGGAGTCGATCCGCAGCCAAAAACATCGTAAACTACCATCGTTGCGTAATACACTCCGTTGCCATTGAAGGTGTGGTTAATCGGCTGGTTTACACTGTTGGTAGTAACTGACGTATTATCATCCGAAAAAGTGGTTACAAAATATGACAACGGCATTCCGTTTCCAACCGCCATTGAGCCGTTGGTGAAAGTGACCGGGAAGGGCGAACAGCCCACCGCGTCTTGGGCGGTAATGATAGGAAATGGAACGTTCAGAACCCTTACCGGATGAGTAACTTGGGCAGTACAACCGACACTATTCGTAACCGTCAGTGTGATATTGTACAAGCCTTGTGTGGTATATACATAGGTTGGGTTTGGACCGGTGGTTACAATTTGACCATTACCCATGGCGTAGGACCAACTGGTCAAAGGATGAGGGCTTGGGGGAGTGCTCCAAGTACTACTTCCATCGGTAAGGAACAAGGTGTCGTTTCGACAAACGGAGTCATTCGATCTGGTAAATTGAGCAGCAATTTGCGAAATATGAATGGTTTTGGTGATGCTATCCGAACAACCTGTAGTATAATTATGAATAACTTGTTCGACGGTGTAAGAACCATAACCTGCAAAACTGTGAGAGGTATTGCCGTTGTTTACGCCATCCAAAACAGCATTTCCGATATTGGTATTCGGTGTTCCATCACCCCACTCCCAGGTCATGCTGACATTGTCCGGAAGTTCTCCATGAATAGCATTGTCGGTAAAATTGATGTTCACGGGAAGGCTAGCCGGGTTACAAACCAGTTGAGTTGATGGATTGAATTTGGCAATAGGAGCTAAAACGTAAACCGCCGAATCAATCGTGATGGAATCTTTACACCCCCTAAAATCGACAATTAACTGAACCGAGATGTATCCCGTATCTTGCGTAAATTGATGCGTGGGGTCTTCTTGGGTAGAAGTACCGTCACCAAAATCCCAAAAATAACTTACCTCATTAGGTTGATGAGGAATGGATATGATGGTTCCATTGGTGAAATTAACATCTTCTTTAGCACAAGTAACAAGAGGACTTACCGTAAAATCGACCAAATCAATCTGACCTACGGTCACGTAATCATTCATGAACATGGTGTCGATGCAGCCTGACTGCGAAGTAACTACGAGTGTAACATCGTACAAACCTGGATTTAATCCATAAGTTTGAGGTGGAGGATTTTGACCGACAAACGTTTGTCCATTGCCAAAATTCCATTGCCAGTTAACAATAGGATTGGCTGGATTTGGCGTAGAAGAAGTGTCCGTAAATTGAACCGTATGGGGAGCGCAACCTCCAGGTTCATCGGCTTCAAAACCCGCAACAATGTTCACGATGTTGATGTAGTTGGATTGGGTGGTGGAACCCGTACAACCCGACGCTGTTGTTACTGAAAGGGTCACTGAATATTGACCAGAAGTATTGTACACCTGTGGAGGTGGATTCGTTCCGTTAAAGGTTTGTCCGTTACCGAAAGTCCATGTATAGTTGCCGGCAACACCCGTGGTGTTATTAAAGGTAACATTGGATGGAGCGCAATTCGTTAAAGGATTTGCAGTAAAAGAAGGGGTAATGTTGTTTTGAATGGTTATTTGGTGTTGTGCATTTCCCGAACAACCGGACCCCGTATTTTGCGCTTGAAGGGTGACGTTGTAAACCCCTGGGGCATTAAAAGTAAAACTAGGATTTTGCTGTTGGCTGTTCCCTTGCCCGGAAAAATTCCAGTTCCATTGGTTCGCGCCTGCCGTTGAGTTATCTTGAAAGGTTACGGGACTGCCAACACAACCTGTGGAAGGAGCAGTAATTCCCGCTTGAAAATTGCTCACCACAATCGAATCGGTAAATGTTCCAACACATCCCGTGGTGGAATTGGTAACCGTTAACTGTACTCCATAACTTCCCGCTGCATTGTAGGTAATATTTGCAGGATTTTGTTGATTGGAGTTTTGTCCATTGCCAAAATTCCAAGCGTACGTAAAATTCGCTCCACTCGAAGAAGTATTAGTGAATCCTACGGTTAAGGGAACGGTACAACCAAGTCCGCTAACATTAAAGCCTACGTTGGGTGCTGGTAAAATGGTGATGTAATTGCTTTTGATTTCTGAGTCCACTGCACCATTGGCATTGGTTACCACCAAAGTAACCGTAAAAGTTCCTGGTGTGGTATAGATGTGCGATGGGTTTTGATTAGTAACCGTAACTCCATCTCCGAAATTCCATGAATATTGGGTCATGGCAGGGCCTCCATTCGTGACGGAAGTCGATGTAAAATTGATTGCGGTACCAACGCAAGCACTCAACGGCAAGGCTGTAAAATTGGCCGTGGGCGCCTGAGCAACAACACTGGAAATGAGTGAGGTAAAAAGAAGGACGGATAGTATTCGAATCATAGTCGGCTCTTGGACAACAAATCTACGCAAAAAGTTGCACAACTAATAGGTTGAAACTGGGGCAAAAAGAAGCTTTTAAAAATTAACTTAACTATCGAATTAAATTTACAAAACCATAAAATTGCTCCCATTGTCCGTCCTCTTGTCCGCCGTAGCGCAACACGTAGGTATAGACTCCCACAGGGCATTTTATGCCATAAGGTAAATAACCGTCCCAACCATTTGCCACGTCATAGCTTTCAAAAACGATTTCTCCCCAACGGTTGTAAATGGCGAACCAATAATTCTCGGGCGTGAAACCTGGCGAAAAAACCGGGTAAAACGTTGCGTTTTCTTCTTCTCCGTCTGGGGTGAATGAATTCGGAATGTATAAAGAAACCGTGTTCGTTATTTCCACCGTGCGAGAAATGGTTTGGCTGCACCCCAATTCATTGCTCGTGGTTAATTCAATCACATAAACACCTTCCACCATCGGCAAATCCCATGTAAACTCTGCTGAATTGTTTACAAAACTCTCCCCATTAATCACCCATTGATAGGTTTGATTAGGGTTTACATTGTTCGAAATGGTAAAGGTTGGATCGCTTAGTTCAAGCTGCAAAGGGGATAAAGAAAAATTGGGGGATAACAAAGCTTCAACGTTCACCTGAGCGCTAATTGGCAGCGAAGTACACCCCAATGCACTAACCCCTTGAACGGAATAAGAAGAACTAATCGTTGGACATACCGTGTTTTGAGGACCAAATGACGCGGCATCTTGCCAAACATAATTTTGAGCACCAATGGCGTATAATGTAACGCATTCCTCCGAACAAATGGTGGTATCAATCGCAGTTATTACCGGAATAGGGTTGACTTGTAAAGTTAAGATGACCAAAGAATCACATCCATGATTATTTTGTAATACCATAGTATACATCCCAGAGGTTGAAAGGGATTGACCGTTAAACATCACTGAAGAATCCGAACATATTTGCGACATCAAAAGCGTAGTGTCCGGTAGGTGAATCGAAACCAAGACGCTATCCGTATTGGTGCATCCATGACCATCCAAAACGCTAACAGTGTAAATTCCTCCATTTTGAATCCAATCTTGGGACCCTATGTTCCCATTGGACCATGCATAACTTTGATAATTCATTGGGGCCATAATTAAGGAGGAATCTCCCAAACAATGGAACAAATCCGGCCCTAAATCAAAGGTATCCGGGACGACGGAAACTACGATTGAATCGCGGGCTACACCGCATCCGCTTGGAACATCTAACCAATAGGTTCCGGGTACACTGACGGATAGGCTGGGACCAGTGGAACCATTACTCCATGAATAGGACGCATACACCGAATCGGGCTGGAGCATGACCGAAGATCCCAAGCACATTAGGGTATCAGGCCCTAAATTAACCCCTCCCAAAGGGCCCGGAGGAACATAGTTCGGTTGTAAAATTCCATTTGCGCCGGGTTGTGCACCATGCGGGGTACCAGCACAAGCAGGGCCGCTGTGCAATACAGAACCTGATTGTCCTCCACTCAACAGAGGATTAACATTCGCTGGTAAAACTCCTTGCTGAAAAACTATGGCACCTCCTCCACCTCCACCACCGGGACCATGGCAAGCAGATGACCAAAGAGTACTGAAGATATTGCCTCCATTCCCCCCCCGCACATCCACCGAAAGAGGGGAAGTTACATTTTGAGTTAATAAATATACACAGCCCCCTGCTCCACCACCACCAGCACCTTCGGAATCAGAATTCCCAACAACGTTGGCTCCTGATGCAACAATTTGCGCATTATTTCCTTGAACCGTGGGAGCAACTAAAAAAACAATGCCTCCACCTCGCGAACCGTTGGTCGCTGTTAGACCGTTATCACGATAACCTCCGCCTCCGCCTCCGCCTAAAAATGCGCGATAATTCGAATAATTTAATGAATAACCTCCCAATCCAAAGGAACCGTTCACCGCACACCAACCCAAAAACTCATTACCTCCTCTACCACCGGCGCCACCGTTACTGCCTCCGCCGGCGCCAGGATTGCCGGAATTGGATCCACCTCCACCATTGGCTAAAGGAGCCCTGTTTCCGTCCATGTTCATTGGAGCCGCGGCAATGCCTTCCCCCTTTTTTCCTGCGGTATTACCGGAATTAGCAAAGTTAGGATCACCACAAGCAAAAAAACCATTGGTCCATGTACCTCCAACAAACCCTTGTCCTTGAACGTCAAGGTTAGCATTAAAGGTTATTCCTCCAGTTGCCTCGATGGCGACTACCCCTCCAATGGTTCCGTTCCAGGGCAGAGCGGTTAATGTACCCACAATGGTGACTTGATTATACACTGGCACCCGAATCAATTGTACCAATCCGCTTACGGTAAATGTTTTACATAAATTTTGAACGAACGTAATAGTGGTTCCATTGATCGCAGCAATGTTGGTGAATTCGAAATTACCGGCATTACCATAGCTCTGAATTTGTCCAAAGCTCGCATTGTTCGTTGATGAAATGGTGGCTCCTTTCATTTGAATTAATAACACCCGGTCACCCACCGAAAATCCTTGTGCGGAGGAAACATTAACGCTGTTTAAATTTACGGATGTTACCGCCACATACTGGTTCACTACACCGCTAATCGACTGGGCATGGAAAACACTTCCTGTTAAAATCAGCCCCATTAACCCGATGATTTTCAGTACTCGCAATTGCATATACCTGCTAAAGATACACTTAAGATGACAAAACCGCCTTTCCCGTTGCCTCCTTTACTTTAAAATCGAGCTAAACCAACTGCGATGTTCTGATGGGGTCAAACCTCTACGTTCGCAAATGGACTCGAATTGATCCAATAAAATTCCCGTTATCCCGAAATATTTTGCCTCCGGATGGGCAAAATACCACCCAGAAACCGAAGAAGCCGGATGCATTGCAAGGCTTTCGGTTAGGCTAACACCCAAGGTTTCTTTCGCCTTGAGCAACTCAAAAATGCCCAGCTTTTCATAATGGTCCGGGCAAGCGGGGTATCCCGGGGCAGGGCGAATTCCACGGTATTTTTCTGCAATTAACTCCTCATTGGACAAAGCCTGATTTTCATAACCCCAATATTCTTGACGTACGCGTTCGTGCAACCATTCCGCCATGGCCTCGGCAATGCGGTCAGCCACTGCTTTCAATAGAATGCTCTTATAATCGTCATGGGCCAATTCAAATTCCCGACATACTTCTCTGACATCGCCCGCAGTTACGACAAAACAACCCATATAATCTTGAACCCCAGAATTTATTGGAGCAATAAAATCGCTCAAACAAAGGTTGGGTTGACCTGCAACTTTTTCCGTTTGTTGACGCAAACCAATTTGGCGGTGTAAACATTTCCCCGAATTGGTCTCGAAGATATGTATGTCGTCGCCTTCCGATTGAGCAGAAAAAATTCCAAAAACGTATCTTGGGGTAAACCAGCCTTTTTGTTGACCTTCGGATAAACAAACTTTGGCATCCTCCAACAACTTGCGAGCCTCTTCACCTACAACCTCATCGTTCAAAATTTCAGGAAATTTTCCATGAAGGTCCCAACTTCTGAAAAAGGGCGACCAATCAATGTAGGGAATGATTTCGTCCAAAGCGGCGATTTGGCCACTGAAAACGCCCAGCTTTTTGGGGAGGGAAACGGTATGTTCGTTGAACTCCAATTTCAAGGAATTTTTGCGGGCAGCATCGATGGGTATCAGGCGTTTAGAAGCGGCATGCTGTTCATGATGTTGTCGCACCTTTTCGTAATCTGTACGAACATCTTCCTGAAAAATACCTTGATCTCCCCCTAGTAATTTCTCGGCCACCGTCACCGCCCTTGAGGCATCCGGAACGTAAATTACCGAGCCCGAATAGTTCGGGGCGATCTTCACGGCGGTATGCACTTTCGAGGTGGTGGCCCCTCCTATGAGCAAGGGTATCTTGAGGTTTCTTTCTTCCATAGCAGAAGCCACTTTGACCATTTCGTCCAACGATGGGGTAATCAAACCGCTCAGACCAATAATATCGCAGCCTTCCTCGATGGCGCGTTGAACGATTTCATTGCCGGGGACCATCACGCCCATATCGATAATTTCGTAATTGTTGCAGGCAAGAACTACCCCAACGATATTTTTGCCAATGTCATGCACATCGCCTTTGACCGTGGCCATGAGAATTTTCCCTGCTTTTTGGATTTCACCTTGGCTATCTGCCTCAATGTACGGCTGAAGAAAAGCAACGGCTTTTTTCATAACCCTTGCCGATTTTACCACTTGAGGTAAAAACATCTTTCCTTCACCAAACAAATCCCCCACCACGTTCATTCCCGACATTAAGGGGCCCTCAATGATTTGAAGCGGTTTTTCGTACATGGGCAAGCACAAGGCAATGTCTTCTTCGATGTACTTGTCAATCCCTTTAACCAACGAATGTTCAATGCGTTTCACCAATTCGAAACTTCTCCAAAGTTCTTCCACTGCTACTTCCTTAACCCCTTGTTGCACGGTTTCTGCCAACGATAATAGTCGTTCCGTAGCATCCGGCCTACGATTGAAAAATACGTCTTCAATATGTTCTAGCAAGATCGGATCGATATCGGAATACACTGTTAACATGGTCGGGTTTACGATGCCCATGTCCATGCCGTTTTGTATAGCATGGTAGAGAAAAACCGCATGCATGGCCTCCCGAACAGCGTTGTTACCGCGGAAGGAAAAAGAAACATTCGAAACGCCTCCGCTAATATGACACCCAGGCAAATTCTCAGTAATCCATGCCGTTGCACGAAAAAAGTCTAAGGCATTAAGTGCGTGTTCTTCCATCCCTGTTGCAACAGGAAAAATATTAGGATCAAAAATGATGTCATTCGGATGAATCCCTGCCTTTTTCACCAGTAAATCGTAAGAACGTGAACAAATTTCAACCCTTCGATCAAAAGAATCAGCCTGACCCACCTCATCGAAAGCCATGACAATCATGGCCGCTCCCATGGTTTTAATATATTTCGCTTGTTGAAGGAAGACCTCTTCCCCTTCTTTCAAAGAAATGGAATTCACCACCCCTTTTCCCTGCAAACATTTTAAGCCCGCTTCAATAATTTCCCATTTCGAACTGTCGATCATGATGGGGATTTTCGCGATTTCCGGTTCGGAGGCAATGAGGTTCAGAAAGGTGACCATCGCGGTTTTTCCATCGATCATGGCTTCGTCCATGTTGACGTCTAAAATTTGTGCGCCTCCTTCAACTTGCTCTCGCGCAACCGCCAAGGCTTCTTCGAATCGTTCCTCACGAATTAATCGTAAGAAGGCTTTTGAACCCGTAACATTGGTTCTTTCTCCAACATTGACAAAATTGCTCTCTTTGGTCGCGACTAGAGGCTCAAGTCCCGATAACCGTAAAACTCTCTCCATCAGTTACTCCACTTTCTAGGTTCGTACTTTCGGGCTAACTCCGCAATGGCTCGAATATGTTCGGGGGTAGTTCCACAACACCCACCAACGATGTTAACCAGTTTTTTCTCAAAAAAAGAAGCTATTTTGTCCCTCATGAGTACTGCGGTTTCATCGTATTGTCCAAAGGCATTCGGAAGGCCAGCATTGGGATGCGCGCTCACGGCAAAAGGGGCTCTTTCTGCCAAAATACTTAAGTAGGGCTCCATCAATTCGGAACCCAAGGCACAATTCAATCCAATGCTTAACAGAGGCATGTGCTGCAAGGAAATCAAAAACGCCTCGGGTGTTTGGCCCGACAAGGTTCGTCCGCTAAGATCCGTTATCGTCCCTGAGACCATTATGGGCAATGCCGTATTCCGTTCTTCAAATACCTTCTCCGCAGCAAATAGTGCTGCCTTTGCGTTCAAGGTATCAAAAACCGTCTCAATTAGTAAAATATCTACTCCGCCATCGATCAGCGCGTTGATTTGTTGTGCGTAAGCAGAGGAAAGATCATCGAAGGTCACCGCACGAAATCCAGGGTTGTTTACATCCGGGGAAATAGAGGCCGTGCGGTTAGTTGGTCCAACGGAGCCGGCGACGAAACGGGGACGATCGGTGAACAATTTTGCTGCGTCTTTTGCCAAGCGAGCCCCTTGAAAGTTGATGTCGTACACCGCATCTTCTAAATGATAATCTGCTTGCGCGATTGTCGTTCCTGAAAAGGTATTGGTTTCAATAATGTCGGCGCCTGCCTCTAAGTAGGCTTTGTGAATTTCGAAGATAATTTCAGGACGGGTAATGTTCAGCAAATCATTATTTCCTTGCAAGGAACCGCTACGATCTTTGAAAACTTCCCCGCGAAAGTCCGCTTCGGT
The DNA here is from genome assembly GCA_027485415.1 of Cryomorphaceae bacterium. Taxonomy (GTDB): domain Bacteria; phylum Bacteroidota; class Bacteroidia; order Flavobacteriales_D; family Crocinitomicaceae; genus UBA952. The sequence continues at coordinate 11,512 of JAIXRC010000023.1, read as the reverse complement.
AAGCGTATACCGCTGAATCATGGTGCCCATGGCACCGTCCAATATCAGAATTCGATCCTGAAGTAATGTTGTTATATCCATTCTAATTTTTCTGGAAGAAAAGGCGCGTGCCTGAACTTATCTTTTTCCAAACGGAATAGGAATTGGCACCTTATTCTACAACAGGTTGCCAAGGTTTCATAGGGCCGGTCCCTCCACCTTTCTTCATAAGTTAATCTCGCAAAGAACTGACGCAAAAATAGGGAGTAATTCGTTAATATTTCATGGCTTGCGAGATGTTTTTTAATTTCACGCTTATGAAAACACTTCTTTGTTTGATTCTTTTGCTTCCTTTTGTCGATTTCTCCCAGGTTAATCTTACCATTTCGAACCTACCGATTGTAAAAATCATCGTTCCTCCAGGACAGCAAATCAATGATAATACGAGGATTGTATGCGATATGGGAGTAATCGATAATCCGAACAATATCAACCTCATCAACGATCCATTTAACAATTACAACGGTAAAATATCGATTGAAATTCGTGGTTCAACTTCGCAGCAATATCCAAAGAAAAGTTACGGGTTTGAGACACAAACAACTTTGGGGACGAACAACAACGTTTCATTAATGGGCTTGCCTGTGGAGAATGATTGGATATTGAACGGTCCATATCCGGATAAAACCTTATTGAGGGATGCAATGACGTATGAATTATCGCGGAAAATGGGTCATTATGCGTCTCGGTTTAGGTTTTGCGAATTGCTTATCAACAACCAATACCTGGGAGTTTACCTTCTTCTGGAGCGCATTAAAAGGGACAACGATCGGGTGAACATAGCGCGTTTAGATCAAGACGACCTTGCGGGAGACTCGTTAACGGGGGGATATATCATTAAGGTAGATAAACTGACGGGAGAATCAGGAACCACTTGGAATTCAAATTTCAGCAATGAAGTGGTTTTCCAATTCCACGACCCAGAATCTGATGAACTTCAACCCGCACAAGTTACCTACCTTCAAAGTTTTATTTCTGATTTCGAAAATGCCATTCAATCCAATCCTGAGAGCAATTACTTGCAGTGGATTGAACCGGTGTCCTTTTATGACTTTTTTATTTTGCAAGAGTTGGGGAGAACGGTGGACGGATATCGTTCCAGTTCATTCATGTACAAAGACAAAAATTCTGGAGATTTTCAAGGACGCCTCGTAGCAGGACCCATGTGGGATTTCAACCTTTCCTACGGAAATGCAGATTACTGCGAAGCATTTGAGACAACGGGTTGGCAATACAACTTTGACCAAATTTGCAATTTCACCACCCAGATTCCTTTTTGGTGGAAACGGTTGCTCGATTCTCCCAGTTATCGAAACGGCTTGCGTTGTCGATGGAATGAATTGCGACAAGGTCCCTTGCATACTGATTCCTTGCATCAATGGATTGATTCGATGGCAAACCACCTTCAAGATGCAAGAATTCGGAATTTTCAAAAATGGCCGATCATTGGACAGTACGTGAATTGGAATGCTTTCGTGGGTAATACTTACCAAGAAGACTTGGACTTCATGAAAGATTACATAAGTCAAAGAGCTGCTTGGCTGGATAACAACATTCCAGGAATTTGCAACGTCGGCATATCTGAAACGACAATGGAGCCTTTTTTCAAGTGTTTTCCTAACCCGGCTCAAGAATGGTTAAGTATTGAGAGTGTTGATAAGGGTACTATATTTAAAATAATGGATGCTGAAGGTAAATTTCTTAAGGTTATAGATGCCTCATCTCCCATCTGGATTGGCGAATTATCCGCTGGATTGTACCTTCTTCAAGGAATTTCATCCAATGGCCAGCAACAAACCTTACGATTTGTGAAATATTGAAAAAGACTGCAAAACGTTTTTACCATGCCGCAGCGGGTATTAAAACCCATTTCAAGAAAGGCGGAAATTTCAGGATTCAACTTACCATCGGGATGCTTTCAATTTTGTTGGGAGCACTTCTCAATATAAATATCCATGAATGGCTATTCCTTACGTTGTTCATTGCTGGAGTTCTTGCCCTAGAAACCACCAACAGTTCCATCGAGGCGTTATGCGACACGGTAACGTTGGAAAACAACGAAGGAATAAAGAACAGTAAAGACCTTTCGGCGGGAGCAGTTCTGCTGTTTTCAATCGGCGCATTTATTGGAGGAATCATCATTTTTCTTCCAAAAATCTGGGCATTGTTTCGCTAGAGAGCCGAAAACTTTCCACCGCCTAAATTCAATACCCCGCCCTTTAATTGCAGCGTTAGTAAAAGCCCCATCAGTTGAGAGGTAGGTAAGCCGCACTTATCGGATAATTCATCCAAAAACAGTGATTCGTGACGCTTAAGAAGGTCTAACACGTTTTTTTCGTCAGGGTTTAGTTCGAGGAACAAGGTTTTTTGGGTTGATAACATGGAATGGTTCCATCCCATCATGCTTAAGAAATCCTTGGATCCTGTGATTAAATGTGCTTTTTGTTGTCCAATTAACGCATTGCAGCCAGCTGAATGCCTTTGCTTAACCGAACCCGGAAAAGCAAAAACGTCGCGGTTATAGTCGTTGCCGAATTCAGCGGTTATCAAAGAACCTCCACGCTCTTTACTTTCTACAACGACCACTGCATCGCAGAGTCCCGCAATGATGCGATTACGCACGGGGAAATTCTCGCGAACAGGGGTTGAGAAGAGGGAATATTCGCTAACCAATGCGCCTTGATTCTCCAGCATTTTTTGAGCAATTGGCCAATTTTTAGTAGGAAACACATCGTTTAACCCATGTCCCAGGACACCAACCGTAGGGAGGTCGTTTTTCAAGCATGCTTCGTGAGCCAAGGCATCGATACCCATGGCAAGTCCTGAAACCACAACGGGCTTTGCATCTTTTAAATCCGATATCAATTCTTTGACAAGCTCTTTACCGTATTCTGTAAAGTTTCTAGTCCCAACAATGGCAATAACACGCCTGGCATTGACATCAGTATTGCCTTTTTGATATAGGACAATGGGGGCATCGGGGCATTGACGGAGGCGTCTTGGGTAGGAATCGTCTTGAAAAAAAAGCGGGATAATTCCTTTTTTATCGCAGGCTTCTAGTTCTATTTCAGCGGAGATTAGCGCATTCGGACGGTCCATATTGGCTAATTGCAGATGCGTAAATCCGGTAAGCTGTTTTAAATCATGGAGGGAAAGGTGGAAAAAGTCCTTGGGGTCTGCTAATTTGGTTAAGGCGGCATGGACTCTCACGGGTCCCATACCCTTCAAAAAACTCAACGCCACCTTTTCCAACATCCCAATAAAAATTTGTTTTTATCTTAGCAACACTAATTTAACGATTTAATTAAAGACTATTTTGCGAAAGTGGATTTTTAACATCTTACTAGTTTTGCCTCTAGGGCTTTACGGGCAAATAAAGTTCACTGGAAAAATACAATCTACCGAAACAGGCAAAGCGATTGAAGGTGCACTCATTAAAAACAATCAGAATAATTTTCGGGTTAAATCCGACTCAACGGGTAAATTTACGATAGAGGCAGAAAGCTTCCCTGTTAATATTACCCTGACCGCTAATGGGTTTGAACGTCAAGAACAGGTTATCAGCTCGGATGAAGTCAAGGTTTTTTCTTTAGAAACCAAACAACGCACCATGAATACGGTGGTTGTGAGTGCAGGACGACGAGATCAAAAAATTGAAGAGATCCCTATATCAATCGACATCATAAAACCCTCTTTGATTGTCAATAAAGGGTTAACCAATTTAGCGCAAGCTGTTGACCAAAGCCCGGGCGTGTACGTCATGGACGGACAGGTTAGTATACGTGGAGGGGGAGGTTACGCTTACGGAGCGGGCAGTCGTGTAATGTTGCTGTGGAATGGAATCCCCATGTTGTCTCCGGATGTGGGAGATGCGAAATGGAACGCCGTTCCCATGGAACAAGCCTCACAAATTGAGGTCCTTAAAGGTGCGTCTTCGGTACTGTACGGAAGTGGGGCACTCAATGGAATCATTGCCTTAAATGAGCGAGAACCAGGACCCGAAGGAATTATGCAAGCAAGGGTGCAAAGTGGCTTGTACACCAATCCAAGAAGAAAATCCATGCAATGGTGGGGAGAAGGCAAAGAACAAGCGTTCAACCCCATGTTTCATTTGGCCGATGTTTATTACGGGAAATCGGTGAAAAATTTTGGATTTACCCTTGGTGCCAACGGATTTTACACGGAGGCTTATCGGCAAGGAGAAATGGAAAAACGAGGCCGAATCAACGGCAGTTTCTTCTACCGTCCGCTTAAGGAAAATTCCCGCTTTAAAACAGGGTTAAGTTATAACCTTCAATGGCAAGATGCTGGGGTATTTGTATTATGGAAAAACGACAGTATGGGGTACCAAGCCATGGACAATTCCCTTTCACGTCAACGCGCCATACGCTTTAATATCGACCCTTATTTTCGATTCATTGATGAAAAAAAAGGGCGCCACCATGTACGTTCTCGGTATTACCTTGTAACCACGGGCAATGAAGGAAATGTAGTCGATGCCTCCTTTGCACAAATGTACTATTTGGACTATCAATATCAACGAAAAATCAAGGAAAGAGGAAATGTTACGCTTGGTTTAACCAATACTCACAACCGAATTAAAAGTTGGGTTTTTGGAGACCATAATTCATGGAACAGTGCCGCTTATGGGCAATTGGAATTGAAATCTAAAAAGTGGGATTTTACAGGCGGGTTAAGGTTAGAATACTGCCAACTCGACACCCTAATTCCTGACTCACAGGTAGAGATCTTAGGCGTAAATTCTCCCGTATACCCCATTGCGCGTGCAGGCATTCATTATGAACCTCATAAAGGAACGCATCTTAGAGGTTCCTTAGGTCAAGGCATTCGTTTTCCATCCGTAGCGGAACGGTTTGTTTCTACTTCTGTGGGGGGAGTTGTGATTTTCAAAAATCCGAATTTACGACCAGAAACGGGATATGCCGGAGAATTGGGGGTAAAACAAGTGTTTTTGTTGGGAAACTGGAAAGCCATGGCGGATATCGCTGGATTTGCGAACTATTTTTCCAACATGACCGAGTTTACCTTTGGACTGTATAAACCTGATAGCATTGCAACGCTCCAAACAACGGATCCCAATGCCATTGATTATTTTTACAAATGGGTCGGATTTCAGGCCCAAAATGCCGAACAAGCTTTTATTGGTGGATTCGAAATTTCATTGAACAGCGAAGGAAAGATTAACGACGTAGAACTGACCTCCTTGTTAGGATATACCTACATGAATCCCATCAGCTTGAACAACGATTCCATCTACCGTTTATCGTTTTCTGATCCTACAACAAACATGCTCAAGTACCGATTTAACCACATGGCTAAAGCAGATGTTCAAGCAACCTACAAAGGAGTGAGTTTAGGGATTTCCACGCGTTACAACAGCTTCATGAAGAACATTGATGCGGTTTTTGAAGACGGTATTTTGGGGCAAGAATTATTGGTTGGTATGGCGAAATACCGAGCAATTTATAACAAGGGTGTTGCGGTTGTTGACGCTCGATTAGGATATCGAATTAATGACGCGTTCAAGGTTAATTTCATTATGGATAACCTTTTCAACGTGGAATACGTAAGCCGTCCGGGTACCGTTCAACCTCCGCGTACTTTAATCCTGCAAATGCAAATGACCTTGTAAATTATTGATTACTTTCAACCATCCAACTAACCTAATGAAAGCAACATTACTTTTTATTCTCTTGTACGTAATTGGTTTCCATTCCTACGGACAAATTACGGGAATTGTCACTGACAAATCCGATGGTAATCCTTTACTCAACGTAAAAATTTATGCTTCCAATGGCCAGCGTACCCTTACGGATGCTGAAGGGAAATTTCAAATTAACGCAAGCTCCTACCCCATAACCCTGATTTTTTCGCTGCTCGAGTATAAAACCGATACCTTGTTGATTACCGCTGCCGGAAACTATCCACTTTCCATGGGGGTCAATGAAAAAACGGAACAAACCGTCGTGGTTTCAGCCAATAAACGAGCTCAGACCATAGAAGAAATACCCATCTCTTTAGAAGTTATTAAACCACGACTCATCGAAAACAAAGGGATGGTGAGCTTGGAACAGGCCGTTGAACAAACACCCGGCGTTTTTACCATGGACGGTCAAGTAAGTATTCGAGGAGGTTCAGGTTTTGCCTATGGAGCAGGAAGTAGAGTCATGATGCTCTGGAACGGTATGCCCTTACTTTCTGGTTATGCTGGTGATGCGCAATGGAATGCTATTCCAATCGAACAAGCATCGCAAGTTGAAGTGATTAAAGGTGCTTCATCGGTACTCTACGGAAGCGGTGCGCTGAACGGGGTTATTGCCTTATCGGAAAAAGAACCTGGCTTGGTCCCCGAAACTAAAATCAAAGTACAAGCAGGGATTTACGATGCCCCTAAACGAAAGTCCATGAAATGGTGGGGGCCAGACAGCTCCCAACGATTCAACCCCTTGAACCAGCAAATAGAATTTTTTAGAAGTCAAATGTTCAAGAAAACCGGTTACACGATTTCGACCGTTTTTTACAACGATCAAGGGTATCGTCAAGGAGAAACGGAAACCCGAGGAAGAGTAAGCGGAACCCTATACTTTAGACCGGTCAAAATAGAACGGTTAAAAGCAGGTATTAGTTTTAACTATCAATACCATAAAACCGGTAGTTTTATAATTTGGCAGCACGCAGACCAAGGTTATACACCAAGTGGGGGTGCGGATACAGCGAATCCTGCTTCAACCTTAACCTACAACATCGCAAATCGGTTGTTCATTGATCCCTATATTAAATACATCGATCGGTTCAAGAATAAACACACGTTCAAATCAAGAGCTTACTTAACTACCAATCAAAACATCAGCAACAGTCAACAAAGTAATGGTGCCATCGTTTATACGGGTGATTATGGATTTCAACATAATTTTAAATCGGGCGGAACCCTAATATCTGGAGCTTTTTACTCTTACAACGTCGTGTTTTCCAACCTATTTGGAGACCACCAAGCTTCTAATGCTGCTGCCTACACACAATTTGAACAGCACCTTGGAAAATTCGATTTAACGGCAGGAATGCGGGCAGAGTATTTTACGATGGACAAAAAACGGGGCGATTCCGATTTTAAACTAGGAGCAGTTACCTTGCCTTTTTATCCCGTGTTTAGAGCGGGTGCACACTATGAATTGAAAAAATACACCCACCTTCGCGCATCCGTTGGACAAGGAATTCGTTATCCTTCGGTTGGAGAGCGATTTACCAGCACTTCGGTAGGAGCGTTAAATATTTTCCCGAATCCGAATCTAACTCCAGAAACAGGTTGGGCAGCAGAGCTCGGAATTAAGCAAGGGGTGAAAATGGGCGAATGGAAAGGGATGATTGATCTTGCAGGTTTCATCAACAATTACAACAATATGATTGAATTTTCCTTTGGGTTTTACAACCCTCAAAATGGAAATTCTATTGACATTTACACCCCAGAAGGACAAGCTGAATTATCTTATATTCAACAAACCTATGGCTACACGATTCAGCAAATTATTGGGTTTGGTGCTCAAAACGTAGAAAAAGCAAGAATTACAGGAGTTGAGTTGTCCTTCAATAGCATGGGGAAAATTGGCGATGTTGAAGTTGTTTCACTCATTGGATATACCTACATGAACCCTGTTTCGTTGAATGCTGACCCGAAATATACCGTTTACAACTCTGACAGTACCAATATTTTAAAATACCGTTTCCGGCATTTAGTTCGAGCCGATATTGAGGCCGTTTATAAAAAATGGGGATTTGGAATATCCAACCGTTATAATAGTTATATGCGGAATATCGATAAGGTATTCGAGGATGCAATTGCAGGCAATACTTTTATTCTTCCCGGTTTAAAGGAATACCGTCAAGTGTACAACAAAGGTAACATAACCTTTGATGCAAGAATCAGCTACCAATGCACGGAAAAATTGAAAGCATCCTTCATCGCCAATAACGTATTTAACACAGAAACAACCAGCCGGCCTGGAGATATTCAAGCTCCGAGAAACTTCTTGGTTCAATTAGCGATGAAATTTTAATGCGAGTTCTAGGTGTTATTCCTGCGCGTTATGCATCGAGCCGTTTTCCCGGAAAACCGCTCATCGATTTGAAAGGAAAATCGATGATTCAACGGGTCTACGAAGGAGCATCAGCATGCCCACAACTAACGGATTTGGTGGTAGCGACGGATGATGAACTCATACTTGATCATGTTCTTGGATTTGGAGGCAAGGCCGTAATGACGAGTACGCAACATACCACGGGAACAGAACGTTGCCAGGAAGTCGCAAAGAACTTTCCCGACATGGAGGTCATTGTCAACATTCAAGGCGATGAACCATTGGTAAAACATGAACAATTGTCAACACTCATCCAACTTTTTAATCGCCCGGAGGTTGCTATTGGAACCTTGATTATTCCAATAAAAGACGAAGCAGATCTTCATAATGTTAACCGTGTGAAAGTGGTTACTAACCAATATGGAGAAGCTCTTTGTTTTAGCAGAAATGCTATTCCTTCGAACTATTTTCCGTCGGCAGTGATTTATTATCGACATCTTGGTTTGTATGCCTACCGCAATGCAACCTTAGCGGAAATTAGTCAACTCCCAACTTGTGAATGGGAAAAAAGTGAATCCCTTGAACAATTGAGATGGCTTCACGCGGGGCATCGGATCTACACCGCTACCACTTTGATTGAAACCCCGAATATTGACTGCCCGGAGGATGTTGAAAGGGTATTAAGTCTTATTCATTCTTAATGTTTTTAAAATATTCCACGAATTTGTATTTTTGAATAATGAAGAGCATTGAACAGCTGGTGTTTTCGTTATTGCAAACCCAAGAATGTGTTATTATTCCCTCTTTCGGGGGCTTTATTGTAAAAACAAAGAGCGCACGCATTGACTTTGAAAAAGGAATTGCCATACCCCCTTGTAAGGATCTCTCGTTTAACGTTAAGCTTAAAGACCATGACGGACAATTGATTAACTCATGTTCCTTGGAAAATAAGTTAAGTTATGCAGATAGTGAGGCCTTGATCCAAAAGCATGTTTCGGAGTGGAACGAAAATATTTCTCATGGAAATAGACTTCATTTAGAAAACATAGGTTATTTCTGGAAGAGTGAAGAAGGCAACATACAATTCGAGCAGGACCGATCCTTTAATTTTTTACTGAGTTCCTACGGATTAGCATCGGTGGAATTTATTCCAGCATCAATAGCAGAAACAGAAAAAGAAGCAACCATCATTCCTGTTCGGGTAAGAAAGAAGCAATTGTTGAAATACGCTGCCGCTGCTGCCATTGTTTTACCAATAGCTTTTTATTCCTACTGGATTCCAGCTAAGACCCCGGCCCTCGAATCTGGAATGATTTCTTATCATGATTTCAATCCCCTCGTAGAATTTAATCAAGGGAGTTATCATTATGCTCCAATTTCTTTGAAAAAGCTTGACTTACCAAAAGTGGATGTTTCAAAAACTGAAACAGTTGTTCAAAACATCCCGAACGAAGAGCCTAGCACAAGCAACTATCATGATCTATCTTCCGGACCTGTAATAAGCCCTCAATCCATGCATTTGGTTGCTGGATGTTTTGCCAATATTAACAATGCAACGCGTTTGGTTTCTAAAATGAAGACGTTAGGATTTGATGCGCAACTTTTGCAAACGGGTGGGCTCTACAAAGTTTCGCTTGCCTCGGGATTCACCGCTGAATCTTTAACTGCCATTCAACAGAAAGCGAAAGAGGCTTCCATCGATTGTTGGATATTAAAACCATAATATGAAATATACCTTACTTTTTTGTCTTGCTTTTACCCTTCATATTCTTGGTCAAACACCTACGAATGTTGAAGGAAGTTCGTATCAGTTTACCAAAACCTACCACTTGGATGCAACACCTGTTCAAAGTCAAGGCAAAACAGGTACGTGTTGGAGTTTTTCGGGACTCTCCTTTTTTGAATCGGAGTTAATTAGAAAAGGAGGCAAAGCAGATCCTCTATCAGAAATGTATGTAGTACGCAAATCGTATGAGAATAAGGCGGACAAGTTCATCCGAATGGATGGAAAAATCAATTTCGGAGAAGGGGGCGCTTTCCATGATATTCCCTGGGTTATCAAAAACCACGGGATTGTTCCTTATGAAGTATACAGTGGTTTAAATGCTACCGATGCCTACGACCATTCTGAATTCTTTGAAGTATTAAACGGTGCTATGCAAGGACTCTTGAAAGCCCTCGGCAACAACAACGGAATCAGTTCTAATTGGAAATCAGGAATCAACGGAATACTCGATGCTTACCTTGGAAAGGATATTAAGGAGTTCGAATGGAAAGGTAAAAAATATACTCCTCAAAGTTATGCAGCAAGCATTGGGCTCAACATGGACGAATACGTTTCTCTCACTTCCTTTACCAACCATGCTCCGTATTCAAAATGCCAATTAGCCATTCCCGACAATTACAACTGGGGGGATTCTTACAACGTAGGTTTGGACGACCTAATGTCTACCGTAGAAAATGCGCTTGCAGGAGGATATACCGTAGCATGGGGAGCCGATGTTTCTGAGAAAGGTTTCAGTTTCAAAAACGGTATCGCGTTGGTTCCCTCCGACATGAACACCATTCAAGTTTCGGGAAGAGACAACCGCAATTTCAATGACGCAGGTGCGGACCGAAGCTCCAATGCTTTTCTTACCCCAGGTAAAGAACAAACGATTACTGTGGAGATGCGACAAAAAGGGTACGATAACAAAACTACTACCGACGACCATGGAATGCATATTGTAGGTTTGTACAAGGATCAGAATGGCACGAAATACCTGCTCGTCAAAAATTCATGGGGTACCAATAATTATCCCAAGGGCTATCTGTATGTTTCGGAAGCTTACTTCCGGTACAAAACCATTAACATTTACTTGAATAAAGCGGGAATTAACGCAGACCTGAAAAAGAAAATAGGATTGAATTAACTTTTTACGAGGCGTAAAATACTGTTTCCAACACTGATTAAATAAACTCCTGGAATCCAAGGCATGGCGATAATTTCAGTGCTATGATTTTTGGAAATCTCCTGCATCATCGTTCTTCCTTTTGCGTCATAAACCATGAATTGAAGCCCTTCCTGTGCCCTTAAGCAGAACATGGAATTGGAAGGATTAGGCCAAATACTGAATGAGATTTCCACCGCATTGCCCAAAGTAACCGTTGAATTTACCAACTCCTTAAATTCCTGGGCATTGGTTCCAATAGCGTTCGCTACCCGTAGTATGCTTACGAGCTGAAAGTGGGAAAAAAAATAACCAACGATTCTTACGAATATTAGGGTTATAAAAGCGGCGTTGTCTTATGCTGACGTAATGGTCAGCACCCTGACCGAAGCGTCAGGGCTTGTGCTGACCGAAGCGTCAGGGCTTGTGCTGACCGAAGCGTCAGGGCTT
>JAIXRC010000056.1 GCA_027485415.1 Cryomorphaceae bacterium | reverse complement strand
TAGAAGGAGACACAAAATGCCTGATAGGAACTCCCAAACCGTGGTTGTTTACTAGGGGAACTAAAAAAATCTGGATCATGCCAAGTGCTAAGTGTATGATGTCATGCTCATTTCAACCTATATATATATCCATCGCCCAATCAATCAGTGACTACAACACAACTGCATTTGGGTCATATTGCTTCACATGTAACCATGCCCTTGCGTCTAGAGCACGGGTGACCTTGTCTTGTAGTGTTTTCCCGTCAATGCAAAATGCTGACGCAATGATGTTCATGCATGCTGTGCCACACCCTTTGCTTTCAGTGCAGAATGTATCAGTTTTGTATGTCCTGCCCGGAAGCTTGAACACTTTGATCACAAGGGCCTTCTCCTCCGGTGTCATTTGTTTTGCAAGATCCATGATCCGTTGATTGCTTTCAAATGCTGGGACCTCAACATAGTATTTGTCAAACAGCGTCCTCCTTGTCTCATGACCACCAAGCGCAGCAAGCAAGAAACGCATTCCCCACACCAGCTTGGCGTAATAGTCATGGACCTTTCCATTGGCCAGCTTGAAGTTTTTGCTTGCCTGTTCATTGATCTCGGCCAGTTTCCAGGCGTAGTCTTCTTTGCACTCAGCAATGCTTGCCATCCGCGCTTCACTAAAACGCATTGCGCAGAAGAATGTATCACGTGCCTTGGTTATACCTGCACGTGTGCATGGGAAGATGCACGTGTCATACAGGACAGTGTCGACCGGCTTTTGAAACTTCCAGAAGTGGTTGCACATTTCATATGTGTGCAGCTGTTGCTTCTGCAGGTCAGACAGGGCTTCATCATCCATTTCCGATTGCTTCAAGGTCTTGTACTGGGCACTTGTGATGATCACTTTTGGGGAGAAGGGTAGCACTTTGGCCACACGTGCACATTGCACGGCTTCGAACAAAGCACGCACATCATTGCATTTTTTGCCTTCATTGTTTCCTTTGTTTTCTTTGTCCTCAGTGCCAAACTCCATAAAATCGTTTTCTATGCCATAATGGGACTTGAGCATATTCCTCATGATGTTGGGGTAGTGCATAGTAGATTTGCGCTTCATATAGTACAAACCAAGCAGGATGGCATATGAAAGGTCCTCAGTGTCAAACTTGTACTGCATACGCCCGGTACTTGGACATCGAACACGAACACTTCGTGGTTCAAAGGCCAAAGGGGCTTCTGTGGAAGGGAAGCCATCATGCCATGGGGACTGATTCCACTCATTGGCTATGTTACTTTTGTCACACTTGTAATCACTGCCAATTGTGTACCTGGCCTTGTCCAGCCGACGCAGAAGCTCAGCCGATGCAGAATGCAGTGAAAGAGGGCGTTTTCTTGTTTCTTTACTTGCATTGTCATTGTTCGCATTCTTGGCATTGTCAATGTATATCTTCATGTTGTATTCGTCTTCCGGTGTTTTTGAAAGGCAGCGGACCCTGAACAGCATCTGCAGAAAGACATCGCATGCAGGGGAGAATACATTGTTCTCAGCATAAGCGATGCATGCCGTGAAGTTATCTTGCTCAAAAGATATTGCTGCACCGATGGTGGGACTGTACACAAGAAGGTCCACACCGGCCCAAGCCTCCTGGATATTGGCCAGGTCTGCACACTTTTGCTCCCGGTCTGTCTCGGAATGGTAAACTTTGACGCGCTTGTCCTTGAGTGCATCGTCGGACATCACCGCTTCTTGGAGTACTTCTGCAAACGTCTTGGACGTTGTGGGCACTACGATCCTTGCACCAGCCTTCAGACGTATCATAATGTCAGTGACAAGAGCATCCTGCATGGCTTTGGTCTTCTGGCAGGAGCCATTGACAATGATACATGCATTGCGATTGGTTTCACGGACATAGGTGTTCTTGATCCAAAAGACCGGTTGATGCCTGCTCTCTGCTATGTTCTCTATGGCCAGAACAGACATGGTGTTGCTCACAGTCGCACACAGGAACAGAACGCGCTCTGCAAATGTGCACTGCTCCGCCAAGTCGCGACACACGTTGTCATGCTTCATGAAGGGGCTCTGGAAGTGGCCCATGGTGCATGTCATCTCATCAATGATGACAACCGAGTACACCCTATGGGCCACCCTATGTGATGAGTCGATGCAAACAATGGCTCTATCGTTCAGAATCGGTCCCTTGACATCCAAGTAGTTGATGAAGCCTGCGGACTTGAGTTGCGCAGCCAGCGCACCGGAGATGGTGCGACCATAAGTCAAAATCAGAACACTGGTTTCTTTGTCAAGAGCTTCGATATATTTAATAAGCGCCTTGGTCTTTCCTACTCCCATGCCGCCCTGGACGGCCACAATGGGCTTATCCGTAGGGTAGTCCCTCATCTCGGGCTCGGAATAGACTTGGTTCCAATCGAGCACCTTGTCACGGCACAGGAGCGAATGTTGGGCGTCCCTGTCTGACAGAGCAACTAATAGACCTTGCCTGCTTACAATGTGCACCTGGATTTGGTCTGGTTTCTTCTGACATTTTTCGTTGTAGCAGCTGTATGTGAACGCTTTTGTGTCGTGATTGTAGTCAAAGAATGACAAATTGGATCCGTGGCGCCTCTCGGCGAGCGGACAAACGTGCCCACAGTCCTTGTGGATCTTGAATCGTGCACATTTGTGGGACAGCATGCATGTTTGGTCATGGTTGAAGCGGAGCGATGGGACTTTCAGTAGGTCCAGAATGTCGCTGCATTCACACAGTTTCGCTAATGCCTGGTCCAAAAGATCTTGTGGCACAACAAAGGTATTATTGATCTTCTTCTGACCAGTGGATGTTGACAAAGTCATGACACCTGCGCTCTGGTCTCTTTTGTCATTACGGACAGATGAAGTAATGACCCCTTTTGGGATATGCTCAAGACGAATAGTGTTATCTTGTGGGTTATCATGGTAGACAACCACAAGGTGATCCTTGATGTGCTTTGAACAGCCAGGGAAAGGTCGCAGAGGGACCATGTTGTTGGCCTTGAGCTTGGCATGACCGCAGAGACGCATGCTGCGGAACTCTCCATAGATGGACGTATCTATGCCGCACTTTGCAGGGACACCAGGGCTGAAAAGGTACAGGGCATCCTCGTTGGATGCATGCGCAGTAATGTAGTCTACAAGATGAGATACCACAGAGCCGGCATGCGCCCAGCTGCTGCAAATGATGTTTGGCCGGATGTGCAGGGACACCTTGCCGGGCTTGCTTCCATCTAGCACCTGAACATTATGTCCAATAATGGGCTCGCACGTAGTGCCGTAGTGTTCATGCAACATGGCACGCAGGTACTTGATGATGGACTCTACGACCTTTACAGAAGCGGTGTTACACGCAAGATAAGGGCATGCCGTGGCATCATATGCCAAGTCAAAGTCCATCATCAAGTAGGTCTCCATGCCGTTTTTGGATGGGATCACTTCATACATGCACATGCGCTTGAGATCCCTTGACTTTCTGGATGCGGTGGCATACTCTGTGAACTCGGCGGTGGAGTCAAATGCGGCAAACTTCTTGGCGCCAGCATACCTGGGGTCATGGGACACATCCAATGATGCAATGATGTATGGGCTATTTTTGGCAGCAAACAGTTCTGCCTTGGTCTTGTACCATACAACGGACAAAGAAGCCATGCCTTATTTCTTGACTATACGTCACCTTGATCATACACCTATGGATCCACTATGATCATAGGGACAAGACATTTCCTTAAATATACATGATGTCACTATGCTCATAGGCAGTCGCATGACACACGGATGTATTTAAGGTAGATGTTCAAAGTCAACTCACTTAAAGTGACATGATGTTCATGACGTATTATGGACCAATTTGTTCCAGAAACATGGAATCCAAGTGTTA
Source organism: Cryomorphaceae bacterium (assembly GCA_027485415.1). GTDB lineage: Bacteria > Bacteroidota > Bacteroidia > Flavobacteriales_D > Crocinitomicaceae > UBA952. The sequence continues at coordinate 9,351 of JAIXRC010000056.1, read as the reverse complement.
CAATACAGATGAGCATGGCCGCAAAGCAATAGTAACAATGAACAAAAAGAAGTACTCGGAGCTTGCACAGGCTCTGAAAGAGTTTACACAGGAAAGGGGTGTGGATGGCGATACTTTTGCGGCCATGTGCGAAACCATATGCAGAGTGCTGGCTTTTAACCCAGAGTTGAAGGCATATAAAGCGGACGAGATGCGCAGAAAGAAGCAAGAATACAAGAAGAAGCTTGCAGAACAATGCCTTACTACATATGATGCATACGGGCGTGCGTATTACGAAGCCAACAAGGATGTCTGCAATCAGAGGACTGCTATGTGCAAGCAACGCAAGGCTGTCGCATCATGAATGCATTAGCCGTGGCGCTGTTCGTGTGTCAGAAAGTACATGAAGCGTTTTCTGCCGTTGCCGTTGAACATGTCAAAAGCCAAAATATATACCTCGTGAAGATGGAGCCCATGTTTCTCCTGGACCTCTTTTACCATGTGCTCCTTTTTTGTATAGAGTACACGGCCATCCATTATTGCGCTATTCAAGTACGGTGATTAATAATACGGAGTTGGTAACACGTATGATCATGTATTTCTTCATTTCCTTAAATACTTATGGTTATGCCAACACCATAAGTACTGAATGCGCATCACGAAACAGGGCGCGTGCTATCTTACAAGTTACTTAAAGTATAACAAGTTTTTACATGTATATGAGGTTTATAACACTATATGGCGCCATGAGCGAACCGAAATGTCATGCAACCGATGAACACGGACGTAGATCTATCGTGACGCTTACGAAGAAACGTTACACAGCTCTTGAACATAAATTGAGTGATTGGACAAAATCACAAGGACTTCAAGAGGATGAACTTATTGCCCTGAAGAATATAATATGTGAAGCACTTGCTTTCAACCCAAATGTGCCTGCATACACCAAAGAAGCAGATGTACGTAGAAAGGAAGAACTAAAGAAGAAGCTACAGGAAGCCAATATGACCAGGTATGAGGCATACGACAAGGCCTACTACGAAGCACACAAGCAGGAATGCATTCAGCGTGTGGCCAAGTACAAGTCTGCGCAAAAGTCTATGGTTTCAGTATCTTGAATTACAGTTTTATATATATATATATATATATATACATACATATAATCAAATGTCATATAAAATAGCCTTGTTGAAAGCCTTAAATAATAAGGCTAGCAAGGGTCCCAAAACAGCCAATAACAAGAGCAATTTGTTCAATCGTTTGCCTGACGATGTCCTTCGTTTGGCTATAAGTAAAACGAACATAAAAGATCAGGCCGCGCTTATGATTGCCTCCAAGCGCACTGCAGCGTTGGTCCAGCGCGATCCATATGTGACTAAATTCGTCGTTCCAATCATGCAGGAGCTGGTTCGGTTCCTAAGGACTAACAAGGACTTGATGACGCACCCGTCAGGAACGCCCACCGCCATCCAAATGCGCATTCGAGACTATACACAACTTACCACCAAACAAAAAGCGGAGGTGTCCTACAGTGCAGATGATTCAAGCATCTTTATAGCATACAAAGGAGGCTCTGGGAAGATTCCCCTTACCGGCAACCTTCTAGAAGGGCTATGCGCGTTTCTGATGGATGTTGACCAGAAAGTGTTGTTGAAATTCCGGGAGCCTCCAAAATTGCGCCGAAACATTCGCAGTACCAAGGGCCAAAAGTCTCAAATTGATAATGAACCGAAAAATATGATGAGAGTACATGAGAGTACCGCGTATGTTCACATGTCCAGCATTTACAGGGCCATATTTGATAACAAGGAGAACCATGGCCCGAATGACATTCACCCTCACCCTGACAATTGGGAACGATTTGCCCCACTATATCTCGATATGGCCTACTATATTCAGAAAAATTCATCACAAAATGCCGCACAAAATGCCACACAAAATGCACGTATAGCGCACGATATAATACCAAGTGTGGACTCCCGCTTACTCGATGCATTGAGAGCTGTCAGGTTTAGCTTGAATACCAACACTAGAACATTTCACACTCATGTACAGGCGAATTATGATAAATACGTTACGCGCTTCCTCAAGGGCTTGCAAGATCTCACGGAAAGCAACGATGGGCGCGCCATGGGTGGCCTAAACATGCACATAACTGCAGCTTTGAAAGCTTCGAATGAAGATGGTTATCTATCACGCTATACGTACAAGGATTATGCCATGGAGGGCTGGAAGATAGTCAAAGTTTTTTTTGACAGGGACACCATGGACGTGGCTACATTTCTTCACGCAGTCTCTTTGGATGAGGAAGACCCAGTGTTTCGTGGTGAAGTCGCCGCATTGTCCTTCCGACCTTCTTCCGGGTCGTTCCAGTCGCCATTGGAATTCGGATTCGGACGCTACATCGCCCATGTACCACCCGTAAAAGGTAAGCCTATTCTTTCATGGAAGGACGTTCCCACCATTTTAGGTGGACATGGACCAGTCACGTTTATACCTATACAAGGTGACGAGAACCAGAAGCGCATTGTCATGCACATGAGCAATTTTATGTCGAGCTTGATATTTCCAAGTGGCTCGTTTCCCGGATTGACATTGTGTAAACTTGTAGCCCATAGCGGCAATATCAAAATTCCCAAATCACTTTCGTCACTCCCACAAATAGTTGTAACGACACGAACGGATACATGAATTTTCTATCTATTTTCTATCTAATGGCATTCATTTCTGTCGGAGGTGTGCTCGATGGAGGACTCAAACAAGTAAATGCAAATTGCTAAAGAATTGCTAAAGAACAAACGGCACAAAAAGGAAACGTACGCGAGGAGAGCATGGCGGGCTGTGTTGGACTAAACCCTGGAACCTAAGGTACTTCGACCACATCTATATTACCGGGAAGTTCAAGGTGGGACAAGTAATTGTCATTGCATACGAGAAGAAGCACGGAATCAGGGAGATAAATACTCCGTAAGCCGATCTTGTTGCAGTATACAAATTTGACACCATCGGGTATCCGTAGTGTCCTCACATCATCCCCATTTATCAGGATTGTCTCAATGCAACCATGTTGGGAGAAATCGTACTTGTCTACGAATTTCTGATCTACATGATGCATCTCAACGGCCTTGTATGCAAGCTCGACTTTCGTGGCAAATGGATTCTCTGTCGGATTCATTATCATTATTGTTGGTACCTCATATTACCTAATTATTATATCGTATCTCTTATATCTCTTATATAGATACATATCTAGTTCCCCATTAAAAAAGATGGAACAGGCTAGACAACAAATGGCACATTTTTACAGCCTGGTCAGTGCATATAGGCAGTATGCATTCACAAGCTTGTCCGGAAATAGTAAAAGACTGGAAAACGATTTCAAACGTCTACATGTTACTGCAGGTGACCTCTCAGATGAAAAAAACTGGCGCCTTCGGGACCCGAGCTTGGTCTGAAAGACCGAGGGTTCCGACTTGCTCGGGCGCCATATGGGGCAAGCGGCAGCGCGCAGTACAATAATGTGGCAATAAAAAACATCTGCATCTACATTAAATCTCTATTATACATATTATCATGCTTTCACCATATCATTGAGGTACGCATGATACGACTATATTTTAGTTCATAAAGGACACAAACCAATACGATATCAAATAATTAACTTAAAGACATTTCATATTATAGGTTAGCATCTCAAGTTCATCACGAACAAAGCACTCGAGACAAGAGAATCAAGAGAACAAGTCAAGAAAATGATCAATATCAGGGTCGCTACTATGACGGGCATGTCAAAGACTCTCCAGGTTGCTCCGAGCTCCACAGTTGAGGAGTTCAAGGCGGCAGTCCAGGAGAGCATGGGATTCCCGGTCGAAATGCAGCGCATGATCTACTCATGGCAACAGCTGCACAATGGTGTCTCAATCGGAGACTATGGGATCAAGGACAACGACACGGTTCATGTGTGCCTCCGCCTAGAGGCTTATGACCCGGCGCGTCCTCCTATCAGTGTGATGAATGACCGCGCTCTGGCTAGGTTGTCTCCACAGGAGGCTCTGGCGGACTTTCGCGCAATGGTCAATTAAACCATAAGACAAAAAAAATAAAAAAAACAAAAAATAAAAAATAAAAAAATAAAAAATAAAAAAATAAATTAACAATAATAAAAACAAAAGGTAAGTTGTGTGCTTATTATGATTGTGTTGTTGTTATGATTGTGTTATTGTGTTTATTGTTTTGATTGTGTTTTTGTTATGATTGTGTTGTTGTTATGATTGTGTTTATTGTTATGATTGTGTTCTTGTGTTTATTGTTATGATTGTGTTGTTGTTATGATTATGATTGTGTTGTTGTTATGATTATGATTGTGTTTATTGTTATGGTTGTTATGATTGTTATCGGGTACAATGGTATGAAACATATGAATATACTATGAATAAAATTTGTCTAGTATTATATAACAAGAGACAGCAAAACATTCCTGTTTGTGCAGAGAGAGAGAAAGGAATGGATGATTTTATATTATTTGGAGGATTGGACTTGTTCTGCTAGCAGTTTTAGTTTGCTGTGTTATATCAGGCGTGTTTATGATATTTTATTTTAACAAGGACAACAAGGGCAACAAGGGCAATAAGGACAACAAGGACAACAAGAGCACCAAGGACAATAGTAGTGGTCTGTGCTCGGAATCCGCAATCGGATCAAAGGCCTCAAAAAAGACTCAAGATTGCCTGGCTGGGCGAGGGTATGCGGCTGCACAGGACACTTATAAACACATGACCGGAAAGTCCGCTCAAGAATGCGCCGATGCCTGCGTGAATGACACCGAGTGCAGATCGCTGTATTATACAAACAACGACGGTAAGAACTGCTACCTCTTTCGTTCATACTACGGCAAGGGAACGGTGTGGCGCGACGCGACTGATACAGGTGGATTCACGGCCAATATTTCAGGGGATTGCTCTGAAGTTGCAGCCGGCGCGACGGCCTCCAGCAAAACGCATGATTGTATGATCGGGCGCGGCTATGCTGCTCCACAGGACGACTTTTCGCACACCCAAGGACAATCTGCGCAACAATGCGTGGATGCATGCGTCAATGCGCCTGATTGCAAATCCATGGCGTATTCAAACAGCAACGGCAAGAATTGTCACCTCTTTCGTTCTTATTACGGCAAAGGGACCGTCTGGCGTGACAAAACAGACCCGGATGGCTATACTGCAAATGTTTCTGGCAAGTGAATATGTATATATTATTATTATATTACCATATAGTCATTATCTCCTCCTAGTCATCAATAAAACCAAGCAACAACAACAGAAGCAAATGCAACTGAATACCATGAACAGTGTGAAAGCGCCGACCCCCAGGCCAAGCAATGCCTTACTCGACTTGGAAGGGTTTTTGGGTTCATTTTTTGGTTCATTTTTTGATTCATTTTCTGGGTTTGTCGCGGTAGGTCCTTTCTGTTCAGTGGTCGGTTTAGGGGTCCCTCCTTGGTTTACCGTTTGATTACAGTTGTTGTCCTGTTTGATCATGCTGTTGTTCCCAACGTGGAGGACTCCGATTATGTTTTTTTTTTTTTTTTTGGGCTGGCAGCCTGGTGGATTCTTGACCATCCTATATGTTGCACCCACCGAACACGCCTGGTAAAAACAGTCTGGCCTAGACATAAACGAAGAAACGGTATTGGGCTCGACGTCCTTGATGGATTCTACATCTTTTTTAATTCTGGCCAGGTTCAGACAGCTACATAGTGGCATGTCCGCACCTTCGCCATTACAAAACTGCGACATTACCGCGTTGTTTTCTCCGTGAGCCTTAGTGCTCGCAAGCACTTTTTGACACCAGGTATCCGTCTTTATCTTATCCGGTTGGCAGTATCTGAAAACGTCTCCCTTGCATTGCTCCCATTTGTCGTCGCGGTTGCAATAGTCTTGGCACTCTGGTAGATGCATGTTGTTTGCTTTACACGATTGGCTGTACACCTCATCTAAATGAGGGTTGCATAGTTCGTTCTTTATGCTCTGGCCATTTTGCAGTTGCTTAGTGCAGTAGCTCTTGACGTAGGTTGCACAATCACTTATATTGTCGCTTCTTGAACAAAACGTTCTACAGTTGGATCCAATTTCATAGTTTGCACTGAAACTCCAGCAGTCAGTACCCTGGTTTCGTCTAATCTGTTCTCCGTTGTCACTTTCAGGGTACACAATACTCGTTTTCGTGTTGCTCGTGCAATCGGGATCCCACCTCCACTTGGGATGCGAGCACACTTTTTGTACCGTGACCTTTGACACATTAGGGTGATCTTTGGTTCCTATGCCACATTGCAGGGCTTCTCTGCTTCTATCAGTGCTACATCTTGTGCCATCAGCCTGTGTTATAGTTACCCCAATGCTGTTATCGGATGGTAATATCACGCCATGTATCCCCCAACGCTCATGCGAGTTCCCCATGTACTGCCTGAGACCAGGAAAGCTTTCATCACCATTTTTGGTCTGTGTCAGTGTCTTTGCTGCAATAGAACATGAGCAGCACCTGTTGTTTGGTCCAATTATGAATCCGTTCCCTTGAGGTCTTTCTTGCAGTATTTGTTCAACAGACTTTGGTCCGCCGTTTACTGATATGATGCTTCCCGCGTCGCCGCTCCCGTTGAAAGGGCAATTTGATATTATTACGGTCTCTGCAGGATTCATGATGATTTGCTCATATACTACATATCAGACAAAAAAGTTTAATCTATATGGGGACCTCATATGCCTTGTAACGAGCAATTGATACAAAAAATGTAATCATTATTAGTAATATCCATTAATAGTAAGGTAAGCCCTTAAATCTGCTCGGCAGGCACCCAAAAAGTGGTCCTCCCTCCCTTGGTCTTCCTACACGAAACCGGATGTCCCAGTGGATCATTTTTCTTCCTGTAAACCCGCATCGTGTCTTCGTACGCTGTGTCTTCGCCGGCCTTCAGGGCATGAAGCATTTCCCCCGCAATCACCTGAGCGACTTGTATTATCCTTGCCCATTCTGCTTCCGAGACTTGGAATAGCGTCCGTAGCGGAGATATACCAGACAAGTACAGTACAATCTCCGACTTGAGATAATTGCCGATTCCTGACACGACCAATTCCTGGTCCACTATGGCGTCCTCGATTAGCATGTCACCCTTCCTGGCAGCCTTGCGAGAATAAAGCCGTTCCTTGATTTCATCAAATGATGTGACCATAACATCTGGTGCCAGTTTGCTTAGTTCATCCTGTACGTGTTGTGACTTGATCCAATTCATGGTGCCATAGCTCAAGAGATCCGAGTATACCAACTGGCTCTCATCAGAGAAATGCATGACTACATTTTCGCGGATCTTTTGCCATGTGGGAGGATGCTGGCTAGAATACCACCAACCTGCCAAACCAAGGCGCGAAATTAGCGTGAATCCATTGCTGAAATCCATGAGAACGACCTTGCCTTTGTTATACGCACGAACCAGGTTACATGGCATATTCCCCGTGAATTCCTGGTATCCCTGCGGAGGTCCATGCTTCAGATAGCGGCCATACATGATTTCTATGCGCGTCAGTTGCTTTCCAGAAAACCTGGTATTTATATCATCCGCCAAGTAACGCGCCTCCGGTGCTTCTGGCATTTCTATTGGTGTTTAGGTATAGATCTAAATCTAGAATAATTACAATTGTCTTTGATGATGTGACCTTTAAATACCCTTTTTTGATATCTTTTGTATATTTCCTCCATCAATCAATTCCTTGCGGTGCCGTCGGTTGTCCTTGTTATGAAACGTGTACAGGGTTGATGTCTCGTATCTTGTTGTACATGGCATTTTTCTGGATGCACGCTTCTCTGTTAGCCTGGTAGTATGCCCTACCATAGTCATCATATGTATTCAGACCTTGCGCGGCTAGCTTTTTCTTGTACTCCTCCTTCCTACGGTGAATTTCCTCGGATTTGTAAGCCTGTAAATCTGGGTTGAACGCCAACGCATCGCAAATTGTGACGCATAATTCCTCAAGGGTTTCACCGTCTATCCCTTTGTTGTCTGCAAAATCTTTGAGCCGTTTTTCAAGTATTGAATACTTCTTCTTAGTCATCGTTATGATGGCCTTACGCCCATGTTCATCAGTGTTGTGACACTTGGATGTTCCTGCCATGGCACACTCTGGGTAATGCATATGATCATAACGAACATACTTGTTGTCACTTTAAGTGGCTTGCCCCTGACATAGTACTTTAAGTATACCCGAGTACCGCATACATTTGTAGGTATATGATACCCATATGTACTTAAGGTTTCCAGAACATTTGTAGGTATAAGACATCTACAAACATATGCGAATAAAAGATAACCATGAACAAACCTATTTCCCAATCACGGATCGATGGTAGGAAAGTGTTCTATAGGAAAAAGGACATGGAAGAAGACATCATGCAAATGCATGGGGGTCATCTGCACGATATGTTCATATTGGCATTTGATACCAAAGGAAGCCGCAAAGGCTGCAAGCGTTTTGTTTACTTTTCAAGCTACCACGAGCGACATGGGTTCATTGACAGGAACTGCGGCTACCTTCGAGATAAGCATGCTTATGAAGTCATCCCTGACCTGAACAAAGGCCACCCTGTGTATTTTGTATGGGACATTGACAGGAAGTTGTGCATGATGGATGATATGGAACAGTGGATGATCAAAAACCTTAAGGCAGCTGAAGAAAAAGTCATTGAGTCTCTATTGAGGCGCTTCCCTGTGTACCTTGAATCCAGCCTGGGGATTACATTTAAGCCCGAAATACGAACAAATGTGCAGATTGCACACGCCGAGTACATTGATACAAAGGACCCTGAGAAGCTGTCAATGCATGTTCGCATGAACATAGTGTGTGAATGTTGGAACGATGTCAAGGACATAACAACCGGTTTCATTGATTACCTGAAGCATGTATGCAACAAGGAAGAAAAGCTGTTATTGTTCTATAACCAGGGGGAATGTATCATAGACACCAATATATACTCTGGGTTCCGCAGCATGCGCAAGGTGTATCAAAGCAAGGCAGCTGGGGCTTTGCGTTTGGTTCCATACGGTGCTAGTAGCAGTTGTCCTGAGGATCACGATGTGATTTACCATGATTATGGAGTCCCCATCGGGGGGAGTGTTACATTCCTGGATAAACTGGCAAGTACAGTAGAATCAAAAGAACAAAAAAGCAAACGGTTCCGAATTTCTAACATACCACATGTTGCGACTGCCCCAGTAAAGTGTGTGATACCTGATGCAAAGATCAATTCAATATTGGATATGATTGCAAAGTCTCCAGAATGTCAGTCGCGCATGAAGTACGATAGACCACACCCCAACTCTGTCGAGGG
>JAIXRC010000019.1 GCA_027485415.1 Cryomorphaceae bacterium | reverse complement strand
GGCCAACGGACAGATGGAAATTCCGGAGAACCGTAGGATTGCAAAGAAAATCATGGAGAGATGGGCTAAACAAACCTATGCATGCAACGCAGAGCATGACAAGGAAATTGCCGAAAAGATGAAGGGACTGAAGCTAGAAGCGCTTCGACAGTCGCGTAAGGCGGCAGAGAACAAGGTTCAGACTCTATCCGAGGCTGCACAAGAGGCCGGTCTCAAGAGTACCATGAGGGTACCCATTCCCGCAGTCAGCAAGCTGGATTACGTGATCAACCCGGGGGTGGCTCCTGGAATGGACCAAGAAGCCAATGAGAAACCCAAGAAAAGCAAAGGAGATGCTCTTGGAGGACTTGAAAAGGCAAAAAGGAAGAGCAAAACGGCACAACATGGTGCCAAGGTGGTAATCCATCCATCAAACATGACAATGTAGACACTACTTTCACATTATAGACACTACTTTCACATTATATATTTTGGCCAAGGATTTATCTATAATGGATTAAATCATCATTATTATTATACTACATTGGTAATCTAGCTCCTATGTTAATCGCCTCTGCAGTGTCGTGGAACCCGCGGGCTTGGTCGAAACAATAGCAGTCTTCCCATGTACCGTCGTTGCCGCCCAGCCAGAACTCGTAGTAGAACCGGTCATTTGATATAATGGGCAATGGACACTTGTCCGCAATGTAGCTTGCACGCGCATACCAAAAGTTGAACCAAAGGAAGCCCTTTTCAGAACAAGCAAGCCCCACCTTGTTGACGCTTTGGTCCTTGAATGCGTCTAAAGCTTCACGCCATCTGTTAACGGTCATTCGTGTCATGCGGATATTGTCGGGGCTCCGGGACATGCCTCTGTGACTATAGACCATACCCTTGCTATGCAAGTACAATAGGATCTTCTCGGGATCTTCTCTTGAAAGGTCGTACGCTTTGCGAATGCCTGGGTACTCAAAGTGGTTCTGCTCGTAAAACGTAACATGTGCATTAGGTGCATGGTATCTCAATGCCATGGTCGCCTCGGACTTGACAAAAGTCCCAGATGTGTTGGTAACGACAATGTGAAACTCGGTCCCCTGGTTATCAAGGATTCCAGATGCTTTGATATCATCAAGTTGTCCTTTGACCGTATCATACCAGTCCTTGTCCAGATTTATGTAAATGTAGTACACGATGGCAAGTTTTTTTACATCATTCTGCATTATTATTATGTTATGTTGATGATTTAGACTTATTTTTATGACTTATTTTACTAATGACTTATGTATATCAATATGCTTAGAACCAGAGAAACGTTTTTTATTATTATGTTATCATGTCATCATGTCATCATGTCATCATGTCGGTACTCATTGTAAGTTGCCACTATGACGAGGACGTATCCTGGCTAAAAAATCAGACTGATTATGATTATATTATTTACTCCAAGACCGACCCAGAGATAGGTACTCTGATTGACAAGAATATCGGCGCCAAAGCAGAAGCATACCTGCATTATATCATAGACCATTATGACCGGCTTCCAGAGAAACTAGGAACTCGGATTAACATTAAGAAAGGCATAGAAAGATTGTCAACAGCTAACAGCCCTATAGCGGCAAATGCGTCGGAATCATGTTCGAGGTACTTTGGTTTTATATTATGACGGGTCATCATGACGAAGGAACATACGTCAGTGAATGCAAGCATTTGAGATAAAAGCCGTGGCCTGTGTTGTTCTCCAAGTATATTTCATTTACCTCTCAACGGACAAAAGCATCATATAATATGAAATAAAAAACTTTCTAGACATACATGACACCATTTTTAAGACCTAAACCATTAATCTTCAAGATTGGCTAAAAGGCCAAAAGCGCTACATAGCTGCTGCTCATAACTGCCGTTGTCTTCTTCGTCACTTTCCTTTTCGCATTCTTTCTCGTCTTCATATAAATTTGTTATAGGTTGCATTTCTTTCTTTTCTGAATCCCTGTTTTTCGATATAGTCGCTTGTGAAATGTTGTCTAAATAGTTTTCAACGACGCTCTCTTCATGTTGTTCGATTTCCAGCAAGAACCGCCTTGCGACGTTGATAATACCAGGATTAATCAGTCTCATCTGGACAACATATTGAAAAGTATAGTTCTCTTCAATGTCTTCTCCTGTAGTATCACAGGCCATACAACGTTGGACCTGGTCCACAATTGCAAGTGTGACCATCCGGTTCATCATCTGGTCGATCGTGGGCTTGACAAACATCGGGAACCCTAAAGAGAAAGAAACTGAAAAGCAGGTTTTAGCTTATAGCTTATTTAATAGACTACGAACTCTTGTATTCTTTTAAATCCATTAACATCTCCATTTGTGCATATATGAATTAAACCAGTTAGAACACGTTGTCTATATTTAATTATTATCATTAGATAGCTTCTCCTACCAATAATACAACAACAATGATTGAATACGTTGTACAAATATTGTGTTATGATCGATCATTCAGTGAATCCATCATATACAATGGTTTCTTGTATGACAGTGATCGAAAGTATGTGATCACAAGTGGCCATGTAGCAGGTCATATGAGCTACCTGGTATTGCTACAAGGACAGGCACGCAATGCCAAGGTGTGCAAAGTAGGAAACCTGGATTTGGCGATTCTACGGTTGGATTCGCCATATATGAAACCGAATCGAGTTATCCCGACTTTGCCCGATCTTTTGGACGTCGGTGATCACATAGTGATTGCAAATTATTCTGGAAGCATCGATGCTCAGGTGATCTCAATACTGTCGGCTTGCATATTAGCATCCAAGAGCGGGTATCCTGGTTCTCCCGTGTTTAAAAAAGGAAATGGAAGGTTCGTTGGTCTCGTCAGAGGAAATGGGGAGAATATCCTGCCAACAGAAATGATTGACCAATTCCTCTTATCGTAATATATTTCGACTATTCATATTAAAATATTCTATTCATATTATAATCGGAACAATAATAATGTCAAAGAAACCAAGTTATCTCCTCCCTCCAAGTTTTACAGAAGATTATGCCAAGACTTCTGTAAATCGGCATAAAACCTTTACTAGCGGCCTTCAAAAGTGGGTAAAAGCACACCACAACGAAGTCAGTGCAGAGCAGAGCAAAGGTCTGCTTTCAAAGCTCTCTAAGGGGGCACCATCAAAAAAGAAAAAAAAGATAGCAGAATCGGATGCCGTCATCGCGCGTAAACTCGCAACATATCTGCAGGAATCCTATGTGACTTTGTCAGAGTTCCTTTACACGTTCCGCCGTCACGTGACTACGCTGGATAAGACGATGAAAGGACCCTACTACATGGTAGTTCACGCATCACATGACAAGAACGACCGAGAGCTACCACTGCTAGCAAAGAGCTCTGCCTGGCTAGCGCACACTGTACAAGAAATATTGGGCCGTAAGCATGCATTGCAAGGAATGATGCGCGTCACAATGAACGCCATTATTATGGACAAGAAGGATAGCAAATGGCCTGTGGGATCGGATAGGAACATCATTTACGTCGACGATGGCATATATTCGGGTCAGCAATTGCTCCACTTTGTTATACTCTTATCGGCATTCATGTACACGAACGCAAAAGCATACGGAACAGGAGGCACAGGCAAAACGCATTTGTGGATAGTGATTCCATACAGGACAAAACGCGGAGATTATATGCTAGATATGATGGAATCCGGATCATTTGTCAACGATTATATGGAGGATGAAATCCAAGACCCTGAAAGCTCCTATATGGAGGACATTGAGGATCTGCATGGTGCAAACATACGCGATGTCGTGAATATTGCAAAGAAGTATCTATCTATTCATATTGTCGAAAAGAATGCTGGTAGCGCAATCACAAATACGAAAGAAGTCTTTGAGAAACTCGGGTTGACATACAACGGGCTCGGTGCAGGTCTGACCATATTTGAGCACAAGGTCCCCGATGCCGTCTCTTTCCCAATGGCTCTTACCAGAGGTGCACTCATCAAAGACGGTACGGTATCTATTACCAAATCCAACATCCGTGTTCCCTTTGTATCACAGACCGATAATAAGCCGTATGGCCAGGAACGACCCGGTATGATGCGCCATATTATTGGCAGCACCGACAACATGAAGATACCATATGGCATAGGCAATGCATACGACCATAAGAACGCTATTTATATCCGAGATAACTGATTTTGTTCATTTTTTATTGTATATAAGAAAAAAAGCGAGGATATAATAATACATATAATATCATCATATACAACATGCGCAATTATGATGTCAACTCTGAAGAATACATAAAATGCATCATGCCGGGATCACGGTGGCTTCATCTTACCGGCAATGGTATCCCAAAATCCGTTTTCTCGTCAAGATATCCTATGTGGTCTTTGAAGTATTCAAGAGATGTCTTTATCTCCGAGAAAGGTCGCAAGATAGCTAAAAGGCGGGCGTGGTCCACTGATTTATGTTCTGCGGAGATGATTTTTGACCTGAGGGAATCATAATCATGGATAAATCGGGTATTATTGAACATAGTCTCGTATTCCTTTGTCTGTCTCGCAAGTGCAAATGACAGGTTTTCATATTCAGCCTGGGTCATGCCTTTGTGAATAGTCTCGATGTACCGTTTCATTGTTGGTTCAATGAAAGATACGCCAAAGAATAGTCGAAGCCGGTCCGTGTTTATCCTAAGGAGGTACTTGTGTTCACGGATCATTGCCTTCCACTTTCGATGGAAGATCTTGTTCGGTAGCCTTGTGACAGCGTTCAGGCTCCTTATGGTATTTAGCTCGACTAGCATGTTTCTGATTTCTAGCATTTGCATCATTTTAGTATCAATATGAACCTTGTCTACGTAGTTCTTGCCCTCTAGAATATACAAGACCTGGCGCTGGAACAAAGACACGATTGAATTGTCTACATTCAGGTTCAAGTGGAAGTCTGCGGTATGGCCTGTTCGTTGCCTTACCCGTGCATTGGCTGCAAGTCCCGTGTTTCCATAGAGGAAAACACCATCCAAGTCGGTCAGGTCGCTCCCATCCAGTCTAAATACCATACGCCAGGGAAACACGATTGCCCTGAAGGTAACCAGAGTTCTAGGCAATCTTGCAATTAGCTCATGGGTCCACTTGGCCTCCTGCATATCGGACGTATGCTTTATATGGGATTTGACTGAAGTCATATCATTCTTGAGTTTTGAAACGTCTGTTTTCAATTCAGATACATCAGTTTTCAGGATTGAAACATCTGACTTTAACTCGGTTACATCTGTCTGTAACTTGTCAAGTCTAGAAAGAACCTGGCGTAACAATGCTTCAGTACCGGCATTTGTATTCGGCATTTGTGTCTAAGCTACCATACATGAATACATAATATGACCTTTCAAATTTGCTAGTGAAACCCAGATGATATTGCATTGTTCACTTTTCCAAAGACATTCTGTTTCTATGTATTAAAGATGAACAGCTAGAAATGTAAATACCGCGAGTATACCATGGTCTATTTGTTTTGCACTTAAAACACACATTATAATTGTCAGTGATTACGTGAATATAATATAGAAGTAATGGATGCAGTCATTGGCTCTTTAGGCCAGTTGCTCTACGACCATGGTAAGCACAAAGGATATCTCGTATGTTGCTAGCTGCAAAGGCACCGGGATTGAAGCCGGCTATGAAGCCGTCCAAGAGCTCAAAGCAATCGCAAAAGTTCAGTGGCCCGATGTTTAGTACATGAACATGATTTTGGTCTTCTAGCGGTAATCTAGGTAATAACACAATGTCCTTTACCTCTTTTCTTCTCGCTTTTCATATATAAAGCGGCAAACTTGCTGTTGTAGTCTTGTATGCGGTCTTCTATATCCAAAAGCGCCTTGACGTGATGACCCACGTGGTAGCCCAACAATGAGTATTTGTCATCGGTTATGCAATAGAGTTCAACGTCGTGAAAGGCGTCTATTGATGCAATGCAGAAACGGTCATATGCAGCCTCGTAGGTTGGAAATGCTTGCATAATACCAGGAGCCTCTCTAACCACATACGCTTTTTTCCCTTCCTCTTGCATTTTAGTAGTTTTGGGATTTGGTACTAGACAAGATGATAACATAATGATAACATAATAATGGTAATGTACGCAATGTTCTAAGCGCATATATATTCATTGTTTTTATTATTATTATTATTAGTATTATTAGTATTATTAGGCCATTATGCTTTCCGTGGATTTCGTATACATAATGGCGCATAATACGCTTTGGTCGGTATAGTCTTACGCCAAAATGGCACTTATGGATTTGAAACCTGATGATGTCAAGGACATCTTGAGCTTACACAAGGGTCACAAGCGCGCCAACTACATCATCACTTGCCCGTGCAGACACGTCAAGGGCACCCGCATCCGCCTTGACAAGGATCTGCTTAGGTACGCGTGTGATATGTGCAAGGCCAATGTGCTTGCGTACAAGTTGCAATATGATAAGCCCGTGCAAAAGCCTCATATACCCCTTGTCGCGGACACATTGCAAGCTGGGAGTACCGCTGTACGCTGTGCTACCAATAAAGAGCAGATAGAAAAGATGATCGGAGACCTGATGCAAGAGCACGGACTGACTCAAGATGGGTGGCGGTTCATGTGGGACCATGCAACGAGCAGAGCCGGAGTCTGCAAATACGACCAGCAGACGATATGCCTATCCAAGCACCTGCTTCAAAAGACCGCGGAGGACATCCGCAACATAGCGCTACACGAGATTGCACATGCCATGACGCCCGGACACGGTCACGATGACCTTTGGAGACAGGTGGCACAACGGATAGGCTGTGACGGGAAACGGTGTCATTCGCTAGGACCTCTGGGTAAACCAAAATACAAGCTGTCATGCCCATGCGGTGCGGTGAAGGCGACACGGTTCCGGATCGATCAGGCCATGTTCCACAAGGTGTGCAAGGCGTGCAAGAAGCCGGTGCTTGTCGCCAAGCTTGCCAGTTAAAATGGAGTTTGTGGTTCTCTTGTTATTTGAACACACGAAAGGTTATATTGATTTATTGGATTATATTGGCACCTTTGTTACCAGTGATTTTCGGTATTTCATGTGTATAGTACTCTTGCAAGCGGCCTCCCATGGTGACACATGTGCGATCTTTAAGCGTAATGTCCTTGATTATCTCTTTTGTCTCTTTTTTTCTGATTCTAAAAACACAATCGGCACCAAGTGAGATAGAAACGATGGATGCTCCGATGTAATGTCATTTTCAAATTGATATAGAGTTCCATTGGATCAAAGTATCCGATTATACAATCGATATATATTATTTACTACCACATCATATTATTTTGAACGTACATAGTATATTATTATACATAGGGCGTTCAATAAGATATGGCACAAGTTGCAGTTACCAAGGCAGTGCGATGCGGGGGGAGAAAGTCAGAAGCTACATGTAAGACCTCAAGTGAATGTGAATGGGACACGGCTCTGAATAAATGCAAACAAGTATCCCATAAATCTCCAAAACCCGTCAAGTCTCCTAAACAACAACATGTTGTTCCCGTCAAGGCAATCAAAAAACAGATGTGCAATTTGAAGACCAAAGTGGCTTGCGTAAAGAGAAGCAATTGCACATGGAAAAATAAGACATGCCAGGACAAGGACACAACGATAATAAGTCCTAAAATCCATAGAGAAGATGAGGAGACTGAGGATTCTCCTAATATAACCCAAGCAGACGCATTGAAACAAGCCATATATAAAGCTATGAAATTTTGCAGGGAATCCAAAACCTGCGGAAGCACCATAACAGTGCACCCAAATTCTTACGGTGCTAAAATAGGTTATCAACAATTTGACATGTATCCAGGAATCCCAGTATTATCTCCGGATAAAGTAGATTTGCGAAATACCTGGGAGTCTGGTATTTGCAAAATATCTTCCATTAATATCATGACAAAGCCTACAACGAAAGGTAACTATGGTACTTATGATGTACTAGAGAAGATTTCTGCTGACGCAAGTGAAACTCTTGCAAATATCAATGCCATCTCTGCAAAAAGCATTATGCTCGCATCGGCCCGGCCTGCTGTCATTGCAATCCTAACACAAGCTTTAGTACATCAATCTGAATTATTGATCCAGGTCCAAGAGGATAAAACCCCGATGTCAAAGCGAGTCAGGTATTACGGGAATGATAAAACTGGAATGGGTTTCTTTGCTTACGATGGTTGTCTTAAACCAGGCGTCGTCGACATGAACATTCTTGGCCACAAGATTTACAATGTACCCGTGAACGCACAGGGTCTCGACAACGTATTGGCACAGTTGAAGCTTTCCATGTACAACACCAAAACATCACAGAACGCGTCTATACAGCATGGAACCTATCGCACGCCAAAATCAATCAGGGATGCATATGTGGGCAAAGCATCAAGTACAGAAGTGAATGTTTCAATGATGATGTATTTGCAAGATGCAGAGCTACTTGATAAACATATCCTGACACGAATATTGGCCATAACCAAGGAGTTTGACAAAATCGTAGGCACTGAACTATATGCTAAACCATTTGTCTTATATCATGGGACAACGCAAGCTATACACAAGTCGAATCGCATGGTGACGAGTTCTTTCTTGTCTGGAACAACCAGCGTCAAGGTTGCAATGAGGTATGCTGGATCGGACGGTATCGTGTATGTAATTGAAGTCCCTCCAAAATTCCCATTCTTGAACTTTAATGATAGATTAGAACAAATACTACTCCCTGTAGGAACCAGTATTGACGTTGAGAAATCCATGATGTTCAATAAAAGGAGATTTGTCATTTGCAAGATTGAGTCCAATATCGTCGACGTTAAACCCTTCATTTCCATCTTTGAGAACCCATGTCAGCAAGTACGCGAGGTGCACATGTCACCCAACGCAAGCAGCGAACTACGTTTGCCAGATGAGATGGCAAGATCAATTCTGCCTTCATGTATCGAAGCAACTATTGCAGATTTGAAAAAAGGATCTTCGCAATTTTACAAATGTGAGAGTTCTGAAGGAGTTTACATTGTCAAGGATATCGTAAAGGCCAAGAATCCTATACGACTGCTATCTGGTGACCATCATGTTTTCATTCGCATTCTAAATGAACTGATGGCCTCGGTAATATATAAAGATGTATACAACCTAGACACTTTTGAAATGAAACTAGTAGACAAACGCAATCAATGCCCACATCTCCAAAAAGCCTCTAGTTTTCTAATAGCCAGTAAGCGTATAGATGTCCTGTATACTTTACCATTTAATAGACACGCAACGATATATGACGGTTTTTTCGTGGATTGCATCCTTGGAAACTGGGACGTCTTCAACAACGACAACTTTGGATTTATCAATGGAAAACCAATTCGAACTGATGTAGGTGGATGCATGGCTTTTCGAGGAAAAGGGGATTACAATATCCAATATGATGTCAATGTGATTCCAAGAGACCATTATGGTTTATGGAGTCAAGCCAAGTCAAAGTATCGCGTCATCTCGAGAAAATTAAAGGAAGAACCCCTGCAATATCTGCTATCTATAACAAATGTTCCAGAACGTCTTGAGAGTGTCAAGAGAACCTTTATAGAACTGGTGTCTTTTCTACAGGATGCTTCACATAGGACGAGGTATGTCAGGTTTATTGAAAAGATTATCAATGTAGTTCAATTCAGGGACAAATGGTACAGAGAAAACGGGGAAAAGATAGCCCGTGAGATTCAGAACGTTAAGCTCCTTGACATTTACACTACTATAAATAATGCCAATAATACCAATAATACAAACGTACAAAGTCCAGTAGCGTTTGTAATGACGCCTAGGAAACTTCAAGCAACGCTTGCCAAACTGAACAAATGCGCAATGGTATAAGCTAGCCATCATCTCTTCAAATTCAAATGTTTGGATTGGACACTGATTTGCGCCAGTATAACTGTATTACAGAAGCTTTCCTCTAACCTTCGCATTGATTCCACTGAACACCGTCTATTCAGTAAAAAGCGCGGGAAGACGGCATGTTCTCTTTGGATAACACAGAGATGCACAGCTTCAGGCCTTTTTGATTTTCGGTATCAAGTCTTATCCATCGTGACTCGTACTATATTGTACACGAGTGCCGCTTTGGATAGCAGACAGGGGCATTGATTTTCACGACGGGATCAAGTATAATGAAAGAGGAAGAGGACGCTGCACTTTCTCTCGTCATTATGAACAGCGCCATAACTTATATAAATCAGTAAATCAGTAAATCAGTAATGTCCGAATTGTGATAAGGTTTGTTTAGGCTCCCAAAATGGAAAAGAGAACCATCAAGGAATCTATTGACATTCTGTATTCAGAGGTGCCTCAGGTACCTCGATGGGCTCATGCCCTCATGTATACCTATCTCGAAATGAATCCCCCAGAAGACCTACAACGCCAATATCGCGACTTGGGATATGACTGTCATGGATACTGGGCATCCGAACTCCTTCGCATTTTCACATCACGGATATACCTGAACCAAGACCTATTGGATGTCCCATATCTTGACTATTATTATAAAGCATATCATGAGAACAACAAGGACACTATGCGTATAGCAGACATGCGCGTCGAAGACATGACCGATATTTTTCATGCATACTGCTGTCACATGGGCATGCACTGGGGGATCTTCCCATTTGGTCTGAAGGATATATTACGGTGGATAAATGGATCAAAATAGAAAAAGAAAAAGATAGCGTATAACTTTTATCTATGCAATATGATAAAGCACAAAGACCGAGAAAAAATGCCTAGATCTCAAGACCCCAATGGCCACACAGTCGTCCAGCTACGTGAAATGGCAAAAGACCTTGGCCTGACCGGTTTCTATCACCTCCGGAAGGCCGATCTCGAAGAGCTAGTATCGCGCACGATGGGAATAAAGAACAATGCGAGTTTACATGAAGCAAAAGACAGCCTGAACACATCATCAACAAGGATGTGGCAGAGTGTATTCGATGGCTCTAGGCAGTTTATCAAGTACCAGGGGCGCAAATACAAGGTCATCAACGTTCCACACGAAGCCTTCAGGGCTAGGTATACAAGGCACATGGCCTACCTCGTTAATACTAGCGATCCATACAACATCCTGGCGGTAGTTGGATTCGTGGATGGTGGAGTACCATCCACAAGTCTAAACTGGGGAGGATGGGACAAAATCGTGATCAAGAAGATCATGTAATTATGGTTTAGATAATCATATCAGCGCAAAGGGGAGGGGTCTCATGTTGATCTTTGTATTATTGGTCTTTTTAACATTATGTTTAACATTTTAACATGCGGTTTCTATATAGTATCCAGAATCTATATGTTAATTCTTTGCATTTAACTGGTTAACAAAGAGAAGCGCGAGGGGGGAAAAGTATCCGTACTTGCCAAATATCAATAAAGAAATATGAGTTTTGTATACTATTGATTACGTTAAATATTGTTAAATCAGGTTAACAAAAAAGCATAAGTACCCGATTTATGGATGTTAAAATTTAACATTTAACAGGTTAATCATTGTGGGGGGGGGAGTATGCGTACTTGCCATATATGTTCTATCAATAATACACCATTGAGAATGATTACGTTAGTTAAATATTGTTAAATCAGGTTAACAAAAAAGCATAAGTACCCGATTTATGGATGTTAAAATTTAACATTTAACAGGT
>JAIXRC010000109.1 GCA_027485415.1 Cryomorphaceae bacterium | reverse complement strand
TCGTACAGATTTTGAAAGTAGTATATGCAAAAAGTTTTGGCCACGTATGCTTTCCCCCCCCCCCCTTCGGGACAACATGTTCACCGTAATTGAAAGTATCCAGAATCTGGTTACTTTGTGAAAATATTTATGTTCACCGGTGAACATAAATCAAAAGATATCCAAAAGTTGGAAGAGTTTAAAATAATAATTATGTTCACTTTATGTTCACTTTATGTTCACCTTGTGCGTTCTAGTATACTTAGAGTCCGAGTAATAGCACCATCTACGAAAATATATATTGGTAATCATGCCATTTCGTGTAGCTTCTAGGCAGCTTCCTTTACTGACCTTCCACTGACCTTCCACGTAGCTTCTAGGCAGCTTCCTTTACTGACCTTCTGCGGAATCACTTCGTACAGATTTGAAAGTAGTATATGCAAAAAGTTTTGGTCCCATATGCTTTCCCCCCCCCCCCTTTAGGTGAACATGTTCACCATAATTAAAAGTATCCAAAATCTGGTTACTTGGTGAAACAATTTATGTTCACCGGTGAACATAAATGAAAAGATATCCAAAAGTTGGAAGAAATTAAAAAAGTAATTATGTTCACTTTATGTTCACCGTGTGCATTCTGACATAGTTAAGACATTTTTTTTCCTTTCATTGCATTTTTTCTTGCTTCCTTTTTTGCCTTTGCTTCTATGAACTTTGGGATATAGTTCATAATAGCAAGGACTAAAGCACCTATCCATTGATTTTCATTTCCACCTTTTGGTATTATTAGATACTTGTTGATGACCCTTTCCTCTAAGATACTGACAATTTTTGCCTCGTTGCTATCTCCGATTTTCTTACTCAAAGCATATATGCCGACCAGGCGGGAGAACATGTAATCTTTTACGAGCTTTCTCCAAATAACTGCTTTGCCGCTTGTAAAGGGCACGGACAGGTCAAATGTACTTATGGTTTTCATAGAGTATTGACTATTTGTTTGTACATGCCTTGCCGTTGATTCGATGATCAATAGAGCCCAGAATGCACAGAACCCATGACGGTCAATGGTTGCATACGGGGCTTTTGAATTCAGACCCTGGTACTTGCCCTTGGTAACGCGCTTCATCAATACACGCACGGGTGAAAGCCTAAAATGCTTCATGTATTTCTTCAATACAGACTGTGCATCATATAATGTATCAGTATCGTATCGCATCCTAGGATCTGTAAGAAATACTTTAATCCTGTCTGATGCTTTGCCGGTTTTTGCAACGGTGTCTTTGAAGATAGTGAGGATCATAGCATGACGTTGATTGGGCTTTATTGTCTCTTGTCTTGATTCTACAGACAAGTACATCATATGTACATTATGCGTACTCCGAAAAATGATGTACATCATGACTTCATGAAATGAATCCAACGTGTTTAGAAAACGGTCCGATGTCGTTGCTGGTGTCATCTCATATTGCAAACTGCAACGCATAATAATAGAGTCATTTAGATTTAGACTCCATACACCCGGAATAATAATGTCGCCATACATTAGGTGCAAATACGACAATACCAAACCATTGAACGAGCTCAAGAGCGCTTGCGTCCTAGTGTCAAAGTTATGAGGAGCCGGGCACAAATTGAACTTTTCATACAAGCACTGAATCTGGTGCAAAGTGCCTTTATCTAGATTACTGTCGGCCTCTGGCAATGAATCATTTTTGTAGTTGAGCATTTTACAATGACGTTTAGTGTCGAAACAATCATTGTGAAAATGTTCCGTTTTCATTTTGGTTTTGTTTTGTTTGTTTTAGTTTTCCTGAAATGATGATCTAGTATTATCTAGTATATTATTATGACCTATTATTATTCACTAGAGCCAGGAGTATATATAGTATATTGTAAT
This sequence comes from Cryomorphaceae bacterium, assembly GCA_027485415.1. Lineage (GTDB taxonomy): Bacteria > Bacteroidota > Bacteroidia > Flavobacteriales_D > Crocinitomicaceae > UBA952. Next base: position 2,009 of record JAIXRC010000109.1, on the reverse strand, counting down.
TAGTAGAATGAGCGAGATTGACCGATATTATCATTGAACCAAGAGACGGTCTTTAAGTCCTTTGCCCCTACCCAAAAGATTACATAAATAGTATATTATCGACTTTGAATGGTAATATCATTGAAACAAGAGACGGTCTTTAAGTCCTTTGCCCCTCCCCGAAAGATTACAAACCATAAAGTTCCTGACTTTTAATGGTAATATCGTTGAATCAAAAGACGTTCTTTAAGTCCTTTGCCCCTACCCGAAAGATTACACAAATAGTATATTATCGACATTTAATGGTAATATCATTGAATCAAGAGACGTTCTTTAAGTCCTTTGCCCCTACCCGAAACAACTTTTATGGAGGAGGTAATTCAGATGCATACAGAGATTGCATTGCAGACACGACCATTATCGTAATGCCAAGAGCTATAAATAAACTAAAGATCTTCTGTTTCAGGTTTGGAACATTGGGAATTCTGTCGTTGGGTTCGGTCATGGACATGAGGAACTGATCATATGATCCTTGGTCTGCGACTATGATAATTCTGTGATTTCCTGATGCGTCTGCGGTCCTGCGGTCTCTGATACGTGAGCTGCTTTTATATACCGCCTGTTCTTTTCTGCATATAGGACAAAGGAGCGAGACCTTGCCGTTCTCGTTCTGGTTCATTTGGTTCATATGGTTCATATGGTTCATATGGTTCACATGTTCAATTTGGTTCGATGCTTGTTCCGCGCTTTTATACCCAGTGAATAGGGCATATTGCAGAGCGCATTGCATGTGTATGTTGTGTGAGCACTGAGGAAAGCTGACCATGGTGTCGGAGCTCTCATCATGTTGACAAATAGGACATGTACTCATAATGGACGAGATGAGCCGAGATAATAATAATCCTTTTGATTATCCTTTTGATTAGTTATTTATGTATGAAGACGACCAGGCTTGCGGGTATGTTTCCTGGTGTCCCTGGTTCTCATGGCCTCTATCAGCAAGTTGCTGATAATTTGAGGGGCATTTGCAGGAAGACAATGAAAGCACGCATCCGATACATCATATATGACTTTGTAGTTCAACTTTTTCTTTTCCTTGGCATTGAAGCCGTCAAGGGTAATGATTGCGAGAGACCTGCGTAGAATGCGTATGTATCTATCTAGATCTTCATCAGTAAACAGGTTCAGATCTCTAGGGGGGGTCACGCACGGAACCTTGATATAAGCGCCGAGCAAGTGGTAATACTCGCGCACAAATACGTCAGGAGCTCTGGTGCATACGTTTCCGCCGCACATGCCCTGTGTTCTCGTGAGGAGACACATGAACGGACTCAAGAGAACGCGGAAAAAGGTCGACCAGGCAATGCACGGACAACAAAGTATTGGCCCGATGCAGTGAGCAATGCACTTCTGGTCCTTGGTGAATGAAGGCGGTACGCGTCCTTTTCTGCTGAACTCATCCAGGATCCGTTCATAGCATCCGAGCCAATCGTTTACGCTTATGATGACCTTTTGTTCTACGGTTGTCCTGTCGTGTACTTGTCCTTGGATATCAACATCGGACAATGATGTTGCCATGGTCTAATATATATATATTTACACTATACCCAAGATATATGTTTGCACGCCCATTTTGGAATAATACCAGAAAGTGATTTGATTTTTCAGGGTCAAATTTCAAGTTTAGAGTCGCGAGAACCTAAATTATTATCCGCGGTAATATAATATAGGATCGGCTATTAATCACACATCATATAAGAAATGCCAACCACCAAAGGAGGAAAAGGTTTTGGAAAAGGAGGTGCTAAGGTCCACAGGAAAATCCTACGTGACAACATTGATGGCCTCAGCGAGGGCGCTATCCAGCGCATCGGCTTCACTGCAGGTGTGGTATCGATGAGCGGAGAAATCAAACATGAAGTACGTACGATTGTAACCGATATTCTTAATGTGATCGTGCTGCACGCCAGTGAAATCACTAGCAACGAGAAGCGTGTTCGCGTGACGTCCGAGGATATAGAGGAGGCCAT
>JAIXRC010000047.1 GCA_027485415.1 Cryomorphaceae bacterium | reverse complement strand
TATCTTTTCACCAAATGCAACACCTTTTATTTTCTCTATAATAATTGAAAGTGTGGCATTTGGTGAGAACCAAAATTTGGATGTACAATATTGTAAGAGGTTCCTATCAGGCATTTTGTGTCCTCTTCTAGATTTCTCTTTTCACCAAATGCAACACCTTTTATTTTCTCTATAATAATTGAAAGTGTGGCATTTGGTGAGAACCAAAATTTGGATGTCCAGAGTTTTGAAAGTAAAAATTCTGGTAATGCCATGGTAGGAGCACAGGTTAATGTCTTGATGCCATATAGAGGTCAAGCAGTACACAAAGAATGACAAAAGAATGAAAGACCTGCTCGCGCATTTGCCTACCATCACATCTGGTACCCCGAACCTATCTATCCAGACTCGGTATCAATGCTCACGACAGCGAGCACATCGTCATTCTCGTCGGATGAGAACCACTCGACCAGGTAAACACACGCCCTGCAGCAAAAGCCACAGTACTGGATGTCGCCCAAAAAGTCCACAAAGTCAAACATGTTGGCCATGTCGAAAGAAAGAAGACCCACGCAACCGTCTTTGTGGATTTCGCGTGTCAGGTCAAGTGATTTTTGGCACCCGGCGTCAATCAACCAATCGGTGCCTTCTGGTTCCCAAAGCAGGTCATTCTGGGCGAATGCGGCGCCTGGGTACGCGGCAAGCTCCTTGTTGCCAAGCAAGCGATCCGTATACCGCGTATAAAACGCAACAACGGTGGGCTTTTTGAAGCGTGGATTCGATTCATTTTTGATAAAGTCATCCCATTGCTCCGTCAAGTAATCTTTATCCATATCAGGGTAATCATCATCAACGAGATCTAAACGGACTTTTTGGACAGAGGTGAGCACCATCTTGATAATTCTGATAATTATGATAAACGTGATACCGGTATTAATCGGTATTAATAGTAATGATTCTTTTAAGCTGATATTTGCAGCAGTAGTATCCTTGGATGAATAATATATAGTCAATAATAATAATAATCCCACTTAAACACCGTCGCTTCAGTATCACTATATTATTTGTAATATTTGTATTATTATTATGATTACGGACAATAGTACCATGTTTTATCTCACCGAATTACCATTGGACATGCAGCAACATGTATGGACGTTTGTAGAACACCCCAGGGATCTAGGGCGTCTGCATGCCACGTGCAAGCACCTAGACCAGACCGTGCCGCCTGCAGCATCAGCCCTAGTTGTGCCCATAATGCGTGGTTTCGCAGAGCTTATAAACGGGAACAGAGACCCCCTGCGAGGTGTGCCTGCCACATTTGGCTTCAATAGTGTCATGAGAGAAGGCAAGCATCCGGTATTTGTGTCTAATAATGTAAATGGTACCGTAAATGGTACCGGCCAGAGACTTCATAGCATCATAGGCATCAACATGATTTACCGGTTTTCTTCCAATGAACTCGTCCTGGAAATTCAGGCGGTACAGAATCCACTGTCATACGTGCTACCGGTGACATACATGTGCTCGATAAAAGGCCAAGATGATGTCCTAGATTTATTAAAAGCTGACAAGACGCTGCATTTCTCATCCGTACCTACGCACAGAGAGCCGGACACGTACACGTTCACCATGCGTTCATTGGACATATTGAAAGACATGTTCACGACATTCGAAGCCAATCCCAGACTGCGGTCTAGGAACAATAGATACACCATGGCTACTATACACATTCCTCCATTCGACCAGAATAAAATGCACGTACCAGAGTCCCTGTACAAGGCCATGTCCAGGCTCAAGTATGCTAGGAAGATAAGGATATCCAATGGCAAGGTAGATGTTGCTGGCCTAGACAACTATTTATTTTTCGAAAAAATACCACGCATGACGATGTCACCGCCGAGCTACATGCGCCCATGAATACACAATACCACATTATTAATATTACTAACTATAATCCTTTGGCCATCAATCTCTTGCATTGCGCTCGGGTACTCGTGGGCATATGGAGGTAATCGAGGACCCGGATCGCAAAACGCAATACTGTCTTGAGCCTCTCTTCTCTTGACTTGTACCGGATGTCCTTGAATTGTTTTGTGACGTTATTGATGGCCCCGTGGACGTTTTTCACACTAGCGCTAGCATATTGTTCTTCTTTTCTTGCTGTGTTTCCTCGTCTATTTCTTTTTCGACCGTCTTTTTGACCGTTGTATTTACTGCTAGAAACCCAATTGCAAGTTTAGTCTCAGGATTCTCATAGGCAGCAAATAGCTCCTTTCGCCACGGTCTATTTAATATTAAGTTCTTGCTCTTAGGGAAATAATCAAGCTCTTCCCCATCTGACAAGGCTTTTGCAATAGTATGTATGTGTCCATCGGACGTTTCAGATATGCGGTTTTTCATGACACTGTTCATGCTTGCAAAGTGACTATCCTTCTTCTCTAGAATATATATGACGGCTTCGTTGATGCCGTGATGAATTTTTCCAAGAGACCCGTTAGGAACGCCCAAGACGCGAATTTCCTTTTTATCATAAGTTCGCAAAATATTGGTTATAATGGAATCTTTGTAGTCAATTCCATGTAGAGTTTCCGCGTATACCGAGGTTGCCTCATTGACTTTTCTCCATGGCGTTCTCTTATCTTCTTCTGGGATTTCCTGGTTCAACGCTTTCTTTGCCGTTGCCTTTGTCTGTGCATTCTTAGTGTTGCTTGTTTTTTTCAGAACGCCTCCCTGTACGTTGGGAGGAACGGCTGGCTTTTCTTTACCGCTACTACCGGTTTGTTTTTTTTGTGGTACGAGGTGGCATGATTGATGGACTTATTATCTATATGTGCAGATTAATTCTGATCTTTTGATTTTTTTTTCTTTTCCAATGCCCTGATCATGATATCATGACCGTCCCCATGTAGTTGTCGGGTCATACCTGGCGCGCTGGCCATGTCGTTTGTGTTTCCCCTATAGGGCTTGTATGTATAGGGCTTGCCCGCATTATATTGAGGCACAAAGGGGACCTGACCTACGCCGGGTAGACCCATTATCCCGTGGCGCACTTGTTGTCCTTGTGCCAAAGCTCTTGGAAACGACAACGAGTCTGGTACTTTGTGCTCGAATACGAGAAGCCCCGAGCCGCCGCCAGCACTCTTCATAACCCTTTTGACCCCTGTTTTCTCAAATACCTCACGTGTATCAGGGATCTTTTCGTATTTATCCAGATTCACTACATGGATGACCAGTTCTTTCTCGGCAAACTCAAGGACTTCCTTTATTGGGGTCCTATTTGCACCAAAGCCAGAAATGTAAAGTTCTAAATCTTCTAGGTTGTCAATAAACCGACCTTGGTGCAGATCCGATAGGAGCGCTTGACTTTTGGACGTCCGGTACGGTATGACGATCCACATATGGGTCTTTTCTCGGCCTCGTATTGCCTTCTTTCTCGCAGCTCGCCACAAGAAGCCGATCAGGGTTGCGACGAACTCCCGTAGTTGTCTACCAGAGTATATGCCATCGTCCGCGTAAACGATGTTTCGTCCGGCCCCTACGGGCCATTTGTTATCGGTACTATTACTAGTACGATTATTACTAATATTGGTGATTGTTATGCTGTCGTTCATGATGTCGCTCTCCAAGTATCCTTGTAAAGCGTGTCGATTCTGCAATGCCTCGTTGACCAAAGGGGCTAGCCACGCAGAGCTCTTGGGAATCTTTTTATCGATAGAGTGGACGGTCATATAGTAGGACCCGGTCATTGCCTTGCTTAGCTCTTGCAAGTGGCGTCTGAACACTTTGAGAAAGTCTGGAAGGCTCACATATGCCTTCTCAAGAACCTTTGCCAGGTTGCTTGCGATTTTGACGTCCTTTTCTTTGGCTTCTTTTGATCTCGTCTTGTCCTGTTTGTGCGTGTCAACCCAGGCCTTGAGGCCTTTGGTAAAATTGTTTTGGCGTGCTGCGGAATTCTGCAGGAACTGGTCGGTAAATGACATTGGAAGGACGTACTTTGGTGCCTTTTTTTTGCTTGCTTGTCCGACTGCCCAATCATTGGCGTATTTTGCGTTTTTCATGGTATTTATTTTATGTACGGTACGGTACGGTTAATATTAGAAAGATAAATAATATTAATAAATATAAAGATTAAATTTTTGCCATTGAATTATTAGGATTCCTTCCTTATTTTACGCGGTGGTCGTGCAGTGTCCTTGGTAGTACACGCTCAGTTTATTAATTATCTCTTGCAGTTCCGGAACCTGTTTACTTTTCTGATAGTTCTGCAGCGAGGCCCCCAGCAGAAACAGGTCGAGGCACCGGTTAGGTCCCTTGTTCTTTGTATTGGGAACGTAACGGATGATGTTACCGACGTATCCGCGCAGCCCATTTGATATATTATGGTTGCTGCTTCGAGCCACGATCTGCGACAGCACGGTCGGATCGGCTCCTGGGTAGATTGTCCAATCGTAGTCGATGAACTTTATTTTCGGCTCGTTGCTTGATGACGCCTTTATCATGATGTTGTCCACGTGCGTGTCACAATGGGAAACGCCAGCTTGGTTGATGTCTTCGATCGCTTTTACTATTGCATCCATGACACGTTGGACTTGTGTTACCTTTCTTGACGACCAAGATTCTCTTGGTATGTCGTCAAAAAAGCTACGCAACGTCGTGTATCCATCTGTCTTGGCCTCTACCGTGACTGCCATGTTTCCGTCAGTGTACCACGTGAACGGAACCAGGAAATACTTTGAGAGGACTGGCGATCGCACCTTTTGCATATACTTGAAGAACCCCTCCTTGTTCTTCCAGAACATCATGTCTAGCTGCGTCCTGAGCACTGCCGCCTTGACTACGACCGGAGGTCCCTCGAACGCCATGGACAGCGCTCCTGTGCCCAGGTGCTTCTTGCATTCGATCCCAAGATCGTCGCAGACAGAGAACGCCTTTTGCGCGCGCTGGTTCCTTTGGATGTGTTCGGGGAGGGATTGTGCGGTACTGCCGGTTCTGTTAATGCTCTGGCTGCGAGCACTGGTTGCAGCTGAAGGCATTGTTTATTATTTGTTATTTAGCGGGGAACATATAGTTAATATTGACCAAGATTTATTTTATTGGCTTGGCTTTCAATGAAATAAAAGTACTTGAAAGAAAATATACAGTATGGTAATCCTGACACAAGAACGAACCCAAATCTAAACCAAGTCCTAATCAAAAATCTAAAAAATGACCGCAAACATGACCTCTGCCCAACGGGATTTCCTGGCTGCTGTCAATGCAGTGCAGAACAAGCTGCCCATGAGCCCCATGATGCTCAAGAGCATATCATCCATCAAGTCTGATTATAACAACTGGGTCATCCCCGGTCATATCATGGCAGGCCCCTATCCCGGCCTTGACGGGGTCAACTATGCGACCGAGCAAGACGCTGAGAAGAACATTAGAGAAATCCTGGAAGATGGGATCGATACATTCATTTGCTTGTCCGACGAGATCCCTGACCCTGCAGGACTCTCCAACGATCTTTTAAAAGAAACAAAATACTTTCAAAAGTACAAGAGCTACATGCACACTATACATGGCCTAAATTTAGGGAAGCACATCGCATGCAAGTACATGCCGTTCAATGATCAGAGCACGCCGTCCGAGGAAGGCCTCCTTGTACGTCTGACCAAGATCCTAAATGAACTCAACAACGGACGCAAGGTCTTTATTCACTGCGTAGGAGGCCATGGCCGCACCGGCCTAATAGTGGCCTGTTTGCTTCTTTGCTTGTTCCCTGGCATGAACACTGATTACGCCTTGTACTTTACCCAGTATGCCCATAATTTGAGGCGCATCCAGGATGCTCGCACTGCTGCATTCGTCATCCCGGTCCAGAGCCCCAATGCTCCGTGCCAATTCGACATGGTTCGTCGCTTTGCCAGGTTCATGGCTAGTTGCATGAGCGGAAAATGAACATGATAGTAACAACACAGGCCATGTTATCTATGACCATGAACCATGAAGAGGGCATACCGTCTGCAGCCGTATGAACTTTAGCACAGACATTGATAACTTATCAATGCGCAAGTACGGATTTTCATCAATATCTAGTTTTGATAAAGATTCCGGTACATCAAAGCCCAAGGATAGTAGTCTATTAGACTTGAGCTCTAGGACCGATAGATTCGTTGGAGGGTGTCTAAAGGATACACTATGAATGTAGTTGTTATTTGCTTCTACTACCTCTATGCCGGCAGGGAGGTCCAGACGCGAAAGGTAGTTATCATCGCACACCAGTAGCTTGACAGAATCTGGCAGGTATATTTCACGAATGCCGCACTTGCTGCAATAGACATACTCGACGCCCTCTGGCACGGTCAGCTTGTGGATGTAGTCACCTATGATTGTAAGGACGGTCATTCCCTGGTGTTGTGCAAAGTCATACCCATCAATGATGTCCTGGGTCACATGCTTCATTGTCAAGGTATTGTCGTCATATTCTATAGAGGTCGCAAATATATCATCAGCAATGTGAAAATCCATAAGCCTAGGACCTTCGTTTGACATGCATGCATATTTGGTTATCTGATATGCCATTTTGGTTTACTTTACTGAATAGTACATATATGTATATATACTATATTTATGTAATCGTAATTGTCATGGAGAAAGCAACAGAGCTTATGCACGCATTTTCCAATGCCACCCAAGAGTACATGATATACGGGAGCACACGATACATTGCAGGCAATGACAAAACATATGCACGAGAATTTGATAAGTGGTCGACGAGGCCTATTTTTACCTACCACGATCAATTTTTAGACGCTTTATGAATGGTATTACGTTTCAAGATGGTAACCTGAATGGAGTCAATGGACCTGCGTATCATCGACATGGATCATGTGGAGTAACCTGAACCCTCATTCAAGGAACGATGGAGGCATGACAACCTGCATCCTGGTAAACTTACGTACTTGCGGGCATAACCTGGACTCCCTGAGGTATGGATTGTCATCAATGAGAACCTTGTGTAAATTGTCAGTTACCGGAAAGTCTAGGGACAAGAGCCGATTAGCTCGTAGTTCTAGAACGGACAAATTCGTAGGTTCGCCTCGGAATGTTACTTTGGTTATGAGATTGTTATTAGCTTCGACAACGTCAATGCCAGCAGGTAGGTCCAAATGGGGCAGAAAGTTGTTATCACATACAAGATATTCTATGGAATCCGGCACGTAAAGCTCTCGCAAACCCAGTCTTCCTATGTATGCAAATCGTACGCCCTCTGGTATGTGGAGTCTCTGCAGATAGTCTCCAGATATGCATAGGGTTCGAATAGGTCCATGTTGTGAGAAATCGTAGTTGTCTATTATGTCCTGATTGATATGGGACATGTCAAGTGTATTTCCATCAAAATTGATGTATGTTGCAAAGTGATCTTCTTCCATGGCTTGTGCTGTAAACCTACAATTAAACAACAAGCTCAATTTTATACCTAAGCATTTATATATACACAAATTTATATAGAAATCATGCAGACTAGCAATGCACAATGTGATCCAGGGCAATGCATGTTGAACTTTCACAAAGCTGTTCTGGATTTCAAAAAATACATTTGTATTCGTTTTATGGGCAGCAATGGAAGGACTTTTGACAAAGAAATCCAATATGTGAGAAAGAGTGCAGACGCACTTGCCGAATGTTTACGCAAGATGGACAAGCAATCTCGCCTTATGTTCATCAACAATCACCGTGGTGAACTCATTCAGTCCTGGAACATACTTGCAGGACCATTTACCAAACCATATCTTGGTATTGATAGAGTCCAGAAAACACGAGGGGGAATCGATGCAGTAGTGAATGCGCTTCGCATGAAGTCACCGGAGGGTGTCTTTGCATACCTTCCCACCAGAATCTTTACCGCGTTTTGTGATGGGGTATTCTTCTCCGAAAGCAACTTGAACACAACAACAGCGGGTCCAGCATATCACAGAGCATCATCCTGTGGGTCAAGGCTCGAGAACCTGAATGTGCGTCTAGGCCCAGCTTCCACCAACACAAACAACATGGTCACTAGCAAGAAACAAAGGACCAAGACATGTCTGATAGAGAGGCTCTTATACAAAAGCATTTATAACGCGGTGCTTGATAAGCAAGACGGCGCGCATGAAAAAGAGCTATATCGAACGCAAACATTATTTGATCATTATAATCCAAACGAAGACATCCGTATCATTGTGCATTATGAACGCGTTATCTATCCTGTACAATTAATCATCATCACAACCAACAAAAACTCAGGTAGGGTTACAACACAGACCTTTACAAGAGTATTGGAGGATGCCGCGGAAATACGCTACGGCACCGTGCTGGTGTAGGTATATTCCTTTTGTCGCTGCGCTCCCTGCGCGTTCGTTCCTTACGCTTGCGCCATATGGGCGCGCGAGCAAGTCGTTGTGTACGGGATACATCCCGTACTGATCCACTCGGCCGTCCGTACGGACAACCAAGCTCGGGTCCCGAACGCGCCCTTCATCGACCGGTCTGTACAGGGTGGTGCAATACATGACTATGCTGATGATTGATAAACCATCTTTGAACAACTACATTATGAAACTACGAACATAGCATTTAGGTTTCAAAAATAGTTATATAGATTGAACAAAGATGTACTCAATTCAGCCGTTACACAACAACTCCCGATTGAAAAATAGTGACACAAACAGTAAATACCGGCTATGGGAACTTCCAGATATGCAGGGAAATGCAAATACAGAAAAGGCAATCAAGGTCCGTGACATGACTGACAAATCCAGAGTTCTACAAGGCAAGCTAAAACAACATGGGGGCAGGTTTAATCAGAAAGGAAACGGACATTGCAGGTAAAATTGGAAAACAAAGAGGATTCATACGTTTCCTTGGTCACTTCAACTGCAGCGATGATTGCATATCTTTGATCGTCAGCAACAAGAGATTGTCTCCCATTGCAAGTACCTCTCTGATCTTGTGCCTAACGGCTACCTCAATCAGGTACTCACATAGGTATTCAAAACCAGTATCTGAATGAAGACCAACAGCACTGCAGAGAGGGACATTGTTGTTGCCGCGCTCTTCGCTGGCCCTCATGGCAATGTTGTCTGCTGCGCGAAGACGCTCAAACTCATAGGGACCGAGCGCACCACGCACATCATCATAGAGGCCATCGGACAACGACGGAAATCCTTCAGACCCATAAGCCCCCTCCGTCATCGCATCAGGTACATATACCATGACCATGGCATCTATGGGTAGACGTGTATACAACTTCTTGATGACCCCCTGCCGTCCGTCCTTGGTGTGCAATGCCATACTTACACAGGCCCCTGCGGGTGCCAGATTGTCTTCAAGTCTGGCACGTGCTTCAATGCGCTCATACATGCCTTCTACCTTGGACAGACGGTCCACAATCATCTCAAACACTGACGACAACACATCTTCCTTGATATCCATTTTTTTGCGTGCTTGGGTCGTGTGCTCTAATTATTGCCACATAAGTCACTATGTATGTGTACTATCGGCCTTTTTTAATAGTGTAATGTTATCTTAGTCCACGAAACTGCTAGCCATTAATATATAATTTCAGGATGATCATTGGTCGCCCTGTTTAAAGATGATATAATATGTTAAAATAAATACTCTAATTACAGATCAACAACAGTAGATGAACGTAATAATGGCACGTTGAACACACGTACATCATCCTTATTCCTCATCTGACCCCTCAACATCGGTGTCCCATGATGACTTTCCATTCCGGTCATATGTGCCATCGGCTGCGCGTAAACATGTCTTTGCCCTGTCCGAATCGTCAAAGTGGACCTCACCGTCCGCCCAATATCCAAATCGTGCATTGCATGGCTCAAAGTTGTGCGCAAAGATGACGTAGCCCTGTTCCTTCATAAAGGTATATAGATCATAAGGTGGACCCCAGGCCGTCTCAAATCGAAGGCAAAGGCAGTTGTGACCGATCGGTTCAACTGAAAGCTCCTGTGCGTCACATTTTGTCCCCCAGTTCTCAAGGCGCCACTCAAGCTCACGGTCTTCTTCGTCTTCCGGGCATGGCCGGATGTACTTGAAGAATATCGGGTCCTCTTCGCGTGTACATGCCTTGCGCAGTCTGCGGATGACCTTGTGATCGAGGTGGTACACGGTTGCAACGTTTGTGACCCAATTTGGCATTGTTCCTTCGTCCCTTTCTTGATGGATGCTTTTTCTATACTGTTGTCAGGGTACCGCTTTAAGCAGTCTGATGTGCATAGTTGTTATATAATCATTTATATCCAAAATCTGGATGATCCTTGGCCGCAAAGGCGCTGCAAGCGCCGTTACCTATTCTGTACCCCTCTCATCTCGTGCTATTTAAAGAAAGATGAGCTAACACTTGTAAAAACATGGACAACATGGATCGCATTGCTCAAAACCGCAATGGTATGAATACATACACCCTAGGTTTTGATTTCAAGCCCACTATGCCCGTAACCAAAGCAGACATTGTGAAGTTGTGCAAGCGGCTGCAAGAGGTCTTCGGTCCTGGATGGGAATTTCGGCCTGAGGCCGTAACCGAAGGCGGGATACAGGTCACCCACTGGCCTGGCAAAGTTGGCTCCATGTACAAGACCATCCGTTTCAGGTACAAGTGTCCAGATATTTCAACTTGGTCCTGGCCATGTGTGCCTACAGATTGTATGGAAAAATGGAAAGATGCAAAGGACGTTGTGTGGTACCCTTTGTCACCCCGCCCCAGAATGCAGTGGTGCTACACATGGTTGAAAGCTTTCCATCATGCGCCTCCATGGACACGCCCTGAGCTCCATCTTGTGGCCAATGTCCTCGCCGAGTTTGGGATACTTACACGCAAAATGCCAAGGGATGTCCCCATGCGTGTGCGTGGCCTGTGATATTCATACCATCATTACAATACTATCGCCTTTCTTGATTATCAATTGCTTCTTTTTCTTTTACTCTCTCCCCTACTAATTTGTGTCCTCTCCGTGCATTTTTATTATATATATTATTGCACGGAGAGGACACATTTTGTTTCAATCCATACCATACAATATGGGGGAGGGAATGAATAGCCTTTTAGATATATTATTATCATGTGAGGCCTTTGTGCTCTTTGTGGCTCTCTAGGTATCCAAATTTTGGATGATCCTTGGTCGCAAGGCGCGCAAGCGCCGGTACCTCTACTGTACACACCTCTTGTTTAGTTCACTAGATGTCTCAACATATCATGCAAAAGATGACCCCATTTTTATCAAAGGTTCATATTACTTGTTACCGTGCTTTTGTGTAGCACATGGTCCGGTCGCCGACACAGCAGGGCGCGTCGTAGAGGTCTAGCAGCGACACTTGTAGACCTATTGGAGATCCAGAAAGCGTCACATGTCCTGAGAGACAGTGTCCCATTCTGGACAGCATGCGACATTGAAATCCTCAACATTGCACCTTATTGATAATCATTTGATTTCATTTATTATGTTGTTTTGCATACGATGATCCCATAAATCCAATACATCATATTATAGTGTCTATCATGTCAAACAACGGGTAAAGACTGCTGATTGGCTTCATTTCAATGCTATTCTTCCCAACAAAGTTAGTCAGCAGTTGTATGCTAGCCTTTGACAACCATGTTATATGGTCTGGTAGTAACGTCAACATTCTCTGAATGTCATGGTAAAAATCGTATGTATCCATAGGCCTCGATTGACTGAATCTGCTTATCTCAAAGTCCATGAGAACCGCTGTTTTTCCATGGGTCGGAACCACAATTGTGGTGCCATCTTTGAAAGTTTTCCTAACACTGTGTAGTGCAGTGTCAGATATCAATATATTTTTATCATGCAAGTCCTTATGAATGAAGCCGGTAGCCTCAAAAGCTGCCATGTAGAAAAGTATAGCTTGTTTTAATAATCCCCGCAGTGCCGGGAGGGTGTCTTGTGTCCACGGGTAGTCTCCAACACTACCAAGGGGATAGTGTGGCATGATTATAACTTTCATTGAATTGCCCTTGCCTTTGCATAATGGCGTTTTTGTCTTGCCATTGTGCTCAAGGTAATCATCGTTGCAATGAAAATGTCCCAAGAAACGCATGTATCCACGTTGTTTGCCAATTACCTTGCCAATATCGAGTTCGTGTTGAACGAGATGGTTGCCTATTTTAATAACGATATCATTGTGTTCTCTTAATTTGCCTTGTAATACCCTGGACTTGTCAATGACGCCAATTTGCTTCAGTGCTTTTTCGATTGTAATCCAGTCTACTGCACGACCAGAGTTTATAGCCTTGTTGGCGTTTGCTTGAAAGTCAGGTAGTGTCCATAGCCTGTACTTGTTATGCGTACTATTGTTGTTCAGTAGTGAGTTTTGAAGCTGCTGCAATGAAAACATGGTACTATATAGTAGTACAATAATACTATATTTAAATATAGTCCTGATTCTTCATCTTTAATGATGACGGGCGCGTTCGGGACCCGAGCTTGTTCTGAAAGACCGAGGGATCAGTACGGGATGCATCCCGTACAAAACGACTTGCTCGCGCGCCCATATGGAGCAAGCGGCAGCGCGCAGTACACAAAGCATTTATTATCTTCATTTCGTTGTACAACATATTGCTCACCGAATGCACGATAATTATCTAGAGAGTTTGGACCTCCCTGCAAGTATTGAACTCTTGTAATGAATGGTCCGTGTTGTAACCCTACCTGAATTTTTGTTGGTTAATGATTAATTGTACAGGATATATTACGCGTTCATAATGCACAATGATGCCAATCCATATCTCAGGGAGTCCAGTTTATGCCCGCAAGTACGTGAAAAACCGTAAAATCAACGATATTCCTGCACATCTAGGAACTTTAGGAGAGTGCGTTTAACATCGGCATCGGCACAATTCAATATACTTTCAGAGGTGTTCTTCGTTATAAACAGCGTCGGCTTCTTACGCGTAACCCACGCCACCTTCTCCATGAGCGCAATCATTGACAAAGTGTTGTCTATTGATATCGTCTTTGGAAGAACTTTCCTATCCAGGTTGGTCTGAAACTCCTTGTCAACTCGTTCAACTGTGGTTGTAATTTTAAATTTCTTCTTGCCCATGAGAACACTCTCCACTGTCTCTGGGGTTTTTGTTCTGAGTTCCAGTAGGGTTCTCTCGAACCTTTCGACATTATCATCTGGCATATAGTAAACTTCATCTTCCGTTGCACCTGTCAGCTTGTAATAGGTGTCACGTTCTCCTTCTACTAGGTTTATCGTGATTTTCACTGGGTACTTCAAATAGTGGTCTATTTTTATATGAACATGGAAAGGACCCATACTAAGACTTATACGTACGGAACTACCGCATTCACTTTTTTCAGGTGCTTGCATCAGGGTATGGATAAGCTTCACAAAAGGCGATGCAATCATTGAATAAAACTTGGGCATACTGACATGGGTTTTCCACGGTTTTGAAACTGCACTCAAATGAGCTTGGTCGCCATGATTCGTTATTTGTTTTGATATTATAGCTAGAACATTCCTTGGAAGGTTCAAAGGGTCCCTTTTATTTGAAGGCTTGTTTGCGTTAGAAGGCATTTAATATCAATATATTTTCATAAACATACTATAGAAAAAAATGCTGGCATTGACGTTGTAACAATCTCATAACTAGAGTAACATTCCGAGGCGAACCCAAGAATTTTTGTCCGTTCTAGAACTACGAGCTAATCGGCTCTTGTCTTTAGATATTCGGTAACTGAAAATTTACACAAGGTTCTCCTTGATGACAATCCATACCTCAGGGTGTCCAGGTTATGCATAGTTTCTTTCCGCGCCTACCATTGTGCTCTAGGTCAAAGACTATGGAAATTGTTGACAACGTGCACCGTTTCCTGAAGAAGCCTCTTCCCACCGAAGTGCACATCAGTAATTGTGAGCCTTTGTATGCATATTATAGACTTCTAGAAGCGTACGCCAGGCAAGATGAAGCAACCGTGGACATGGAGGAAGCGCAGGTGCCTTTACAGATGCAATACATGCTAACGTCAGGGAGGTCACCGGGTGGTATGTACAGGATGGCGCAAGGTATTTACAAATCCGAGGAAGATGATTATGCAGGTGATCAGTGAAATATCCCTTGAATCCGATTATATATTATAACTACATTGTGAACATATAAATATTTATTTATCATTAATGATATTACTATTATCAAAGCTTGAGCTTGACGCCCGTCAGAGCCGTGGGGCCACGCTTCCTCCCACCTTTGCCAACTGCCTCACACTTGACCTTGATATCGGATATGGCGGGCATTGGCAGTGTGTCACTGTTGCTACTGTCAAAGTCATCATCGTAATGTCCATCCTCTCCAGGCATGAACATTGCCGGCGCGTCCAAGCCAAGGACCTTGCGGATGATCTCTTCATCCTTTTTGCCGGATAGTTTAATTCGCATATCCAAACCTGCGTGTCTGCACATGTCCTCAAACATGCGGTAGAAGGACGCCATGAGAACCTCTGTGTTGTTCTTCTGCCTGGCAAGCAATTTCTCGGAGTCCAAGTAGTCCCGCATCATGTTGACCGTGATCTTTACATGTCCAGCTAATTTCCCTGCGTTCTCCTTGATGAAGCGCATGTACTGGTCATGCACCGTTGCACTGTCCTGCGTTAATGCCTTCAAAGCTGCTAGCTTCTTATGGATCTGTTGGCTTTTAACAACTGCGTCAAATGCGAATAGAAAGCCGGGAACATCAGCAGCAAAGTTAACCGTCCCCATCCATGCGATAGTAGCTCCATCAATGAGATCATATTCAAAGTGCATGGCATCCTTGTCCGGGATGTTGGTTGTTTCCATGGATATAAACACGTGACCCAAGTACCGATCCCCATACTTGGCCTTCAGTCCGCGCGCATGCCCGATCGACTTTTGGACCAGTTGGCTATTAAGGTTTCCAGCAAACTTGGCCTCAATTGATACAAGCGTCGCATCATGCTCGTTGCCCAAGTAGACATGTATATCTCCATCTGATTTGCCCATGACCCCCCTGTCAACAATGGTGTACGATGGGAACGCCTCCTGGAGAGTCCTGGCCACGATGTTTTCACCGAGGTTGCCCTTGAAGTTGGATTGCTTCTTCATAAGGTTCACCATGGTACTCAACTGATCGTTGTCCTTGCGCAGGGCCTCTACCTGGTCCAGTGCAGCCTTCATGGATCTTACCGCTTCCTCTGCGCGCACGCGCTCTGCCATGGCCGCCTCTTGCAGCATCAAAGACCTCTGGGCATCTGTTGTTTTTTTGTCCTGCTCCGCCTGATCGCGTTGGGCATAGATTCCCTGGAGGTCTTCTCTCCAAGAGTCCTTGATATGGCGCAGCATGTCCAGGACTTCGCTGCTCTTGTCATCCGTATCCTGGCTCACCGCGCACTTGACCAGCGGGTCTTGGGTAATGCCATGGGCCGTAATGAGAAGACGTGATGCAAGGAGGTCTCGATTCGCTTCTGATATGGACGTTAGCCATGAGTGGACCTCGGCGGGTACCTTGACATGCAGGGTTATCGGCTTGTTATCTTGTGATTTTGGAGGCATGATGGCTAATGTATTGTGATGAACTAGGTATAGTGCTTTAATGGTATAGGTGCTTGTTGTGTCTTTAAATAGGACTACGGAAGCATCCGTAAATTTGGTTTTTTGGTTTTTTTTTCGGCAATAAGCATTGATTGCGTAAAATCATATATAGAAAAATTTCTTGTTTTATATATAAGTACACGCCAAATGTTGATCTCTCCACGAAAGCTATTCCAAGAACTACTTGCCATTAATGCAGAGCTAGCCATGCAAAATGATGCCGATATGAGGGAGGAGTTCCGATTGTCTGAGAAGAAGCTCAATGCGAAGCGATCCAAGCTTGCAAAGCTCGAAGCCTTTGTCAAAGAAAATAAACTTCAGAAACCGTTCAAGCGCCACAATAATCTACACGATAAATTGATGCAACACATCTTGGACCCGAGCAAAACGGGCTTGAGCAAGAAGGAAGAGGAAGAGTACAAGGAACTGGAAAAGTTCATGAGGACCCGAATCAATGTTCCCCTTCGGTAGTATAGCTTGATTGTATGACAGAGATTCCTTGATTTTTTCCTATCATGTATAGATTATGAGCTCGCAACCTGCGTGAAATCATAACTTTTAAAAGAAATCCAAACATCATTAAATACAATCATAAAAATATAAAAACAAAGATGTCTATGTAATGTGGTAATGTGTTCATTGTACTAGAACTTGTGTTGCACGCCTTTGTGCCTGATACTCTGATACCCGAGTGATGCAATCCTCGCGATGTGTTGCATAATACGCTCTGCCATAGGCATCGTACGTGTTCATGTTGTTATCTGCAAGCTTCTTCTTCATTTCCTCCTTCCGTCGCTGTAAGACTTCCTTGGTGTAGGATGGTACATCTGGGTTAAATGACAATGCAGTACATATTATTTCTCGTAAACTAACTAAATGATCACTACCAAGTCCCTTCTCATCAAGGTATTGTTTGATGCCATGTTCCAAAGCAGCAAAGCGCTTCTTTGTCAGGCTGACAACGGACCTGCGTCCCTGTTCATCTGTAGCATGATATTGCCCAGACTTCATGATGACTATTAACACATAGGTAAGTGTTCTGATGATACTAAATCATCAATGTCATTTTAAGTAAGTTGATAGTCTGATTATCTTTGTTAGTTTACCAAACCCGTTGTTTGTTTTATGGGTATGGGAAGCATACCCCATGTATTTAAAGATATGCACATATGTTTCAAACAAGGTGTTGGCATACCTATAAATTTGCATCCGTCCGTTTAGGCCTGCTCCATTATGGGGAACCGAAATATTATAGATGACAGGATCATGTATAATAGCAAGGGTGACCTAATAAAAGCGGTGCATAACACACACGGATTGCAACTACATGATGTTTATGTTCTGGCATTTGATACATATGGTGGTAAAGGTGGCAAACGGTTTGTGTACTTTGACACATACCATAAACGTCATGGATTCATACTACGGAATTGTGCATTCCGGGATAGCCATGCATACGAGGTCATCCCAGATATGACTCACGGACATCCTGTATACGTTGTATGGGATATTGATCGCAAACTGTGCATGATGGATGATACTGAACAATGGATTATCAAGAACCTGAAGGAAGCTGAAAGCAAAGTCCTTGACATTGTGTGTAAGCATTTCTCAGCATTTATGATGTCTGTACACGATGTACACTTTAGTCCAGTTATTGGTGATACTGCACAAGTAGCACATGCAGAGCCAATAGATACAAAAGACCCCGAAAAGCTCTCCTTACATGTGCGCATGAACATCGTATGTAAGTGTTGGAATGACGTTAAGCGCCTGACCATTGGGTTCATTGGGTTTTTGGAAGGTGCATGCACTCCATCAGAAAAGAAACTTTTGTTTACTAGTAACCATGACAAGGTAGAATGCATTATAGACATGAGCGTGTACTCCCAGTTTCGCTGCATGCGCAAACTTTACCAAAGTAAGCGGAAAATAGGAGCGTTGCGCCTTGTACCATACGGTAACAGCAGCAAGTCTCCTGAAGACCATGAGGTGACGTATCATGATATTACCGCACCCGAATACATCACAAAATGGGACCCTGGTCCTGGAACAATGGAAACAATAAACGCAAAGCGTAACAGAGGAAAATTAAACATTGTGCGGGTGAGCAAGACGTCAGATGAGCAGGTTACATGTGCAGTTACCGACGCACAGATCGAGGCAATAAAGAACACTATATCACAATCCCACGTATTACAGGAGTCCATGAAGCATACATGTCCCATACCATGCTCTGTTGAAGCCCACAAGAAGGACCCATTTGTGGTTACTTTCATGTTTTCCCCCTGCACAGGATGTGCATGTCCTGTTAAGGGTGAACGTCACAAGAATAACCGCTTTGGTCTGGAGTACAACGATGCGAAGAAGACCATTACATTGAGGTGCTTCAATAACGAATGTATCAAGAATCTCAAAGCAAATCCTATCAGGTTTTGCGTAGAAGATACATCCGCATACATTGAAGATAGGGCAGCATTGTGTGCTTTGAAGTCACTGGCGTGCATGAGCAATGCAATCAAGTGGTCGGAAACATATAAAGCAAATAAGATGGATCGTGATTACCCAATACCGATGACCAAGTATGTTGCACCAAAGGAGTGTTTGTCAACAAATGTTGAACAAAAGCAAATAAAGAAGCCACCTGCTTTGCCAGCAGGTCAGCCTACTATTGAAACATGCATGGGGGTAAAAACGCATACGGGGGGCGGTGACTCAAGTAAGAAGAAAGCCAGCCAGCACGTCAAAGTCAAGAAGCCTAAAGTGGATATGCCGCCTGTCATCACGATTGAGCAGGCGATCAAAGGCTTGGCGCCGTCCCCAAACAAGGACCTGTTTCAGGTTTCAGATAGGGCAATGATTGCTATTAAAGGACAAATGGGACTCGGCAAAACAGAGAAGTTGGTATCCCAGCTTGCTATGTTAACGGATGACACCAGCATTTTGGTTGTCACTCATTCAAGGGTGTTTTCCAACAAAATGCAGACTGACTTGAAGTCTATAGGTTTCACCTGCTACATGGAAGCTCCCCCTGGCAGCATTACTTCTAAACGCGTTGTATGTTGTTTGGATTCATGCCCGCGGTTGAAGTTGCCCAGTAGAGATGGCTATGATGTTGTCATTGTGGATGAGCTGCTCAGTGTTCTCGGCCGCGCTAGCTCTGGGTTCATGCGTCATGATGAGGTATATTCCTATCTTGAGCACATACTCACCGTTAGCAAGGTCCTGTTGTTTATGGATGCGTATGTTGACAACATGTTTTGTTACCAGGTGATAAAACGTCTGGAGGGACTAAGAGGAGAGTCTTGCGCATGGATTCAAAACACACATATTACACAAGGAAACCGCAAATGCCAACTTGTAGTGAACAAGGAAAGCGAGCATGTGTCCGGTCACAAGGCATTTGCTATCCTTGAAGTAATCAAAGCACTCAAGTCTGGACTGAAAGTGGTTGTTCCCAGTTCATCACGCTCGTTTATAAACGATCTGGTTGCTGCTGTGAAATCCCAATTCAATGATGGGGTCAAAATTGCATGCTACACGCGTGACACGCCTAGGATGGTTTTGGAAGCAGCAATCCAAGATCCGCATGCCGCGTGGAAAGAGGTTGATTTGCTTGCATATTCCCCCAGCATTACTTCAGGCATTTCCTTCAAGGAAGCCCACTTTGACTGCCTGATAGGATACATGGAAAATCATCACATGCATCCCATGGTTGACTCGTGTCTCCAACAACTGTTTCGCGTTCGCCAGCTATCCAATGTCCCAGAAGGACGCAAGTGGAACATGCGTGTATTTATCAACAACACCAGGAAGGCAGACCAAATCACGCACCCTGTGCATCTAGGTATAATTGAAGCAAACCAAGACAAGAAGATCACCTACAACTTGGGGATGCTGGATGATGGGGAATGGGAAGTCCCAACATACATGCTTGAACTTGACGAAGATGACAAGATTCCGTCCGTCCCTGTGAGCCGCAAGGCACGTGATACTTTCATGACATACGACAAGGATCGCATGAGCTGGACAATGGTGCTTGGTATTATATACATGCGGAACAAGAGTGCATGTTGCTTCACGGAAATCATGGAGAATACACTGCGAAATGACTATGGAATCGATATACAGGTGATGAAGTACGTACCAGATGAAAACCACACAATTGCCAAACAAGGAAAACACACCGACTTCAGTGGACCAATAGTCCCATTTTGCTTGGAGATGGCAATAGATGACGAGCAATTTGACAAGTTGAAAGGAATATCCGGACTTGGCAGTACAGCAGAGACTATTGTGCATGTTCCGTGTCCTGATGGTACACAACAGGAAGTCTCGGTCAATCAAGCTGACCTTCAGAGGGCACAGGTTTTTGCGCACGAGCTTGCGTACAAAAAGTACGGTATTAAGAAGCCGTATGACCAGGAGTTTTTTGAACAGTACATGGCAGGTGCAGGATCTACAGTTGGAAGGAAGGAGAGTATCAAGAAGTTCTTCACTTGGAAACGCTATATGTGCGGGCTACCGCGCACGCCCCACGAGAACAAGCAACGGTATGCACATAAGCTGATGATTCTACACAGCTCAAAGGAAGATCGAAACTTCAAGTTGTTCTATGACACCGAGGAGGTCAGGTACCATAAGATGTTGATATCTGGACAAGAGCTTCTGATGACATTATGCGGACAGGAAATACCAAGACCTGGACACACCATAACCATCAAGAATGACGCTTTTGTTGACAATGCACGAGGGTATGTATCGAGACTAAGTGACACTCAGTTCGAAGCAGTACTGGACACGTTTGCATTTACTCGCGGCAAGAGTCAACATAAAAACACATTATGTGATTCACCTACGGCGTTAGCCCACTTTGTTAAAAAGATCCTTGAGGAGGCTTTTGGTATATCAGTGGTCAAACATAGGTGGAAGAAAGAGCTCGCAACAGACACATGGGGGGACTTGTTCAGCTACATCCAACTGGACTCACAGGGGTGGCCCATGCTTCCAAAGTCTCAGTATATAGCATGCTTGGATAATCAGGAGATGACTGATGTGTTTGAAGATGATGTGGGTGAGAACTGGGAACCGCATGTGATGTAGGTCACATGCACTACAAAAGAAATGGTGATAAAAATACCCTCCTCCTTTCTCACCATGACATGGTCGGAGGACAGCATGTCGCTTTCGTGCATTGTATATATATATATAAGTTGCACGAAAGGGCGACAACTAAAGTATCCAAAAAGATGGAGGAGTCAAAACACGTTGTCAATTGCTTGATGTGCAAAAATGTTTGGATGTTTTTAGTGTATGTATTCAAAGTTTGGATATGTTTCCAAATGTGAGACGGAGGGGAATGGAAGTAGTCCAATATCCGGGCACCAATAGATCATCAAAAAAAACTAAATAATACCCTAAAGAGCAACGAAGGCATGCTACGGAAGTAAGTGTCCAAGTGTCCCCCTGTGGTATGTACGTATGAGCACCCATGTAAGTCAACCGTAGAACGGTAAATATACAACAAGGATGTATATTGTATGTATACATCACTTGTAAAAGCTTGTTGTATATTTACTCTTCCCCTGCGAGACACTTCCCAAGGACACGACACACACTCTTGCAAAGTCCCACTTGCAACCCATGCCAGACTCTCACTCAACCTTGATGACTCCACGCGGATATATAACAAACAAAACAATGGGATCTAAAACAAACAAGAATCATCCAGAATTAGAAGAAAACAAAAGTAGATGTATTTTAAGTACATTACGTTGCGTATGTTGATTGCACAAGGTCAATTTAGTAATGTACAACGTATCTACGTGTGCGTTTGACCATATCATCCCAAATGTGGATACTTTGAGTAGGGAAGAAGATGGACCTAGTGCGCAAATGTTGCAAAGAGAACAATCTAGGGGATTCTAGTTGTCACCGATACAATGCAGTTAGGACAGGTAATTGTAGTGTGTTCTGGTTGATATTCTAGTTGATACCAGTGTAATCAAGCGTATTCTAGTTGATTCAAGTGTATTCCAGCTTGTGGTGTTGTGCGTACACGAGGTCGCAGATGCTCCCGCGGCGCTTGCGCGCCTTGCGGCCAAGGATCATCCAGATTTTGGATACTTTGAAGAACTGAAGAGGAAAACATTGTGATATAAGCAGAAGGTGATGTGTACCATAGGTCACTGACGATCCCACGGCGCTTGCGCGCTTTGCGGCCAAGGATCATCCAAATACTGGATACTTTCTACAGCTGAGTACAATTAAACAATGTGATGTAAGCATATTGTGGTGTGTACCATAGGTCGCTGTCGCTCCCACGGCGCTTGCGCGCCTTGCGGCCAAGGATCATCCAAAAACTGGATAATTATAATTACTTAGAGGAAGGAGTACATTAGTGATGTAAGCATATGGTGATGCGTTCATAGGTCGCTAACGCTCCCACGGCGCTGCGCGCCTTGCGGCCAAGGTTCATCCAAAAACTGGATAATTATAATTATTTTAAGGAGTACATTAGTGATGTAAGGACAAGGACAAATTGAGAAGGAGGACATGTGTGCATGAGGAAACTTTTGTGTTACAGTGTGCATGTATCAATTAGCCTTGGCGAATTGCAAGTTGCACTTTGCGTTTCAAAAGTTGGCTGTGTGTAGCAGGTGCATGCGAGCTGACCATGGTGTCCGGACATCTAGGACCATCCAAAAGTTGGAAGGGTATGTAACAGGCAGTGGCAGGTATCCACTTTCTGGATAAGTGCTGTCCGTGATTGCAAAGTATCCAACTTCTGGATGTCCGGAGGTGTGCTCTGGGAAGTATCCAACTTCTGGAAGGTCTCTCCCACCCTTGCGCGGTTTTCCAAGAAACTTTTTTTCTCAAGGTTGAGTGAGAGT
>JAIXRC010000037.1 GCA_027485415.1 Cryomorphaceae bacterium | reverse complement strand
TATGTTCACCGGTGAACATAAATATTTTCACAAAGTAACCAGATTTTGGATACTTTCAATTACGGTGAACATGTTCACACTAAAGGGGGGGGGGGCAAGCACATGGGACCTAAACTTTTTGCATATACTACTTTCAAATCTGTACGAAGTGATATAATAAAAGGTCACTGGAAGCTTCTAGAAGCTTCTAGAAGGTTCACGGAAGGTCACTATACAAAGGAAGCTGACTAGAAGCTACGCGGAAGGTCAGTGGAAGGTCACTCACTATATAGTAAAAGACTTCGTAAAAGAATATAAATACTTCACCTGCATGTATCACTTCGTACGTTTTTTAAAAAAGTTTTGTATAAAAATAAAGTTGGACCTCTTTCCCCCCCCCCCCTTTAGGTGAACATGTTCACCGTAATTAAAAGTATCCAAAATCTGGTTACTTTCTCTCAAAAATTATGTTCACCGGTGAACATAAATCAAAAGATATCCAAAAAGTAGAAGAGTCTAAAATAATAATTATGTTCACTTTATGTTCACCTTGTGTATTTCTGGTATACTTAGAGAACACATGCCGAGAAAGTGGATCAAAGACAAGGGAACAAACATAATGAGTAGCGTGTAGACATGACACTGCGTTTTCAACTGATTCCTTGTTGGTATTGTAGGAGCTTGATAATTGGCCTAAACAGTCTTATTTAGGTTATTTAGGTTATTTTAGACGTCTTTGCCAGGAGGAGAGATGGGAGATCCTTCATCTTGGCAACTGCTTCCGTGTGCCCATAAAGTCCGGTTGCATTCGATGTAATTTCTCGTGCTTCTCTCAGTATTTTGTCCAGCACAGCCCGCCATGCCCTTTCCTCTTCTTCTTCCTCCCTTGTCGGGTGCTCCTCCGCTACCTCTACCGGCCCCTCCTCTGCCACTGCTGCGACTTTGACTGCGCCTAGGTTTTCGTATGTTATCTGAAGATCCTTGAGGGTTTTAACGCATCCTTCGAAATCAGTCAGTTTACGACTCTTGATTTGGCTCAAGATTGCGCGCACAAACAGGGCAAGGCATGAGTAGGCTGTGCGTGTGGCCCTTTCGGGATTATTCCTATATTTACTGGTGTCTCTTATGTGACCCATTTGGGAAGGGTCATGTGCTTTGTGGACGCTATGTATCTATAGGTGAACATGTTCACCGTTATCAAAACAAGCTGAACAACACTTACTGTTTATGATTAAATTAAACTAGACATCCCTGACATTTTGCTTATTTCTCTACGAAGTAAATTTCAAATATGTTTTGTATAAAAATAAAGTTGCTACCCCTTCCCCCCCCCCCCCTTTAGAGTGAACATGTTCACCGTATATGAAAGTAACCAAATCCTGGTTACTTTCTCTTAAAAATTATGTTCACCGGTGAACATAAATCAAAATAGATCCAAAAAGTAGAAGAGTCTAAAATAATAATTATGTTCACTTTATGTTCACCTTTTGTATCTCTGGTATACTTAGAGAACACATGCCGAGAAAATGGTTTAAAATCAATATAATAACCGTGAACGAAATCCAGAGAGAGATAAAATATCTACACAATATATATGGACAAGTACAACAAAATGCGGTCAGCAAGTCAATCTTATATACATGGCGTGCTAAATGCACTTTCTACTCGTCTTGAGAATAAGAACATGGCCAGGGTCATGAGCAGCAGTTCAGCATTAATGCTCTTCAGGCAGCTAACAAGTATGCGCTAAAAATTTCGCTCAGCAAGGATACGGTCGAATTATTTGACACGGTGATATCACCATGCTTGAACGATCTGGTTGAATTGATTACGGTCATGATGAAGCAGGTTGGTATCAAAACAGACGGCGTTGATGTTATTTCGCTTGCGATCATATACAACAATCTTTATGCCGAATGCAAGCGCCAGGCGGAACTGCTAGCAAATGCAGAAATGGAACAAAACCCTGGCGATTTCAAGGGTAAAAATTGGGTGCAGGAACACACCGATCTCACTTACGACCTCCTACCAGAAATATTAGATGGGTACAGTGGGGCTTGGACCTTAGCAACCTTGCCCGACTACCAATGCGGTGATTGTAATAAAGCATATACAATCCTCAAAAGAATATTACCGCAAAGCTACTCCAATGCTAAATCAAACGTTGAAAATATGACCAAGGGCTTGCCATCTTCAATCCGACGCATTACATTGGCCTGTCGACCTTCTGCCTTCTCTGATGCTTTGCGTTTTGTGGAACAACATCCAGAAGTCGTGCACATGTTGAACGAGGACATGCCATTAGATAGCGATCATCGGCTGCATCCTCTCACACAACAAAGAACTATACAAGCATCCCATGTTCGACGGTGCCTCGATAAGCATTATAGCATCTTCGAATC
Organism: Cryomorphaceae bacterium; assembly: GCA_027485415.1. Taxonomy (GTDB): domain Bacteria; phylum Bacteroidota; class Bacteroidia; order Flavobacteriales_D; family Crocinitomicaceae; genus UBA952. Next base: position 441 of record JAIXRC010000037.1, on the reverse strand, counting down.
AAAGAAATTGGGGAAATACCTACTAGGTAACCTATGCTACCTTTACCATAAGAAAATGTCGAACGAGTATATGTATCAGGATAAAACATGCAACATTGTATTGCGTCACCTTGGCGCGTATGTCATGTGGATACTTTCTCTTCTCATGGGCCTGTCTATAGGTTACAATCAGTCCACGGAAAGACCATGGAAAGACAGAACGTTTCATCCCGAGATCAAGTTGGATCCAGATGTAGCACAAAGGTACATTAATGGAAAAACAAGGTACACAAAAAAGGTTATGTCCACCAATGAGCCTATTACTAACAAGAAGAACAACAAGCGCGAAAATAAACAATAAACAATAAACGAAGTAAATTTCAAAAAGTTTTTGTATAAATAAAAGCTGCTACCCTTACCCCACCCCCACTTCGAGGACAAAATGCAACCACAAATTAAGAT
>JAIXRC010000121.1 GCA_027485415.1 Cryomorphaceae bacterium | reverse complement strand
TTCCTGGAAACAGTATCAGGGCGTCAACATGATTGTTATGGACTCATTGGCAAACAACACAGGGCCGTTCAAGGCTCTCCGGAACAAGATGATCAGGTCCAAGGCAATCATGTGCACTGTGTGCGGACCGGTTCGTAACCTCTCCGCGAGACTTGCAATCCGCAAAGGACGCTTAGTCCGAAAAGAAAAAGATGTAACGCAATTGCTGGAAAGCCTTTCCATTTAGAGAACACATCGTGCATGCAGCTTCATCCGAACCTAGGTGGTGCAAAGGTATACAAATGTCCGAACTGTCATGTCCATTATGACAGAGACCTTGGCGGCAGCCGTAACATATTTCTAAAGAACACCCTAATGTGCAAATCCTCCATAGCGCCGGTGACCTAGGTCGCCGGCCTTGCCTCGCTACAGCCTAAGCAGGACCGGACATTCTTAGAAACCGAAAGGAAAGTATAGGAATGTTAAGGTTTAATGTAGCGGCTGTAGTGGTAATAGGTAGTAGATAGTAATAGTAGTATTAATAGATAAGAGGCCTTTCTATTTAGGCAAATAACAAATAGTGCTATTAATATTAAACGATTTATATAATTAGCCAATTTAAAGACCATGCTACCTATGTGTAGACAAATCTCCGATCAGAGTTTAAAAGATACCATGTCTAATCCTAATGCTATTGTGAGTCAATCGGGTCTATTGATCTATGCAAACGAGGTGGACATGGCAATGTCCCTGGTCGCATACAGACATGACGGATGCTACATTTTCATCAGAAACGGGAGTGGAAATAGTATCCGAGCATCTCGGATGCCAGACAACGGCATTAACACCAATGTTCAGGCGTTTCTCTATTCCTACGAGTCCACCTTGAGCACGCTGCTACTGAACCAGGGTACCCAGTTTGTGTTTGCGCCATATGCACGATATGAGGATGCATCCATCATCGGCACGGTTTATGGGATTCTAGACTACTGCCTGACAAAAATAACCGAAATGACAACGTTTGACTCGCTCCGGGTGACCGTCCTTGGAACATCTCCAGATCATGAGAAATCTTTGAGGACAGTCATATTCAACGTGGTACAGGCTTTGATGGACTGCAGTGCTAACAAGGAAAGCCATCGGAAAAATGTTTTCCTGTCGCGCATAGATCTCCAGGTAGGAGATAACCCTTTTGCGTACAGGCTTCAGAGTGTCTGTGACGAAATACTTGCACCAAAGATCGATGTATCAAACTCTCAGGTGGTTTTCTAGGTACGTATTATTATCAATTTCATGCATCAATGATAAACTTGTTACGAATGGAGCTCGTCATTCCCCGCATACGCGTGAGCCCGTTAATCCCTCCATGATGAGACCGAAGGCGGTCTATGACACGGATGGTCTTTGCCTCTAGGATGTGTTCCAGGGGCACTGAGGTTTCGTGCCTGTGGGCAAGGATCGCGTACCTTGCGATCTTCTCCAGGATACTCACTTTTGTATCTTCATCTTCGTGCGTCAGCATGCTTTGCAACAGGTTGTAAGCATGGCCATGCTTCCATTTTACAACATCATGGGCCTCATCTGTGCTGAAGGCGACATTGGCATTCAGGTTCTTGTTCTGGATTTCCACGGACAGCTTGAACTCTTTGCGATCCTTCTGAGCATCGAGATGCAGGTAGTGACTGGGATAGTAATCTCTAGCTGACATTGCTACAACTTGTTGGGCAGTTAGTTCTCCGCTTATCAGTCGGGTTGCCAGCAGGTCCTCGACGCATGATGCATCTGGCTTTTTCTTCATGTTGCTATTGATGGACAATATCTTTTCGCGCCCGGCTTTCTCGTCGCTGCCATATTGGGCGACTGTATGCAGGACAACATCTGTTGCTATCTGAGTGGCCTGGCTTGCAGATGCACCACTTGATAGCAAAGTCTTCTCGATGAGATCATGCCATTTCTGCTGAGTCGCATCGCTGATTTCCTCGGTTTGTTGCGCATTGTCTGCTGGCTTTAGAGACAACTTGGATAGCATCTTGCCCATTGCATGAATTGCTGCTTTTTTCTCCTTTTCTTTGTTGATGATTGACTTGTCCTCTTTTTTCACTTCTTTCTCAACCTGCTTTCGGTCTAATGCTCTTTCGCGACGATTCAACGCGGCCTGTATTTTTACGGCGGCCGCTTGCTGATGTACGGCAGGCGCATTCTCTTGTTTCTCTGGTTTTTTATCCTTTCGGCCTACCTTGATCAGCTGGACCTGGAATCTTTTCTTATCTGCAGCAGTGCCGCTGTTGTTCTTATTCTGGCCAATCTCTGCTCGGGCTTGTTCAAGCCAGGTAAGCCTAATATCACCTGCTTTGCCCTGTCTTATTAGCCACAGTTCAGCGTCGTTGGTCCCGATGAGGACCTCCTTGGCAAGCTTGCATGTTTTGAGTTTGGCCTTTGTGATCTTTACATATTCTTCTTCAAGGCCATCATCGGGTATCTTTTTTGCTCCGATTCTTGAAATAAAATGTGCCTTGTCACTTGCGTATTCGGACACTGTATCGGGAAAGAACTTCTTAGCTTTGACATACAGTATCGCATGCTCGGTACTGTCAAATGAGTGTCCGTCAAAAGTAAAAGGTCCGCATGATGCGTCGGCGGGCGCCAGAATGCGCCTCCAATGAGGATCAATGGCATCTAGTCCTTGGTAAGAAAACGGATTGCGTATGTAGTCATTCTTGTGCTTTCCTGCAGATGCAGCCGCTGACCTAGCAAAAAAGTATAGTTTCTCTGGAGCCATATCAATCAATACTTGCAACCCTAAACCTTTACACCTATACAGAACCGCAAGACTTCACCGATGGCAATATTACGCAATGATTTTTGTTTTTTTGTTTGTTTTGTATTTTTAGCCCATCATCTTTTTCAAGTGTGCTACTGTAATGGGGGCACAATAACTGGGCTCTACTAGCACACTTTTCAAAACATACGTATCATCATCTTCGTCCTCGATATATAGCGGCATACAAATCCCCATTGCATTTCCAAGCGGATACATTAGAAACTCGGACGTGTCAATGGTGTTGACGTGGAAGCCACTATCTGGTACGGCCGAGGAATTATTTAGTTTATTTCTCTTTTTGATAAAGATACTAGCCTCCATATCTATTTCCAATAAACCCACTCGGAACTCTGACGGTATGGCAAGATCATGGAGGCCGCTATTGACATCTTCTGTAACATCAATACTTTGTGATCGCTTCAAGATGATCGAGTCCATCGGATCTGGACTCATGCCGTACATGATGTTCCTTGTAATAATACCATTGCTGAAGCCGATCGCGTATGATGCTTTTGCATCCGGTACGCATACATGTTTGTTCCCACGTTTTATGCAGTATGTTTTGGGGGTGACGGTGAACCCTTTGATAGTATACATGTATCAAGACAAGACGATACGAAACGAAACAACGAAATAGCCTAATATCCTAATAATGCGCAATTACTTTAAAATAAGAGGAATGTATTATGTATTATGTAT
>JAIXRC010000123.1 GCA_027485415.1 Cryomorphaceae bacterium | reverse complement strand
TAAATCCGGATAACCGCGGTACGAACGAAGTGCAAGAAAACCGCACAGCGGAGAACAATTCGGGGCAAACCAACGGCACGGTAAATCCGGATAACCGCGGTACGAACGAAGTGCAAGAAAACCGCACAGCGGAAAACAATTCGGGGCAAACGAATGGCACGGTAAATCCGGATAACCGCGGTACGAACGAAGGACAAGAAATCCGAACAGCGGAGAACCGTGCTGAGCAAACAGATGGAAGGGAAAAACGAAATGAAACAGTACAGAAGGAGGAACAACTTCGTGAAGTTAGTCAACAAGTAGACCAGGTTTTATCGGTATTGGAAGCCGAAACAAACACGGCAAATAGCTTGGAAGAGCAAAATAATTTGGATCGGATTAAATCGCAACTCGTTCAGTTAAATCAAACGATTGAATTGCGCCAAACCATGGGTGAATCGCTTTATGATAAAAGTTTTGGAGTAGAAACTTTGAACAGGATGATTGAGGAAACGAATCAAGCGATCGTCTCTTCGGGTTCGGGCATTTCCAGTAAAGTTAGGCCAATACAACCCCTACCCAGCCTTGATAAAAGCGCTTCATCCAAGACGAGTGACCTTTTAGTTTTTACGAAGTCGACGAAACCACTAACATCGCAGGAATTGGAAACCCTGTCGTCGCAGGCAGATTATGACCAATACTTGACCCTGCGTAAGTCAATTTCGGCCCAGAGGAGAGCAAAAGATTCATTGGCTCTGGAGCTTCAAAAAACGCAAATTCTGCTGTATCAAAATGCTAAGTTGGATGGTGTGTCATCTGAATTCATAGAGCGAATGCGATCCATCGCTGAAGGAATGGAGTCCTTAGATCAGGCTATTCAAAGGGATTTTATGGAGCTCAATACATTATCCAATAATGACCAATTCGCAAACCTTGTTGATCAAGGTATTTTGCCCGCGGTTAATACGAATGCTTCATCGAAAAAGAACTACTTACAGCCTATCGACGTAGATTTCAGCTTGAATGCGAATGCTAAAGTGCAGAACAATACCTATCCAATCCTTACCCAAATGCCGAAGGGTTTGTTCTACAGGGTTCAAGTTGGGGTATTCCGAAATCCTGTTCCTGATTATTTTTACCGTGAATTCACTCCGGTTACAGGAGAGTCGCTTAACAACGGTTTAACGGCGTACCTAACAGGTTTCTTCGAAGGACTAAATTCAGCGAGATCGGTTCGTGATCAAATAAGAGGACTAGGTTACAAGGATGCCTTCATTGTAGCGTATTGTGACGGTCAAAGAATAACCAACGCTCAAGCAGCAGCCTATGAAAAGTCGGGTGCATGCAGTAAACGTATTAAAGAGGACCTATTGAATGAAGCTTTTGCAATACTTAAAGAAACCAACCAAATAAGTCAAACACCGGCAAGCAAACCAAAAGAAGTTTATTTTACAGTGCAAGTGGCAAGTTTAGGGAGTCTTGATAAAGGTAAACTTCAAGGAGTTCCGGAGTTAATGTATACCATTTCGCCATCTGGCAAATACAAATACTCCAGCGGAAAGTTCGATGATTTGGCAATTGCCAATGCTCGAAAAAAAGAACTTCGAAAGCAAGGTTATGGCGATGCATATGTAGTTGCCTACAGAGACGGTATTGCGGTGTCTTACGATGAGGCACGAATTGCCCTGTCGTATATGAAGGAAACAATAGCACCGACATCACCAAAAAACCAAGATCTTGCAGGAGTTACATATTTACCTCCACCGGTAAAAAAGTATAGCTTGCAAAAAGTGGAAAGTCAGATTAAGCGAGAAAGCATCGGGAAATACAATGCAATGCGCAGTTTTGTAGCAGATTCGGATAATAAAGTGATCTCCTGCCCCGTGTCTTTTGAGTCAATTTCTCCTTTTGAATGGATCTATTATGCAGATTTTGCTTTTGACGAAGTTCAAAATGAATACCGTGTTGTTGTTTTAAGTGGAAATCAATCCTCTTCCTCCGTAAGCATTATGCACAATGTGGCACTGCACTCCAATATTCCATTCGAGGTGAAGAAGAAGGATAACGACGGTACAGAACTCTTGTTTTTTACAAAGAATGAGGAAGAAATAGAGCGATTAAGAAATGTAGCGAATCGATTAAATTTATCCTTGAATGTTAACTAATATGAAAGAAAAATTAGTATCCAAAGAACAAACCATTTTAGAGCAAATAGAGGAGCGGTCATTGGTTTTATACAACGACGATGTAAATACTTTTGATCACGTAATTCATTGTTTAATGAGGATTTGTAAACATACTGCAGAGGCCGCAGAGCAATGCGCTTATATTGTCCATTACTCAGGGAAATGCAGCATTAAACATGGCGAGTATTCGAAACTCGAGGCGCAATGTACCGCGCTTTTAGATCAAGGACTTTCCGCTGTAATAGAGTAGAGACTCGCTACAAATTAGGTTATTCTGCTTCGTTGATGGAGTAAATTTTTTGGACCAGGTCTTCATGTTTTTTAAGGATAACCTTCCGTTTCATGCTCATTTTTGGTGTCAATTCTCCTCCGTCAATGGTCCAAGGGGTCGTGATGAGTTCAGGTCTTTTAATTTGCTCATATGGCGCTAGACTTTTATTCATCTCACGCACAAAAGCATTGATTTCTTTTTTAAGTTCAGGCATGCTTACGATATCGGTTTCTTGATTCAAATCCAGGTTGTTTTTTAAAGCCCAATCTTTCAGGTACTCATTAGAAAGTACAATGATTGCACTTGCAAATTTTTGACTTTCCCCAATAACACAGCATTGTTCTACAAATCGACATTCTTTAAGTTTGTTTTCAATCATCAGCGGTGCAATATATTTTCCGGAAGAGGTTTTGAAAATTTCTTTTTTACGATCCGTGATTTTTAAAAAACGATCGTCCATGAAGGTTCCAATATCTCCGGTGTGGAGCCATCCTTCTTCATCGATCATTTCTCGCGTGGCTATCTCATTTTTATAGTATCCGAGCATCACTCCAGGACCTTTAACAAGAATTTCTCCGTCCTCGGCTATCTTAACCTCGGTATTTTTGATTACTGGGCCTACAGAACCTATTCGCGTTTCTGTGGGTTCATAGCAATTAACGGAAATAACCGGTGAGGTTTCGGTTAAGCCATAACCTTCTAGCACTCGAATCTTCGCACAATGAAAAACGCGAGCAAGTCGAGGTTGTAGGGCGGCGCCTCCGGAAGCTATACAAACCACTTTGCCGCCTAAGGCATTGCGCCATTTTGAATAGATCAAACGGTCGTAAAAGGAGCGCTTAATCTTTTGGATAACCGTGCTTTGCAATGGATCGTGTTGAAGTGCGAAATCGACTGCATTGAAAAAAAGTTTCTTTTTCCATCCCTCCAGCTTATCGCCTGCTCCCAAGAGTTTTTCATAAACACGTTCTATCAATCGAGGGACAGAAACGAAAACTTGAGGTTGAATTTCTTTTAAGTTATCGCCAATCGTTTCCAAACCTTCTGCGTAGTAGATAGAAATGTTTTTGTAAAAGTAAATAGTATTGACCATACGTTCATAGATATGGTTGAGGGGCAAGAAACTTAGTGCCTTCCATGAGGAGTGGAAGGGGGCAAGGGAAAAGCATGCTTCTACATTACTTAGAATATTTCGGTGAGAAAGCATGACGCCTTTGGGTTCACCTGTAGTGCCACTCGTATAGAGAATAGTAAACAAGGCATCCGGATCAATTTCACGCTTAATGGATTCAATGGTATCGTGTTGGAGCTTATTTTTGTCGCGTTCAATGAAATCATTAAAAAATTGAACTCCATCTATGGGATTGAATGAAATAAGTGTTGGTTTTTCTTTCAATTCATCAGAGACTGAAACTATTTTCCCAAAAATATCTTTTGAAGAAAAAAAGATGCACTTAACTTCTGCATCATTGAGGATAAAACGCAAGTCCGTAGTGCTTATAGTGGGATAAATAGGAACGGTGATCACCCCAATCTGCTGACAGCCATAATCCACGAAATTCCATTCCGGACGATTGTTAGAAATTATAGCTACTTTGTCACCTGGCTTAATACCAGCATTAAGCAGTCCAGAACCAACAAGGTTTACACGTTCAATAAAATCATCGGTTGTATAATTTTTCCATTGTTTTTGCTCTTTAGCGTTGAGAAGGTCTTGCTTTTTATCTAATTTAAGAGTTTCAATAATGTCAAAGAGGCGTTTTATTTCCATGGTAAGTTCAATTCGATTAGGCAATAAACTTACTAAACTTTAGGATACAAAAAAAAATGAGAATTTATTTAGGGTTTTGAAAGCTCGAAAAAAGTCTTTTCGATGGTCTCATATTTACCGTTAGGAGTAGGTGATAGCGCAGGTAAGGCAACTACGTTCAATTCCTTATCGACTAAAATGTAATTCGGATAGCTGTTAAGCGCCAATTGATTCCATACCGGGTCGTCAGGGCTCAAACCAATTTTTTTCCACGTTATTTTATCCAAGGCTCGTTTCTCTGTTTCGTTATATTTAGGTTGTTCAAGGTATAACGTTATAAACTCCACTTTACTGCCATAGGCTCCATAGAGCTTGGCTAGTGCATTGACCTCGCCGATGCATTTGGTGTTGGATGGACTATAGGCGTGGATATACAAGTATTTGTCTTTTAACGATTGAGGGTTGATTTGATGTTTATCCAGTTTCAGTAACTCTAAAGGAAAAGGGTTGCCTACACTGATTAATTCCATTCGTTCAATGAGGTTCGATGCAATTGACCGATGAATAGGATAAGGAGAATGATCTCGGTAAAATTCAAAATTGCTTCGAATAACGGATTTCGGTAAAAAAGAATTGTTAAGGCTCTGTTTTAAAATAAATAATAAAATAACAGATTGCAATTCATCTTCTCCCGTGAGGTATTGGTAATTTTTGAGAATCGCCTGTTGCTTTTCGATATTAACCGAGGCAAAAGCTGCAAATAGCGCCTGGACATCTTCGGGTCTCAGGTAAGAAAGAAATTTATCGTAAAAAGAGAGGAAGTAATTGCCGTAAAAAGGTGCTTTATAGGCTATTGATCGGTTCTTGAAGTACGATTCAAATTTTTCTTTTTGCGAAGGTGCCCCAAAATAATTTAAATTATCCAAATTAAATGCAATAGAATACCTAGTATAATCTTGAAAGTAAGCAGAGGTGTCATTCATTAAATCCTTTGCAGCCGCAATCTTCATGAGGCTTATTTTTCGCAAAACTTCCCCTGAACTTTGATTGCTGAAGTGCAGTTCTTCCATTGAGGCATCAATCCAAGCATCAAAACCCAGAATTTTAAAATTAATATCGTTGCTGTCAAGGTCGATAAAGGTTAATTCAATTTCTTCCTTCAAATTGTACGATTCGTTCTGAGGGTTGTCAGCAATGAATTCAATCCTATATTGGGCTTTATCTTGCACATAAAAGAAGCTATAATTTTGACCTGTTCCTACGAATAGATGTTTAATTCCTTGCGGTGGTAAGGTAAAGCGGAAAATTCCGCGTTCATCGCAGGTGGTTTCCGCGATCACTACTTTTGATTTCGACAGAAAGTCGGATTCTTCCCATAATTGGAAAGGTTTGTTTTTAAATTGAGGAGCATAGCCGATAATCGACACTTGTGAATGCGCATGTATCCCTAGGAATATAGTCAAAATCCATTGCCAATGTCGCATCATGGTTCGTTAATTAATAATTGTGCATTGGTTACAAAAGGAGCAATATCTCCCTTGTTCCAATATATTTCGCGAACTATGGTAGAATTAATGGCAGAGTAGGTAAGGTCTGTAAGAAGAAAAACAGTTTCAATTCCACCAAGAGAATGGTTCATGTGCGCTATGGAACGTTCGTATTGGAAATCTTTGGTATCCCTTAGTCCCCGTAATATTTGTGAGCAGCCATGTTTTTTACAGGCATCAACCGTTAATCCAGTGAACGAAATTATCGTTACGCGAGGTGTGGTAAAAATCGATCGAATATGTTGTTCTCGTTGACTTAACGCAAAGAGCGGTTGCTTGGTAGAGTGCATGCCGATAGCTATAATGATTTCGTCAAAAAGATCTAAGCCTTTATGCACTATGGCTTCGTGGCCTTTGGTAAAAGGATCGAAAGAACCGGGGAAAAATGCTCGTTTCATTGTATTTCGAAAAAGCTGAAGGTTACATTGCCAAAGTTACGGGCTTGGGTAAAATTTGTTACCTGCTCAAAATTGCTTTTAGAGCCGTGTTCAAGGATCAACAGCCCTTGCTCGCGCAATATATTCCGCTGAAAAGTTAATTCTAAGATGGCCTTGTGCATGGTTGACGCAAACGGGGGATCGGAAAATATAAGATCAAATTGTTGATTTGTTCTTTCCAGAAATTTCAAGGCATCCATTTGTTGAACTCGAAGCTGATTCGTTATGCTTAAATCATGTGCGTTTTTGGAAAGCCAGCGACAGGCCTTAGGGTCCTTGTCAACCGCCAATACACTGGTGCATCCACGGGAAATAAATTCGAAGGCCAAGTTGCCAGTTCCCGAACATAAATCGAGGATTTCGAGCTCATCAAAACCTCTTTGATTACCTAGGATGTTGAATAATCCTTCTTTTGCATAATCGGTGGTTGGTCGAGCACTTAAATTACTGGGCACTCTAAAAATTCTTCCTTTGAGGCTTCCTGCAATAATTCTCATAAATAGGCTTGCGTATGATAAGTAACGTTCAAATGCGCAAAGTGCTGAATTTTACCAAGGTTTGTAAGCAGTTTCTCTTCGATCATTTTAGGACAAAAAGAATATAATTCTAAAGCTGCTTCGTCCATACTAAACAGAAGTTTTGCTTGTAAGGTGATTAGGAAATAAAGTATGTCATCGGAAGTTTCATAGGGAAAAATGTCACAAAAAATGAGGCGGTTGTTTTCCGAAATACACACCAGAAAATCGTTGTTAAAAACGGCGAGAATTAAACAGGTCGCGTTAGTGCTACTTCGATTACTAAGAAGAAATTCTACGAAAGGTGATCCATTCTGCTGGTTGAATTGTTGTGACGTATAATCATTCCACCATAAAGGTTGTGTGTAAAGTTGTTGAAATGAGTATTCCTTATTGGAGTAAGTTTCTAGGGTGTGTTCTTTTCCAAAAGGTCCGAAAACTCGTTCGAAATACGATGTTTTTAAAGCAGGGTCGTAAATGGAGTTGGGTAGCGTTAGGTATTGTTCTCCCACCATCCAATGCTTGAATTCATGGGGATGTAAGAAGGAAGCTTGCGTTTCTTTTTTTAAAAAGGCCGTTATCTCCTCTTTCTTTAGAGTTGTTGAAGTAGATTGAATTTGGTAGGGAATTATGGCAGATGGGGTGGATGAAGGTATTTGTAAGAATACCCAGTTTTTCTGATAAAATACGTGATGAACTTCGCTCATTTTTACAAAACTACGATTATTTATCTTTTAAGTGCCTTTGATCAAGGAGTCATTTTTTTTATGAAATTTGTTGGTGAATTTTACCCCAGGCCAGCAAAATGCTTTCGATGTTTTCAACGATTACATTTCAGATCCAAGTCCAGCGAAATGCTTTGTTCTTAAAGGTTACGCAGGAACGGGAAAGACGACCTTGATTTCACATCTTGTCAACCATTACCAGGCGAAGAATTATACGTTCAAATTATTAGCTCCAACAGGTAGAGCGGCAAAAGTGATGGCTTCGTATTCAGGTTTTCCGGCCAGTACCATACACAAACAGATTTATTTTTTAAGCGATGTTGTTGAGCAGAAAGGCTTTGTTAAAGCCCCAAATCCTTTCCGGCACACCCTCTTTATCGTTGATGAGGCTTCGATGATTGGAGCGGATGCATCTTTCCAAGAAAATAACCTGCTTTCGGATTTGTACGAATTTGTGCTTCAGGGGGAAGGCTGCAGCCTTGTTTTGGTTGGAGATCCTGGACAGTTACCACCCGTTGGCCAGCAGCATTCGCCTGCAATGGATTTGCAATACCTTGAGGGCTTATTTCCGAAGCCGGTTATTTACAGCGCAGCCTTGACCGAAGTTGTTCGACAAACCTCGCTGTCTGAAATTATCGAAATGGCAACTCACATTCGTAATTTAAGAGGAGAGGAGAAAGCATACTATTTGATTAAGGAGAGGGATGTTCACCGTATCACAGGGGATCTGCTTCTAGAACGCTTGGAATCAGCATGTGCGAGCGGAGTTGATTCCTTCGCTTTGCTGACCATGAGCAATTCCCGGGCGGGTAAATGGAATCAAAGTATACGAAAGCAATTGTTGTTTTTTGATGAAATTGTCGAAAGGGACGAACAGCTCATGGTAGTTAGGAATAATTATTTTTGGGCATCGAATGAATCTTCGGGTCTTATCGCCAATGGCGAACTACTGACGGTTAAAAAGGTAATTAAAGAGGAACTTTGCTACGGTATAGAGTTTTTACACTTGTTAGTTGTTCTTCACAGCGATTCTGATAAGGAGTTGCAAGTAATTGCCTTTAAAAAACTTCTGGAATCAGATGAACCTCAAATGTCACGAGAAGATCGTAATACATTGTTTTGGGCGGTTGAGCTGGACTATGCTCACGAAAAAAATAAACGAAAAAGAATTCAAGCGGTATTAAAAAATCCCTACTTGAATGCCCTTCAAATAAAGTATTCTTACGCCGTTACTGCTCACAAGGCACAAGGCGGTCAGTGGGATACGGTATTTATTGATTATGGGTTTATACCCGAAGGAATGAATCAATCGGCATATCGTAGGTGGTTGTATACATGCATCACCAGAGCCAAACGGAAACTATATTTGATCAATTTTCCAGAGACTTTTTTCCTTAAGGCTTAATTTTGGGCATTTTTATAACTTTTTGCCCCACTTTATAGGTTACTTTATTGACTGAATTGTCCAATGCATCGATGAATGTTTTGGCAAGATTTGGCGGTAAGTATTTTGGGGAAGATGCGGTTAATTCTGTTTTTAAGCGCAACATAATACCTCTGGATCTCAACAATGACAGGGCTTCATTCTTGGTTAAACCGTTACTTTTTAAGAAATTATCCAAGTTAAATAGGGTAGTACTTAGATTGGATACCACGGGATCGGTTGAACTGCTAATGCGCAATGAAAGGGTTCGGTTGATTTTTATTTGCAAGGAAGATTGTCGTAAGGATTTAAATTCTTGAGCGTTTCGGGAAGCACTTTTTTCGTCAGCGTTGGATCCTGGGTATCCTGTGAGTTCTTTTTGTTCTGGATCCCGCACAATATTGCTATCTTTCCAAATTCCAATTCCCAATCCCTCAATGGAAAGTTCGATAGGGACAGGATTCTTTTTATATTCTGCAAAAAGTTGTTTAAGAAATAGGCTATCTGAAGGTTTGAAAATGGGGGATTCGTATTGGAAGGCATCCGGCAAGAATACATCGTTGAATTGCATTTCAAAATCCGCATCGTAAAAAGGCTTCGCATCGCACGTAGAAACATGCATCATGATCTCATCCGAATTGCTTCCTTCGAAATCCTCAGGAATGGATAACAGTCGAATTTGGACGACTTCGGATTCTTGGGTAGCAGGAAAAGTTAAGTTTTGAGTCAATAGGTCAAAGGTCGTTCCGTCTTCAAAAAGGTATAAGCCATTTTGCTGTTGGAATGGAACCCATTGCGTTCCAATCATCCCTTGATATCGAAAATAGAGGGTTGAATGCCTGTTGAATTCCGCTTGAACCTCATCTCTGTCACGCGTTAATTCATCCAATGTCTTAAGCGTTTCGTCATAGGCAGCATAGAGTTCAACAAGATCCCATTGTCGTTTATTTTTCGCTTTTTTCCGCGCTTTAGTCGTGGGACGCAATTGATCTGCGAATTTTGGATCAACTTGTTTACGTTTTTGATCCCGGCGTGACATCTTATTTTTGGTTTTGTAATCAACCTTATACAATTCACCTAAGTCTCCTTCTTTCTGATTGATGGCATTTTCGATTTCTCCTAAGGATGTGCGTGCAGCGATAACCTGATTTTTTAAACCTTCTTTTCCTTCCAATTGATTTTTTAGGTCATTGTACGTTTTTTGGTAGAGGTCGTTCATGATTTTCATGAAGGTATTCCCTTTAGAAAACGTGGAATCCGGCGTTAAAAATCGGGTGGTTTCAGATCCGAATAGGGGATATTGCCTGCTTCCTTTTTCGACAATGACTGTTGTTTGATTATTGCTGTTATAGCCCCAAACATCAAAATGGATTTCCGTATTCTGTTCGTGACCATACGTCAGGACTTCTTTTTCCGTTATTCGTTTAGTTCTTAGGGCAGGTTTTTTTTCTCCTTCTAAAACGGTTTCGTAGGGAAACAGGCCAATCGCTTTAGGAAGTCCTTTATTCCAAGCTCCAAATTCATCTTTATCTCGTTCTCGTAGCAATCCTTCGGTGTAGCTTCCATCCCCAGCGGCAAAAAGAATGCTATTGAAGCTGTTGGATTTACCTCCTAAATAACCAAACAGATTTTTTGTGCGTTCTGCAATTACCTCATTGATCGCTTTTTCTTGTGCATCTAGGATTTTTTTACAATCCGTCATTTTAAGTGAAGCGCGCAATTGCAAGTTTAGCAGCCTTTCATTAAATGAAACATTGGTCATCAACAAGGGACTTTCTTCATGATTCATCAAGGCTTCGTAGGTTTTGCCTCGCTTGAATTCAGCAGGTACTTGTTGAAAAATGACCTCAAAATAACGGTTCAACAAGGGAAGTGATTGCAAGGAAGCGCCTTCTTGATAATGCGCGATTTGTTGACACATTTCAAACAAGGCTGTTTTATTACAAGCTTCGGTGAGTATGCCTTTTAAACTATAGGATAATACTTCACTACGAATAATTAAGAGGTTGGGGTCAAGGATTAAAATACGATCGATAGAATCATAATTGACTTGACCGTCCTCCAATTTAATCAATGGCCCACTATACTCAAAGGCCTTCCCAATGTGCCTTTCAAGGATAGGACTTTTCCTGACAGTATGAAAAAGGTAGGCCTTAAGCTCCGGTGTAAGTTGTTGATCTGCTTGTGACCAAGCAAGGTTTAAACAAAGTAGGGTAGATAAAGCCCAGAAAATCTTTGGCACAAAGCAGTATTATTTGGTGAAGTTTAACCTTTTTCCCTGAAAATCTATGAAATAAACCCCCTCTGGAAGGTTCGTTACATCGATGGAATTCAAATAAACTCCTTCTGACTGTGTTTGACCAAGTTGATTGGTAATTCTATAGGGAGTTCCGTTTGAAATTCCTTTAACTTCGAAACCGTTTTGTGCTGGATTAGGAAAGAGCAATAATTCTGAAAAAGGATTTTCTTCAATTCCGACAAAGCTTGTTGGTTGATCCTTGCTTAGAATAAGCGTACTGCTGTTGGCAAATAACGGGGAGTTAACGCTTACCGTCATGGTAATGAAAATGGGCAAATTTCCAACAGTAAAATCATAGTATTCGTAAACCTCACGGACAAAAGTAACAGCGCTTCCAAAAACGGAGGCATTGGCAGAATCCTTTAGGTGAAAACGCACAACATTATTGTAGGTGTTGTTTCCAGGAAGCATTAAAGTACCCAATCCATCAACACTGGTCATCGATGTGCCTGTCGCAGGTATCGTCCCTGTAGCGGTGGTCGTAACATTACCCGAAAAATTATCGCTGGTCGAATTTCCTAACGCGAACGGATAATTCATGATTAATTGATCGTTGGTACTCCAGGCTGCGGTTACTACACCCAGCGCAGGCTCGTTGAATACGAATCCTTGAGAGGTTCGATTGTTGGTGGTGGACGAAAAGAAGGTAAGAAGCGTTCCACCAATATCGTAAACTTTCGTTGCACCTGGGTAGGAAGCAAAATTAGGGTCCAAAGTTGCATCGTTGATTTGTACATCTTTGGTTACTCCAAAAATTCCGGCAATTTGGCTAAAATCCCAAGTAACGTTATTACCGATCGTTCCGGCCAGAATGTTGGCATTCGAGTCGCAAAGATGCAAGGAAACTAAATTTCCAATGGACGCTTCATTTCCTTGGTTAAAGGATTGCGAAAAAGCACAAAATGACAAAAAAGAAAAGAAAAAAGTAATGTTTTTCATAAGATTAAGTTTATTTCAAAGGTAATGAAAAAAGGACCATCCTAGCTTATATCCCAAAAAGTTCGCGGTTTTTTAACAGTCTTTTATCTTCGGTATTGGTTTTACGAAGCCTTACTTTCGGATAGAAGGTTCTTTGCACCATTGGAAGCGTAAGTTTCAAGGTGCGTTCATTTCTCCTCACGGTAATTACAGCCTCCAATATTTCTTCTTTTTCAAAAAAATGTTCGGCTAATTCCTTGGAGAAATCTTGCTCGTTGAGTTGAAGTAAGACATCGTCCTCACAAAGTCCTGCCATGTAGCCAGGCCCTCCATCTGCCAACGAATGAACTACGAATTCTTGATGAACCTTGATGCATCGAATGCCTGTTACACGAACGAATGCCGAATTCGCTGGAGTAAGGTACATTTCAAGCGCGATTTCTTCCAGTGCTTGGCTAATTCCGGACTCATATCCGTTGGCTTGAAATACATAGCGATTGAAAAACGGTTCAAAGTCGTAGGAACTTAATGCTTGAAGCAAGTTGGTAATGTTATCCTGGGTATAGCCTAAGTTGGCCTTTCCATATTGATGGTACAGGTGCTTCATAAAGGTTGTTAAATCTACTTTATTGTTGGTGCTTTTTCGCAACTGTACATCGAGCATAAATGCAATAAGTGCCCCTTCGTTATAAATGGATACTTTTCTTCCAGGAGTACCTCCGACATATCCATCGACCCAAGTGTCTACAGAGGAATCCGCAAGGGAAAAGGAATACCGTCCAGGATTATCCGTGTGACGCTGAATTAGTTCGGCTAAAATTTCCAAGTATTTTTCGGATGAGATAATTCCACCTCTCAATAAGTAGAGGTCTCCTAGATAAGTTGTTACACCTTCATACATGTAGCCTAGCCGGGAATATGTCAACGTTTCATAGCGATAGGGTAAAAACTCTTGAGGACGAAGGGTTTTGATGTTCCAAACATGGTAAAGTTCATGCGATGCAACGCTTAGCAGGCGAAAATAGTATTCCTCGGTAAATTCCTTGTTGGGTCCTAAAATAATAACCGTACTGTTCAAATGCTCAACGCCATGTAGGTAATTTTGGGAAGTTCCCAATAGCACAAAGTGAAATTCCTTCGCGGGGAAATCTGCAAAATCTTGGATTTGAAGTAAGGTAAAGGCTTTAAAGTCAGCAATGAGCCTTTCCTTCGGTATTTCGGGCATTGCCCATAGATGTATGAAAAATGGAACGCCTTTTACTTCGTATTCAAGAGTTTCGACCTCGTCAGCGCACAGTATGGGATGGTCAAATAATTGGTCAAAATTTTCAAAATATACCATGTCAGATGCCGTGCTTGCTATACCGAATTTCTTCCATGGTGTCTCGAGGTTTAAGCATATACTTCCAACATTTTCATTAGTGTAAATCAATGAGTTAACAGGATTTATTAAAAGTATATTTTCGTCAAAAAAGGTGCTTCCCGCGTTGAGGTCCTTGCCCATGTATAAATACGATATCGTGATGTTTTTCGCACCGGATGTTTCCACTCGCCAGGAGTTTTTACCCGTTTTTTCCACCATTCGACGTTGAGATAGGTCATCAAAAACTTGTACATGAGTAACCAATCGAGTAAAGTTACCTTCCTCGTACCTTCCTGGTCTCCAAGCACTCATAAAGAATTCCGTTTCGTTACCTGTGCAGGGAAAGGTGGCTTCTATTTTTAACCTATTTCGGCTGCTTTGGTAAGGGATAACACGGTAGTTTACCATGGTTATTGATAATACTCCGTTTGCAATTGATTGATGCGTTCGTCTTTAATGTAGGCATCATAAGGCATCATTTTGTCGATGATTCCTTTCGGTGTGAGTTCAATGATTCGATTGGCCACGGTGTTCACCAAGGCTTGGTCATGCGATGTAAAGAGCAGCGTGCCTCTGAAATCAATCATGGCGTTGTTTAATGCAGTAATCGACTCCAAATCCAAGTGATTGGTAGGTTCATCCATCATGATGAAATTGGCTTTTGCCAGCATCATTTTTGATAACATGCATCGTACTTTTTCACCTCCCGATAAGACATTGGCAGTTTTCATGGCTTCCTCGCCGGTAAATAACATCCGTCCTAAAAAGGTCCTTAAGTACACCTCTTCGCGCTCTTCCTCGTTTTGAGCGTATTGCCTCAACCAATCGATCAGCCCCACTTTATCGCTGAAAAAATGATGGTTATCGTTGGGTAGGTATGAGGTCGTTATGGTTGTTCCAAAAATAAACGATCCGGAATCTGGTTGAGTTTGTTGGTTCAGCACTTCAAAAAACTGGGTAAGTGCCAAGGAATCGCGCGAAACCAATGCAATTTTATCCCCTTTATTGACAGTTAATGTAACTCCTTGGAAGAGCACCTTTCCCTCATGTTTTTTGGAAAGGTTATCAATGCTTAATAACTGATTTCCAGCATCCCTGTCCTGATGAAAGGTTATTCCAGGGTATCTTCTCGAAGAGGGCTTGATTTCTTCAAGATCCAAGTTGTCCAACATTTTCCTACGGCTCGTTGCTTGTTTTGATTTTGCCGCATTAGCGGAGAATCGAGCAATGAATTCCATGAGTTCTTTCTTCTTTTCTTCCGCCTTTTTGTTTTTATCGGCCCGTTGTTTTAATGCAAGTTGTGAACTTTCGTACCAGAACGAGTAATTCCCCGTAAATAGGTTGATTTTACTGAAGTCGATATCGCAAATATGGGTACAAACGGTATCTAGAAAGTGACGATCGTGCGAAACCACAATCACCGTGTTTCTGAAATCCATGATAAAATCTTCGAGCCATGAAATGGTTTTTAAGTCCAAATCGTTCGTAGGTTCGTCAAGGATCAACACATCCGGATTACCAAAAAGCGCTTGGGCGAGTAAAATACGAACCTTCAATTCGTTGGAAATTTCACTCATTACGACATCGTGCTTGGATTCTTCAATTCCAAGGTTGCTTAGAAGGGTAGCGGCATCTGTTTCAGCATTCCATCCTTCTAGATCCGCAAATTCAGCCTCGAGTTCTGCCGTTCGCATTCCATCGGCCTCGGAAAAATCTTCTTTCGAATACAATGCATCCTTTTCCTGCATGATTTCATAAAGGCGCTTATGCCCCATAATCACCGTTTGCAGCACTGGAAAAGCGTCAAACTCAAAGTGATTTTGACGTAAGAAGGCAATTCTTTTTCCCGGTTCGAGCTCCACACGTCCTGTGGTAGGATCTTGTTCTCCAATGAGAATCTTTAAAAACGTGGATTTTCCTGCACCGTTGGCGCCGATCACCCCATAGCAATTACCTTGAACGAATTTAACATTTACCTCGTCGAATAGGACACGTTTACCAAATTGTAACGAAAGATTTTGAACCGAAAGCATGCGTATTTTTTTCGCAAAGATACGGACTTAATCCTACCTTTTCATTTTGTACAGGTATATACGAAGGCGGGGGGGAAATTTAAGGGGGTAAAGCTTAATTTAAGGTTTCCAAATTGTCGAAATATTTTTTTTCTCGATTGCAGGGAATATTGGAATTGAACAAAATGACCCCCTTGATGAAGAACGGCTTTTGATGCCTGTAGAATGCGGTTAGAAAGTTCGTGCGAGAAAATTGCTAAAGGCAAGGAAGAAAGAATGCAGTCTACTTTTTCCAGGTTAAGGCTTTGGAGTAATTCTGGTAAATCAGTCGCTGAACCATGAACGATGATGGCTCTTGGATCTTTGATTTTATGGACTAATTCCCGGTAAAACGTATCGTTTAGTTCAATGAGGATTAATACTGCATCCGGTTTCATTCTATCGAGTAAAAAAGGAGTAAAGGCACCCGTTCCAGGGCCTAATTCCACCATGACATTTACCTTGTCAAACGGAATATTTTGCAGCATTTTTTTGGCTAAGAACCGAGAGCTTGGAACAATCGATCCTACCTTGTTTTGCTTCTTTAAAAACTGTTGAATGTACTGTTTAGTCGACATGGTTTAAAATCGCTTTGTGCCCTCGAAGGATTCCGTGCACTTGTCCAAGCATAGGTACCTCGTTGAATGGACTTAATTCCCTATGCTGCGGATTGGTATTTCCCCAAGAAAAATGACTTCCTGGAATGTAAAGCGTCATGTCCACCGGATTTCCTGATTCAATGGGGCAAGCATCGATGCAAAAGGTCTTTCGATTATTGATGGACAAAATTTGGACTATTTCGTCGGTTTTAAGACCGGAGTAATGGGCTAAGGCAGCAAATACGGTGGAAAGTTGAGGGCTTCCGATGGCTGCCTCATCAAACATCGTCTTTTTGGTATCGGTTATGCTGGGTCTGTGATCGGAAACCACGGCATCAATGAGGCCTGATTTTAGGGCCGCAATTAAGGCAATCCGATCGATTTCCGTACGAAGCACAGGTTTTGTTTTAAACCTCGTGTCAAAGTTTAAGGTAGCCTCCTCGTTGAAACAGAGATTCATAAGGTTGGTGTCGCAGGTGATTTGTAAGCCTTCTGATTTTGCCTTTTCAATCATGAAAAGTACGCTTTGGGTACTGATTCCAGAAATATGAAGGGGACATTCGACATATTTGGCTAATTCAATTGCACGTTGTATGTTCAAGCGCTCCTCCATGTCCGAATCTCCTTTAAGGCCGGTTCTTAAAGAGGCAGTTCCCTCATGGACTAAGCTCGGTTGTTCGCCGCAATGGAACGTGGAAGAAAGAATCAACTTTGCGCCAAAATCTTTGGTGTATTGGAGTGCTCTAACGGTGGTTTCTGTTCGTTGTTCGGATAAATCATCGCTGAAAAAACGTGCGCCAGCTTGAAACATGTCGTACATTTCAGCCAGAGAATTTCCCGCCATTTTTTGGGTGATTGCGCCGATTGGATGAAGGCATACTGCATGATTTTCGGCCATACGAAGTTTGTATTCGATCGAAGTTCTGGAGTCGCTTGCTGGCAGGTCATTAGGGAGAACGCCTATGTGGGTGAATCCGCCCAAGGCTGCTTGGTCAAGGCCTTTAGCAATTCCACCGGATTCATCAAACCCTGGATCCATCAATGAGCTTTTGAAATCCACCCATCCTTGCGAAACATGCAGTTGGGGTTGCGCTACAATTAAGGCATCGTCTACATTCAACCGTGTACCGATAGCTTCAATTGTACCATTCGATATCAGGATATCTTTGCTGGTGTTATTGTGGGAGGATTGAACATCCGTAATTCGTACCGCTTTTAATAAAATTCGCATTAGATCAAGAATTTGAGAAGGAACATTTCGGCAAAAAGAAAAAACAAGGCAAGCATGATAAGGAGAGGCCAATAACTGGGGTTATCGTTCTGCGGTAATTGAAAGGACTTCGAACCTTGGTCCATTTTTCCATAATTGATGTGCGAGAATCCCAAGTTTTTGAACAAATTCAACACCGTTTCTTCGTTCAAATAGGTCATATTTGATTCTGCTCGGTCTAAATTTAAGGCGATTTTTCCAATGGGCCCATCGTTGTGGATGGTATAAAATCCTTCCTTAAGTTTTTCAAGTATTTCTGGCGAGTTAAGCCGAATTTTGACCTGGTTGTTTTCCTTCATTTGTTTCGGAATCAAAGTGTTTTCACTTTCCTTTAAAGAAATAGGTCGGTCTTCATTTAGTGCTTGTTCTAGCTGCAAATTCGATGGTCCACCTATTGTGAAATAATAGGGGATAGCTCGTAAACTCATTTCACTGGTTCGGAGCATAAGAGAAGGGAAAACAGCATGGTCCGCAATTGCACCATTTGATGGATCGATGGATGCGGTCATTAGATAAACACTGCCCCTTTGAGAATTCTTGATGAGGAACGGTAATTTGTTGCGGTAGGTCATGAGTGCTGTACACTGGGATTGAAGATGGTTTCGCAGTGGATAGGATGATTTTATAAGGGGTAAATTGAGGTCTTTTTTTTCTTTTTCAAACATGCCTTGGAAAAAAGGATGCTGGTAATTGATGTCGGTGATTTGATTTCCCTCGCTGGACAACGAACTCATTTTTGGAAAATTAAACGCAGTTAACAGAGCATTGTAATCCGAAAGATTGATGTTGATAGAAGGTATAATTAACACGTTTCCCCCCATTGCTTCAAAATTGATAATTTCTTGAGCCATTCCATCTGGAATGTTATCGAGGCCATTCAAAACAAGTAAATCCAATTGATCTAATAAGCGCGTACTGAACGAGAGCGCGCTAAATTCTTCAACGTTGAAGAAGGGCTCTGTTCGTAAAGCTTTGGTCGGGTTTGGAGAGGCATTTGGACCGTTTAATACAACCACTTTTCCCTTATCCGAAATTTGGTTGATGAAATAGAAATTATCATCCCAAGAAACGGAACGATCTGAAACGTTCAGTTTTCCTTCGATGAATCCAACACTGCTCGGAGTTACGTAAAAATAGGAGGAAAGGGTTGAGGCGGCATTAATATTTAGGGTGTTCATACGTTTTTTTCCATCGAAATCAAGGGTGATGGAGGCATTTTCTATAGCTAAAAGGCCGTTGTTCACTAAGCGGTAATTAATTTTCATTTGTTGACCAGGGCGGTGAACAGGGGTCTCCATCCATACGCTATCAATGAACAAATTGTCTTTTCGCTGTGCTATACATTGCACCAAACTTGTTTTTTCAGGAAAAGCGTTTTTCAATGGTTCATATTCCGATACTGTACTGGTTTTTTTCTGAAAATCTGAGATAATTATTCGATGAAATTGAGCTACAGGTTCAATTTCTTGATGGTATCTTCGAAGGTATTCGTCTTGCCATTTTAAAACAGCTCCTAAGTTTTTCGTGCAACGATTATACGTTATGTTGTCAATGTACTTTACGGCCGTGCTTTTGGTGTGAACCGTTCGTTCAGTGCCCGATAGGCTGTTGGTGAAGATCATGAATTTTGTCCCTGAGGGACTTTCGCTTACAAGCTTCTTCGCTAATTCACGGGCTTCTGAAAGCAATTCGCCTTCAACTCCCTTGGCGCTCATGGAAAGGGAATTATCCAGGTAAATTGCAGTTATTGAAACACCTCCTTTCGAGCCAATCTCCGTGGAAGAATAGGGTTGTGCAAAGGCCAAAATTAAAGCCGTTAAAAATAGAAGTCTACAACATAGCACCAGTAGCTTTTTCAGGTTGCGTACCGATTTTTTTTCCTGGTCTTGTTGGGTTAAATATTTTAAGGAGGGGAAATAAAGACGCTTGTGCTTTCTAAAATAAAATAGATGGATTAAAATCGGAAGGGCAAGTAGGCTTAAAAACCATAAATACCCTGGATGCACAAACGACATAGTTCAAAAGTACAAATTTTATACGATTCGGGATGTGTAAAATAAAAAAGCCCCGTAAATACGAGGCTTTGAGCTATTTAATGGCTTCGTAGCGCGCTTTCAGTGATTTGTACTTCTCTTCATTTTCCAACATGTAATAGACCTTCCAACCTATGTCAAGAGCCGTTTTGTCGTTTGGATTTTGTTCCAAATAAGGATCAAAATAAACGGGTATTCGATTCATGATTTCAGCAGCAATTTGGAGTAAACCTGGAATTCTAGGATCCTTTGCTTGCATATCGGAGGTTGAATTGGAAATATCCTTCGACCAATTAAACATGAAGGTACAATATTGGTAAATGGATTCAGGGTACATAGGATCGATTTTTAACGCTTTTAGGAAGGCTTGCTCTGCTCTTTCATTTTGACCTAACTCCATCAGTGAAGTACCCAGAACAACATATAGCGATTTGTTGGTGGTGTCCATGGAGGTTGCTTCATTGAGGTATTTTTCCGTAGCAACCATGTCGTTTTTCTGTAGGTTCAGATTGATGAGAGAGATCAAAATATCGATATTCTTAGGTACGGATTTGTATACTAATTCTCCCAATTCACTCGCCTCTGCGTATTTTTTCTGCTTGATCAATGTATCCGTCGCTTTCACAAAACTCAAAGTAGTATTGGATTTAGCCTCCTCGTTTTCAATATTAATAAACTTGTTAACCTGGTATGCCCCTAAAAACAAAACAGTTGCTTGTTCAAAATTGCGTGCATTGTACATGTTAAGTCCCATGTCGAATACAAATTGGGTTTTAGCATTGATGTATTCTGTGATTACTTTTTTATCCTCTTTAGCTTTTGGAGCATTGAGTACAAAATTGAAACTTGTACGGATTTTTTCATCGTACTCCTTTGCAAGTGCCTCTTCTGGTTGTTTACCAGAAACCTGTGCTTCCATGGTCGCGAGTTCTAATAACCCGAAGTAGATCAGTCCGCGGTATCGGTGCATGTACGGATCGTTGGCTGTTTCAGCATTAACTGCGGCCAAATCAATATCTGCTTTCGCACCGTTTAACGCCTTTTTGTTTTCCTCAATACCGGCCATGGGGCTGTATTTTTTGTACTTAAGTGCCGCATCAGTTACACTTGATTTCTGAGCAAATACTGCCGAACCAACAATAAGTAAGGCAAAAAGTAATTGAATTTTTTTCATAGTCTTTTATTCGTTATCGTCATCTAAATTCTCCGAAGTTTCATCCGGTTCATCAACATTCATGCCTTCGTTGCTCAAAACTTCTCCCTGATTATCCGCTTCGAGTACTTCTTCCTCTTCGTCCTCCTCTTCGCTTCTCGGAACGCGTGCAATCGCTGCAATTTCGGAATTATTTTTCAGATTTATTAGTTTTACTCCTTGAGCCGCTCGTCCCATAGTACGTATGGTGTCAATATGCATTCGTATAGTTACCCCGTTTTTCGTGATAATCATTAAATCGTCTTCGTCCACCACGTTTTGGATGCTCAACAATTTTCCGGTTTTGTCGGTAATATTCAGGGTTTTAACCCCTTTTCCGCCGCGGTTGGTAATGCGGTAAACCGGCTCCTTATCCTCAGGATCATTCAAATACGTTCGCTTACCAAAGCCTTTTTCCGAAACAACGAGAATGGTGGAGAAAATATCCTCTACGCAGATCATTCCAATAACTTCATCGTGCTCAGCGGTTAAGGTAACTCCACGAACTCCTGAAGCATTTCTTCCCATAGGGCGAACCTTGCTTTCGTTGAAGCGGATGGCTCTACCTGAGGCTGTAGCTAGAACAATTTCATTGCTTCCGTTGGTCAGTTTTGCTTCCAATAATTCATCGTTCTCACGAATTCCAATGGCGTTTATACCGTTGGCTCGTGGACGAGAGTATGCTTCCAAGGAGGTTTTTTTAATGACTCCTTCCTTGGTACACATAATGATGAAATTGTTATTAATGTAGTCCTTATCGGTCAAGTCTTGCACTTTAACATAGGCCTTAACCTTGTCGTCTAGTGGGATGTTGATCAAGTTTTGTATTGCTCGACCTTTCGCCAACTTGTTCCCTTCAGGAATTTCATACACACGCATCCAGAAACAACGTCCCTTTTCCGTGAAAATTAAAAGGTAATTATGATTCGTAGCAATGAATAGGTGTTCAAGGAAATCTTTGTCGCGGGTTGTTGATCCTTTCGATCCCATTCCTCCGCGGTTTTGGACTTTATATTCGCTAAGATTGGTTCGTTTGATATATCCTGCGTGCGAAATGGTAACGACTACTTCATCGTCGGCAATCAGGTCTTCCATGCGCATTTCTGATGCACCATATTCAATCACAGAACGACGAGCATCACCGTACTTTGCTTTAACTTCAAGGAGTTCGTCTTTGATGATCTGCATCCTTCGCTCCTCCTTGTCCAAAATGTCCTTCAAATCAGCGATTAACTTCATGAGGTCTTCGTATTCGCTTCGCAGCTTATCTTGTTCCAGACCAGTAAGTTGGCGTAACCTCATGTCAACAATCGCTCTCGTCTGAATTTCACTCAAACCAAAGCGCACTGAAAGTCTTTCCCTTGCATGATCCGGACTGTCCGAGGTCTTGATGATTTCAATCACCTCATCGATGTTGTCGGATGCAATGATTAATCCCTCCAAAATATGCGCTCGTTCCTCTGCTTTTCGCAATTCATAGCGCGTTCTGCGAACCACCACATCGTGACGGAAAAGAATGAATTGGTCAATGATTTCACGAAGGTTTAAGAGGCGTGGTCTACCATCGACTAAGCAAATGTTATTAACTGAAAACGAGGTTTGTAGCGCAGAGAACTTGTATAGTTTGTTTAAGACAACGTTTGCGATTGCTTCGCGTTTAATTTCAAATACAATCCGCATTCCGTTTCTATCGGATTCGTCGCGTAAATCGGAAATGCCTTCAATCTTTTTGTCGTTAACTAATTCGGCGATTTTTTTAATCATTTCCGCCTTGTTGACCTGATATGGAATTTCGGTAACGATGATTTGTTCGCGGCCATTGACTTCTTCAATCTCCGCTTTTCCTCGCATTACGATTCTTCCTCGTCCGGTTAATAATGCATCTCGTACTCCATCGTAACCGTATATTATTCCCCCTGTCGGGAAATCAGGAGCTTTAACGTGGGTAATCAGTTCTTCGTCGCTCAGTTCTTTGTTGTCAATAACTGCCACAATTCCATCGATTACTTCAGAAAGGTTGTGCGGAGCCATGTTCGTCGCCATACCTACGGCAATACCAGCAGCACCATTCACCAAGAGATTCGGGATTTTAGTCGGTAAAACCGTTGGTTCTTCCAAGCTATCGTCAAAATTGGGTTTGAAATCTACGGTTTCCTTATCCAGGTCTTCCAGCATGTCCTCAGCAATCTTCTTGAACCTTGCTTCGGTGTAACGCATGGCCGCGGGTGAATCACCGTCGACACTACCAAAGTTTCCTTGGCCGTCAACCAATGGGTAGCGCAAGGACCATTCTTGCGCCATACGTACCATGGTATCGTAGACGGAGCTGTCGCCGTGTGGGTGGTATTTTCCAAGAACCTCTCCTACGATACGAGCGGACTTCTTGTACGGACGGTTGGACATTACTCCCAAGTCTTGCATACCGTATAACACCCTGCGGTGAACCGGTTTAAATCCATCTCGTACGTCAGGAAGAGCTCGAGAAACAATGACCGACATCGAATAATCGATGTAGGCCGATTTCATTTCATCCTCAATGTTTATTTGAATTATTTTCTCTCCTTCTCTCATGCTTTCAAACGGTGGATTTATATGTTAAAAATTGTTAGCCTACAAAAATAGGGGATAAATCCATGTCCGGTAAAGTGCTTCGGCGATATTTACTA
The DNA here is from genome assembly GCA_027485415.1 of Cryomorphaceae bacterium. Taxonomy (GTDB): domain Bacteria; phylum Bacteroidota; class Bacteroidia; order Flavobacteriales_D; family Crocinitomicaceae; genus UBA952. The sequence goes on along the minus strand of JAIXRC010000123.1, from coordinate 33,106 downwards.
ACAAAAAGCAAAGGGTTGTTGAAAATTATTCGCCTAATAATGGAATTTACGTGAAGCTTCAACGCTGTAACTTTTGGAGACGATTAAACATTATATTTGCAAGACATTTACATGGAAGCCAAATTTTCACCGAGAGTAAAAGACCTCATTCGATTGAGTAAAGAAGAAGCTACCCGTTTAAAAAACGAATACGTAGCGCCGGAGCATTTTTTATTGGCCATCATTGGTCTTTCGGATTCAAAAGCTTATGGATTGCTTAAAGAGTTCGATGTGCCTTTTGATGCGGTTAAATCCGCCCTCGAAAAGGTGCTAAGGACTTCATCGCAAAACTCCTTGTTTCAGCCAGCAAGCACTCCTTTATTAAAACAATCGGAGAATATACTAAAACAATCGTTTTTAGAATCCAAGCTCTTTAAATCAGCGATTATCGGTACTGAACATATTCTATTGACCATGCTGAAATACGAGGATTGTGCTGCATGTCAAATTCTTAACAAACACGGTATAATGTACGAAAATCTTAAAGATGAATATATGACTATGAATAAAAACTATACATCGCCCAAAGCAGAGTTTCCAAGCAACAACAACGACGAAGAAGAGGATGGTGGAGGGGTTCCAAAAAAACCGAACGATTCAAAATCGAAAACCCCGGTTTTGGATAATTTTGGAAGGGATTTAACCAAAATGGCTGAATTAGGCCGCTTGGATCCCATCGTTGGTCGCGAAAAAGAAATTGAACGGGTTAGTCAAATTCTTTCGCGTAGGAAGAAAAACAATCCCATCTTAATTGGTGAGCCGGGTGTTGGAAAAAGCGCAATTGCCGAAGGATTGGCCTTGAGAATCGTGCAACGAAAAGTGTCTCGAATCCTATTTGAAAAGCGCGTTGTTTCGTTGGATTTAGCCTCCCTCGTTGCAGGCACTAAATACCGAGGCCAGTTTGAAGAGCGAATGAAGGCGGTCATGCAAGAATTGGAAAAAAATCCGGATGTTATTCTGTTTATCGATGAAATCCATACCATCATCGGCGCTGGAGGAGCAAGCGGTTCATTAGATGCATCGAACATGTTTAAACCGGCCCTTGCACGTGGCGAACTTCAAGCAATTGGTGCAACAACCCTCGATGAGTATCGACAATATATTGAAAAAGATGGTGCTTTGGAACGTCGTTTTCAAAAGGTAATTATCGAGCCAACCTCCATTCCCGAGACCATACAGATTCTTAACAACATTAAGGAGCGGTATGAGGACCATCACATGGTTAAGTATACTCCAGAATCCATTGAGGCATGCGTTAAATTAACCGAGCGATATATTACCGACAGGCATCTCCCTGATAAAGCTATCGATGCTTTGGACGAAGTAGGTTCACGGGTCCATATCACCAACATTAATGTACCGCAAGAGATCTTGGATATCGAACAGGAAATTGAACAGATCAAGGAACGTAAGACTGAAGTTATTAAGGCGCAGCAATACGAAAAAGCGGTCGAATTTCGAGATGCAGAACGCAAACTACAGGAGAAATTAGAGCTTGAAAAGAAACTTTGGGAAGAAAAAGCGAAGATTAACCGCATTACTATAACTGAAGAGAATGTCGCTGAAGTGGTTTCCATGATGAGTGGAATTCCTTTGACCAAAGTTTCGCAATCCGAGTCTGGAAAGTTGGTCAATATGTCGGATGCCCTTAAAGGCAAGGTGATTGGTCAAGATGAGGCCGTTAATAAGGTAGTTAAAGCCATTCAACGTAATCGAGCCGGCTTAAAAGATCCCAATAAACCCATTGGTTCTTTTTTCTTTTTAGGGCCAACAGGGGTTGGTAAAACGCAATTGGCAAAAGTATTGGCGAAGTATCTTTTTGATACCGAGGATGCACTTATTCGAATTGATATGTCGGAATACATGGAAAAATTCAGTATTTCTCGGCTAGTGGGTGCTCCTCCGGGATATGTGGGTTACGAAGAAGGGGGGCAACTAACCGAAAAGGTTCGCAGGAAGCCTTATTCCATCGTTTTGTTGGACGAAGTAGAGAAGGCCCATCCAGACGTTTTTAACTTGCTTCTTCAAGCGTTGGATGATGGTCATATGACCGACGGACTTGGTAGAAAAATAGATTTCAAGAATACCATTTTGATTATGACCTCCAACATAGGTGCCCGTCAATTGCAAGATTTTGGTACTGGTGTCGGTTTTGGTACCAAAGCGAAGGAGGAGGCTCGGGACGAAAATTCAAAAGCCGTAATTCAAAATGCCCTAAGAAAAGCTTTTTCCCCGGAATTTTTGAACAGGGTAGATGATATGATCATGTTCCGATCGTTGGAACGTCAGGATATTCATAAGATTATCGATCTTGAATTGGATAAACTGTTCAGTAGAATTCAGGATTTAGGGTATTTCTTAGAACTTACAGAAAAAGCCAAGGACTTTATCGTTGAGCGAGGTTACGATGAGAAGTTTGGTGCTAGGCCCCTCAAACGAGCAATTCAAAAATTCATTGAAGATCCTTTGGCGGAGGGAATTATCAATCACAACTTAAGTCAAGGTGATACGGTTTTGATGGATAAAGTGGACGATCAAGAGGAACTTAGCGTACAGATAAAAAAGGCCAAGGCTAAGAAAACGAATCCCAAGAAAGAAGAATAATTTACGTTGCGCAAATAAAAAAGGGGGCAAGGCCCCCTTTTTTATTTGAATACTTTTCAAATACTAAACCTTGGCTATGGTTTCACTCATGTATTCTCCAGCCTTTAGTTTACCCACTATTTTTGAGAAAGATTCTATCGTATAGTTTACATCTTCCATGGTATGCACTGCGGTAGGAATTAAACGTAAAATTATCATTCCTTTAGGTACCACCGGATAGACAACCATCGAGCAGAAGATGTTATAATTTTCCCTTAGATCGTAAATCAAATTGGTTGACTCGGGAATAGAACCGTTAAGATAAACAGGAGTTACGCATGAATTCGTAGGTCCAATCTCAAAACCGGCATTTTTTAATCCACTTTGTAGTGCGTTCGTGATTTCCCAAAGTTTTGATTTCAATTCAGGTTGTGTTCGAATCAATTCGAGTCGTTTCAGGGCACCAGCAACCAAAGGCATTGGCATGGCTTTCGCGAAAATTTGAGAACGCATATTATACCGAAGGTACTCTACAACTTGAGCATCGCTCGCGATGAATCCTCCAATCATGGCAAATGACTTTGCAAAGGTTCCGAAATAGACATCGATATCGTCCTGAACGCCCTGTTCCTCACCGGTTCCTGCTCCAGTAGCCCCCAAAGTACCAACACCATGAGCGTCATCAACGAATAGTCGGAAATTAAATTTCTTCTTTAAAGCAACAATTTCTTTTAAATACCCTTGATCTCCTCGCATTCCGAAAACTCCTTCCGTAATTACCAAAATCGCTCCTCCAGTTTCTTCAGCAAGTTTAGTAGCTCGTTCGAGTTGTTTTTCGCAATCTTCGATATCGTTGTGTTTGAATACATAGCGTTTACCCATGTGCAGGCGAACACCGTCTAGGATGCATGCATGAGATTCCGCGTCGTAAACGATTACATCGTGGCGATCCACTAAACAATCGATGGCTGAAACCATGGCTTGGTATCCAAAATTCACAAGAATGGAATCTTCTTTGGATACAAAATCGGCTAACTCACGCTCCAATTGTTCATGTAAATTAGAGTTTCCACTCATCATACGTGCTCCCATGGGCATGGCGAATCCGAAATTCGACCCTGCTTCTGCGTCCGCATTTCGGACCTCAGGATGGTTGGCTAAGCCTAGGTAATTATTCAAGGACCAATTTAGTTTTTCTTTTCCTCGAAAATGCATGTGCGGACCTATGTCACCTTCGAGTTTAGGAAAAGTAAAATAGCCGTGCGACTCTTTTGCGTGCATCCCAATAGGACCACGATTCGCTTGAATTTTTTCGAAAATATCTGCCATAAGTTATGAATAGATTACAAAGTTAATGTTAAAAAGATATCAAGGCTCCCTCAAATTGCATTTTGTTCTTAATAATAAATGGCTCTTCGAACTTTTGACACGTATTTCGCTAATCGAATAACTTGTTTTGTGTAGCCAAATTCATTGTCATACCAAGTATACAAAACAACATTTTTACCATCCTTTGAAACTATGGTGGCATTGGAGTCAAATACCGAACAACACGTATTGCCAATGATATCTGAAGAAACCAATTCTGGATCAAAGGAATAATAGATTTGATTCACCAAAGGTCCTTCTAAGGCTGCTGCTTTGATGAGTTCATTAATTGATTCCAGGGTTGTTGTTTTTTCAAGTTCCAAACTTAGAATAGCTAAAGAACCATTGGGAGTAGGAACCCTTACCGCGTTGGCAGTCAATTTATCCTTCAGGGATGGGATTACTTTGGTGACAGCACTTCCAGCACCCGTAGAAGTAATGACCATATTAACGGCTGCAGATCTTCCCCTTCGCGGTTTTTTGTGCATATTGTCCAATAAATTCTGGTCATTGGTGTAAGCGTGCACGGTTTCAACATGGCCTTTAACAATGCCTAAGGAATCTTCAATAACCTTTAGAATGGGGCTAATAGCATTGGTGGTACATGATGCAGCGGAATAAATTTTTTCCTGATCCAGTTGTAAATTACGCTCGTTAATTCCGAAGACAATATTGGGCATTTCTTTTCCAGGAGCAGTGAGAAGAACTCGCGACACGCCTTTGGAGGCTAGGTGGCGAGAAAGTGCTTCATGAGTCGTATAAATTCCCGTATTGTCAATAACCAGTGCGTTGGATATTCCGTAGGCGGTGTAATCAACATCCTCGGGTACCGAGGAATTAATCATTTGAACCACTTGTCCATTAATAATTAAACATTTTTGCTCGAGGTCAACTTGTACTGAACCCTTGAAAGCACCATGAACGGAATCATTTCGAAGAAGGCTGGCGCGTTTTAACAAATCATTGTCTGAATTTCCTCTCGTAACAATCGCTCGAAGGCGTAATTGTTGTCCTTTTCCTGCTTGGCGGATCAATTCTCTTGCGGCAAGTCTTCCAATTCTACCAAATCCATAGAGTACTACATCGCGAGGCTCAAAGCTTGGAGTGTCATTGTGTTCAAATTCAGTGAGCCTGCTGCGTAAAAATTCCGATGGGCTCATGTTGGGAGATTCGCTGATCCATTCATTGGCTAATTTGCCGATGTCTAATTTTGCTGGAGCTAGTTTGAGCTTAGAAATTTCTTCTGCTAACGTAGAGGTTGTGAAAACATCAATGGGTTTGTTTACGACTTTCCCCGCATAATCATGTAAATTGAGCAATTCTGATATGGTAATATCGACAAGGTGATGGCGAAACAAGACTAATTCAATGCCCTGTTCGTACAACAATTCTCCAACTTTAGCTTGGAGTTTAACCGCAAAACGTTCTTGTTCAAGGTGTTTTTTTAATTCAATTTCGTAGTCCATTTTAAGTGACATAATACAATAGTTGATGATGATTAATACGTAAAGTTCAAGTATCTATAAAAAAAAAGGCCGCTCTAAGGCAGCCTTAATTCTTATCCTAAATAGGATTTTAATAGTTTATTGCGTGATGTATGACGTAGCCGTCTTATAGCTTTCTCTTTAATCTGACGTACGCGTTCACGCGTGAGGTTAAATTTCGATCCGATTTCCTCCAGGGTTAGGCCGTGGTTTAATCCGATGCCAAAAAACAAACGGATGATTTCGCGTTCTTTCTCTGTAAGGGTGCTCAAAGAACGTTCAATTTCTCGTTGCAACGATTCGGTCATGAGGCCTGAATCCGTTCTTTCCGATTCGGTGTTGATCATTACGTCGATGAGCGTTCCTCCGTCTTCGTTGGTCGTAAGGGGAGCGTCAACCGATACGTGCCGGCCAGAAACGTTCAGACTCTCTTTGATTTTTTCTTCAGGAACTTCTAAAGCTTCGGCTAATTCTTCGGCAGATGGAGCGCGTTCAAATTCTTGCTCAAGGCGTGAAAATGCCTTGTTGATTTTGTTCAATGAACCCACTTGATTTAGGGGGAGACGAACGATTCTCGCTTGTTCGGCTAACGCTTGTAAAATGGATTGTCGAATCCACCATACAGCATAGGAAATGAATTTGAAACCTCGTGTTTCGTCGAATTTTTGCGCTGCTTTAATAAGTCCCAAATTTCCTTCGTTAATTAAGTCGGGAAGGGTTAGGCCTTGATTCTGATATTGTTTCGCAACGGAAACTACAAATCGAAGGTTGGCGCGGGTGAGTTTTTCTAGGGCTTTTTGATCGCCAGCTTTAATTTTTCGGGCTAATTCAACTTCTTCCTCCGCCGTAATTAGTTCTTCTCGGCCAATGTCTTGAAGGTATTTGTCCAAAGACTGGCTTTCTCGGTTCGTTATAGATTTGGTGATTTTAAGTTGTCTCATTCGTACAAAATAATTTATAAATGGGTAATTCAGCTATTGAGACAAAGTAAAACGAAAAAAAATGCATTGTAAAATATTTTTGGCGCAAATTTCAACAACTTATCAACCATGTATTATTGGTAACTTTTATAGTTTTAATTATGTAACTTATTTTTTATAACCCAAATCCTTTGTAGTCTCTGGCACCGTTGGGGCTTACGATTTCCAAAAGAATTCCGCGGTTGACGCCGTTGAGCTTTTGAGTTAATTCTTCCACGGTCTCTACAGGATCATTGTTGATTTTGGTAATGACGGTTCCTTCCGTTATTCCAATGGATTTTAACTTCCCTGCAGTAATGGTTTTTACTTTAACCCCATATCCCACATTTAAATCTTTTTTCTCTTTAGTGCTCAATTCAACAAAGGTTGCACCTAAGGCAAAATTTTGGGAAATCTCTTCTTTTGAAAGCAATTCTGTTTCGCCGTCTTTATTCCTGAGTAAAACGTCTATGGTCTCTTCTTGGCCATTTTTTTTACGAACTGTTACAACGACTTTGTCTCCAGGTCTTTGCCGTCCGATTTCTTCTTGCAGTTGCGCCGGAGAATTAACCTCTTTTGATCCGATTTTTAGGATAACATCCCCTGATTTCAATCCGGCCTTATCCGCTGAACCTCCATCAACCACACTGCTAATGAATACTCCCTTAAGGTTGGGCAATTTTTCGCGTTCTTTGATTTCTTGGTTGATCGCTGAAATTTGGACCCCTAAATAGGCTCTTTGTACCAAGCCATAATCGATTAAATCGCGGACCACTTTTTCCACAAGGTTGACTGGGATAGCGAAGGAATAACCGCTGTAGGCCCCAGTTTGTGAAGCGATCGCCGTGTTAATGCCTACCAGCTCGCCGGAAGTATTGACCAAGGCACCACCGCTGTTTCCTGGATTTACTGCAGCATCCGTCTGTATGAATGATTCGATAGGCACAACATCTTTCTCCATGCGTTCGGAGAGTAAGTTAATATTCCTTGCTTTAGCGCTAACGATTCCTGCCGTTACTGTTGAAGTTAAGTTGAAAGGATTGCCAACGGCTAAAACCCATTCTCCAATGTGTAAGTTATCACTATTTCCAAATTTCATAGGAATGAAGGTGCCTGAACCTTCTATTTTAAGTACGGCGAGATCGGTTGACGGATCGGCTCCAACCACTTTTGCAGTATATTCAGAATTATCATTGAGTATTACATGGATTTCCGAAGCGTTCTCGATGACGTGGTTGTTGGTGACAATATATCCTTCAGAAGAAATAATCACCCCAGAACCTGCACCTGAACCGTATTGTTTAAATTCTCGTCCTCCGGCTCCCGGACCATAAAAGAATTCCTGGAAAATATCGCGCTGAAACGTAGTTGAAACCACTTTAGTCGTTACGTGTACAACGGAATTGATACTAGATTCGGAAGCAAGGGTTAAATTGGGTAATTCTTCACCGTTCAAACCAACTGTCTTCGCGTGGTATTGATCGCCATCAATCACTCTATCGGAAAGTTTTACTGGCTCTTTTTCGCGGGTTGAACTGTTAAACGCAATGAAGGGTATGGTTCCGCCAAGAAAAGAAACAACAAGAATTTTAGCAAGATTATTTACTTTCATTTTTATTGATTTTTATGTGTTTACAATGTTAAAAAGGAGATTTGAAAATTAAAATACATGGCCTGTTAAAGATTGTTAAGTGTTTTCAAGGAGGTAATTACTAATTTTGTAGCAATGGTCTTGCATTTTAAAAAGATACAGGCGTGCGGTAATGACTTTGTCATTTTCAACGGTATAAGAGTTCTGGGTCTTAATTTTCAGGCCGAGGAAATTCAAAAAGTATGCCACAGGAAATTTGGCATTGGTGCAGATGGATTAATTGTGATTCAATCATCTGAAAATCATGATTTTAAGGTAGATTATTACAATTCCGACGGATCAACAAGTTTCTGTGGTAACGGTGCCAGAGCTTCCGTGCTTTTTGCAAATTTGACAGAAATTCCCATGACGACCTTTTCGTTTGAAGGCTACGACGGTATCCATAATTTTAAAGTACATCAAGATCAAATTGGAATTTCAATGATGGATGTCAATGCACCTGACATCTTGTCAAGTCATGACGCATTTATCAACACAGGATCGCCTCATCACATTCGCTGCAGCGATGACCTTAGCGAGCAACATATTCTTCGTGAAGGGTTTAAATTGAGGCATGATCCTCGCTATGCGCCCAATGGAACCAATGTCAATTTAATGAAGCACATCGATGATAGGAAGGTTGCGATTGTCACTTACGAAAGAGGTGTTGAAGATGAAACCCTTTCGTGCGGTACCGGTGCTGTTGCATCAGCACTTTTTCACGCACATCGCAATGCAATACAGCATGGGCCGATAGAGGTAAGCACAAAAGGCGGAATCTTAAAGGTTGAGTTTGATTACGCAAAAGAGTTCTTTCAGAACATTTGGCTATGGGGGCCTGCGCTGGAGGTATTCGAAGGTGTCTACGAATGGAAATGAAGGAGTTAGCAACAGAAAGGATCAAGTTAAGGGCTGTTGAACCCATCGATGCTTCCATGCTTTTTATTTGGGAAAATAATCCAGCCAATTGGAAAATAAGCCATACGGAGGTGCCTTTTTCCATGCACAACATCCATCAATTGATTGAGCAATTTTCAAGTGTTAGAACTTCAGGTCAATTGAGAATGATTGTGGAATTGCAGGAAAATAATAAAGCAATTGGAGCCATTGATCTTTATGATGTGAACTTTAAACACGGTTTTGCAACGTTGGGTATCTTGATTGCGGATACACAAGAACGTGGAAAAGGTTATGCCTTCGAGGCAATTTCTTTGTTTTGCGATTATTGCCGCGAGGTGCTCAGTCTAAATAATTTACAATGCTTTATTCACGCTGACAACGAGGCGAGCATTCAGCTGTTTCAAAAACTCGAATGGCGGATGATCGGTGTGCGAAAGAATTGGTATGTTTACGGTGATAATTTAATCGATGAATTAGCTTTTCAATTATGTCTAAAAAAGTAAAAAAGATCTTGTTTTTTGCGGGAGGTGCCTTGGCTGTTGGTATCGTATTTATTGTTTTGTTTTGGTCTAAAATATCAGCCTACAGGGCCGGTTCTCAAACAACAATTAATGCACAAACTGCGAGGTTTAAAATTGAACAGTTTTCCTCAGCAGAGGATTTAGCCAATGCTTTGCAACGTGAAGGAATTATTGATTCCAAGGAGGATTTTTTGACGGTTTTCTCCTATAAAAAGTTAGGAAAAGATCAGGTGGCCTTAGGAATGTATTCGATTAAACCCAATACGTCGTATCGCGATCTAATCAATGGGTTCATTAAGAATAAAAGGGGCAATGGAAATGCTGAAGTAGAGGTTACGGTAACGTTTAACAACTGTCGAACCTTGAAGGATTTAGCTAAGGCGATCTCTAAGTGCATTGGCTTGAAAGAGGACACGTTATTGGACTTTTTGTCCAAGGAGTCTACTCGAAATAAATACGGGTTTACCTTGGAGCAATGGCCTGCCGTTTTTATGCCGAATACGTATAAAATGTATTACGACACCGATGCGGAAACATTTGTTGCGAGAATGGTAAAGGAGTACCAGAATTTTTGGACCCAGGATCGTAAACAGAAATTAATAAAGCAGGGTTTAAAAGAGCCTTGCGAGGCCGTAACCTTGGCTAGCATAGTTTATTCGGAACAATCCAAGCATGCGGAGGAATGGCCAACCATTGCCGGTCTTTATTTGAACCGTCTTCGAACAGGCATGAAATTGCAATCCGATCCGACGTTTAAATTTTGTTGGGGAGATAGTTTGGATGGGGTAGAGCGATTAACCGCAGTTCATCGTGCCAAGGATTGTGCTTACAACACCTATAAAATTCAAGGCCTCCCTCCTGGGCCGATTTATTTGCCTCCTTCCTCCGTCGTTGATGCCGTGTTGAATGCCCCCAAAGTCGATTATTTGTACATGTGTGCCAAACCTGATTATTCGAGCCTGCATAATTTTGCGGTGGATGGCGACGAGCATTTGCGCAATGCCAAAGTGTTTCAAGATTGGTTGACTATCGAACAAACAAAGAAAAAGAAGAATCCTTGAACCGTAGAAAATTCATAAAGAACAGCTCGTTATTCGTTGCTGCCAGCATGATTAAACCTTTGCATGGGGCAAGTTTTCCTGCGTATTCCTTTGAAGAGCAGGTGGAGGGTCCCATGATCATATCCACATGGATTCATGGCTTAGAAGCAAACCGTGCAGGATGGAAGGTCTTGGAAAAGGGTGGAAGTGCTTTGGATGCGACTGTAGCCGGAGCTATGCAAACGGAGTCGGACATTACAAATCGAAGCGTAGGAATAGGTGGCAGGCCCGATAGAACAGGACACGTTACCTTGGATGCCTGCGTTATGGACGGTGATGGAAGAAGTGGAGCCGTCGGGTATTTGGAAGGCATTGCTCATCCTGCGGCCGTAGCCAAAGCAATTATGGAAAAAACTCCTCATGCCATGTTGGTTGGCGAGGGTGCGCGTAGGTTTGCCTTAGATCACGGTTTTGCCACCATAAAAACGCCCTTGCCAGAGGTGAAAAAGGATTATTTGGCATGGAAAAAAGAAAACAAGGAACTTTTGAAGCGTCCTAAAATCAACCACGAAAACCACGATACCATTGGGTTAATTGCTCGAGATGCACAGGGTAATTTTGGGGGAACATGCACCACTAGTGGATGGGCATATAAGATGCCTGGGAGGTTAGGTGATTCTCCCATTATTGGAGCTGGCCTCTTCGTTGACAATGAGGTAGGGGCAGCAACTGCAACAGGATTAGGGGAGGCCATTATTCGTGTTGCCGGAAGCGCTATTGTAGTTGAATTGATGAGGGCCGGCATGAAACCGTCTGAAGCATGCAAAGAGGTGGTAATGAGAATCATTCGTAAGAACAAGGATCTAACTGGGTTACAATGCGGATTTATTGCCATGGATACATTGGGAAATGTCGGAGGATTTTCGGTCTACAATGGGTTTAATTTCGCGCTAAAATCGAATAATCGTGACGAAATGGTCGATACCGAATTTGACCGTAAATGGTAAAAAGAGGAGCTATTTTATTCCTTTTTTTTTTAGCAATTCATGCAAGTGCTCAAAAGGAGCTCGTACTCACATGGGAAATTCAACATCCTATTTCACATCAATGGTTTCCTCTTGGCGAACGAGGTAGTGTTCAAGAAGCTTTATTACACCTTGGCATGTTGCCCGATCCATTGTATGGGGAAAACGAGAAGTTATACCAATGGATCGAGGAGCATCAATGGCATATCCGGAGCCGTTTTTTTATCACAGAAGACTTATTCAATGCGGCCCAAGTCGAAGTGCAATTCCCTTGCATCGATACCTATGCTTCCGTTTATTTGAACCAACAAAAAATCCTTGAGGCGCAGAACTATTTCCATCCATATCAGGTTGATGTTCGCGACAAACTCAAGGTGGGGTTTAACGAAATCGAAGCAATTTTCACGCCGCCTGCCTTGGTTCATCAGTCAAGCTATGAAAGCGAACCGTTTCATTATCCTGCGCCAAACGATAATGCAAAGGTTAAAGCAGCTCCCTTAACGCGTAAGCCCCAATATCAGTTCGGATGGGATTGGTCGCCTAGGATAAATACCCTCGGTTTTCCTTATCCCGTAAGTATTAAAGGGAAATCACCTGAGTGCCTTAATTCGTGCGTTGTCAACACATTGAACATAGGCGATACGGCTGAATTGGAATGGGTATTAATCAAAAATCCCCAGGTTCAAGCCCACTCAATACGTTCCCAAGTTTTTCGGTGGGAGGTGAAAAACGATGGTAAAAATGTTCAAAAGTTCCGGTTCTCGTTGAATAACCCCCAACTATGGTATCCTCGGGAATTCGGTAAGCCCAATATGTACATGGATACGCTTATCTTGTTGGATGAACAAGGTAATATTCTTCAAAAGTATGGCTATTCCTTCGGCATTCGGAGCGTTAGGTTGGTTCAGCAAGCCGATGTATGGGGTACATCCTTCTTTTTTGAAATCAACGGTAAACCTGTGTTTATAAAAGGGGCTAATTTAATTCCGCCCTCTATTTATGGTGGAGCCACGAGCGCTAAGGAATGGGAATCATGGGTAGCCTTAATGGAGAATAGCCATTTCAATATGGTGAGGATTTGGGGCGGGGGAGACTATGCGGACGAAGCGTTCCTCAATGCGTGTGATAAAGCAGGCATCATGGTTTGGCACGATGCCATGTTTGCGTGTGCCATGTATCCCGGATCCCCTGAATTCCTGGCGAATGTTGAAGAGGAATTTCATCATCAATGGCCGAGAATATCTCGCCATCCGTCGGTGGTATACGTTAACGGGAACAATGAAGTCGATGTTGCCTGGAAAAACTGGGGATTACAGCAAGAATATGCCCTAGATACGAACGATCAGAAGGTCATCGAACAGGCTTACGATGCTTTATTTAATCAACTTTTGCCTTCAGTACTTCGGCAATATTCTAACCTTCCCTATGTGCATACTTCTCCGCTGAGCAATTGGGGGAAGCCAGAAGGCTTCAACCACGGGACCCAACATTATTGGGGTGTTTGGCATGGAAACGATCCTATCCATGATTTTGCTCACAAAATAGGTCGATTTAACGCAGAGTATGGTTTTCAGAGTTTTCCTGAATATTCAACGCTTGCGGGTTTTTGCGATGCTTCGAATTGGTCTATTGAATCAAATGCCATGAAACACCATCAAAAAAGCTATGTGGGTAATGCTAAGATTTTAAGTATCGCTTTTGATTTGTTGGGGTCTCATAAGGATTTTAAGGAGTTGGTTTATTTTTCCCAACTCACCCAAGCCCATGCTATGTCAACGGCCATTGGGGCTCATTTACTCGATGCGCCACGTTGTATGGGAACTTTGTATTGGCAGCTCAACGATTGTTGGCCTGCTCCAACTTGGTCAAGCATCGATTTCTATGGAAACTGGAAGGCCATGCATTATAAAGTCCGAGCATTGTATCAACCGATAAGCCTTGTTCAAAGGGCTGAAAAACAGCAATTATCCCTTGTTGCGAACAACATTGATTCGGTCCAAACGGTGGCACATATCGAGGTTTATTCATTAAAAGGGAGGAAACCACGAACCTTGACGTATGATAGCAAGAATATATCATTGAAAAACTTTGAATCGCTGACGATATTTGATGGTAAGGCAATGAAAATTCCTTACGCTGTTAAGGTGGTGGTTGGACAAGAAAAGGAGCGGATCTTTGTTTTTGGGGAACTTCCCGAGGTCAAAAAACCTAAAGCTAATCTTTCCATAATTTCCATGGATGGTTCCCGAAAAACAGGGGTATTGAAATTTGAAAATCAGCATTTTATGGCAGATGTGTGGTTTTATTCTATGACTCCTGGGGTAGTATTTGAACATAATTTTGAACATTTTTTACCAGGGGAACATGAAATATCTTTTACTTTTGACGAGACACCAACACAATTTAATTATTGCTACCGATGAAATTATTGCTTTGTTTTAGCTTAATGCTAGGTTTAACCTCCGTACTAGCTCAAAGAACTTTGGTTAGAGACACCTTCAAGTTGACGGATACGTTTAAAGTGAAAAGCGAGGTGGTGGTTTATGGTAAAGGTTTGCCTTTTGCTTTCAAGGATCGAACCTCCACCATACAATACTTTAATATGGAAAAAAATGGCGCTTTACCCATACGCTCCGTTAATGAAGTCCTGGCTTATGTTCCTGGTGTGGATTTGCGACAACGCGGCGTCCAAGGAGTTCAAGGCGATTTGAGCATACGCGGTGGTACTTTTGAACAGAATTTGATCTTGATTAACGGTTTTAAATTGGTGGATCCGCAAACGGGACATCACGCAATGAACCTGCCTGTTTTACTCACCAATGTGCAAAATGTGGAGGTTTATAAAAGTTCCGGAACTCGAATTTTCGGCCAAAATGCTATGACAGGTGCTGTGAATTTTGTTACCCGACCCAGCAGAAGATTTGGTGTAAACATGCAGCTTTCGGGTGGGAGTTTTGGGGGGCTTGGTTTCCAATCTACGGTGAGTGTCCCTATCGGAAAATTGCGCCAATCCATTTCTTTCGGCTACGATAAAAGCAACGGATTTTGGTACAATTCCGACCATACCAACCAACAACTGTTTTACGATGCCGTAGTGCCTCTTTCTAAGACACAGGAGTTAAAGGCTTTAATAGGTTACGCGGATCGATCGTTTGGGGCCAACGGATATTATACGCCTTCGTTTCCAGATCAATGGGAGTCTACACAAATGGCTATTGCAGGTCTATCGCATCAGGTGAGGATTCGTAAAGTTACGCTACTCACCAAAGCTTCATTGCGAACCCACCGAGATGAGTTTCGCTTAAAACGTTTTGATCCTGCATTTTACACGAATAAACATTGGTCTGAGGTGATAACCTTGGAGGAAACAGGAAAATGGGTATCCAAATTGGGTACTACTGGTTTTGGAGGCGAGTGGCGTCTGGAGGGTTTGAATAGCACGAACCTCGGAGAAAGGGAAAGAACCTATGCCTCAGGATTTATAGATCACACGCTGAAGTTGTTCGAAAATAAGCTCATTTTGGTGGGAAATGTTCACTATTTTAACCTGTACATGAATGGTAATACCTACCAAAAATATTTGCCAGGATTCGAGATCGCTTATGTGCCGCTTCCTTCGCTCAGGATTTATGGAAATATTGGTCAAAGCTACCGTGCTCCATCGTACACGGAACTTTTTTATCAGGATTATTCCAATGTAGGAAACCCTGATTTACAACCTGAATATGCCACAAATATGGAAGTAGGGGTCAGTTATTCCACCACATGGGGTCAGTCGGTAAGCGGAAGCAAGGAATCTTGGAAGTCAAAAATCACCGTAGATGCGGCGGTTTATCGAAGAAATACGACCAATATGATTGATTGGGTTCGCAGCACCACTATTCCTCTTGATCCTTGGATGCCGGTGAACTTATCCAGCGTTATTTTCACGGGCTTTGAATCCAACATTCATTATCAATGGAACGGTGATGGTAAATTTAAGATCAAGGAGCTTTCTCTGGGATACAATTATACGGATGCCAGTCATCAATTCGTAGATCCTTTACAGGCAAGCCAGTCGCGTTATGCTTTTTCTGGACTGAGAAATCAATTGGTAGGAAAAATTACTGGAAATTTAACCCAATGGGTTACACTTAGCTTGGTATATCGAGGAGTGGACCGGGTTGGGGGCAATGCCTATTCCTTATTTGACGCAAAAATTGCGGGTAATTTGAACCATGTATTTTCGGTATTTATTGAAGGCAATAATTTGTGGAATACGGACTACGTGGAAGCCGGTTATGTTCAAATGCCTGGACGATGGTTTAAAGCAGGTATACAGGTCAAAGCGTTTTATTCGAAGCACGTGAAAGGGCGTCAGAACTTCATGGAATTTTTAGAGGCAATGTATAACGCAGATTAATGATCTAAGCTGGCTTCAAAGACTCCTTCCCAGCCCCGCCAATGGTTTTGAAAACCGAGTGTTTCATTATGCCAAATAAAGGAAAATGTTCCTCCATAGCTGCGAACTAATTCCTTCAATCTTTTAACTTCTTCTATGGCTTGTTGTGGTGGCATTTTAAGGTATTCGTTCAGCGTTCCGTCCATATAGCAGAAGGGTTGCAGTTGAAGGGTGCTGATTTGATTTTCATGTAAATTATACCATGGAACGCTTCGAGCTGTTCCCATGCGAAATCCCGTGGTTTCGGCATAGCCCATGGTAAAATCCATGTCAATTTTATGTTCAAGTAGAATATTGTAAGTGTCAGGTAATGATAATCTTAAATAATGCTGTCTACTGTAAATAACCGTTTTTTCTATGAGGTTTTCGAGCCGATTCTTTTCACTTTCAAAAGCGGTTTTGTTTCGATAGCTGTTATATCCAGGATGTATGCCAATCGTAATTTGTTTCGATAAGCTTTGTATTAATGAGGTTTGCTTTGGATGGGATGAGGGAAGGTTCTTATTAAAGGCACTGTAATCTGCCAAGAGCCAAAAAATACGTGTTTCGGGATAGTTGCGGGCAACATCAATGATCCGTTCAAACGTATCAAAAGGATCTTTGTCCTTTCCGATGATTACCTTCAATCGCTCTCTTTCCCTTGAAAATTGACCTTTCAGAAGGTTTTTTAGAATTCCCGCACCATTACGGAATAGCCCTTTCCCTTCAAAAGCAAAGGCGGCATCAATGTCAAAGGTTGGTTGAACTTTGAATTCAACCGAAGTAGGAGGATTTATCCCAATGAAATCCAATAGGCTTAAGGCCCAACGATCGCATATTGGTTCGTTTAACCAACCGAATTTATGTTGTATGCTGCATGCTGCCAGGTATCGGTTGTGTGCATCACGTTCGGTTTCCCAATATTCTTCATACCGCGATAGTACGAAAAAAATGGAAGCAAGGATATCGGGAGTTTGGTTAAACGAGAGTATTTCAAGATTTCTAAATGCCGTTTTTTGCAATGCTAAGGAAACAATACCTTGTTCATTTAGGAGTCCACAAGGTATGATTTGAGGAATTCCATCGAATGTTTGGTAGGAATAGTTGAATTTTTGTTGTTGGCTCGCAATAAAGGTATCTTTATGGTCCGTAAGTTCATAATGCAATCCACGTGCATTGAAAATAAAGTTAAGTGTATAAATTAACCGAGACGAACTTTGGTCAGAAAAAACGAGTATCATAGGTACTGTAGCATCAAACGGCATATTTCTTCAGCAGCATGCCCGTCACCGAAAAAGGCAGGATAGGTAAAGTCTTTAGTAGAACGAAGCTTCTGATATGCTGTGACCAATTTCTCTTCGTCGGAACCTACTAACAGTGCGTTTCCATTCGAAACAATCTCCACCCATTCCGTTTGTTCGCGCAAGATAATGCAGGGTTTTTCAAAGAAAAAAGCTTCTTTTTGCACGCCTCCGCTATCCGTGATGACCATGCTGCAAAGGCTTTCTAGGGCTATCATGTCTAAAAATCCAGCGGGTTCAATGATGAATACATAGGGATTTTCATGCAATGTTTTAAAAAGTTCGGTCGGAAGTAATTCTTCCATTTTCTTTTTTGTACGCGGATGGAGTGGAAGAACGATTTTCTGTTCGCTGATTTGCTGTATCCGAAGCAAACCTCGAACGATGTTTTCAAGGTTGGTTCTTTGATCGGTATTGGAATCCCGATGCACTGTGCACAAAATGAAATCTCCCTCATCGAGGTTTAAAGTCGTAACTATGCTAGTTCTTTTCGCTGAAATTTTAGCGAAATACAGGCTGTTGTCGTACATGATGTCCCCCGTTTTAAATACCCGTGGCGAATTTAAGGTGGCTTTGGTATTGTTTTTCAACGAAAATCCCTCTTTGGAAAGGTTTTGCATTCCTTGTTCTGTTGGGGTAAAGAGCAGGGTAGAGGCATGATCGCAAACAATCCGGTTGATTTCTTCTGGCATGGATTTATTGAAAGAACGCAATCCTGCTTCAATATGAATCACGGGGATATGAATTTTAACGGCGGCGAGGGCCCCTGCAAGGGTTGAATTGGTATCGCCAAAAACGAGCAAAGCATCAGGGTTTTCATGTAACAAGATGCTCTCTATACCATCGATCATTTTAGCGGTCTGTGCACCGTGATTTCCGCTGCCTACCGATAAGTTGTAATCTGCCGGAGGTATTCCCATTTCTTGAAAAAAAATGGCGGACATGTTTTCGTCGTAATGTTGTCCCGTGTGGACGATTATTTCCTTTATCTGATGTGCGAAATGCGTTTTAATGGCTCGGCTAATTGCTGCTGCTTTAATGATTTGAGGCCGAGCCCCAATGATGGTAACGATTTTCATTCTTTGTCCAATAAGCCTTCATCGGCGAAGATAAAGTAGCCAAAATCAGTGTAAATGATATGGTCAAGGATTGGCAAATCGATGAAATTGCCAAATTTTAAAAAGTTTTTGGTGAGTAAGATGTCTTGTTGGCTGGGCGACGGGTTGCCGCTCGGATGGTTATGTCCAATAATGATGGCGGTAGCTCGGTATTCAAAGGCAAGCTTGAATAAAATCCTTCCATCAGCAACGGTTCCTGTCATACCTCCTTTAGACAAGTTGCGGGCATGAAGTATTTCGTTGTTGTTGTTTAGGAATAATAATAGGAATTCTTCGTGGGACAAATGGGAGAAGTGTTGCTGCATAAAAGCATATACCTCTCGAGAATTTCGCACTATGGTCCCTTGTTTCGCGGAGGAAGCCGATATTCTTCGTCCCAATTCAAAACAAGCTTGCAGCATGGAGGCTTTAGCGTTTCCAATTCCATAGAATTGGGAAAGATCGCTCATTGAGGCCTTGCAAAGTTGGTGTAAGTCGTTGTTGTAGTATCGCAAGATTTCCAAGGCGATTTCTTGGGCGTTTTTTGATTTGGTTCCTTTCGATAACACCAGGGTTATCAGTTCAGAATCGGTAAGGCCTCTTGGACCTTTTTCAGACAGTTTTGCACGCGGTTGATCTGCCTTAGGTAAAAGTGTAATTCGCATGGCTTAGAAACGGCGAAATGCACGTTTCATTGCTGTGGTTATTTAAAGAGTATAGAAGTTAATCCGGTAAACCGGTTATTTCTTTGGTTTCTGCTTTTTCAGCCTCAGGATCACATTTTAAGCAATGGGATTTCAGGTAATTGTCCATGGAAGCTTTCTCTCCGGCTCTGTTTTCATCGCTCTTTAATGCATTGAATGCTTCAGGATTTTTAAAGGTTTTTTTAACATAGTCGACATAGCAATCAGGATTTAAATCTTGGGGACAATCGGTGCGTAATTTTTCAATTTTCTCCTGAGTCCATCCTTCATTCATTTCTCCGATTCGCTGGTAGCCGAAAATACCTCCTACGATGGTGGCTAAGGTCCAGAAAATTCCAACAATAAGTGCCAACTTTCCCGCTTTTTTTCGTGATGCAAAAATAAAACTGAGGGAATAAACCAATGAAATTAAACAAGTTAAGGACAATACAATAAGTAAGAAAGTAGCTAAATTGTCGTCGGACCATTCGTCTTGGTGAAGGAACTTGTAAGCGCCATATATTAAACCGAAATAAATGGCTCCAATCAAAAACAAGTTGCCGTAATGTCGGCCTATCTCAAAGGGCTTCTTACGGCCTTCAATTTTTAATAAAATACCGCTTACAAGCATAAAAAGAATAAAAATCAAAGGTATCATAACAAAAAATTTATATTTTTACAAGGTTACTAAACTACGATTTATTCATTGAAAAGTTAAAAAATATGAAAACCTTTTTTGTTTTATTATTCGTAAGCACTGTTTTTGGAGTGGGTGCACAAATAACCGTTGGTGGAGCTTCGTTCGATAAAAAGTTGGATATTAAAGGCGAAAAGGTGGTGTACAATGGTGCGGGAATTCGCAATAAGTATGGTATGAATCTTTACGTTGGGGCACTATATTTACCGGAGCAGTCTTCGTATTCCAACAAAATCATCAACGCTGACGAAGTTCAGGTGATTAACATTAAAATCATTTCCTCAATGGTGACCAAGGATAAATTCAATGAATCCGTCACAGAGGGGTTTTCGAAATCATCCCATGGCTCGGCCACCGCTGAACAGCAAAAAACCTTTAAAGCATGTTTTTCCTCAGAGATTAAAAACAAAGACAATATTTTATTGATTTATCGTCCTGGAAAAGGAGTCCAAGTGATGATTAACGACGTGTACAAAGGAGTGGTGGAAGGCTTGAATTTCAAAAAAGCACTTTGGGCTATTTGGTTAGGCGACAAGCCAGCAGATGCCAAGCTTAAGAAAAAAATGCTAGGCTTGGTTTAGGCTTTCTTATAAAAAGGAAGCTTAACCACCTTAGCCGCAATTCCTTTCTCACGAATTTCTATGAAAATAGGGCTGTCAATGGCTGAGAATGCTTGGTTAACATAGCCCAAGCCAATTCCGTTTTTCATGGAAGGAGACATGGTTCCTGAGGTAACTTTTCCGATGGTATTTCCCTGTGAATCGAGAATGCTGTAGTCGTGACGAGGAATGCCACGCTCTACCATTTCAAAAGCAATTAATTTTCGGGTTATGCCTTGTTCTTTCTGCGCCTTAAGGTAGGCTGAATCAACGAAATCTTTAGTGAACTTAGTAATCCAACCTAAACCAGCCTCAAGGGGTGAGGTGGTGTCATCGATGTCATTTCCGTAAAGGCAAAAACCCATTTCCAATCTAAGGGTATCGCGGGCTGCTAAGCCAATAGGTTTGATGCCGTACGAACTTCCTGCTTCAAAAACTGCATCCCAAACTTTGGCTGCAACGTCGTTGGGTACGTAAATTTCAAAACCACCAGATCCTGTATAACCTGTGGCCGAAATAAAGATATCAGTGCATCCTGCAAAAGTTCCCCGCACAAAGGTGTAATAAACCATTTCTGATAAATTAACTTCCGTTAATGTCTGCATCGCTTCAGCAGCTTTTGGTCCTTGAATGGCGAGTAGCGAATATCGGTCTGAGGCATTCTCCATTTCAACCCCTTCCGTATTGTGCGAAGCAATCCAATTCCAATCTTTTTCAATATTCGAAGCGTTAACCACCAACAAGTACTCTTCTTGGTGAATGCGGTAGATGATTAAATCGTCTACAATACCTCCTTTTCCATTGGGCATACAGCTGTATTGAGCCTTGCCATCAAAAAGGACCGAGGCGTCGTTGGTAGTGACTCGTTGGATAAGGTCTAAGGCTTTGGGGCCTCTTAAGAAAAATTCTCCCATGTGCGAAACATCAAATACACCCACCCCATTGCGAACGGTTTCATGTTCTAGGTTAACACCTTCGTATTGAACAGGCATGTTAAAACCTGCAAAAGGAACCATTTTTGCATTAGCATCGATGTGTTTTTGATATAGCGCAGTATTTTTCATGGTTATCCTTTAACTCGTTCTACGTAGATTCCGGTTCGCGTATCGATTTTTATGATTTCCCCGTTGTCGATGAACAAAGGGACACGAACTTCCGCTCCAGTCGCGATTGTGGCAGGTTTCATGGAATTGGTAGCGGTGTCTCCTTTTACACCGGGTTCAGTGTACGTGATTTCCGATACAATATACATGGGAAGGTCCACAACCAAGGGCATTTCTTCCTCTGCATGAAACAGGATATTCACCACCATTCCTTCTTGAAGAAATAAAGGTTTCTCAATCATTTTAGCGGGGATGTTCACTTGCTCAAAGGTTTCGTTGTTCATGAAAACAAATTCCGATCCCTCTTGATAAAGGTATTGGTACTCACGGTTTTCGATGCGCACAGGTTCGATTTTATGCCCTGCGGAAAAGGTGTGATCTAATACTTTACCGGATTCAATTTGACGCATTTTTGTGCGGACAAACGCCGGTCCTTTTCCTGGTTTTACGTGTTGAAATTCAATGATTTGAAATAATTTTTCGTTGTGCTTGATGCACAAACCGTTGCGAATGTCTGCGGTAGTTGCCATAATTTATCGTTTAAACAGGATGCAAAGATAGTTAATTCGTCGAATGTTAGAATGAGGTATTTCTTTCACATAAATCAATGTTTGAAACAATAAGTTAGCCTAATGTGAAGGTCAATCGATATTCAATTAATTCCCGAATAATCGCCCATGGAAGTGGTTCGTCCAAAGGAAATTGAACTGCACCTTTTGAGTGTTTGTACTTTGCTAACCGATGTTTGAGCGCTTCAATGGGTTTTGAGGTTGGGTAAAATCCAAGGTGGTTTTTATATCCTGCGAAATAGATTATGGCTTCATTTTGTTCTTTAAAGCAAGGCATTTTGTAGCTTATGCATTCAACCGCATCGGGAAGAATTTGCTGTAATCCTCGGTACATTTCAAGCAATTGAGTTTTGGTTTTTCCTTCGAATTGATCAATATAGGTTAAAATTTCCGACAAAGTACTTGGGTTTTGTTTGACATAAAATCATTGAATGGCTACAAGGTAATACGCATTTCATTTCTGCGCTAATCGTTGTCGTCGTTTTCGACAAATTTGAACAAATTCACCGAAACGTCGCGTTTAAAGATACCTAGGTTAAGCGTAAAAGTTCCTACCACACGATATTCAATGCGTTTTTTTCGAAGTTTTTTCCAGAACAAACTTAACGCGCCGTTGGGAGCAATTACAGCTTTTAAACAAAAATCGGTGGTGGATTGGGGGGCTAAAATGATGCTGCCGTTGGTGTTAATTTGCGTCAAATAACGGTCATTAACAAACAGATCCAAGCGGTAAGAACCAATGCGAACAGCAACGTCGTTCGGATTGATTCCCTTAAAATTTAGGCTGATAACATAGTTCCATAAATTCGAGGTCGGTTCTCGGAACGATACTTTTTTTTCGGCGTTCACAAATTCAAAACGGCAACGCGACAAGTTTTTGAGGTTCTCGCTGTGGTTTTTTATCATACCACATGATGTAAGCCCTAGGGTCAATAAAAAGAACACTATGTTTCGCCAACGTTTCACTTTTCGAAATTAGTGTAAACTTCTGCAAACGTCAAATAAATAGCTAAGTAGACCAAGGTAAGTTATCAAATCTAAGGGATTGCCAACTATTTAAATGCTTGTCCTTATCTTTGAACTATGAAACATGGCGGAATTCTTATTTTTATATTCATCGTCGCATTCAAGGGATTCGCACAAAACCTGTTAGAGCTTAAACAGCGTGAACTCGAACAGCTGAAGCAACAAGAGAGAAGCTTGAATTCAGAAATAGAAAGGCTGAAGTTGGCGCAATGCCTTGAATTATTAAAAATCCCTGGCTATCCAAGTTCCTCTGTTCCGCTCGAGACCATTGCTCATTCGGCTTACGTTATTGGTTTCGATTGTTCCATGAAAATGCCAGCATGGACTTTTCATCTCGTAACTCCGGATATTACCTTTGGTAATGTTTCACGTACAAATGATTTTCGGGTAGATTCCGCGATTACCTGTGGGTCTTCTGAAGAGAAGGATTATTTTATTCGAGCAATCAATACGGACGGTACTTATTCCCATGACGGATTTGGATTTGATCGCGGACATTTGGTTCCATCAGCCGATTTTAAATGGAGTCCTATTGGATTGAGTGAAACTTATTTTTATAGCAACATGACGCCTCAGCGTCCTGAATTCAACCGAGAATCATGGGCTGAAATTGAGGGCTTGGTGCGAAAAATCGTTGATGCTGAAAAGAAAACCTTGTACGTATTGACAGCACCGCTCCTTAGCAACGACCTGAAACCCATCATTCGCTCGGTACATCAAATTAAAATACCCGATTTTCATTACAAAATCATAGCCGATTTGTCGAAAGAAACACCACGTGGGATGGCTTTTTTGATGCCAAATCGCAAGTGTGAATTCCGACCGAGTCACTATGTTGTGAGCATCGATAGCATTGAAAAACTTACGGGTTTGGATTTTTTTCCGAATTTGCACGACTCCATTGCACGCAAAATTGAAGGTAGTGCTGATTTTAACGCTTGGAATACCCAATCCAATAATAAGGATGTTGAACCGTTGAATGCGTTGGATTTACCGAAAGGGTGTTTTAACACGGAACAAGCTATGTCGAAAGTGGGAGCTACTTGTACGATCATAGGTAAGGTGGTAAGCGCCAAGTTTTCCTCAAAATCTCAAGCAACTTTTATTAATTTGGATCAATCGTTTCCGAAACAGATTTTTTCGGTAATGATTTGGAAGGATGGTAGGAAGAACTTCAGCTACAAACCGGAGGTTGATTTAATGGGTAAATATATTGCGGTTAAAGGGCGCGTTGAATTGGATAAAAACGGGGTGCCTGGCATAACCGTGGAACAAGAAGAGCAGATACAGCTCTTTGAAGAAGAATAACTCCTTAAAAATCTGGATAATACGCAAAACTCACCCCTTGGGTAGGACGTTTTGTTCGTTCCAACATTTTGGAAGCGAGCAGCTTGGCATGAACACTATGATAAGGTCCCCCAAACGTGAATGCATCGAACAAGGGAGCAAGGATTCTGCCCAGTTTTTCCATAGGTCGTTTTTCCTGGCGCTTACCAAGTAAAATAGAAGGACGATAAATCACCGTGGTATCGAAGGATAAATCAATGACGGCCTTTTCAATGGTGCCTTTTAAGTTTAAATAGAAATTTTTTGATGTAGCTTTCGCTCCAATGGAGGATATAAGATGCAGTTGCGTATAGCCTTTGTTCTTTGCTATGGTAGATACTTTTCGCGTAATCCCGAAATCCACCGAATGATATTCAGATTTATCCGGCGTTTTTTTTCGTGTAGATCCAATGCAACAAAAAAGCAGGTCAGCGCTTGGGACGGCGCTTTCGTCTAGCGAGGAAAAGTCTACGAGTTGTTGTGCAAGTTTTGGATGCTGTATGTTGAGTGATTTACGCACCAATACAGTGACCATTTCAATTTCAGGAGCTTCTAGTAAAGCCTTTAATACTTCATTTCCTACCAAACCTGAGGCGCCAAGTAGGGTAGCATGTTTGTGGGGCATGTCGATTGGTTTTTGCATGGTATTTTATCGTATGCTTGTTCTACTGGCGAAATTAACGGAAATATGACGCGAAAATGAAATTTGAAAAGGAGCTTACCTCATTTTTTTTACTTTTTCTTGTAGGGTTTATTTTTTATATTTGTTAACTAACTTTTACCTATGAAACACTCTTTACGCTCGCTCTTTGGTCTTGGTTTATTTGCTTTCACCTTGAATGCTCAACAACCCGTTCCAAATCCTATCTCTCGCCCCTATCAAGCGGTCAAATCCATCGGAAATCTCCCTGCTTTGGAGCAAAAAGCGGTCGCTCCACCCAAAGAAAGAGGGCATGGTTTGCACAACAATGCATGCGCCACGCATGATTTGACCCAAAAATATTACGAAAGCATCGGTAAATGGGGAGAATTTAACCAAACCTATTTGGAAGAAGCGGCCAAGACTAAGCCTTACAAGCCTGAGAAAACACCAGGAGTTAATACGATCGCGGTAATTTTTCACGTAGTGCACAATCCCAACAATCCAGCGGAAAACGTTTCCAACGCCCTCATCATGCAAGTTTTCAACGACCTTCAGGAGGATTTTCAGTTATTGAACCAAGACGCTGCCAATGCACGTACCAATTTTGGCTTTATTCCAGCAGATGTAAACATCAGTTTTTGCCTAGCAACTAAAGATGCGGCAGGCGTTCCTTTAGCTGAGCAAGGTGTGGTACGTGTTTCGACCAACGAAGATTATTACAACCACAACGGGGGAGAAGAGAATAAGATGAAAGCTTCTGCTACCGGAGGATCTCAAATTTGGGATCGCAACAAATACCTCAACGTTTGGATTTGCGACATTTCCAACGGTGCAAACTCAGGTACGGCTGGATATGCCTACCGTCCAACCAATAACATGTTGCCCGGGGCATCGATTGACGGTATCGTTTTGGATTATAACCTCGGGATGAACAACGACAACGTGCTTACCCACGAAGTAGGTCATTATTTGGGTCTTGACCATACCTGGGGAGGTTCGGGCAGTTGTAACTTGGACGATGGATTCAACGATACTCCCAATACGGCAGGTCCCTCATTCAACTACGGGGGTTCTTGTTCTGGAAATCAAACGACTTGCGGCAATACTCAGGTTCAATACGAGAACTACATGGATTATAGCAATTGTACGGTGATGTTCAGCCAACTTCAGGCGAACTACATGCTCAACACCCTCACCGGTGCCCGTGCATCATTATTACTATCGCCGGGTTGCGACCCCACCAATACTCCTCCGGTTGCCGATTTTACCGCGGATATTTCAAGTCCAATCATCATTCCGGTAGGAGCAGCAGTGAATTTTTTCGATGCATCAACGAACGTTCCTACTTCGTGGTCTTGGAACTTTGGAGGAGGAGCAACCAATTCCAACGTTCAAAATCCGACGGCAGTGTTTAATACCCTCGGTACGTATACGGTGAGTTTGACCGCTACCAATGCCTTCGGTAGTGATACGGAAACCAAGGTGGCTTTTGTGGAGGTCGTAGGTGCAGCTCCCGGAATTGCTTGCGATACCTTACGGAATTATTTGCCCTTACCAGCTGAAGATTATGCTTACTACAATTGGTCTACTGGGTGGGGCTTTTTGCCCGGAACAGGTCGTTTTTCCTCTACGAACACGTCGTTGATTTACCAAATTGCCGATAAATATACTGCTCCCGCTTCAACCCAGGTTCGAAGATTGCGTTTGCCCATTATCAAAGCGGTAAATTCCTCCGGTGCGGGTCTTGTCAAAGTACGAGTTCATCAAGATAATGCTAACAATCCGGGCAATGTCTTAGTGACAGATACCTTTTTAATCGCGGACATGAATGCCGGGTTTTTCAACGAATTTGACTTTACGAATCCGCCAACCGTTACGGGAAATTTCTGGGTAAGTTTTGAATTCAACTATGGGGCTCCTCAAGATTCGGTGGCGTTTATGTGCGTGGATATAGACTACCGAAACGGAACCATTGCCAATGGACTTAGTACCATGAAATGTTATTACGGAGGATTGACCAATACCACGGGTACTTGGCATCCTACCACCGACATTAATCCGGTCATTAAAACCAGTTTATGGATGGATGTACTTACATCAAATGGACCGAATCCAGTCGCTAATTTCACCTTTTCTGAATCGGCGATTTGCACGGGAGGACAGATTACCGTTAATGGAGCGAGTTCCACCAATACCAACTCGTACTTATGGTATGTGACAGATGATCCATTCACTACCGTAATTAGCACCCATTCAACGCCCGCAACTACCTTGAGTTTTAACCAAGTGGCAAATCGTCGCATTTATTTATTTGCCGATGGTTCGTGTAAAACCGTGGGAATTTACCTTCCTGTTACCGTAAGTGCAAAGCCTTCTGCTACCTGTACGAAGACCAATACAACTTGTGGATTGAATAATGGAACCATCGTTTTCACCAACCCATCTGGTGGAACACCAACACCAACGTATGAATACAGCTTAGACGGTGTGAACTATCAAGCATCACCGAATTTCGGAAATTTACCCGCAGGGAATTACGTTGCACGCATTCGTACTTCAGGCAGCGGGTGCGTTCAAAGCTATTCACGAACAATTTCTGCTTCTACGGAATTGGCGGCAACGATTACTCCGGGAACGACCATTTGCGTTGGTGAATCCGCAACAATTACGGCAGGAGGTGGAACCATGTACACGTGGTATGATGGTCCGAACGTTATTGGTAATACTGCCAGCATTACGGTAACCCCGGGCGCAACAAGTCAATACACGTGTTTGGTGTCTGATGGTACCTGTGAAGCCGTTGTATCCGCTAATATCATTGTGAACAGTTGCGGTGCTGGACTCAGCGAATCAATGATCAACGCCTCGATCTATCCCAATCCTACGAACAGCAGCCTTACCATTGACTTGGCGAATGCCTTCAGTTACGAGCTGTTGGATGCCCGCGGTCGCTTGGTGCAATTCGGGAAAGGAATGGGTAAAACTGAATTGAATACTCAAGGATTAAGTGCCGGAGTATATTCGTTGCGAATAAACGTGAATGGCCAGCAAGGAGTGTATAAAGTGATAAAAGAGTAGACAGTGTTTTATTTACAGGGTGTGGAATTCATTGCGCACCCTGTGAATTTTAATACTCCTTATAATTTGCTTCCCACAATTGACGCGCTTCCTCCCAGCTAGGAATCGTGTCACTTTCATAATGGTAGGTGCTTCCTGTAGCTATTTTTCGAAAAGATTTCACGGCCTTTAAGTGAGGACCTGTGCCAACAAAAGTACGTAAGGATTCCATGTTGTTCCAAGCTGTTAGGGTATGTTGAATGCCTTGAATTTGCTTTACTTCACAGAAAAGATTTCCTGGGGCTTTTTTAGCCTGATTGAATGAAGGAATAGCCCGATACCAAAAGGGGAGTGTGTGCCAAAATGACTTAGGTTTCAGGCCTGTAATTGAAATAATCATGGTTAAAAGTATAAAATTATGACCATGTAATTTGTTTATCGTAATATTGCGATATAATAGTTAACCATGGGCATTACCAAAGTAGAATCATATTCAAAAGAAACCTTAGTTTTGGCTGAGGTCTTCAAGGCCCTAGGACATCCTGCCAGGTTGGCCATTGTGGAGTACCTGATGAAAAAGGGGAAATGCATCTGTGGCGATATTGTGAATGAACTGCCATTAGCACAGGCGAGTATCTCTCGACATTTACAAGCATTAAAATCGGCTGGAATTCTAAAAGGTCAGATTTCCGGTACCTCCGTTTGTTATTGTTTATCTGATGAGCACCTATATACGATAGAAACCCTGATTCATTCCATTAAATTATCCATTCCAAAAACGTGTTGCGATGAAACTGTCTGAATTCAAATCTACCCTAAGCGAAGTAACGCAACTTAAATTCATGCTCCCCAACGGGACCTTGGTTCCTGCCCATTTCCATGTCACGGAATTGGCGTTAATCAGCAAGAACTTTATGGATTGTGGCGGAGTAGCGCGTGTAGAACGAAAGGTCACGTTTCAACTCTGGGTGGCCAACGATATCGATCATCGACTAACGTCGTTTAAGTGGTTGGGTATTATAAAAAAAGGGGAATTGGATTACGGTTTGACCGATGAAATGGTTGAAATGGAATATCAAGGACAAACCATTGAACGTTATGGAATTTTATTTTCTGAGGGCGTCTTTCATTTAACTCCGTTGTATACTGAGTGTTTGGCTCCCGATCATTGCGGTATTCCAGAAGCGCAATTGCCAAAAACAAGTTGTTGTTCTCCTAGTACTGGATGTTGTTAAACGAAAAACGATGAATACGCGCCTTAAATTTTTAGATCGCTTTTTAACCCTTTGGATTTTTTTAGCGATGGGAGTAGGGGTACTGCTTGGAAATATTATACCTGATGTAGAAGGTTTATTATCGAACGTTGCCATTGGCACTACGAATGTTCCCCTGGCCATTGGGCTCGTTCTTATGATGTATCCCCCCTTAACCAAGGTGGATTTTGCGAAAGTTCCAGCAACGTTAAGTGATAAGCGCTTGTTGTTTTCGTCTCTGTTCATCACATGGATTGTGGGACCTTTTTTGATGTTTTTATTGGCCATTACCTTTCTCCCGAATGATCCTGAATATTTAACGGGACTTATTGTTATTGGTCTTGCGCCGTGCATTGCTATGGTCATTGTTTGGAACGACCTTGCTGGAGGTAACCGAGAATTGGTGGCGGGTTTAGTGGGGATCAACAGCCTATTGCAGGTTCTTTTCTTCAGTTTTTATGCGTATTTCTATCTGGAAATCATGCTTCCCCTGTTTGGATTTGACGCCATCGCTATAGATATCAGCATGCTTGAGATTGCTAAAACGGTTGGAATTTACCTAGGTATTCCCTTTGTGGCTGCAATGCTAACTAGGGCGTTGTTAATCCCAAAATTCGGACAAGAATGGTTTCAATATAAGTTCCTACCGAAAATTTCTCCAATTACGTTGATCGCCTTACTCTTTACCATTGTGGTTATGTTCAGTTTAAAAGGTAAACTCCTTGCGACCTTGCCGTTTGATGTGCTTCGAGTAGCATTTCCGTTGGTAATTTTCTTTTTGGTGATGTTCTTTCTTATGTTTTTTGTCGCCAAGGCCTTGGGGGCTTCGTACAGAGACACCGCAACGGTTGCCTTTACGGCTGCAGGGAATAATTTTGAATTAGCCATTGCCGTTTCCATCGGAGTTTTTGGTTTGAATTCAGGTCAAGCCTTTGCCGGGGTGATTGGACCTTTAGTGGAGGTTCCTGCGTTAATCCTCTTGGTAAGAGCCAGTTTAGCTTTAAAGAATAAATTTAGTAAGTCATGAATATTTTAGTTTTATGCACCGGCAATAGCTGCAGAAGTCAGCTTGCGGAGGGATATATCCGTCATTTTCATGGTGCCGTTGCCACCGTTTACAGCGCGGGCATTGAGACACATGGTGTGAATCCGCGAGCAATTGCAGTGATGGCTGAAGATGGAATCGATATTTCCATGCATACCTCCAATCATGTGGACGAATACACGCACATTCCCTTTGATCTGGTTTTTACCGTATGTGACCACGCCAGCGAACAATGTCCGATTTTCCCTGGGGCAGTGAAGCGCATTCATCGCAATTTTCCCGATCCTGCTAAAGCGAAGGGAACGGAAGAAGAGGTAATGAACGCATTCCGTTCTGTACGCGATGAGATTAAGGCCTTTTGTAAAACCCTGATATGAAAAAAGCCTCCCGTAAACAAGAGGCTTTTTCGTTGGTTGGATAAATCAACCTTTTATTTTTTAACGTCGAATCGATCCAGGTTCATGACTTTATCCCATGCGCTGATGAAGTCTTTCACAAATTTCTCTTTTGCGTCTGAGCTTGCATAAACCTCTGCAATGGCGCGCAATTCTGAATGTGATCCAAAAATAAGGTCTGCTCGGGTAGCGGTCCATTTTACACTACCTGTTTTACGATCCCTTCCTTCAAAGATTTCTTGCGAATCGTCGATGGCCTTCCAAGAAGTACTCATATCTAACAGGTTCACGAAGAAGTCGTTATTTAACGTACCAACATTTTTCGTAAAAACTCCATGACGTGAGTGGTCGTAATTTCCATCGAGAACACGCAATCCTCCAACCAATACCGTCATTTCTGGGGCTGTCAGCGTTAACAGTTGGGCTTTATCCACCAACAGTTCTTCCGTGGAAAACGTGTACTTCCCTTTGCTATAATTTCTAAATCCATCAGCCATTGGCTCCAAGAAGGCAAAGGATTTTACATCCGTTTGTGCTTGGGTTGCATCCGTTCGTCCGGGAATGAAGGGGACCGTGAAGTTGAATCCCGCATTTTTAACTGCCTGTTCAACTCCCGTATTTCCTGCCAATACTATAAGGTCGGCCATAGAGATTTTACGAGTTCCTGATGTTTTGTGGAAATCCGTTTGAACTTTCGTTAATGCCGCAATGACTTTATCCAATTGCGCAGGATTGTTGGCTTCCCAGTGCCGCTGTGGTTCGAGTACGATACGAGCACCGTTTGCGCCACCTCGGCTGTCTGAACCTCTAAAGGTTGAAGCAGAAGCCCAAGCGGTACCCACCATTTCACCGATGGTTAAACCTGAGGCCAAAATTAATTTTTTCAAGGCCGTTACGTCCGTCGCCGTTACTACCGGATGATTCAACGCAGGAATGGGGTCTTGCCAAATTAAATCTTCTTTGGGAACTTCTGGCCCTAAATACTTCACTTTTGGACCCATGTCTCGATGGGTGAGTTTAAACCATGCCTTGGCAAAGGCTAATTGAAATTCTTCAGGATGTTCATGGAATCTTTTGGAGATTACATCGTATGCTGGATCAAATCGCATCGAAAGATCCGTGGTAAGCATTGTTGGTTTAAGGCGCTTTGTAGAATCGAATGCATGCGGTAAAATCTCTGGAGCATCTTTCGCAACCCACTGATGCGCACCAGCGGGACTTTTCGTAAGTTCCCACTCATAGCCGTACAACATATCAAAATAACCGGTGCCCCATTGCGTCGGGGTGGGGGTCCAAGTAACTTCCAAGCCTGAAGTAATCGCATCCGCACCTTTTCCTGTTTTGTAGGTACTGTTCCATCCGAAACCTTGCATTTCAATCGGTGCTGCTTCTGGTTCTGGACCTACATTGCTTGCTGGACCTGCACCGTGTGTTTTACCGAAGGTATGACCGCCAGCGATCAAGGCTACGGTTTCTTCGTCGTTCATTCCCATTCGGCCAAAGGTTTCTCGGATATCTTTCGCTGCAAGAACTGGGTCAGGATTTCCATTAGGTCCTTCCGGATTTACATAGATTAATCCCATTTGTACCGCTGCCAATGGATTTTCCAATTGTCTTCCTTCGCTATAGCGTTGGTCGTCTAGCATTTTTTTCTCAGAACCCCAGTAGATGTTACTTTCAGCTTCCCATACATCGGCTCTTCCGCCGCCAAATCCGTAGGTTTTGAACCCCATGCTTTCCAGGGCTACATTCCCAGCCAATACCATAAGGTCAGCCCAGGAGATTTTATTCCCATATTTTTGCTTGATGGGCCACAGTAAACGTCGTGCTTTGTCTAAGTTTCCATTGTCAGGCCAGCTGTTTAATGGAGCAAAGCGTTGTTGTCCTTCGGTTGCGCCTCCACGACCATCCGCCGTGCGATAGGTTCCCGCACTGTGCCATGCCATGCGAATGAAAAAAGGACCATAATTTCCATAGTCTGCAGGCCACCAATCCTGAGACTGGGTAAGAACCGCTTTGATGTCATTTTTTAGCGCAATGTAATCCAAGCTTTTGAATGCTTTGGTGTAGTCGAAGTTGGGGTCCATAGGGTCCGACAACGAGGAATGTTGCCGCAAGACACTCAAATCCAATTGATTGGGCCACCAGTCTTGGTTGTTATTAAATGAAGTAGATCCCAAAAGGGGTCTGTTTTTCGAGGGGTTCTCTGCAGTGCTTGTTGTGGGCATTTCCTGGACCGAGGCAGAAGGGGTATTCGATGGTTTTGCGTCATAATTAAACGGACACTTTCCTTGACCGAATAACGCCGATGTGGCAAAAAGAGTGAAACATAAAACCTTGTTT
>JAIXRC010000064.1 GCA_027485415.1 Cryomorphaceae bacterium | reverse complement strand
GGAGAAGATCAGGTTTCCATCGGCGGACGTCCTCATGACTCGATTTATTCAAACCAAGATCGCCCTGACCGACACTGTAAGGGACTCTATAAAAAGAGTCGCTGTCAATAGAGACATGGAAAAGTGTTTATAAACATTGATACTAATATCGCTAATAGTATTTTGATGAGTTTTATATCGCTCTGCAATGTCTTTCATTATTATTATTATCATTATTATCTATTCTAGAGGATGATCAATTACAATGCGGTACTCTCTTTGCCAACATCGTGCTACATCATTGAATTGGATCCAAGAAATCTATTCACAGGCCCTATAAAATACATCTTTGATGGCAATGCCGCTATAGTCACTAGCGACGATATAGTTAGTCCAAGCGCCGTATTGAGCTCATTATGGTCGTCTCGCATCTCTCTGGAGGCAGCGGGACGAGTGGCTATATCATTTACCAAAAACTACCTTGCAACAAGCGAATCGGGCTCAAGGATCATATCTGCGTCAAACATACTAGCGTTGGTAAGTGGTGCACAGTCGCTTGCATCTTTTGTCCTCGGTAAAGCAGCCCTGGTCATATCACCAGTAATCCCCTTGGGAATATACGACATATTTTCTCCGGGTACCGAAAAGATAGTCCTTGATTCTCTTGTACTTGCTATCATTTCTTTCTGGAACACCACGGGCAAGCAAAAGTACCTTGATGCCAACTTTTCTTCAAATTCCAGGCTGATCCCAACGGTCCCAGGAACGTATCTGTACTGGCCACGCCCATCGGAACCAGATATGGTTATACGTGGCAATATAGATGTCAGCATATCGTTTAGTATATATGGCGCCCCCGGCAAAGTCACCCTGAAGGGAGAGCCTTTTGCGTTCTACCTCCAGAATGCAAAGAATACAAAGTTGCCAGGGCTACCCCTGACAAGTAACTACATCCATAGCCCTGTCGGAGGGGGGTACGACATGATGACCAGCGCGTCCGTCAATTCAGACACGGCGTATACGGCCTTTGATGGCCTTGGCTGGAAGTCAGGATGGTCCGTTGGAAGCATTTACAGTCTTGGCACATCAACAACATCTACATTGCTTTCAACGGGGGCTTCGATAAAAGGAGAGTACATTCAATTGCAGACGAATGGAGCCATCCGTCCAAATAGCATATCAATGTCTACAATGAACGTAGGCTCAGCGTCCGTACTGGGCAGCATAGATGGCAGGACATGGTCTCTTCTATGCTCTATTAGTCCAAAGCCGGTCGTCGATTGGATTGCTTCATTGAGAGGCACGAGCGATCAGAACGCATTTGGAATTGCAGCGTTCCCAAACGGAGACTTGGTTATCGTTGGAACGTGTAACAGTTTTGCCATTGCATATACGTCAATGGGAGTACCAATATCTTCGGTTACTTCATCAAGCGGTGCGCACGATGTAGTTGCTGTAAGATACACGTCCAAAGGAGATGTACTTTGGGCATCATTGTTGGTCACCAGTACAACAAACAAGACCGCCCCCCAGATATGCACACTCGGCAATGGTGGGTTTGCCATCATAGGGTACTGCACTGCCAATGTCAATATCAGGCATGTGGGCGGGTCCTTGTTTGGGACACTGACCACTGGTGCGAATAGCCACTTTATTGCAGTTTACGATGCCAGTGGAAACGCGCAGTGGATGACCCGTTGCAATGGCGTATTTCAGGAAGTTTCAGCCAATAATATCTGGCAAGCAGCGATCACGAGCACGATCGAAGGCGGGATAGCGATTTGCGGCACGTACAGTAATAACCCATTTACCGTTTTTAACGCAAATAATACCCAGGCTGCGCAACTTACGTCGCTTTCTGGATCAAACGATGGATACATAGCGAGGTTCTCCCCCTCTGGGATGTTGAGATGGGTAGCACGATTGGAAGTCGACGACACAAGGAACATGGTACAGATGTCAGATGGAAGTCTGATTGCATGTGGGGGTTTTGGTACGGGGGGGATAGGAAGATTCTATAGTGCATCAGGTGTCCTATATGGCACCGAATTTACAAGAATAGGGGCGTTCACTAACGATATATACCTGGTCAGCTACTCTGCAAACGGTGCGGTGCAGTGGGCCACTACTGTCGGGGGTGAAGGTTACGAGGCGGCAGAACGCCTTGTTCGGACGACGAACGACATGATTGTCATTGGCACTGGATCCTTCTCGAGTTCTCTCACTTTTCGCAATGCAGACGGCTCCAATTACACGGGAACAGGCTATGTAGGCATTGGCGGCATTGCTAATAACGTAATAGTCGCATATAGCGCTGCCGGTATGGTCCAGTTTGTGGCCTGGATAACGGCCAACGGTAACCTTACACAAGGTCTTGTTGCTCTGTCAAATGGAGGCTTCGCGGTCTACGGCACTGCACCAGGTATCGCATCAGTCTACAACGGAAACGGCACATTGTATGGAACCATTCCAAACAATGGTGGCAATGATGCATACATTGTTGGCTATAATCCCAGGGGATTCGTCATGTGGGCAATGCGAATCGCTGGTTCGGCCGATGACTTTATTCGCAGCGCGACACTCCTGGGAGACGGGACCCTTGCAACATGCGGATATTATTCATCGAGTACACTGAATGCCATGGACTACACTGGGAAAACGACATCGCTGATCAACAACGGAGGCCTGGATGCCTTTATTATAAAATATAACCTTGACGGCAACCCCACCGTCCAGGATATCCCCCAGTGCAATCCAGCAACACATTTCAGGTTCATCGTGACGTCGACGAGTGCAACTGACATTGGCCAGATAGCTGACATTAGCATTTCGGGCGGGGGCGTGAGCGAAGCCTTTGTGACGCAAAACGCATGCCAGTCGATAAATACCATTGCATGTGGTAACGGTCACGCATTTGGCATCACCCAAAATGGCACTCTTTTTGGCTTGCTGACAAATAGATTCGGCGAAACTGGCGTGGACGTCGTTGCCGTGACTGACATATCCGGAAACACCTTGCCAACGTATGTGCTTACAAACAGCACATACGGAAGAGTGATAAAAAGCGCCAGCACTAGTTACAACGGTGTGTCTCTTTTTGTAGATTCCCTAGAGAACCTGCATGTTTATCGCGCAAGTGCAGGGTATATCACGACTTGCCTTACGGGTTCAGGCTCACTATCGCAAAGGCGTGTCTCCCAAGCAGTTATCTCGCCACTGGCAACGTATGGCCTCGTCCTCGATACTCTAGGCCATGTGCATGGCTTTACAACGACCACTACAGCTGTCCTGACTAGCCCCACTTCCGTATATAATCCCATGAACATTACGACCAGCTCTTCCACCTCGCTCGCGTCTGCGTCTATAGCGAGCCTATGCAGCAAAACAGGGACAAATCACGCCCTGGCTTTGGATACGCTCGGGCGTGTGCACGCATGGGGAAGCAACACAAACGGCCAAATTGGTATTACCGGCACCACATTTTCGAGTACCAATACCACGTTGGTAGCTACAGGATCACTCGCGGGCCTGACCGTTCGCTTCGTAACGGCCAATGGCAACCAATCATATGCAATCGGTACCAATGGCAGCTTGCACGCATGGGGCAGCAATGCCACCGGACTTCTTGGTACCTGCGATACGGGGGATAAGACGGTACCTGTATGCATCAGCAACATAGCCCAGAGCTCGCTTTTTGGTAAAAGTTTCACAATGGTCGATGGCGGCGGAGTGTCAAACAACTTGTTTACCCTGGCGGTCGACACACTTGGGCACGTTCACTTTTGGGGAAATCTCGGAAATACCATGGGTTCTCCGTCCTGGTTTGTTTTGATACCAGTGAATCTCAGCACGGATAACCGTACACCCTTGTTCAAAAACAACGCTTTCATAACGGCCGTATCATGTGGTAATTCGGTTGCTCTCGCAAGGGATGCCACGGGAAAGCTGTACATATGGCAATCTACTGGAATTTACCCGGCAGAGCTCACCCATATGAATATCCCACATGCATACACAATTGCAGGTCCTGGAACTAACGAGCCCGCTCCGGCATCAAGTAGCAACTTTGGTGGCAATATAAACGTACCGCTGGAGTTCTCTGCGTCATCGGAAATCACGGGTACCAATGATGCATACCGAGCTTTTGGCATCCGCGGATTCAACGACGAACGGAGTATCACGATGTCACATTGGGCCAGTGCATATGGTAGGTACAACACAACAAACGGGACTTACCTTGGTACAAATAGCACAAGCGTCAGTGGTACCAGTATTCTTGGAGAATGGATTCAATGCAGGCTCCCCAGGCATGCTTTGAGAATAGCGTCTGGTCTTGTCAATGATACAGGCACCGGTATCATGTCGGGTATCCTTGCAGGGAGCACGGATTCGGGTAGCACATGGGTTCGCATTGCCGCTTTCACATGTTCGGCTGCGTTGCCTGTTTCTACCCCATCGATTTTGTCTCCAGAAACAGATGCCTATTTTAATGCATTCAGAATCATCGTCCAACAGACATCACGTGATGGCATTAGGCCTATTAGCCAGTTTCTAGGGAACGCTACAGTAAAAGATTGCCTCTTGACTGGGACGATATATGATTGCATGTTACCAAGAGCGCCGTTGACATCGAATGTTGGGGAAGACACTGCATGCATGTATAGGGCAACATCGTCCTCGAACAACGGCACCGCGTATTTTGCATTTGATAAGCAGTCTATGACAGAATGGCGATCAGCTACGGGAACATATTCTACATCTACAGGTGCATATACAGCTACCATGAATACAGTGCCGACTAACAATATTAGCTATACCGGAGAATGGATACAGCTCGACCTCGGTATGCAATTCATTCTCAATGGAATCACTATCACGCCAGGATCGGTACCCTGTATAATATCCGTGTTCGGCATGTGTGATAATAGCCTACATTTACTGATTCCGAACGCGTCTCTGTCCGCGGGTACGACCAGCACAATTGACATTGGTACTATGGGCACAGAAACACGGATTCATGGCATACGTCTAGTGGTCACATCGGTGATAGGCAATGCTGGATATGCATCAGTTGCCAGTGTACAAGTCCGTTGCATCCCAGTAGCTCCAAGCCAGAGCTTTTACTGCAGATCATCCTGGGTTGCTGAAGCTGGGTCACTGACAGCCAATTGCGCTGCTGTCACGAGCGACGGTGGGTGCATTGTCGCTGGAGTAGGCAATATGGAGAATACTTCAAGCTCTACAAATGGCAATTTTAGTACTAGACTCACAGGCATTATCAACGATGGAATCATTGTCAAATACACGTCTGCCGGCGATGTAGCATGGAATGTCGCTGTCAAGGGCTCCGGTTACGAGTTCATCACAGACCTGGTAAGCATGCCAGACGGAGGCTGCGTAGCT
>JAIXRC010000111.1 GCA_027485415.1 Cryomorphaceae bacterium | reverse complement strand
TTCAATAATATTCAATAATAATCAATAAAGTATGCTCATCACAAAATCATATAGGTCCTAATATTTGGCCCACATAGGAATATACTCTGACACTGCTTCTACAACCCTGGTGGTTATCGGCATGCCTTCAAATGTTTCTCTGCCGTCTCTGTCTTTGCTTCTTTTTTTAACCGGCGCTTGCGTATCTGAATTAGATTTAAATATCATGTCGTAAATTTCAACATCTGAGCATTTTGTGGATTCCATCTTCTTCCTCATTTCCTCAAAGAAAGCATTCATGGCATGATCGGAATAAATATGGTTCATCTTGTTCATTTCCAGGGCAAATGCTTCGATCTCGGATTCGGGGATCTCGGTGAAGTTACCGCCATTGTTATCGCCCATGAGCTCGATCATGATCCCGGACTTTATTAAAGGAGCGAGAAAACCATCTGGGCACCTTGTGAACAGCTGGTTGATCATAGATGCCGCTTTTCCAAGAAATTCCGGGAAAGGAATAGTAATAGTATTGCTTGTCCTGACTGCTAAGCTCAGAATTGACTTGAACCCAAGAGACGAGAATCTTGTATCCATGCCCAGTCCTTTCCTGGCCATTTCTGGGGATATGAAATGAAGCGCAATAAGCTTGCTGAAGAAAGCGTTGAACGCAGAAAAGCTGTCGAGGCTTATGACGGCCGACACGCGAAATACCTTGTTAGCTGGAATACTTATGAATTTAAGCTCCGGTGCGTTGGCCAATGAAATAAGGTACGGAGTACCAACGCGTAGGGCTAATGTCGAGGATCCCATACCAATAACAAAATCTTGGGGATTTGTTGTCGTTGTCGTTGTCGTTGTCGTTGTCTTTGTGTTGGTCTTCTTGTTGTTACCAGTATCGTTTGGTTGTTTTGGAGGCAAGGTAGGTCTAATGACGGGACTTGCAACCTTATCTGCAAATCCTTCGCGGCTCTTTGCCGGGTACCACATACTTCCGTTAGCGCGATACACAGGAGTTCGGGGAAGCATAGTATAGGGTTTTATATATATCAGAATTCAGAGTATATTCTTAGCTTTTACACGCGGATTCAGACCCATTATGATGAATTATAATCTTTAGTTTTTGCAACCTCTTGCGTTTCTCGGATGTTTGGGTTTCGGATGGACATGTTGCCAGCGACACAAGGTTCAAGCTCGCATCAAATACAGCCGAGATTACTTTGTTAGGGACGATATCACTAGTTGTGTCCTGATAAATATACATGTTAATATCCTAATGCTAATATGCGACACGTTTGCAGAGTTTATGTATATGCCCACATTGATATGTGTAAATATATGGATAATATAATGATGCTACATGGTACGACGATAATAATATTAATTCAAAAATGTCAGCCGAATTGAAAAAGATTCTCTACTGGATCCTGGCAATCGTATATTTTATCATCGGTGCAGTTTATATTGTATTTGCAAGTTCCGGTCACGCTTAGTGGCTTTTAATAATGTAGTCAATTTTTAGTAATATAGTGATTTTAGTCCCTGTTAAATGTCTTGGCCATGGTTTCGTAGTCTGCCTTGATAGCGCTCAGTGTTTTCCTAACATCATCCATGACATCTGGTGCATTAGAGAAAACCGCGTTGATGATCTGCTCTGCCAAGTGATCTGTGGATGCCAGGATGTTTTTATAGTCATAGTCAAATATGATCTTTTTGTTTTTTTCCATGAACGGCGATGCCTGTTTACGCGCATTTAGGTGTTGTATCACAACAGACCTCTCCGTTGCGATAGAGGAAAGTTCTCTCAAATCATTTATATTCCGCATTTTGATACTTTGAACTTCTGCGATCGATCGATTGATTGCCAGGCTGTTTTGTGCAATATATGCCGCATCTGCTTCTTGTAATAGAGTCTCTAGCAGCGTAACGACCGAGTTTGCTTTGAACTGCGTTGCACTACTGGTAACATCTTTTGCAACTTCAGACACTATCTTGATAGCAACATTTAATGGTGATACCACATACGCCTTAAATTTGATTGTATTTGACAGCTCTATGTTGCGTTCATTCTTTGGACTGTACATATTCTTTGGATTGTTACCGGTACTAAATGGCGTTATTTCTCCTAGTTTCGTTTGTAATGCATTTTGCAGTTTTGTAAACTCGGCTATTATTCTTCCTGGCAGGCTTTTCATCCTGTTTGAGAAACCTATACCATAACACTCTCTGGCTTCTTTGCATGCCTCAGTGACGTAGCTTTGAATGCATGCAATCAAAGCGGAGCCTCCTGGATAACAATTCCATTCGCTTACAACTTTAGGCACACTGACATTCTTAAATGATGAAGGGATACCGTTGGACTTGTTCAGAAGCTGGCCTATTGTAATAACATTTGAGCGGCTTTTAGGACTACTTTTTAGAAAGAGAAGCGCCTTTGCGCTCGAGACGTAAATGGCATCATAGGGACTCAAGTTTATTGAATTAATATTTCTCTTTTTCATGATTGCTAAAAACAGCTTTTCATGATTGTCTGACAGAACCAGGCGCTGTGCAAACCTGATCAAAGTGTCTTCGATGAGCGCCGCGACCGTGTGCAAGTAAATTTCATCGGATAACTGTTTAGCAAGTATATCCGCAGAAGATCCTTTTGGAACTTGTATTTTCCTTGCTTTAGCCATGTTCTTCAACGTACCGATAGGGGGCTTTGACGGCTTGCAGGGGTTTTCCTGTTGATGAGATTTTATCTGGGATGGAGATGTTTCAGATGTTTCAGATGTTTCAGATGTTTCAGATGTTTCAAATTTATCTGTACCGGCAAAGCCATCTTTTGGCCTTATCGGAACAGACAACATGATCTTTGTCTTTGTATTATTTATTTTGGTTTCTCCTTTCATAGTCCGTTCGTTGTGTGTTGTGTGTTATGTGATCTGTGTCATATAAATAGACGCGGAAAATATAATTATATCTATTTTCCACTATTTCGCTTCACGATTCTGGGTTTAGGGTTTAGGTCTCTGATTTTTCCATGATTGTGTTTTGCACGTTTTCTCATAGTGTGTACAAAGAGGATCAGTCCTAACAAACACGGTCCTTTATAATTGAAGGCCATGCTCAAGATGCATTTAGCCATATAAGTTATGTAAGCCATGAAAACACAAAAGAGCATGTACCATGCAGTGCAATCCGTTTCGTGCGGCGATCCCAATAGGAGCCTTAGAGTTGCGTCTTTAGAGATGCGGTAAGCATTCATCAGGGCCAGCAAGTTGCCTTTTGTGGGACCATGTCGCACGAGCTTGATGCACCACAGATGAAGCTGTGCAGGGGAATATACAACATATGTGGCTTGGTACAACTTTCCAACTACCTTTATTCGGTCTATCGTCTCAGAATGCAAAAGGTTCTTGCGTACGATTGTATGGGCAGTGACTACCAGATGACCCAGTATGCATGCACACAATATTTGAGTCATCAGACCGGAATACATGAGCACCAGGAGGAGCTCTGCAAGGAACTCGTGAAGGCTATGTTTATGCCGTGTACCCTTGAGCATGGAAGCAAGGCGGGAAGTCAGGCGATGCGTTCCCGACCAGTAAAGCATCGAGACAAGGCATGCCATCCTGATGTAATCTAGTACAACGACAAACACAGAAGCGGCCGTGACTAAAAGGATTATCATGATTACCTTTACCCTCACCGCATGGTACGGTATTGCGTTCATATTGTCGTCTATTACATGATATCAAGAAGATAACTATCGGCACGTCAATAAAACAGTAAGGTCAATGCCTTTAAACTATACATATTATCACAAAGGAATAGAATTCTAATAGGGTACACCCAATATCTGTGATGCAAGAGCCATTGCGGACACAAAAGAAAATGTCATTACCAGAATCTTGCTGGTTTTTGTCTTTGGGTATATGTCTCCGAAACTCAAGGTTGTAACGGTGCAAATAGCCAGGTAAAACCTATTAAAAAACTTTTGTCCAAGGGTCTTGTCGTTATCCTCATCAAGGCCGGCAAAGTGGCTAGGATCTGCGCATACGGCTGACAATACAGTCGTGTATAATAGGACATACGTGATGCTTACGATGGCAATATAGCGGATGCTGACAGTGGGCAACATTGCACAAATGATAAATACATATATAATACAACTACAAGAGAGCGACCAAAAAGATAATATGATTGTAACTCGGGTCAATAAAAATATTGCTAAATAGTATAACTATTATTCATTTTTACTCGATCAGACAATAATGCTTAAAAAGGACGCCAAGAGCAGCAAGATCAAGGACACAAAGGACACAAAGGACACAGGTAGCCAGAAAAGTAAATTTTTCGGAACGTCCGTACTGGTAGGAGCAGCCGCTTACATTGCAAGGACCTTGCCCACGTATCTAGAGACCATACGCAGGGATCCGCATGCAGCTACGGCTCTTGCGGTCACAAACATTGCTCATGCCACCGGCATTGTACCCAGCACGGTGCAACGCGTTGTCAGTGAGATGGGCAATATCCTGGGTTCTCATTCGATAGGCGGACTGGTCTTGAGCGATAGATCCGTTACATCCGATGGCGTAATAGCTTCATGGACCCCCGGTAAGAACGTCCGATCAATTTACCTTGCGGATATTGTAAGGGTCATTGCAGGTCTACTGTCTAGGATGCAAAAGGAGCCTAAAAGTGCTGTCCTGGATATTGGTTCGATAGAAACGGCGATCGTACCTGCTGATTTCTTCAAGCAGAAACGTGTGAACCTGGGTACTAGCCAGGATGTCTTGGTTGCTGTCGTGGCTGTACTGATCGCTCTCTTCATAGTTTCTATGATCAGTAAGCCGTCTAAGCCGAAACGTACTCCCCTTGTTGGTATTACCATGAATAATACTAATAACAATAATACTAACAAGACCAAAAAAAATAATAACAAGACCAAAAATAATACTAACAAGACCAAAAATAATACTAATGCAGATGCAGCTACAGGAAATACCAAGGGCGTTGAAACCCCCGATAGAATTAGTATAGATAGAAATAACGTGCCTATTATTGATATTGACGCCATGGTAAGGGAACACCTGGCTGACATATTTGTAGAAGTTGCAAAAAATAAAACACATTACCTAAACTTGCTTGACGTGAAAAATGATAGACATTGCATCTCGCTAGTGAAAGCTATACGTAATGCAGATCCGTTCGAGGCAGAGGAAGTCGCAGAAAGATTGCGTGAGATTGAATACAACAATAGCAATAATACCAATAATCCTGAAAACAAAACAAACAAAACAAACAAAACAAACAAACAAAAGGGTGCCGTAAATCAATTGAAACTAAAGCTCACAAAGATTGTAGGCATAATAAATCGTGGCCTCACGCTCCTCATACACAATGGTGGCACTTCAGAGAAAGCTAGCCTGAGGAGCTCTATTGCTAACTTTGTTCACCGTGTCAACAGTGGAATTAAAAGCGGTGTTGCGAAAAACATCTTCATGTTCAACATCAAGGACGATGAAACGAAGAATATATATAGCAGCATCAAGGCCGATGGAAAGGCAATGGCGAATTCCGTGAAAGATCTTCTTGGCCACTTTGACTATCTCGGCTATGTCTCTCATTTCATGGGATCCAACAAGGAGACTAGGAACTTTTGGGAAAATAAGACATGTACCGAACATTTGACATCAAGAATCACTAGCACAGTAGTCCGTGTCATAAACCTATTGCACAATAGGTGTCTGAAAGCGAATATAGGGTGCTTCTTACCGGACGACTTTGTACAAACATTAGCGTACCTAGTTGTGGTATATTCAAATGACACGGTAGATAAAAAGGACAATAACAATAATAACGATACCAGATTCAAGGCAAGGTACCAGGTTGACCGGTGCTACATTGCAGTCCTGGCCACAACATTGTTGTATAGCATGTCGCATATCGTCCTGAAGAAAGACATTCCCGACACAATACACGCGCTTGAAGATAGCAGGCTACCAGTCTTGCAGTTCCTAGGCAAAGTAGTAAAGTCATACTTTGAAGAGCATAACGGACCTATTGCACGATGACCATTTCTTACAAATCATTTTTCTGTGGTATATCATAAGTATCCTTCTTCCTTCCCTCGTTCCTAAACCCCTAAAACCCCTTGTCACTTGTCACTTGTCATGCAGAAAGTAAAAGGAGACATAACCTACTGTGTTTTTTATGGTTGTTGGAACGATATCACGTACAGGACAAAAGCCAATGCAAACCGACCGCCCAGAGATAATGTTCTAGACCATGTTAAAAAAGAACTGACGAAAAAACACGAGCCTGCTGACATGTTCATCCTCGCCGGAGACAATATTTATGCACACAAGCAAAAGGACGC
Source organism: Cryomorphaceae bacterium (assembly GCA_027485415.1). GTDB lineage: Bacteria > Bacteroidota > Bacteroidia > Flavobacteriales_D > Crocinitomicaceae > UBA952. The sequence continues at coordinate 2,427 of JAIXRC010000111.1, read as the reverse complement.
AAGCGGTAACAAGATAAGTACGTTTTATCGAGAATCCCTAAGGGTTTTGAATACAAACTATTGGGAAAAGGCATTGCCAAACATGGGTAAAAAGATATTCCTGTTTGCCCTAGGAAATCATAACATTGAAAATAAAGCTGTGTATAACCTTGTAAAGCCCAAGATCACATCTTTTATCCCGTCGTCTTCCGTGCACGGACCCGTGTTTCCAAACTTTTTCTGGTATGATCACCGTGGATCCAGATTTATTGTCATTGACACCAATGTATTTGATCAAGAAGGCAACAAGCCCGTGACAGCCGAGTGCGAATGGATCAGGCGAGCTATTTCAACAAGACCAGCTGGTTATAACATTATTGTCATTGGGCACCATCCTATTGTTTCTATAGACGTAAAGACCGATAGTCCCACATTGGGAATGAGCCACGCAAAAGAGTTATTCGAATGTTTTCCACGACGACAAGACGATAAGAAGGCAAGGTCGTATTATCTGTGTGCTGATACACACAACTATCAGCAGGCAGACTTAATAACGGACACTCGCATTGTCAAGCAAATCATCAGTGGGACTGGAGGCGCCAAGCCCGATATCATATCATCTGATCTCATGGAAAAATGCAAAGGAACGACTTTCGAGATCCCCGAACTTCAATGCAATATGCGTGTAATTGATATGGGCAATCCATTTGGTTACTGCATGCTCAAGATTGACAAAAATGGACTACATTGTAGGTATGTCAGGATAAGAACATCAAGGGCAAAAGGTAGAATACATAACACAAACAACAATATTAGTGAGAACAAAACGTATGTACATAATGGCAAAGTTGGCAATGTTATATCAAGGGCAGTGAAACCCGCCAAAGAAAGTCCATTGCCTATATATGATAGTAGTAGTATGATCAAAATTTAAAACATAATAGAATTCTCTCAAAATAAATTTGGTACTATATGATTATAGATTACCATGTTGCTGAAAAGACAGGCCAACGCCGGTCCTTCCAGGGACACTGGTAATTATGGTAATTATGGTAATAATTATAATAAGCGAACGATCATCAACCTAACAGACCTAAGTGACAACAATGATGAGAGAAAGTCAAAGCGGCCTCGTGTCAAAGAACCAAGCTGCATGGCGTATGCTAATATTACTCTGAAAGATCATCAGATAAAGGTGGTCAGGTTTATGATGACAACCGAGCGCAAAGGTCTCATACTCTATCATGGCGTGGGAAGCGGCAAGACGATCACCGCCCTTGCTGCGGGTAGATGCCTATCCTCGAAAATCGACAACATCATTATCCTGGCGCCCAAATCTGTGCTTCATCAGTGGGAAAACACTATCAAAATGATGCATCTCGACAGTAGTAAAATATCATGTTTTTGCAAGGATGACTGGATCATGCATTTCAAAGACAAAATAAGCCAGGTGACCGAGAGGACCATGATTATCGTAGACGAGGCCCATAACTTCAGGACACATATAACTGAAAACAAGTCTGAAGATATCAAGAAACCGGCAGTTGTCCTGATGCATACATGTTTCAAAGCGGGTAAAGTCCTTTTCCTGACGGCAACGCCAATATGGAACATGTTGTCAGATCTCCGCAACATGCTAGTTGCGCTAGACGGACATCGGACCATCCCAGTGAACAGTCCACTCCATGATATGAATAAAGGACTGAACCTACGGCAGCTTAATGACATGCTGCGTTGCAGGTTTTCTTATTTCAATGGCGAGTCGGATGATAAGCCGGCCTCAAGGGTTATAAAGGTTCATCTGGAAATGAATCTGAAGTATCTTGACAACTATTATTTGGTTGAAAACGGCTTGCACCCTAAAAACCACGAGACATGGGATGACGCAGACATGAAGAGATTTTACACAGGCATAAGAATGGTATGCAACGGCTTTCTCAAGACAATGAATGCGGAAAGCGTGAAACGCTTAAATGATCATAGTCCCAAGCTGCACTGGCTTCACAAGTGCATTGGTCAATGGACAGACAACGGAGAGAAAGTCGTGATATACACACATTGGGAAGAATACGGCGCAAAGCCTATAGAGAACCTCCTACAATATATGGGTATTGCGAGCAAGGCGATCAACGGGAAGACCCGTGGCCAGGCCCGTACGAAAATCATCAACGACTTCAACGCGCGCGATGCTCCCTTTCGAGTCCTGATCATTACAGATGCAGGAGGAGAGGGCATAGACCTGAAGGAAGTCAGGAGACTTGTCATGTTTGAGCAGCCGTGGAATATAGCAAAAATCGAACAGGTCATGGGGCGGGCCGTGCGCATCAAATCGCATGATACGCTGCCAAGGCACCAACGAAGCGTCATGATTTATCATTTGATACTGGAAAAGCCCAGTATGGAAGATGTTAAAACGTCTGTCGTTCCGGCGAAATGGAAAGAGTACGA
>JAIXRC010000030.1 GCA_027485415.1 Cryomorphaceae bacterium | reverse complement strand
TATGGGCTTTAGTTTTGGTTTTAGTTGGTTTTATAAAGTTTTGTTCTTTTTCTTGTTTGTGTAATATGTTTATAATCGAATACACTCATTAAGGACGTAGACCAAATGTAAAAATGTGGCAAACTCTGCTCTTGTGGTTTCTCGCATCACTCCTAATGCTGATATGCTTGCCATGTCATCTTGTAATGCATGTCCTCAACAAGGTGTTTGGGTTTCAAATATCGCTGAACCCTATGAAGAAGCAGATAAACAAAGACCAGACCGCTATTGTCGAGGATGAGGGCAAATGCAGGACGTTTTCTTTCAAAACTGCGCGTGGCATCAAATACGCGGTGCATACATGCAGCATTGCGCCTGTGATCCACATGCACAAGGGGCGCGCAAAACACCATGCCATGGCTGCACATGTGCTTTGCGTCCATGGCGCTTACAGTAATTCGGCGACGTGGCACAAGACCATGGTGGACATGAGCAAGAAAGGCCATACCGTGCATGCCATAGATCTCCCCGGTTTTGGGAATAGCAGTTTCCCGGATGAACTCATGGCATTATCCGTAGACGATCTAGTCGACGAGCTCTCCATATTCATGCTCAAGTGCATGGACTCATTGGACATCAATCGTGCCATTCTTGTTGGTCACTCGTTTGGGGGGTTTGTTTGCTCAGTATCTCTACGAAACGATGAGTTGCGATCCCGAATCAAGGCGATTACACTGGTAGCACCAGCGGGAGTCTTTCCGATTGGGACCAGATGGGGTCACCTCTATGCGGTCATCTTCAGGTTGAAAATGCTATCATTTATCAGTCCTGATATGCAAAGCAGGGGCGAAAACCTGATATCGCGATTCTTTGATACCGGGTACAACGGTTCCAAGTGGCTCTTTCCGAGCTTACCTACGCTCCTGTATAGCAAGGTGCCATGTACCGTCATAAGTGGTACAAGTGATCCTATTTTCACGGTCGATCACGGACTCCTGGTACAAGAGGTGACTCGTGATGCCATCAAGTTCAAGCCTTGCATATTCTCGGACCATTTTGTAAAAGATGACAGTATTTTACAAGAAACCATTGTTGACGAGGTTTCATCTTTTTGCAAACCTATAAATGGCAACGAACTGAAACGTCGCTCAAGGTGCACACAAGAGAGAAACACAATGCTAGCAAAGAGCATAGAGAGGCTCAACGCAAAGGAAAACATTGTAATTGGTATAGAAGCCAGCGCATTTTTCAAGGCTTTCAAGTGTTATCGGGAAAAGCTTCTTGAAACGTGCAGGAATGTTGATTCCGTTGTTCAAATATCAAAGTTAAGAATGAAGCATTTTAAACCACTACTGACAAGACTAAATGCAACGAGGGAATGCAGAAGAGGAAAGAGAGGAAAGGGCAAGAATATTAATAATAATATCAAGAAACGTCAGCATACCAAAAGACAAACATTGCCATTTTAATTATTATTATTATTATACTTTTGCATTATTATTATTATTATTATTATTATTATGATGATGATAATAATAATGTCGATCATGATCCTGGATACAAACATCATATAAACAGCTTAAAGACTAAATAAGCTAAGATGTGTATAGCAGGAAACCATAGTGCAAGACATCACAACAATCACATATCCTAAACTCCTAAACTTCCCCGTTGAGCCCTACTAATCCACACAATGGACATTATCACTTGCAAGGACTTTAACGCCAGTCTGCTCAAGTTCCATGATGCGGTCAAGAGCAAGAGGAACGGCGGCAAGATCATGGGAATCACATACAATGGCCGCAAATTCAGGCTACAAACAGAGGAGATGACCGTTCCATTTGATATCACCAGCTTTCAGGATGAGTCGACCAAGGCAGTCTCAAGCAGCCTTGTATGCTCCTTGACCGGTCTTGATGTCAATGATAAGATGAAGCGATTCGCATCCGTACTAAAGTCAATCGACGACAAGCTCCTGGAGACGGTGGCTACCAATTCAGTAGATCTCATGGGCAAGGAGATGTCCCTTGAGGTACTCCGCGAGTTCTTCCGCCCCATGTCCAAGGAGCCTAGGGACCCCAAGTATGCACCCTTGTTCAAGGTCAAGATCGCACAGCTGAACCTTAACGGGGACATGCCAAGGGTCTTCAACGCTGACAAGAGCAAGACAACGGTCGAGTCGATCACGCGTGGCTGCAGTGTCAAGCTCATCATCGAGTTCCCGTATGTGTACTTTGTCAACAAGAACTTTGGTGTGAGCCCAAAGCTGTTCCAGGCTTGCCTCACCAAGACCAGCGGTCGCAGCATCGATCCGGACGCTTACAACTTCTTCGACGAGGATGAGGACGAAGCGCCAAACGGCCCTGGTAGCGAGACGCCCGGTATGGACTTTGCGGATGATGACTTTTAGGTCCTAGGTTTCTAGGGGTTTCCTCAATGCTACTACCAGAACAATCGAGAAAAAAAAATTAAAAATGTCAAATGTTACATGATCCATAAATAAAACAATGCCTGACTTGTTAAATAATGCCTTGAGTAAAAGCCTTGGTTACTTTATGCATCATCTATATTAGATTATAGATCAAGAGGCATAATATACATGATTATCTTGAGTTTAGTGATATTGACTGTGATTATCATTATTGGCGTGGTCGCTGTGTATTTGGTCCTAAAGACCAAGAAGAAAAAGCCCCCTAGTTTGAGCGCAAATGATGTAAAACCGACTGAAAGTGCCACGCCTTTGAAGCAGCCAGTTGCCGCTGTGCCTAAAAACAGTGCTACAACAAGTGAAGACGACGTGGACGATGACGAAGATATTACTACAACGACACCGGCAACACCGGTAACAACAGAAACAACAACAGAAACAACAACAGAAACAACAACAGAAACAACAACAGAAACAACAACACCGGTACCGACAGAAGCAACAACAACACCGGCACCGGTATCAACGGGTACGCCAGCTCCTCCGGCTGTCCCTGGATACTCCCTGATTCGCAACAAGACTCTGCTCAGCATGCCTGCAAATTATAACGATGCACCTCCTGCAAATATGGCCCAGTTTGTCCGTTCTACAAATGGAATCGCTCGCGCAGATCCATATGCCGGATTGTCTCCGGATTTCTTGGTGGACCGCGTATCCGATGTCCAGAATGCAATAGAATGCAAAGCCGTGTGCGATTCAATGCCATCATGTGTTGCATTTGTGCATGACAGGGGCACAAACAAGTGCATTGCCTTGTCCCCCAGGATGTATACCGACACCAGTATTTCATTGCTAGAAATGAAGCTCGTGAAAGGTTCGTACAAGTCTCTTCCTGGCGGATCCATCAAATCCCTTATATCCGAACTTCAACAACGCGAGCCTTTGAACGTTGCGTCTATCAAAGATTGCAAAGATGCTTGCGATGCGTCAGACAAATGTCAAGCCATCGTATTTCAGAGCACAAAGTGTTACATTGTTGATAATACAGATTCGAACAACATGGACATTTATGTGAAAGGCTAATAGACAAATCATTCAAAATGTATGTATGTTTTTATTATATTAATTGTGTACTTAAAGGAAGATCAGATGTATAATGGTCACAGTGTCGAGTCAAATCAAAAATGGCAAGCATTACCAATACTAGTACTAGTACCTTTTGCCCTGATGCTACAGTATGGAGGAGCAAGACCAGCAGCAAAGGCCTCAATGAAATGTTCATCACAACACGGTACGACGACAACCTGGACAGCGTTCGATTGGCTCTCTCGATCATCCCGGGCAATGACACTGGCATCAATATCATGATGATGATCTTGGATGATGAGGATAACGACATACCGGTGCGCAAGACAGCCTTTGCCCTATGCTCCAGTCTCCTTGGCCTTGTTTCGGGTCCGATCCAGTACACCAAGCTGCCCGTGTATGATGATGCTGTAAAGAAAAAGACAAGGGACCTCATCCTTCAAAACGACGAGTACACGGCCATCTACAAAAAAGTAAAAGAAATCATATTGGACACGCTTCCGATCAACCCCATCAACAAAAAAGTTACCATGGACCTCCGTGCCAAGGTTAAAAACATATTTGGTGTCACCGATGATGATCTAGGATCCATCCATGGATGGGTCGGCAAGCTCGTCGGAGGCAAAGAGTCCATTGACCTTACTCGACGACAAGCGACAGCAAGCAGAAATTATTACCATATTCACCAGCCACCGGTAGCTGCGACAACTGATGCAGATGCCACGGAAATCCCGGTGAGCCCACAAGATGTTGACGACGTTAACAAAGTGGCTTTGGAATGTCTCAAGAAATCAAGGACAGACAGCACGTGGATCTCTGCGCCCCAACACAAATGCATGGTTCTTCTCTTTGTCATCACGGTGCGCAACGCAGCCAATGGCAATACACCCTGGCCTAGTCGCCAGGAACTCATGTCTAGGATGACTTCTGTGAAGCGGATCTTGCAGGATAATGTTGTATAGAGTAAATATAGTAACTAATAACTAGTAATTAATATAGTAATGCATGTTAATTAATGATCATGTTAGACATTTTAAACTAGTCTCCATAGTATTTCGGTACAAAATTGCCGCACCTCATTAAACTTCCCTCAGAAGAAACTAACACTTCTCCTGTATTGCTGTCAACAACAACAAAAATGATGCCGGCCCTATTCCAAACATTAACACCAGTTATCGATAGACGATTTGACCCATTGCGTAGTGTACCAAGGTCTATGTTTGTTGTTCCTGTGTTGTACGACATAATGACTGTATCGTTAAGTTCTAATCGATTTATAGCATCATCTACAATGAACTTTATTGTACCTTGTCGTTCTCCCTGGCTGTTTATGAGAATTTGAAATTCACACTCGCCCGTCGGCTGTTGCGGATCATAAAGCATACCATTTGGTGATGACCAAACCCATACTCCAGAACCGTCAATTGTTTCTGGATATTCAGCGGCTCTAACATAATCCAAGTCCTGATTGTATACAGGATTTGACACCGTAAACGAGTATATAGGAAATTGCTTCCTGCGCCAATAAACGCGACGTTGACTTACTGAACTACCCACTGAACCACCTAGCGCACCTCCAGACAGATTGCGACGGCACCAGATTGCGCCAAACATTGATGGTAAGTGTATATAATACATTATCTATGATAATAATATTGAGACGGCAGCCTGTCCCCATTTTTTCAATATTGTTATTGAGATTCTTCAAGTTTCTTCTTAATAATCTGGGCAAGGACATATTTACGCATATTGGCAGATGACAGTTGCCGACGCATGCCATCGTATCGATCTTTTGTCTTTTGATACATTGCCGCCATCCTCTTCTTAGTAGCAACCATCATCATCTTGTGGAGCATGGCCTGCCTTGCCAACATGCCTCTTGCAAAGTTATTGACTGCCTTTTCCTGGTTTTCAAATGATGCCTTGAGTTCATAGAGCTTGTCCAACAGCGGCTTATCCACAGGATACTTGCTAACATCGGACAGCGCCTTCAATGAGGTAATGCGCGCAACCACCTTTCCTTTTATGAGCCTCACCAGGGCTCGGATCGCAGGTATGTTTTGGACACGAAGCGGAATCTTTGATAGCACCATTATATCATGGAGCAAATCGGCGTCGTAAAATCCCGAGGACGTCGCAGGAACGATCGAGTTCTTGGGATCAAACCTGTAGGACGGTGGTAGTTTATCATATTGTGACATTATCTATATCTGATTATCTTTTATTTAGATCTCCCGTTATATATTATTGTTCTATTTTTAATTTTCCATGATCCCAATGAGTTTATTCAATAAACGAGCATCCGCCGTGACATCTTCTGGGTCTGCCTCGTGATCATTGATAGCCTCAAGGATCCTGTCAGACACGCTCAAGGCAAAGCGACACGTGCACGCAAAAGTGAGGTTCTTGTATATCTTGATGGTTTCCGTCTCCTTGTCACCCGGGTCTTCTTCCTCATTTGCATTTAGGTCAACGTATGATATGTTGTCCTTGCTGCACACAATATCAATGGATGATCCGTTTTCATGCGCGGCTAGTATGCAGGCTAGTGCATGCCCAGTGAGCTCGTAAGGACTCTGGCCCTTCCTTTCCTGGATGAATAGGAGAACGTCATCTATGGTATACCCCTCGGGTAAATTCTGCGACAAGAGCGCCGCATCTCGTATATTGGCAATCATAGGAGCCGGCCAGTCATTTTCAAGACACGGGTACTGGTGGAAGTTCATATCATTATATCGATCTTGCATCACGGATATTGATGACCGGATTGAATTCATGTACGCCGTGCCCTCATCATTGGGATCCGTAAAGTACACGATGTGCAAGGATGACGTGGGTCTGCGTACGAATGCGCGATCCGCGTTCCCCGATGAATCCACCTCTGGTACCTCTGGTACGAGGGGTACGCCACTGGCCGTAACATCAAGTGCCCGTAGGTTGATCCACCTTTTCCTTCTTTTGGGAGGCATCAAGGTGTACAACAAGGACCCTGTCCCCCCGAACATCTTATGCGCTAATTCTTATTACTAATGGGACCAAGACCGTTTCCCCTTTTGGAGTATATTACAAATGAAAACCCTTGTTAGATTTTAAGTATATAGCAACTTTAATTTACATGGTTCATGTGGTTTCAATAAATAATCATCAATAAATAATCACTTTTCCTGGCCTTATCTGGTATTTGGCCCATTTAAAGCATGTCAAGAGTTTTACTCTTTATGATAATAATAATTATTGTGTATATATGGGCTATAGACATGTTGTTTGACGACTATTGCAAAGCTTACCAGGATGTCAGGGACAAGCACGGTGATCAGAGCGTCGTCCTCATTGAAGTCGGCTCTTTCTTTGAATTGTACGCAATCACAGACCAGGAGGTTCGAGAAAGCCGACTTGGGTATCCCGAGACGTTTATGCGCGGAGTTTGTGACCTCCTGGAAATTCAAATGACGAGGAAGAACAAATCGATCAACGACATCAATCGAAGCAACCCGTTCATGGCCGGCTTCCCCAGTTTCATGATGGAAAAATACATGGACATTCTTGTGTCCGCTGGCTATACCGTGGCGGTCGTGGAACAGAAGAAGAGCATGGTCAATAAAGGTAATAAGCAACAAATCTACAGGACACTGGCTCGCATCGAAAGCCCAGGGACCTACATGCCCGCCTCGTCCACGCACCATGGCAACAGATATACCATGGCGCTGTATTTATATTTTGCCAGAAACGGCAAGCAAAAAGATGCCCTTGCTTCTTTTGGCGCTGCAGTGGCAGACTTTACCACCGGGGAATGCTATGTGTATGAGAGCTGCGTATGCGAAAGGGACCACAGGATGATCAAGGAAGACATGTATCGCATCGCTCTTGCTTTCAAGCCCGTAGAAGTCATTGTCCTGGGATGCAACGCGGTTGAAACCCTAGATCAGATATCCAGTGCCATCGGATACCTAGACCTGGAAGACTCGGCCTGCGTCCACAAGATCAACAATGATCACATTGTCAAGACGTACAAAAAAGCATCCTACCAGAACGCACTATTGGGTAAAGTATTTGCCGACAAGTGCAAGGAGACCATGCTATCGCCCCTGGAGCTATTTGATCTTGAGTTGAAGCCCTGTGCATCAACTGCGCTATGTGCCCTGCTGCAATTCGCTCATGATCACGGAGAGCACGTCACGCGCCGCATCAAGCCTCCGACGTTCTCTCACGACACCGTCAACAGCTCCTGCGTGTTCCTCAACTATAACAGCGCTGTTCAACTCGACGTCCTTCCAGGGAGAAACAACGATAGCAAGAAATCATTCATCGGCATGTTCAACAAGTGTTCTACCCCGATGGGACGCAGATTGTTTAGAGGCAGATTGCTAGAGCCGACACATGACATTGATGTCATAAATAACCGTCTGGACCGGGTGGATCTCGCAATGACATTAGATCCGTTGCGCATAAGAAAAGAGACCCTGGAAGGCATGTGTGACGTCCCCAGGCTATTGAGAAGGCTAGTCACGGCCACTGTAGACCATGCATCAATATGGCGGCTGTACGCGTTTGTCAAGGGTAGCACCGAGTGTCTAGATATCTTTGGTATTCGTCTGGAGCCATGGGTACATGAGTTCACAGCGTACATCGAAAACACGTTTACCGATCCCGCATCCGATGAATACGTGAACCACCAGGTGGTATTCAGGAGCCTCCGGTCGGATATTGACACCATTACAGATGCGCTTGCGCACATCGATGGGATGATCAGGGATTTAAACGCAAGTAGCGAAAGATACAAGCTGGATTCCACGGATCGAGACGGCTACTTTATTGCAGTGACTAGCAAGCGCCACAAGGAGGCATTGGCCGATACGCCGCTTGCAAATGAATTGAAACCATTATCCACGGCGGCCTCTACAACAAAGTCAACGAGTGTCCGTTTCACTCATGGTGTCATTGAGCATGCAAATAAGGCTATATCAGAAGCCAAAGATCGCATTCAGGACCAGACCCGGATTTTATTAAGCGAAGCGTGCGATACCATCGTAATGAATTTCCATGACCAATTGTCGGACATGGCTGCCCAGGTGGCAGATATCGATATCGCATGCACCGTTGCGATGCTTGCAACCGAACACGCATGGACGCGCCCCCTGCTTGTCTCACCGAATGAGGACGCGAAGCCATATATTGATGCCCAAGGCTTGCGCCACCCCATAGTGGAGAGCATACTGTCATCGCACGGCTATGTACCTAACGATGTCAAGCTCGGAAAGGATGGCACTGATGGAATCCTTTTGTTCGGGATCAACGCAAGCGGGAAGAGCAGCTTTATGAAGTCGGTGGGCTTGGCAGTGATCATGGCACAAGCAGGCATGTTTGTATCAGCAGAAAGCTTGACCCTGTGCCCGTATCGGGCTCTTTATACCAGGATTGCAGCAGGCGACAATATTTTCGCAGGGAGGTCCACCTTTACGTCTGAAATCCTAGAGCTACGCAACATTATCAAAGGCGCCGATAAGCAAGCCCTGGTCATAGGCGATGAGCTTTGTGCAGGTACAGAGAGCTCTTCTGCCACGGCCATCGTAGCAGCAGGGCTGGAACGGCTCGGCAATGTCGGCTGCACGTTTCTACTGGCTACACACTTGCATGAGCTGACACGCATGGACCTCATACAACATATCAAAAACCTGGCAGTTTACCACCTGGATGTGCGCTATGACGAGGCGAACGAGACCATTGTATATGATAGAAAATTAGTGCCGGGCCCGGGCGACGCGCTGTACGGCCTAGAGGTGTGCAAGGCCCTTGACATGGAAAAGGACTTTATACGCAGCGCGTCCATGATCCGGAACAAGCTCCTTGGCGTACACAGCGAACTATTGAGCACTAAAGAGTCCAGGTACAACGCTCAGGTCTACCTGGACACGTGTCAGGTATGCCAGAAATCAATGAGCGTAGAGACGCATCACATGGTGCCGCAGAGCGTCGCGGATGAAAACGGCATTGTCCTTGGAAGATACCATAAAAACAAAGAGTATAACCTGCTTTGTGTTTGTCAAACGTGCCATGCCCGAATCCACGCAACGCGGGACGAATGCGCTTACATCATGACCAC
>JAIXRC010000040.1 GCA_027485415.1 Cryomorphaceae bacterium | reverse complement strand
TAATCCAGTTGAAACAGGACTTGAACTTTACCGAAATGTCGAATACTACGTCAATTATTACAACAACAAAAAGCATCAAACCACAGGGCTAAAACCCAATGTCGCTAACCACTTTTTTTTTTTTTAAAATATTGCTTCCTAATTCAATAAATATTAACTTAGCTTACTACCAACTTTGGTCTGGATTTGGGGAGTATTATAACGACCAATTTTGGACTTTTGAACAAGCAATTGAAAGGACAAAAAACATGTCTGCTCTTTTTGTACCTGGGACAAAAGGGAAAGCAAACTATTCAGACGCAAATTTCCAGCTTTTAGGAAATATTATCGATAACACAACCCATAAATCGTATGCTGAAAATTGTAGGGAATTAATCATTCAGCCACTTGGTTTGACAAAAACCTATTTATACAAAGACTCAACCGACAAAACACCGAAGACGTTATACTACAAAAACAATGAGCTGAATATACCTAAGGCAATGACTTCTTTTGGTGCAGACGGGGGAATGGTTTCAACTTCAACCGATATGCTTGTTTTTATAGAAGCTTTTTTTACTGGAAAGATTTTTCCAAAAGAATACATCAATGAATTACAAGAATGGAACAAGATATTCTTTCCTATGCAATCTGGCATTGGCATTCACCTATTTAAACTTCCTTGGCTTCTTAATCCGACAGGTGCTGTGCCCTATTTTATAGGACATTCAGGACTTTCTGGAGCATTAGCATATTACAGTCCGAAGGAAAATATTTACATCGTTGGATCAGTAAATCAAGTTGCACATCCTGACACTTCCTTTAAGATAATGATTAAATTAACTCAACAAATAAAGAAAAAATGAGAAGCACTAGTGGTAACAGCGTATAAGCAATATTGCCTCGCCACATGCGCAACACAAGGCAACATCACCTACACGCCACTCGATACCACGACAATTCTTTATGAATTTCTTATCCTAGGTCAAGATGTGTTGAGAGTTGTACCGCTTACCTTTGGTTATGGATCGTTCGGATTTTTTAAAACTTAGTTTATTAGGAGGGCTTTCGATGGTTATGGAACATAAAGCAGCTAGCTTTTTAAAGGGACTTAATGATTGGCCTGATTTGGGGTATGAAATGCCCGTAATGTTTGTGGGACATGGCGCTCCAAATATTGCTGCCGAACCTAACGAATATACCCAATCATGGTCGAATATGGCTCATAATATACCTGCGCCAAAGGCCATCCTCTGCATTTCAGCCCATTGGCTTACCCAGGGAATTACCAAAATATGTTCGGCGATTCACCCCGAAACCATCTATGATTTTGGTGGAATGGACGAACGGTTGTACCGCATGAAATATCCAGCTCCGGGTTCGCCGGAATTGGCAGAATATCTTCAGCGAAGTCTCACCGAGGTCAATACTGGGCTCGACCAACATTGGGGATTCGACCATGGGACGTGGTGCGTTCTATTCCATATGTTTCCCGAGGCAAAAATCCCCGTCTTGCAGCTTAGCATCGATTACAGTAAGGGAGAATTATTCCATTTCAACCTGGGTCAACAATTGGCTAAATTGAGAAAAAAGGGAATTCTCATACTTGCCTCCGGGAATATAGTCCATAACCTCAACAAGGCCATTTTTGATGAAAATGCCCGATATGACTGGGCTATGGAATACGATCGTATGTCGAAGAAATGGTTGGAGCAACGCGATGATGCTGTTTTTTTAAACCGCTCATCTCAAGGCGACATCGCTTCCTTAGCAATTCCAACACCCGACCACTATTATCCCTTATTGTATACCTTAGGCTTGAAAAATCGAAACGACGAACTGCAGTTTTTCAATGAAAAAGTGAATTACGGTTCCATTTCCATGCGATCCATGGTGTATGGCGCGAATGTCTAACCTTTTTGTAACCTAATGGATATTCGCTTCGTAAGCACCCCTCGAATTAAACATCGAGTATGGGAAAGTATCAACAAAATTTAAGAGCAAAGGTGGTAAAAGAAGCGCAATTAAAATTGAGCGTACACCGCGAGAAGGGAACAGGCACATCCATGAGTGTTTTTGAAGTCGCTCAATTAATGGATAAAATTCGTTGGTCGAAGTCCCACCAAGAGGAGGAACATTCGATTTTCTTTGCGGTGAGCATGAATTAATGGCCTACTAAGGTTGTGGGGAGGGTTGCAGGATTTCTAGGCACGCAAATTCAGTGTCGTTCAGAAATTCTTGAATCGAGGTATAGAATCTTTTAAGTAATAATTCTATATTTCTTGTGCTTTGGTTCATGGTTCGGATCCAAATTATTTTCGGCGGATGTCCCCAAACCAATGATAGATTGTAAAAGTCTGCGTCAAAAGTAACAATCGTAAATTTGTTTTTCAGAGCGTATTCCCAAATTTGTTGTCGCTAGAATTTCCCAAGCCCATTGAAATAACATGCGCTGCTCCAGGAAATTCCCCTTCTATTAATTTTACAATACGGTAGGAAATGTTCTGATCAAACAGGAGTTTCATGAAGCAATTCTTAACTGGCCCTCTCTCGAGGCAGCATAAAATAAACATGCATTAATGTGGTCTATTTCCAATTCAGGAAAGTCAGAAATGATCTCTTCACGGCTCATTCCGTTCGCAAGCCAATTCAATACATCACCTACTGAAATTCGAGTTCCCTTAAGGACTACTTGTCCAAAGCGCTTTTCGGGTTTTATTTCAAAATATATTTTGTAGTCCATGGGTAAGCAATTCCTTTTTACTGACGAATATAGCGATTTTTATCATATGTTTCTTTAACCTAAGCCTCAATAATCCCCGATCCAATGAGCTCCTCGTTGCGGTACCAAGCCGCAAATTGTCCCGGCGTAATTCCACGCTGGGCTCGATCAAAGAGCACATACAAACGTCCGTTTTTGAGTATTAACCTTCCCTCTTGCAGGGCTTGACGGTATCGAATTCGGAATTCCAATTTCACTCCCTGTTGCAACGCTGCTTCAGGGATTTTTTGTACCCAATTAAGTTCCTCTAAACGCAATTTCAAGGCCCTTCGGTAAAGTCCGGGGTGCTGATCGGTTTGACCCGAATAAATCACATTGTTCACCGTGTCGGTAGCCAGCACAAAACTCGGTTCCGGGCGCCCCCCAATGTGCAGTCCTTTACGTTGACCGATCGTGTAGTAATGGGCTCCTTGATGCGTTTCCACACGATGCCCCATGGAAGGTTCATACACAAAACAACGCGAAAGTTCTTCCACATATTCCGCTTCGTTCGGGAGCTTTTGGTAGGCTTCGAATTGCGGTAAATCACGCGGGATTTCAATGATGGGTCCTTGTTTGGGCATCAACTGCTGCTGTAAAAAGGTTGGGAGGCTAATTTTCCCAACAAAACACAATCCTTGAGAGTCTTTTTTATCCGCCGTGAGCAACCCTTGCGCTGCCGCAATGGCGCGTACTTCCGCCTTGCTTAAGTCCCCGATGGGAAACAGCGCCTTTTTTAACTGGGATTGGCTGACTTGGCAAAGAAAATAGCTCTGATCCTTGTTCTTGTCCAATCCGCTCTTCAATCCATGGCTTCCGTCCGGATGGACGATTTTTCGGCAATAATGCCCCGTTGCGACAAAATCCGCCCCCAAAGCAAGGGCCTCCTTGAGAAAAACATCGAATTTGATTTCGCGGTTGCAAAGCACATCCGGGTTAGGCGTTCTTCCCGCCTCGTATTCGCGAAACATGTAGTCCACGATGCGTTCTTTGTATTGCGCACTTAGGTCCACCACCTGAAAAGGGATGCCGAGGTGTTGCGCCACCAGTAAGGCGTCGTTGGCATCGTCGATCCAAGGACATTCGTTCGATAAGGTAACGGTCTCGTCGTGCCAGTTGCGCATGAACATGCCAATCACCTCGTACCCTTCTTGGAGTAGGAGATAGGCAGCAACGCTCGAATCCACCCCGCCCGAAAGACCAACAACCACACGTTTCATGGAACAAAGGTAGGAAATTGCAACGACTGCGAAGTTCGGGGTAATCGTAAGGTCTAGAGGTCTTTAGGTATAACTATAATTTTTATTACTTTTAATTCACAAAAGTTTGAAAACGAAAAATTATTGATCGATGAGGACTATTCAATGCCCGAGATGTTTAGGTAAAGCCTATATGGACGAAACAGATATTCGACGCTTTAATCGACAAAATGATTGGCTTCCCGGACCATGTGCTTATTGTAACGAAACAGGGGTTATTAATGACGTAAATTTTTCTTACCAGGCCGAAAATCAAAGCGTAAAGAAAAGTTTGCCATCTATTTCAAAGCCGCTTAAATACACTGCAGGAAGTTTGGCGAGCATAGGAGTATTATTATCCTTGTATAATAGATGTACCGAAGATCAAAAAACCCCTAAAAAAGTTACGATGGAATCGAGTTATCAAAATCTACCGGAAATGGACCTAAACTCAACATTTAAACCAGATTATTCTGCAGATTATTCTGGGTTAGAAGGAGGTAAGCCATCGGTTAATATACCACCTGTTCCTGACAAAATAAATTTTAAAGGCACTGAATATACTGGTTCAAATTTTATAAACCATCATCCGTCAGATGAAGCTATCATAAAAATGCTGAATTTATTAGATGATTCTAGGCGCAATGAAATGCCAGATTATCCCGTCATAGAACCTGAATCTTTTTCGGGGGGCTACAAATCGAGTGCTCCTCAACTTAAGGATACTAGAATTATTGATACAGATAAAGGAATAAAGTTAATAAATGAACCCTATTTAGTAAAGGATACAATGCGTAACCATTAATCCTTGAATTTGTATGGGTTAAGTGGTAATGGAGAATAGTTCTTTTAGAGAATAATTAATGAGTATGCTGAAATTTAAATAATTGATTTGAAGAATGATGTACAATAAATTAAATAATATGAGGGCGTTAATTGGTTTAATGCTCCTTTCCTATGTGCTTGTTACCAGTTGTGAAAATAAACCCGCTGATAAATCTGAGCCAATGGAAATTAAAAAAGGTGAAGAAAAATTGGAAGGAAAGTTTATCCTAAGAGGCAGCGAGGAAAGCTACATGATTTTTAATTCCGACGGATCAGGGATAGAGCAGACGATGGTTAACGGGAGGGAAAGTTTTGAATGGACGATTGAGGACAACGAACTGTGCGTTTCTAAAAGCTTTCAATTGGACGATTTATCAGAGCCTATTGAGAATAAATCCTGTGGGACATTTGAGTTATCCGATGGAAAATTAACTTGGAAAATTGACGGACTTAACGTTGTACTCTATAAGAAGAAGTAAGGATGCTCAAAATGGATTACTTGTACATTTAACAACATCTTTTTCAAGACTTATTTTTAACCTATTTCCCCTTCCTGCGGCGCAGCTCCGAGCTGATTAAGCCCAATTCGCGCCCGGTTTGACCCGCTACGGAGGTATTTTCATCAGCTCGGCGCAACAAATAAGGAAGAACCTCTTTCACAGGACCAAAAGGCACGTATTTCGCTACCTTGTAGCCGGCATTGGAGAGGTTGTATGAGATGTGGTCACTCATGCCGAGCAATTGCGCAAAATAGAATCGCTCGTTACCAGGTTTTAATTGGTTCTGTGCCATAAGTTCCGTCAACAGCATGGAGCTTTCCTCGTTGTGTGACCCTGCGCAAACGGCAAAATGTTGTTGGTTTTCAACAATGAATTTCAAGGCCTCGTTGTAATCTCGGTCGGTAGATGCTTTGTCCGGCTGAATAGGAGAGGGGTAGCCCATTGCAGCAGCACGGGCACGTTCTTTTTCCATGTAGGCGCCTCGCACCAATTTAACGCCGTAAACAATTCCCGCTGCTTGAACTTGAGCTAATTGCCGCTGGAGGAAATCGAGTCGGTCGTGGCGGTACATTTGCACCGTATTGTAGATGATGGCGCGCTCCTGGTTGTAACGGCACATCATTTCCCAGGTCCAGGCATCCAGTACCGGTTGAATCCACGTTTCTTCCGCATCGATGAATAAGCGAACTCCGTGTTGAGCAGCTGCGGCACAAATGCGTTCAAAACGTTCTTTAACCGCAGCAATTTCATGCAATACTTGTTCGTTCGCTGTGGTTTTTTCCTCCGAAGCAATTTCCAATAAATCAAAGCGGCCGATGCCTGTTACTTTGAAGACAGCGAATGGAATGTTCTCCGAGTTTTTCGCCTTTTCGATGGTGGAAATGATGATTTGTGCCGTGTGCTCAAAATCTTCATCGGAGGTCTTGCCTTCAACCGAATAATCGAGGATGGTTCCTACCCCAAATTTACCGAGCTCGTCGATGCGTTCCGTGCATTCTTCAATGGTTTCTCCTCCGCAAAATTGTCGAAAAATCGTAGCTTTGATCAATCCTTTGATGGGGAAACGAAGTTTTAAAAGCAACGGTGTAAGACGTTTACCGAGCTTAACAATCCAAGGGTAACTTACCACCTTGAAAAGCCAATAAGCACGTTTTAAGTCTTTTGGTTTCTTCGGTCCAAATGCAATCTCGGTGTTGGTGAAATCAAGCATGAGCAAAATTAACGCTTTTTGCCCACCATTCGCTCAGATTCTTAATACCTTTGAAGCTATGAAATTGAAATTTGACGGTATCCCGGTTGAACTAGGTCCATTGGATTCTTCTAACCTGCGAAACATTTTATCTACCTACCAGGACCGAAACAAGGTGATTATCGTCGATGAAAACACCCACGACGCTTGTTTGGAACCCTTGCTGCTTTCGTTTCCCGAATTGCAAAACGCCGAGGTTATGCTCCTGCCGGCAGGCGAAGAAAACAAAACCATGGAAGTCGTTTTTCAGGTGTGGTCAGCCTTACTGGAGTACCGAATCCAGCGCAACGATTTGATCCTTAATTTAGGGGGTGGTTTGGTGACCGATTTAGGCGGATTCGTCGCAGCGACCTACAAACGAGGGATCGACTTCATTCACATTCCCACCTCACTGATGGCCATGGTGGACGCCGCATTGGGTTCAAAAACAGGCATTGACGTAAACGATGTTAAAAATGCCGTAGGAACGTTTACAGCTCCTAAAGCGATTTTCATAGACCCTACATTTCTGGAAACGCTTCCCGCGGAAGATATTTTTAACGGTTTTGCAGAAATGCTCAAGCACGCCTTGATTTTGGACGAACCCTATTGGATGCGGCTGAAAGGCCTTAACAACGATGCGGAATTAATCGCTTCGGAAAACATTCTGCGTTCCATCCAACTTAAAAAAGAAGTCGTAGAATCCGACCCACACGAATCCGGTAGAAGGAAGTTATTGAATTTTGGCCACACCTTTGGCCATGGGCTTGAGTCCTATTTTCTATCGCGAAAACCGATCGATCATGGTCACGCGGTTGCCCTAGGAATGATCGCAGAGGCCTATGTTTCCTTCAAACGAAAGGTGCTCTCCTTTGAGGCTTACCAAGAAATTGAACACGTACTGATTGCTATTTTTCCAATGCCACCGATTCCCGAGGAAGCCTTTGAAGAAGTCATGAACCACATGAAGAATGATAAGAAAAATGCAGGGAACAGCATCAATTTTGTTTTACTCAAGGCCCCAGGATCTGCTGAAATCAATGCCGAACTATCGGAAAAAGAAATAGGGGAGGCCTTGTTGCACCTTTCGTTGCTCGCTCGAAATTCAAATTAACAAAAAAGGCTTCCGAAGAAGCCTTAGAATTCAAATCTATTCAAGTATTTTATCGAATGATGGTCATTTCATCCACGATATGACGAGCACCGGAGAACTTATCGATAATGAAAAGTACGTACCGAATGTCGACGTTAATCGTTTTTTGAAGTTTGTCATCGAAGATAACGTCTCCAGCCATGGCTTCAATGTTACCGTCAAACGCTAATCCAATTAATTCACCTTTGGCATTGAGCACCGGTGAACCTGAATTCCCGCCGGTGATGTCGTTATTCGTCAAAAAGTTAACTGGCATGTACCCGTTTTTATCAACGTATTCCCCAAAATCTTTTGTGTTATTCAACTCAATTAAGCGCTCTGGCAAATCGAATTCTTCGTCTTTCGGCTTGTATTTATTGATGGTGCCCTGAAGCGTGGTGTAAAAATTGACTTTTGCGTCGTTACGCTTATCGTAGGGTAAAGCGCTCACGGTTCCATAGGTAAGTCGCATGGTGCTGTTAGCGTCTGGGTATTGTACTTCACTTAATCCAGATTCCCTTAAGCCTTTAACAAGTTTTCGGTAAGCGCGTGCATAATCGGCTTGCATCTGTGCCATTTCTGGAGTCGTTGCATTCAAATGAGCAATTAGTTCTTGTGAAAGCAAAAACAAAGGATCTTTGCTAATTTCCATACGAACCTCCCCACGAACGTAGGCTTTCAACTGATCTGGATTGCTGAAAGCGGTCTTGGCCAAGGTCGTAGCGATGCGCTGAGAAACAGCATCTGGTGATTCGAACGACGCGGGCATTTTGTAACCTGCTTTGGTGACATACAGCCAGATACCGTTCATCAAAATATCTTTTTCTACCGGAAACGAAAGGGTAGAGTAGAAGTCGTCAATGGTTTGCATCATCGATTGCTTTAATGCATCGGTTTTTTCACTTGCCTTGTCGAATTCCAACAATTTGCTTCCCAAGGTTTTAGATATCACGCCTAATTCAGAAGCTCTTAAGAGGTTGGAAAGGTAATTGTCGTGACGCGCTTTTTCGTTGGTTGCTGCGTAATACGTATTGATGGTCGAAACCACATTTCCGTATTCTTTGCGGCGCTTTCGTTTTTGTGCCCATTGGTTAAACGCAGCTTCGTTATTCGCTTTAGCCTTGGCGGTTTCAAATTTGGTTAAGGCATCAATCATACCTTGTCGGTTTTTCCAATAATTGGCGATTCGAGCATATTTGGAGGCGTAATCAAGGCTGATTTTTTCGTCCTTATCCATGTAGGCTTTCATCGCATCCATGGCCGTTTTAGAGGCTTCAACCCAGGCAGGATAGGCATATTTCACATTTTGATCAATTCCACCCGCAGGTAGCCATCGGTTCGTTCTTCCGGGAAATCCTAAAATCATGGCAAAGTCTCCTTCATTCACTCCTTTAATGTTTACTTTTAAATGAACTTTAGGAGTTAAAGGAACATTGTTCGGAGAATAATCTGCGGGGTTTCCATTCGCGTCAGCATAGATTCGGAACATGGAAAAATCACCGGTGTGACGTGGCCACTCCCAGTTGTCGGTATCGCCCCCGAATTTACCAATAGAACTTGGTGGAGTCCCCACCAATCGCACGTCTTTGTAATCTTGGAATACAAAGTAGTAGTATTCGTTTCCTTGAAAGAAGGAACGCACGTTTACTACGTATTTTCCTCCTTCGCTTTGCTCTTTTTCAATCACAGCGATTTCATCTTTGATGGCTTTCTCCCGTTCAGCTTCGGTCATTTGATCGTTCACCTTTCCAAGAATACGCTTTGAAACGTCGTCCATGCGCACAAAAAATCGTACAAACAGCGATTTAGGTTTCAATTCTTCGGCTTTGCTTGCCGCCCAAAAGCCGTTTTGTAAATGATTGCTCTCTGGACTGGATAACTCTGCAATGGCATCGTATCCACAATGGTGATTCGTTAATACCAAGCCTTGAGAGGAGATTAATTCGGCTGTACATCCGCCGTTGAATTGCACTACCGCATCTTTCAAACTGGAATGGTTGATGCTGTAGATCTCTTCAGCGGTCAATTGAAGGCCTAATTTTTCCATGTCCCGTTGGTTCAAACGTTCGATGAACATCAAAAACCACATGCCTTCGTCGGCATGTACAAAAAAACCAATGAATAAGGATAAAGCAAGTAAAGCGTTTTTCATGTTGTTCAAATTTTAAGGAGGCTAAAGTACTAAAATTCTCACAAATTATGGTTGTTGACGAACCTTGGAAATCATTTGTTTTTTGAGCCGACTCAAGGATTCAGGCATGATTCCCAAGTAGGAAGCAATTTGATATTGCGGGACCAATTGCTCAATGGAAGGATAGCGTTCTAACAAAGCTAAATACCGTTCCTCCGCCGAAGCGGAAACGGTAAGAAACAGCCTTTTTTGCAACACGGACAAGGTGCGTTGGGCCATCCTTCGAAACAAGCTTTCCAATGCTGGGATTAAAAGGAACAATTCTTCGATGCCTTTTCGATCAAACACCAATAGCCATGTATCGTCCATAGCTTGGATGTTCAATCGGGTAGGGGCTTCATCGTCAAAGCTCCCCAAATCGCCCACCCACCAATCCTTAAACCCAAAATACAGAACATGTTCTTGCATTTTTTGATCTTGATAATAAACCCTCATACAACCTTGCACGACATAAGCATGTTCGATGGCTTTTTGACCCTCTTGCAGAAAAAACTGCTTTTTCGAGAGTTTTCGCAACTGAAATCGTTTGCGCAAGGGGCCCTCATCCTCTTTGGTCAGCGTGACTTTCCCACGAATGTATTCAAATAGTTGCTCGTACGCTTCGTTGGAATTTACTTCAAATGCATTCGTATCCTCCATGTTTTTGGATATAGGTTGTTAAAGCGAGTTCCTAAATGCTTGATAAATCCAAGATTTACTTCTTTATAACGTATTAAGTAATAGCCTGGAGGATAGGGTGGGATAGGAAAGGTTTCACCTCGAAGGTACATTAAAGCCTCCTGCTTCGAACATTCGATTCCCACCAAATTGCAAGACGTCATGGCCAAATCATGCATCGGAACCCATCCTTTTGAGGTCAATTCTCCAACTGCAATCCCTGATTTCAAGAACCTCAATGGGATTTTAAGTCTTGACATAGCCAATCCTAAGATCTTGGAGCGCAGGTGAGCAATCTTTTGCTGTTGAACGATTTCCTGGTGAGGTAAAACGTTGATATCAAGACCTGAGAATGATTCTTTGGAGGAAGGAGACAACGTGATACTTTGGGACTCCAAGGATCCCTTTTTCTTGAGGACCGCAATAAAAAGTCCTTCGGATCGGCTTCGACCCGGAATGAAATAGTGTCCAATGCCATTTCTGCCCGGTATACTGCCGGTAGGGGCGATCCATGGTTGGACCTCGAATTCACCTTTGGCTAAAATTTCTTGAAGCTGTGTTTCATTCTCGCTCTCGTTGAACGTGCATGTAGCATATATAAGATATCCACCAGGTTTAATGCTATTGATTAAATTGTTAATTATAACGCCTTGTCTTTCAGCGCATTTTTGAACGGATTCTACATTCCATTCTGAACGAGCATTCGGATCTTTTCGAAACATTCCTTCGCCAGAACAGGGCGCATCGATCAGCACCAAATCAAAAAAAGCATCGAGGTTACGGAACATCCAAGTATCGTTGTTACACACTGCTACATTATCTAGTCCCCATTTAGTGACATTCTCGCATAAAATATTGGCGCGATGTGGATGGATTTCATTGGCTATTCCCGCACAGTTCTCCGGCAGGGCATCCATCATGGCCAAGGTTTTCCCCCCGGGTGCGGCGCATGCGTCCAAAACGATAGAACCTTGAGGTAAATTCAGCGATTTCACCAGGTCATAAACGGCCATCGATGCTGCCTCTTGCGGATAATATACCCCCGCATGAAACAAAGGATCCAAGGTGAAATTAGGACGTTCCTTGAGGTAAAACGCATTGGGACACCATGTTACTTGCTCATCGCTTTCAAATTCAAGGGACTGAGGTTTTCGTAAATTGAGGCGTACAGAGGTAGAGGGGGTCTCGTCCAATGCATCAATTAAGGGCTGACCAAACGGAGAATCCTTTAAAATTGCAGTTATAAATGCTTCAGGCAAAGGGATGTTTAGCATTGAACAAAGGTAATTTTTATAAAGGAAGTTCCCTGGATATTTGCCCGGAAAAAATGCGAAATGGCGATACCCGGAATTCCCACAATGCTTGAACCGCACTTAAGCACAGGCCATTGGTCCCTTTCATGTTTTGGAATCCTTGCCGCTTTGAGGATGGCGTTAATGGGCTTTTCCTTTGTTAAGCCATTGGGCCTCATGGTTTCATGAGCAAAATACTTTTCAAGTTTCAAGGTCGATAAAATATCTTCGGGATTTAAATACCATGTCCAAGCATCAAGTTTAGACGGCAGTTTATTCGCTGTTTCCTCAGTAAAGCTAAACTTTTCCGAAAATTCATGGGTGACCATTACTAAACCGTTCTTTCCTTGAATCAAGCGCAGTTTGTCATGGATTAACAATTGTTTTCCAGGTGCTAACTTAGACAGCTCAAGGACTGGGCTTAAAAACCGAGGCTCAATCCCAATCTGTTTTAAGGCTTCCACGATGACCGTCGATTCCAACGTTAAATCAGTGTGGGGAATTTCCCGTTGTTTGTGCCATTGTCGGGTAAGACTATTCGCCTTTACGCGATTTATTCCATGAGTTTGTTGGAATTTCTTCATCAAGAACAAAAGCTCTTTTCTCAAGGTTGGGTGTTCTTGGTAGAGTATGGGCAACGCTTCGTTGCGGAGCAGATTCCTAAGGTATTGGTTGTTTTTATTGCTAAGATCTTCCCTCCATGTCAGGGTGTTTTTGCGCGCAAATTGTTCAATCGTTGCTCTTGGAGTCGTTAAAAAAGGTCGGAGTATTTGCTCTGAAATATGTTCCATTCCAGATAAGCCACTCAACCCGCTTCCACGGATTAAGTGCAACCAAAAGGTCTCTAACTGATCGTCTTGGTGGTGAGCAGTAACTCCAATGGATTCCGGAATATCCGCAAGCTTTTCTGCCAAGAATGCATAGCGAATTTTACGGGCTTCTTGTTGCAGGTTTCCTCCTTTTTCGTGCAGCTGTTGTTTAAGGTTCGCCTGGTGAATATCACAACGAACATTGATGGCTTCACAACGTTCCTTCACAAACCGAGCATCCTCCGTGCTTTCTTTTCCCCTCAATCCGTAGTCAACATGAACCACAGAACAGGGTAGCTTTAAGCGATGAAACGTTTCTAACATGACCATTGAATCAACGCCAGCACTGCACATTAAAACGTAATGTTTGAAGGTTTTTTTTTCGAGTAATTTTTGAACCTTACGAAGCATCGATTTAATGGATAAGTCGTTCAATTTTTAATTGGCATTCCTCATATTCTTGTGCAGCGTCTGCCTCAATGGTAATTGCACTACCTACGCCGCATTGGAGCAAGCGTTCTTGCGGATAATACTCCAGCGATCGGATAACAACGTTGAAGTCAAAATCGCCCTCTGGAGTGAAATATCCAACGCTTCCCGAATAAAGTTCCCTCGTAAAAGGCTCCATGGAATTCATGAATCGGAGGGCATTGCGTTTGGGTGCCCCAGTCATTGAACCCATGGGAAAGGTTGCTTTCAGGATCTCTGAAAAAGGAAGGCATTGATCGATTTTACAGGAAACGGTAGAAATCATTTGATGCACGGTCGGAAAGGAATAAATCCCGAAGAGTTCCTCCACGTTGACCGTTCCAGAAAGTGCAATTTTAGAAAGATCGTTGCGAACTAAATCCACAATCATCACGTTTTCAGATTGCTCCTTCGGCGAATTCAAGAGCGCCGTTTTTGAGGAAGCATCCAACGAGGGGTCTTGGTGTCTTGGTGCGGTCCCTTTGATCGGTTGAGAAATCAAGGTGTTACCCGTTTTTTTTAGAAAACGTTCAGGGCTGCCACAAGCGAGCCAAATGTGATCCAAGCAAAGCAAGGCGGAAAACGGTGCTTTGGTGCGTTCGTTTACCCTTTGATATAGGCTGAACGGGTCCCGTAAATTCAAATCGTTGAGCGTGTAATTAAAGCAAAAATTGGTTTCGTACAAGTCGCCTCGTTGAATCAGCGATTTTATCGTATCGACGCGAGCCAAGTACTCTGCTTGCGACAGCGAGGGAGTGAACTCGGGTAAGGTTAAGGCTTCCACAGTGCAAAGCTGGGAATAAAGGTCCTCAAGCAACTTGTAATCCGAACCTTGAACCAAGGTTAATTCGTCAGATACGATTTCACCCACCTCAGGACACACCCAGAAATAGGCGAGGGGCAGGCGTTGGACACCCACAGAAGCCGATTGGGTAACATGGGATTGCAGTGCATACGAGATATAACCAAAAATGTACTTTCCACGGTGGGATATCAAAAACTGATCGAGCAGGGGTAGTTCTTCTATGGAGCTTAAGGTAAAGGAAGGGCCTTCACCTGCCACAATGTAACCGCTGCCGTCGTTGGAATTCAAGTAGCAAATAGGAGGGAAGGAGGTCATGGAAAAGGAAGAAGTTTGTCGTTGGTTAAGGTCATTTTTAAATGATTAACCAACACCGTGATTTTTTGTTTTTCAATCGCCTGAACAATACCTGTTTGCTTACTCCCTTGAATTTTGACCTTATCACCGATTTTAAACTCAAAGCTTGGTTTATCGACCTTTTTCACCACGGTTTTCTTAGGTTTAATCGTTGTTTTAAGGGTCCGAGCTTTAACGATAAAGCTTCGAATTTCTTCAAACAGGGCATCGTTTTCCTTTTGCTTTTTTCTACTCGGTTGATATCGGATGAGGAATTTTTCAAATTTCTGCCCTAATTGCACAGCTTTCGCTTGTTCCTCGGCTTGAAGGCTGAGTTGTTTCGCTTTGGAACGGTTGTCGTTTTCGAGCTGTTTTAATCGCACTAATTCCTGTTGCATTCGCTCTTGTGAATTCTTATGCTCTTGAACCATCTTTTGATAGTATTGCTTTTCTTCTTGAATGGAAGATAACAATTGATTCAGTCGTTTGGTGTCAGAGGAAAGCTTCTTTTTCGCTTCTTGAATCATTGGTTTTGGAATACCATTGATTGCGGCGACTTCAAACGTAAAGGAGCTTCCAGGAAGACCTAATACGAGTTCGTACAACGGTTTGAGGGACTTAACATCGAATTTCATGGCGCCGTTGACCGTAAAAGGCAATTCCGACGCTTTAACTTTAATCGCGGAATAGTGGGTTGTAATCATAGCAAAACAATGCTTTTGATAGATCTCTTCGAAGAAAACCTCTGCCAATGATGCGCCGAGTTCAGGATCGGAACCGCTGCCGAATTCGTCCAGCAATAAAACGGTTTTCGGGTTAGCAACCTCCAAAAAGTACTTCATTCTTTTAAGCCGGTAAGAATACGTACTTAATTCATTTTCAATTGATTGATTATCACCTATATCGGAATATAAGTGTTGAAATATGCAAGCAATGGAATCTTGGTGCACGGGAATCAACAAGCCCGATTGCAGCATGCATTGCAGCAAACCAAAAGTTTTCAAGGTAAGGCTTTTACCACCAGCATTAGGACCTGAAATTACTAATATTCTTTGCGCTTCATTCAGGCTAAAATGTTGAGCAACGGTTGGTTTCCCGATGCGACGATTGGTTGCTACAAGCATAGGGTGGAAGGCTTCCTTCCATTCAAAAGTAGTAGTATTCGAAATGGCCGGTAAAGAAGCCTCCATTAGCGCTGCCAAGCGTGCTTTGGCCGTTACAAAGTCGAATGAAACTAAGGCCTCCTGATAGGACTGGATCAACCCGAGGTAAGCCCTTAAATGTTGGCTTAACGTTCTAAGAATGCGGTAAATTTCCTTACGCTCGTCGTCCAGCAAGCAATCCAATTCATGGTTGAGTTCTCGGTTTACTTGAGGCTCAATGTACGTTAGGCTTCCTGTCTTACTCGTGCCGACAACCGTGCCGAGGACCCTTCGTTTGTAGCCGGACTGTACGGTTAGCACCCTTCGTTCTCCGAGAAAGGTCTCCTGGGTGTCTCCGAGCCAACCTTCTTTCAAGAGTTTTCGCATTTCTCGATCAAAATTTCGGTTGATTTTTTGGCGGACCGACCTCATTGAACTGCGAATATTAAAGAGCTCCTTGGTAGCATCGTCCTTAACATTCTTTGTAATTTTAACATCAATCACGGAAGCAATGTGCTGTTGAATGTCCTCAGAAAAATAACAGCGGCTAAATACCTCCGAAAGTTGGGGGAAGGTATTTATTTCCTCAAAAAATCGCAGCCATTGGTTAACCAAGTTGCTAGCAGCATAAATGCGCATTACACCTTCAAGACTGAGAACAGCATCTTCTAATTTCAGTAAGGATATTTCTTTGATGATTTCATCGAATTCGATTCCAGGTAGCGTTCTCCGCTGTTGGGTTATCGCAAGTCGCTGGTGGGTTTGCTCCAATTGAAATTCAATGCTAGTTTTCTGATTGCTCGGTTTAAGTTTCAGGGCTAACCCCTTAGCGCTGTCCGAATGAGCGAGTGCTGCTAAGTTTTCAAGAATTTCATGGAACTGTAATTCCTTGAGGGTTTGAATATCGGTAAAATAACGGGGAGATCCCATGGACCAAAACTAAGGTTTAAATGCTAATTACTTTGTAATATAATTGATATTATGTTAAATAGAACGTTAAGAACTTTCGGTTCATTCCCAGTTGTTGTATCCGCCTTCTAAATCGTAAATCTTTTTGAAACCAGCTTTTTTCAAATCTTTACATGCAGAAGCGCTTCTCCCTCCCGCCGCACAATAAACCAAAACGATTTGATCTTTTTTAACCTTAGCAGAAACCTTGCTGACAAAATCGTTGGCGAAATAATTTAAATTCAACGTTTTAGCCTGACCATTTATATGACCTTCGGCAAATTCTTCTGGCGTTCTAACATCTAAAATTACGGCATCGGTATTCATTGCTAAGGTCTTGAATTGGGAGTTTGAAATTTTTGTCTGACCAAAGGATGACTTAACCCAAAAAACAATCCCAACTAAAACCATAAAATGCTTAATACCTTTCATATATTTTTAATTAAATAAAACTATGTTCAACAAGGAACGTTGTTGCCTTTCCTTTACGGTAAGCAATTAAATATTCATCAATATTAAGGAAAATTTTAAGGTCACATCCCAAAAGCTCATGAAGTTCCTGAATTTTTCGTCGTTCCGATCGGCTTATTTTACCATCTAAAATAAATCCAGTTGCGATTATCAAACCAATTAGATGAAGTTCTGTAGGGTTAGATACACCTTCTAAATCGCTTTTTTTTAATCCGCGTGTTTCTTGTATTTCCCATGGGTGATTGGAGGACTGGATCAAACGATGTGCGAAATAATGATTGATGGGTGAAAAGTCGCGTTTCAATAAAACGATGGTGCCAAGAATTTCTTCCAATTTTCCTCGTATGCTAGCTTGTAATATTGCGTCCTTCTGGAGTCTTTCGGTAAGGTAATCAGTAAGCTGGACCGATAAAATGTAATATTTTGTTTTTTTAAAAACTTGTGCGGTAGAATAAGCATTCCAAAAAGCGTAAATCGGAATGCCTGTCATGTCAATGAAAAATTTAAGCAAGCTCCTACCAAAAAAACGTTGCAAAACCATTCGTACCATCAACGAACTTAATATCCCTTTAATTCGATTAATGGCTAAATATCCCAAAACCAAGGATCGCGGAAGGCCCTCGTAGGGATTTAAGCCTAATTCTAGCTCTTTTTTATGCCTTTTTTCCAAACTCAAAGCAAGAACATTCTGCTTATGTAATTCATAATTTTGATTGGCTATAGGCGGAAAATCATACAACTGACATAATCTATTTACCATGATCATGCTCAGAATGCTCAGCAAATAAAGTTCAATAAATGTGAGGATTAAATTATCTAAATCCCGTATCCAACGAATGGCGATGCGGTACCCTCCTATTTCTGGCGAATGATAGACTTGATTAAAAAACTCTGGAAAACGGTAAATGGGTAGGTAGTAAAAAAGAACAAACACCACCCCTAAAAACCCTGAAATGAACAAGGAATTTCGGTAGAGCGCATTGATTTCTAAATCATGACTTACTCTCGGCTTAGAGGCTGCCCCTCGTTTTGCCTGATATTTATTGAAGAAATTTCGGGATAACCGCCCCTTTAATATCATTGGTTCCTCAAGGCACTAAATTAAATTCAAGAACACTTAAAACATCAGAAGCGCAGGAGGTTTTGAGGGTTGTTCCAGCTGGTATCCACATGGGCAGTGAATTGCCAACCGCCATAAATGTTCCGCTACTACCGTGCCCAGGAGATCCGTTGATTAAATAGTAAAGTTGGTTATTTACTAAAAAAGCATGATGTCGACCTGGAAAGTTACATGTAGCCGACGATTCTGACATATCATTAATGGTAACGCCAGCTTGCATGTATGATTCTATTTTCCAAACCTTTCCGGCGGGGACCGTCTGAACCGTATTGTTCACGAGAAGTACCTGATTCAATTGAAGGTTATAGTGTCCGTAGGAAACGAAAGGACCTACAACCATGGAAAAGAATACTATCCAACGCATGGTGGAACCATTATTCTTCGGCCTTAAAAACCATACCTGCAAGTATTAAATCCCCGTTATCCAACACCATTACATCGATGGAGTTATTTCCTTCGCCTTGAGCTGTAACCATGGCGGAGGTAGCGCCGGAAGTATATGCGAGGTTGGTAAATTCTTTTCTACTGCCCGAATTATGGCTAAATACAAGGATTTGATGTTGGTTTATAAATTCAACCCCTAAAGAGTAGCCAAAATTCTCATCCGTTTTAAACTTGTGCGTGGTCACCCAATTTTGAATATCATTGGTTGATTCTAGGTTTACTTTTGTTTGTGAAAAACAGGCGGATGCAGAACAACAGATTAGAACAAATAAAAGAAGACTACGCATGACATCATATTTTCCATAAAAGTAGAAAATTATCTTTGAATTTAATCTTCAAATTGAACAAAATTTTCGTTTAAAGGTATTTTGTATGGCTCCCCCTTATTGCCAGTGATTTGATACATTGGTGCAATTCGTCGACCCACTGTTTTTTCAATTATTTTTTTAATTCTTGACAAGGTCTCGTTCAAATTGCTCTCCAGAGGATCCAGCAGTAAATCCAACGAATCTTCTATTCTTTCCAGGGTACTCTGGTTACTGAATCGGTGGTAGAGTTCCCCTATTTCTTGACGGTGGTCCACTAAATCGACCAATCGCACACCTTCTGGATGGTTCAAGAAAAAACAATAAATCGCGCGCTGTTTCGGGTTGAGTTGCAACGGCAAGTTCCCGTAATCTTGCAAAATAAGCTGGTGGGTGTATCCTTTAACCAATAACCTGCTTGGTTGATTTAAAAAGTTGCTCCTTTCCGTTGCTAAAAAGTGCTTTCGAATTCCCTCGAACGTTTCAACAACTTGTGTAACAAGGCGCATATCGATGTCTTGTGATGCTATAAAATTCATGCAATCCATGCAAATATCTGCGGTTCGCATTTTGAGCACAATCTGTTTCTTGTGCAGGCACAAGTCCGAAATACAACCCCTGGGTTCTGTGTGGTAAAGATTTTGCAATTGAACCGGAGATTTCAAGGTCGACATTCTCAAAACATTCGCAGCTATTTCATACGCAATAGGAAAACGCTCATTTAAACCTTCAAAATAGTGGTGCCAATCAGCGGTATGGATGAATGCATGAGTCATGTTTTGATCCATTCCAACGAACCAATTGGCCTCATTAGCCGTATCGGTAAGCAAAATAATTAAAGCCTCTTTGGGGAGATTTTTCGCTAAGCGATAGGATTTACAGACATCGAATAAACTATCCCAAGTTGCTAATTGAATTTTCACGGGAAATTCAACCGGCGCGCGGTCACTGTGCCTACGATGTTCTAACGAAAGTTCTATTTTCCTGCTCGCTAACGGTGGTGGCTGAAGTCCCAACTCAAAGGATTCTCGGTTGGCAATCTCCTTCTCAATTGCTTCATTTATCTCAACCTCCGACTCAGATGGGACGTAGTTTATGGGTCCTGGAAAGGAAGTGACGATTTGAAGAACTGCCTGATAGGTATGGGCAGAAAAATCAACTGCTCGAATTAAATGAACGTCCATTATTTTTTACGTAGATCTTTTTTATCAAAAATATCAAAAAAGCCTTTTGATTTTTCGCCCTGTTGTTTTTTATGGGCATAATCTTCCGAAGCTCTGGATAAATATTCGCTGCTTACTTGAGCATAATCTGATTTATCAAAAGAGATCGTGCTGTTCGCTAGAATACCATACCTGCTTGCTGCGTTGATGGCGTCTAAATCTGCTCCCATAAAAGTAAAATTCCAATTTTCGCTTGCCTCCAACTCACCGATCATCCGCTGAATGTCGTCGAAAGTATACATCCGCGATGCGTTTTCATGACCATCCGTGATGATTATAAACACCACAGTGGTGCCATTGGCATGAATTTCAGTTCCGTATTTGCTCTTAATGTCGTAGATGGACTTTCCAATGGCGTCTAACAAGGCTGTGCCTCCCAAGGGGCGGTAATCAAATAGCGATAATTCTTGACATTGGGAAACCGGTTCAAAGTTTACCGTATTTTGGGCAATTTCGTAGTTGAAAAACTTTAAATTCAGGATGATTTCCTGTTCTGGGAATTTTTTCTGGGTAGTTTTCATGGATTGTAAATGCTCGTTAAACCCTGTGATTACTTGTTGCTCGCTCCCTTGCATAGAGCCGCTTTGGTCAATGACCATTTGATAAATCGTTCTTTTTTTCATGACGTTAATTTTAATATGGTTAATGCTACAAGATTAGCCTACGAAAAGGTAACTGCCACATCTTTGCAACCTTGCAAGAATATTTATTACTTTTGCATTCAAATTTTTTTACATGAGCAAGTTCGATTTTTCGAAAGATGGTATTACAAAGCGTTGGAAAGAAGATAAACGTTTTCGAGTTTTAGGCTATTTGTTAGGAGGTGTTTTAGCACTGATCATTGGATATTTTGTGTATCGTCAATTTTTCTGGATGCCGGTTGATAAAAAGGCAAGCGAAAGCTGGTCTTCTAGCTTAGAACTTTCAGCAAAGGATTCTGCCGACAAAGCAATAAAAACCGTTAAGCCTCTGACCAGTAAATTTGATGGCCATACCGGTGGTGAAGTTGCTCAGTACATTCTCGCTACACAATATCTTAAAAAAGGTGAATTTAAAAAAGCCCTTACGGAGTTAGAAGACGTTAATGTAGAGGATGAGTACCTTGGTGCAATAGTGATTGGCTTACAAGGCGACTGCCTCTCTGAATTGAAAAAATATAAAGAAGCACAAGCAAAATATTTAGAAGCAGCGGAGGCTAGCGATAACGAATTAACCCGACCAATGTACCTTTTCAAAGCGGGTCTTCATTCAGAGAAAATTGATCAATCGGACAAGGCCTGTGAGTGTTATTCCCATATCGCTAATGATTTTCCTGAGTTTGCTCAGCAAAAGAACATCGATCGTTACATCGGAAAAGTCTGTCCAGACCGTAAACCTATGGTTATTGAAAAGGATGAAACGAATTGGACGCTTTGGATTATAGTTGCTGCTGGTTCTTTAGTTTTAATCGCATTGGGTATTTGGCTGTATCTTCGCAAGAAAAGAAACGCCCGTGCTTAAGCACCATAGAATACTCAAGATTAAAATGCACCTAACCTCAAGGGTATAATGGCAACTTCGGATCGAAATCAATCCTCTGTAAATTTTGAGAATTCGTCGAATTATGAAAACTTTACCGTTGGCTTGGTCGTTTCTGATTGGAATCCAGACATCACTGGAAATCTATCCCAAGGAGCACTTGACTTCTTCCATAAAGCAGGAATCTCCAAGATTCATCGTGTAAACGTTCCGGGATCATTTGAACTTCCTCTAGCTGCCCAATTTTTATTTACGAATAAACCAGAGCTTGATGGAATCATCGTAATTGGCAATGTTGTTCAAGGAGAAACAAAGCATTTTGATTTTGTTTGTCAAGGTTTAACTCAAGGAGTAATGGACGTTATGCTCAAGTTCAATAAACCCGTAAGTTTCTGTGTTTTAACCGACATGAACAAGCAACAATCGCTGGATCGTTCCGGTGGAAAATACGGAAATAAAGGAAGTGAATGCGCTTTAGCCCTTTTGCAAATGATTCAACTTCAAAAGCAATTATGACGCTCATTAAATCGATTTCAGGCTTTCGTGGCACCATTGGTGGTTTAGCAGGCGAGAATTTAACGCCCATCGACGCCGTGTTATTTGCAGCAGCCTACGGGACTTGGCTTAAAAATAATTCGAACAAGCTACGCATGAAAGTGGTCATTGGTCGTGATGCCAGAATCTCAGGTCCGATGGTTTCGTCATTAGTTTCCAATACGCTTATTGGACTTGGAATTGATGTTATTGATTTGGGGCTCTCCACTACCCCAACCGTTGAAATAGCGGTACCAATGGAACATGCCGATGGAGGGATTATTTTAACCGCCTCGCATAATCCGAAGCAGTGGAATGCCCTTAAATTACTCAATCACAAGGGTGAATTTCTCTCCGCCAAGGCTGGAGAGGAGGTGCTTTACCTTGCAGAAAAAGGCGTTTTTAACTTTGCAGAGGTTGATGATCTAGGAACTATATCCAATGATGATTCGTATTTGCAAAAACATATTAATGCCGTTCTTTCTCTTCCATTAGTCAATGTTGAGGCCATTAAAAAAGCGGATTTTAAAATCGTAGTCGATGCCGTTAATTCCAGTGGAGGTGTTTTCGTTCCAGCGCTACTTCGTGCGCTGGGAGTAACCCAAATTACCGAATTATACTGCACACCAACTGGGCATTTCCCACATAATCCGGAACCCTTACCTGAACATTTAGGAGATTTGGCGGCAACCATTCAGTCGGTGAAGGCTGACCTTGGAATTACGGTAGATCCCGACGTGGATCGACTGGCTATGGTTTGCGAAGATGGGACCATGTTTGGTGAAGAATATACCTTAGTTGCCGTAGCTGATTATGTGCTATCTAAAACGCCTGGATCAACGGTTTCCAACCTCTCCTCTACCCGTGCTTTGCGGGACGTTACCGAAGAAAAATATGGCATGACCTATGCCGCCGCCGCCGTTGGAGAAGTTAATGTGGTGGAAAAGATGAAAGTGTTGAATGCGGTCATTGGAGGCGAAGGTAACGGTGGAATCATTTATCCAGCTTCGCACTACGGTCGCGATGCATTGGTTGGTATTGCTTTGTTTCTCTCGTTGTTGGCGGAACGTCAATGCAAAACCTCAGAGTTGAGAGACTCCTACCCTGCTTACACGATTGCTAAAAATAAAATAGAACTCACTCCAGGAATTGATGTGGATGCCATTTTACAACAAATGGCAGAAAGGTATCAAAACGAGGAAGTGGATTTAACCGATGGCGTCAAGATATATCTTGGTAAGGAATGGGTTCATCTTCGAAAAAGCAATACTGAACCGATTATTCGGATTTATTCTGAAAGCAAAAGCGTAGACACTGCCAACGATTTAGGTCGTAAAATCATAGCCGAAATTACTGCACTAATACCTTAATTTCACCCTCCATTGAACCCTTTTTTAGTTAAAGTGTAAGGGCAACAAAATTAACACCATGAAAAAACTGATTGCCTTTCTAGGATGCTTTCTTATCGCAGGAAGCGCCTTTTCCAACGACAAAGATGTTATCAAGTCTAGTTTAAACGAAGTAACCGTTTACTCGCAAGGAGCTCAAATGAAGCATACGTCTTCATACTCTATTAAAAGCGGAATTACCGAAGTAAGTATTGAGGGAATAAGTGCGAACATTGACGTAAAATCCCTTCAATTGAAAGCTACAGGTAATGTAGTGATCATTGACACGAAATACACGCTTTTTTATCCTCAGCCAGAAAATAATGTGAACCAAGGTTTGCCCGTAAAAATCGTAAAAGACATGGCAGCCATCACCGATTCATTGGAAACCTTGGCGTTTGATTTGAAAGAACTTCAAGACGAGATAGGCATCTATCAAGCTGCGCAAAGGATCATCGCAATGAACGGGGCGGTAAAAGGCACAGGCAAAGTCAACGATTCCATTCAGCTATTAAAACAAACGGTGGAATACTACACCGCCAAAATGAATGAAATCAATAAAAAACTGCTCGCCTTAGAAAAAAAGGTGAAAGAAAAAACAAAACTCCAACAACGGCTTCAAACCCGTTATGCTGATTTAGAGAACTATCAAAATCAAAACTACAATCCCAAAAAGTACGAACCCATACCTCGCGTTGTTGTCACGCTTTCCGCTAACGAGGCGGCTACTGGAAAAATTAATTTCAGTTACTTAGTCGCTACAGCCGGATGGACACCACTTTACGACATTCGGAGTGATTCCCAAACCGGAAAGATTTCCCTCACGTACAAAGCCCAAGTTTTTCAAAGTTCTGGTATGGATTGGGACAACGTAAAATTGAACATCTCCACCAATAATCCCTTCGTCAACAAAACGAAACCCGAATTGAATGCTTGGTATATTGACTATTATGCCTTAAAACAAAAAAATCTTGAATTGAACGAAGTGGCCATCCGAGGCGCACGAAACATTCCTCAAGCGGCATTTAATCAAGGGTATTTCTTGAATGATAAAAAAGTGGTGGAAGATGAACCTGCCATGGAAGCAGATCAGTTTACCACCGTGGTTCATCAATTAATTGCCGCTGAATTCAAGATAGACCTCCCCTATTCCATTAAATCCAATAACGAAAAGAACCTCGTGTTGATAAAAACCAGCGAATTGAATACCACCTTTAAGTATTACGCCGTGCCAAAAGTTGATCCAGGAGTTTATTTAGTGGCACAAATGACAAAACTCGATGAACTTCAATTAGTGCCTGCAAGTGCGAACATCTTTTTCGACGGTTCCTATATAGGAGAAACGTACATTGATCCAACGAGCATGGACGACACCTTGAATTTATCCTTAGGCAAGGATCCAAACATTGTGGTGAAACGTACCCTCTTGAAACAAAAATCAAAAGACAAAATCATCCAAGATAAGCGTGAAAGAATATTTGCCTATCAGTTTGAAATTCAAAACAATAAATCGACTTCAATTCAAGTTATTGTTCAAGACCAGTTGCCCATGACTACGAACGCCGATATCACCATAGAAGCAACAGAAAAAGGCAATGCTCGAGAAATTCCTGGCAATGGAATTTTGGAATGGGAATACAAGCTTAAAGCAGGTGAAAATAGAAAGTGGGAGTTTGGATATAAAGTAAAACATCCGAAAGATCAACAGATTAATCTATAAGAAACCAAAGGCTATCGAAATCGGTAGCCTTTTCTTTTTTACTTTTGTTCAACAAATTCCCAATAACGCTTGTTAGTCAACCATGAAACAATTTGAAATTCCTGAATTCTATCGTTCGCCGATAATTGCTAAAGTCAAGGCGAAACGAAAGCTTGACGATCCAAGGAAACAGGATTTTTCACCCACGAAAATAACCTTAGAAAAAATAGAATTTATACTTCCTCGGCATTTCGGTTTTTGTTATGGTGTCGAAAATGCCATTGAGAAGGTTTATCGAGCCATCCAAGAAAATCCTGGTAAGCGCATCTTTTTATTAAGTCAAATGATCCACAACCCTGCGGTAAATGAAGACTTACAAGCAAATGGTATTACCTTTCTTCAAGATACCCATGGCAATGAATTGATTCCTTTTTCAATCTTGACCAAAGAGGATATTGTTATCATACCTGCTTTCGGCACCACCTTGGAAATTGAAAGTTTGTTAAAAGCTACTGGAGCAAACATTACCTCTTACAATACAACATGCCCTTTTGTGGAGAAGGTTTGGAACCGCTCTCAGAAATTAGGGGAATTAGCTCATACCGTGATCATTCATGGAAAACATGACCATGAAGAAACACGCGCAACGTTTTCCCATAGCCATAAAACAGCACCTTCACTGGTAATTAAAAACATGGAGGAAGCTATTTTTTTAGGCGAGGTTATTGCTCAGAGAGAGACCAACGAAGCATTCTATCAATACTTCGAAGGGAAATATACGCCAGGTTTTGATGTGGTAGAGGATTTAAAAAAGATTGGAGTGGTCAATCAAACGACGATGCTAGCTACAGAAACACAGGCTATAACGGAATATCTTCGTGGCATCATGAAAGAAGTATACGGTGAAAGCTCGCTTAAAGAACGAATCGCCGACACGCGCGACACATTGTGTTATGCTACAAACGATAATCAAACTAGCACCTATGAGTTAGTTAAAAGCGCACCTGATTTTGCCGTAGTTGTAGGTGGCTATAACAGCTCTAATACCACCCATTTGGTGGAAATTTTAGAAGATACCATGCCGGTGTATTTTATTGCAGGGGAAGAATGCATTGGCAATGATGGTGCTGTTAATGGATTTGATATTCACGAAAGGAAAGAAAAAAGTCTTTACCTACCCTTGGATAAGAAAACCGCTCGAATTGCCGTTACCTCAGGTGCCTCATGTCCCGATGCTGTGGTAGACCGCGTGATGCTTAAACTGATGGCATTGTATCAAGAAACTACCTCCATGGAAAACGTTATTAATACGACGCTATGAAAATTTACACGAAAACCGGAGACGACGGTACCACAGGCTTAATTGGAGGCGTAAGGGTTTCCAAAGCCGATTTGCAAATAGAGTCCTATGGAACAGTAGATGAGTTGAATTCTTGGATTGGGCTCATTCGTGATACCTTCAACGACAGCAACTGCGAAAAACAACTGTTGGAAATTCAAAATAACCTCTTTGTTCTAGGTGCAAGTTTAGCAACGGCTCCTAAAGGCACAAAAATGCAATTACCTCCTTTGAAAGCTGAATTTATTGCTGATTTAGAATCGTGGATTGACTCCATGAACACGGAATTGCCTGATCTAACCCACTTTATTTTGCCCGGAGGTCATGCTGCAAGCTCGCATGCTCAAATCGCACGTTGCGTTTGCCGTAGAGCCGAGCGAAGGGTGATAGAATTGCAACATAACGACCCTAGATTTACATTGGAGATTCAATATTTAAACCGTTTAAGCGACTATTTATTCGTTTTGGCTCGATATATTATGCAAAAATTTGAAAAAGAGGAAGTTAAATGGATTCCCGACCGAGAAAAATAGCTTTTTATCTTTGGTGATATTAAAATTTTTTAAATCCCTTGGATAGATTAAAATAAAAATTACTTTTGCCGAAAATAACTGATAAAATATTGAATTTATGTATTGGACTTTAGAGTTAGCCTCGTATTTAGAAGACGCCCCGTGGCCAGCCACCAAAGACGAACTAATTGATTTTGCAATTCGAACTGGTGCCCCCTTGGAAGTTGTAGAGAACTTACAACTTTTAGAGGACGAAGGAGAAGTTTATGAAAACATCGAAGAGATTTGGCCTGATTACCCCTCAAGGGAGGATTTCCTATTCAACGAGGACGAATATTAATCCAATGAAATCCTACCTACTCACTTTTACAGTTTCATTTGCATTTATTGGTTTTGGTCAAAAAGCACAGGACACCGTTCCTGATCTACGCAAGATATCTTCAATCCAAGTGGTTTCATATCAGGTTAAACCCGATGTTGAAGGTGTTTTTGACGTAGCCACTGGGCGTGTGTATGAGACTATGGTGGTTACTAAGAAATCTTTGACCAAGAAATCGCTTCGAAAATTGACGAAAGTATTATTTAAACCAACGACTTATAATCAAACCACCTCCAACGCTCAAGCCCCTTCAACCGTTGGTAAAGTGTGTGCCGCGGAACAAAAAGAAACCCTTAATTCTTCAAATCATACGGAAACAACCACCACCAGTCCAACCCTGAACAGCGGATCTGGTTCTCCATCAGGTTCAACCAATGTAGAAAATGGCGGCAGTGTGAACGTTGCTTCGGAGGTCCTTGAGGCCAAGCCTTTCAATGTAAGCGCAATTGCCTCAGGCGGAGTTTCTAACCGGTATACGCACATTATCACCTTTGAAAACGATCGCTATGTGAATGTGGCCTTGTGCATCAATCTATTGGAGAAAAGTGTTCGCGTCTATTCTTTCATGCAGCCTGTGAACCTAAAACAATCCTTCGATCCGACAAAACCGTATATTTTCTCAGGAAAATTGAACGAAAAAGTGCTTGCAAAGCTCAAGAAATTCATACCATAACCGTCAAACTTATTCCTGCATGAAAACTTTCTACATCGCCTTGATTTTTTGTTGTGCGAAGGCTTTTGCCCAACAAGAAAATTCAACCTTTTGCTCAAAGAGGGATCGAATCAAACATCAATCGCTCAAAAGCAACAGCTTAAACTTGGCGCAGATTGCTCAAACCGAAAAATACGATGTCAATTACTACAAGCTTAATTTGAACATGACCAATACCTCCACCACCCTCTCTGGGTACGGGGAAATGCAGGCAACAGCTATTCAGTCGATCGATACGGTTTTGTATGAATTATTTTCGAGTTTAACCATTTCCTCCGTTAGTTTGAATGGAGCCAATGTGCCTTTTACTCGATCGGGTTCAGCAGTTAAAATTGCTGCAAATGTATCACCAGGAACTTCATTCATCATCCGTACCAATTACAGTGGAACTCCGCCAACAGCACAAACGAATCCGCTGGGAGGTAGTGGAATGTCCAATGCTACCTCTCCGTCTTGGGGAAACGAAGTAGTTTGGTCGCTGTCCGAACCGTTTTGCGCTTACGAATGGTGGCCTTGTAAGCAGAGCCTTACCGATAAAGCCGATTCGTGCGATGTATTCATCACCGTCCCAAATTCCTGCAAGGCAGGTTCTAACGGGGTTTTAACGCAGGTGGTTAACCTTGGAAACGGATCAAGCCGTTACGAATGGAAACACCGACACCCCATTGATTATTACCTCATTTCCGTTGCGGTTGCGGAGTATGTTGAGTACAATGTTTACGCAAACCCGGTTGGGGCTCCTTCACCTATCCTGATTCAGAACTATATCTATAACAATCCACAAACCTTACCCAATTTCCAAGCAGATATTGATGAAACCGTTGACTTCATGGAACTGTTCTACGATCT
Organism: Cryomorphaceae bacterium; assembly: GCA_027485415.1. GTDB lineage: Bacteria > Bacteroidota > Bacteroidia > Flavobacteriales_D > Crocinitomicaceae > UBA952. The sequence continues at coordinate 20,659 of JAIXRC010000040.1, read as the reverse complement.
TTACGGCCCGTATCCTTTTGAGGATGAGAAGTACGGTCACTGCATGGCCCCTTTCTCAGGTGGAATGGAACATCAAACCATGACCACGCAAGGATTTTTTAACCCTACGCTAACAGCCCACGAACTTGGACATCAATGGTGGGGAGATTACGTTACGTGTGCTTCTTGGTGCGATATCTGGGTCAATGAAGGATTTGCATCGTACAGCGAACAAATCATGCTCGAGAACCTATACCCTGGTCAAGAGGTTCAAAACATGCAGTCCGTTCACAACAACGTTATGTCGCAACCTGGAGGCAGCGTTTGGGTCCTCGACAGCTTGAATGAAGCAAGGATTTTTAGCGGGCGCTTAACCTATGACAAAGGAGCTGCAATCGTTCATACCATGCGCTACATGTTGAACGATGACCAGCTTTTCTATGCAACGTTGAAGAATTTTTTAAGCAGCAAAGCGTTCGGAACTGCCTTCGGTGTTGACGTTCGAGACGCATTTGCACAAGCCTCGGGCATCAATTTTACACCGTTTTTTGACGAATGGTATTTTGGAGAAGGTTTCCCTACATATTCGGTTCAATGGAAACAATTGGGCAACGATGCTTTGGTTCAAATATCGCATACCTCTTCAGCTCCTAACGTAACCCCAACCTTTACCAATCCAATTGACCTTAAGTTTGTGCGTCCGGGCAACACCGACACAACGATTCGTTTTGACATTACCAGCAACTCCAATCTTTTTCAAATCAATGGAATAGGAACCTTAAGTAATTCCATCAGCATCGATCCTCAAAACTGGGTGGTGAACCAAAATGGGACGATTACCATGAATCAATTGCTCGGTTTGGAATCCCCAAACGGGTCTGAAGGCATGGAGCTTTATCCCAATCCAAGCAACGAGGAAATTTACATTAACAACATCCCCAATGATTGCCGCTATTCCATATTTGACATGTACGGAAAAGTGCAATTAATGGATAAAGTAAGTGGAGGTAATTCGATCAAAACAAGCAGTTTACCTTCAGGAACTTATTTGTTGGTTTTGGATGGTGCCACTGTAAAATACCGAAAAACCTTTGTAAAGCTCTAGTTTATAGGAGTCTCTTTATTAACAGGTCTCTGGCGTTAACCATATCGTTGTGCAGATAGCGATCAGTTTCCATGAACGGAATTTCTTCTCTGAGCGCTTCAAAGATCGTTTTGGTTTCTGAACCTAAATCCCACCCCATTCTGAAATCGAACGCTTGGCATGCGGTAAGCCATTCCAATGCTGTAATGGAAATAACATTCTCAATTACCCTTTTGCATTTGGTAGCAGCATTGGCGCCCATGCTGACATGATCCTCCTGTCCATTACTCGAATCGATGGTGTCTACGCTTGAGGGAGTACACAATTGCTTATTTTGACTAACCATTGAAGCTGCGGAATATTGCACTATCATAAACCCTGAATTCAAGCCAGCATGTTTCACTAAAAAAGGCGGTAATTCTCTTGTGCCTGAAATTAACTTGTAGATCCTACGTTCCGAGATCGAACCCAATTCAGCCATAGCAATGGCCAGAAAATCCATAGCCAAGGCTAAAGGTTGTCCATGAAAATTACCCGCTGATACAATTTGGTCTTCCTCGGGAAACAAGGTTGGGTTATCCGTTACTGCATTCAGCTCATTTTCGAAGGTGGTCTTGACAAAATTCAAAACATCCAATGTCGCACCATGTACTTGAGGTATGCATCTAAACGAATATGGATCCTGGACATGTTTTTTTGTCCGTTCTGAAGCATAAAGGAATTTCCGCATCTTTTCTGCGACTTGAATTTGACCGCTTTGCCTTCGGAGTTCGTTCACGTTGGCCTGAAAAGGCTCATGCCGTCCATCGAATGCCTCCAAGGATAGCGCGGCAATTGCGAGTCCTTCAGAAAACACTTTAAATCCTACGTTAATGGCATACGTACTGTATGCATTCATAAATTGTGTTCCATTTAACAAAGCGAGTCCTTCTTTGGCTTGAAGCTGAATCGGTTCTATATCATATAGTTCCTTCAACCGATATGCGGGAATGATTTCCCCTTCCACCAAAACCTCACCTTCTCCTATTAAAGGCAACGAAAGATGGGCCAAGGGTGCTAAATCACCTGAGGCGCCTAAACTTCCTTGTTCGAAGACCACAGGGAGGATGTCGTTATTATAAAAGAATAGAAGGCGCTCTACGGTTGCAAGTTGAACCCCAGAATATCCTTTTGCTAAGGCGATTGCTTTCAGTAAAAGCATTCTTTTTACAAGTTCTGCTGGAACTTTTTCGCCCATGCCGCAAGCATGAGACCGCAAGAGGTTGATTTGCAATTGTTGAAGGTCATCGGAGGAAATCTGCGTATCGCAAAGCGAACCAAATCCCGTATTGACCCCGTAATAAGGGCGGTCGTTTAAGCTTACTTTTTCTTGGAGGAATGCACACCCAGCACTTACTGCATGCCTTGCCTTTTCTCCAAGAACCACCTCGTGTTCATTGGAAAAGTGATGTTCCAAGTTCTCCAGGGAAATCCATTGATTATTGAGTACAAATTGTTCCATCATTGTTGCGTAAATGTGGCAAAATCTTTAGCGAAATAGGTGAGGATTCCATCAGCCCCTGCCCTTCGCATTCCCATTAAAATTTCAGCGACAATCGCCTCATAATTAACCCATCCTTTCTCCGCCGCGGCATAGACCATTGCGCATTCACCGCTTACATTGTATGCAGTAACAGGTACTGTAGCCTTTTCTTTAAGCAACGAAATAACATCCAAATAAGCTAAGGCGGGTTTAACCATGATGAAATCAGCTCCTTCCTCACAGTCTAATTGAGCCTCCAGTAAAGCTTCCCGGCGATTTGCCGGATTCATTTGATACGTCTTTTTATCTCCAGACTTTGGAGCTGAATTGAGCGCATCGCGAAAAGGACCGTAAAAGGCACTCGCATACTTCGCCGTGTAAGCCATGATGCTTACTTCGGTAAAATGTTGTTCGTCCAAAACCTGCCGTAAATATCCTACTCTTCCATCCATCATATCGCTTGGGCCAAGTACATCAATCCCAGCCTGTGCCTGTGCTATGGCCATTTTACCCAGAATTGGTAACGTTTCATCGTTGACAATTTTTCCATCTTTAACTAGACCATCGTGGCCATCCGATGAATATGGATCCATGGCAACGTCGCTCATTAAAACGGCCTGAGGAAAACGTTCCTTCAAGGTGCGAATGGCCTCCAAATAAAAATTATCCTCAGCATAACTATAGGAAGCAATAGGGTCCTTCAAGTGGTCTTGAACCGCGGGAAACAAGACGAATTTATTCAACCCAAGTTCCAAGGATGATTCCATTTCGCGAAGCAACAAGTCCAATGACCAACGGTAATTTCTTGGGAGTGAAGCTATTTCTTGTTGAATTCCCTTCCCGTCCACAAGAAAAAAGGGGTATATGAGGTGGTCAACGGACAAATGTGTCTCTTGTACCATGTCGCGAATGGCCGCATTTTTACGATTTCTTCTGGGGCGTATCAGCATACTATTACATTAACATGCCTCCACAAACGTGAAGGGTTTGACCTGTTATGTAGGTGGACATGTCCGAGGCTAAAAATACGGTTGCATTAGCAACATCCTCTGGTTGTCCCCCTCGTTTGAGTGGAATAGCATTTCTCCATTGATCCACCACTGCAGGGTCGAGGACATCGGTCATTTCGGTTTCAATAAAACCTGGAGCAATAGCATTGCATCGGATATTACGGGAACCCAATTCTGCGGCTATGGATTTAGTAAATCCAATAAGGCCTGCTTTTGAGGCAGCATAATTCGCTTGTCCTGCGTTGCCTTTAACACCTACGACCGAACTCATATTGATAATGGAACCACAACGAGCTTTCAACATAGGTTTAATAACGGCTTTTGTGAGGTTAAACGCCGATTTTAGGTTGGTGTTGATCACTTCATCCCACTGTTCTTCGGTCATTCGCATCATGAGGGTATCGCGTGTGATACCTGCGTTATTGACAAGTACGTCAACTGTTCCAAAGCGCTCTAACACTTGATCTATTAAGTCGTTTGCTTGGTTGAAGTCTGACGCATCGGATTTAAATCCAACGGCCACACCTCCTTGTGCGGTTAATTCGGCCTCTAAAGCACGGGCTTTTTCGTCAGAAGAAACATAGGTAAAGGCTACTTTAGCTCCTTGTTGAACACAAACTTGGGCAATAGACTTTCCGATGCCTCTGGAAGCACCTGTAATAATAACTATTTTGTCTTTAAGTAACATATCCATAAATTTTGACAAAGATAAACAAACCCTTTTAATGGGATGAATGATGGAACTTTTAGAAATCAAAAGTAACTTAACATAAATCCCTTAAATTTGTCCCATGAAGATAATCCACCCTTCTGAAGTCAATTTGCTTCGAGAAAATCCAAGCGTTTTGTGTTTGGATATTCGAGAGTGCTTTGAATATGAAGCAGAAAATTTAGGATGGACCAATTTGCCAATGGAGCAGGTGTTTGCGTTTCTAAAACAAGAAGAAGTATCAAAAGACCAAAAGTTGTTATTGCTTTGCAATTCGGGAAAACGAGCCAGTGCCTTAGGTAATTTGCTTGAAACGGAGCAAGCATTTTTAGAAGTTTATATCGTGGAGGATGGCATGCAAGGATGGAACCGATGGATTGAATCGAAACCCTGATAAATATTGAATATGGTAGAGTTTTTTCAACATCTATTTGCGCTAGATTTCCCATGGTTCTTCGAACAATACGGTACTACTATATATCTTATATTGTTCTTGATAATTTTCATTGAAACAGGTTTGGTTGCCATGCCTTTTTTACCTGGGGACTCTTTGCTTTTTACGGCTGGACTTTTTTGCAAAAGTGGGCAATTAGAAATCCTTGTACTTCTACCGCTTTTATTTACTGCAGCTGTTCTTGGCGATAACGTTAACTATTGGGTGGGCAGGCGCTTAGGGCTTAGCGTATTTCAATGGAAGTTTCGCGGTAAACCCTTGGTAAAAGAAGAATACCTTGTTCGCACGGAGCAATTTTTTATCAAATATGGGAGTTTTGCGGTGGTAATGGGGAGGTTCATTCCGTTTGTAAGAACCTTTACCCCCTTTGCAGCAGGAATAGCGAAAATGGATTATCGAAATTTCATAGTGATTGATGTTATTGGTGGAGTACTTTGGATTGGCTCTATGATGATGGCGGGCTACCTACTCGGTGAAATCCCTTGGATACGTGAACATGTAGATTTAATTGCGATTGGTATCGTCGCTCTATCTGTTGCCCCATTGCTCATCTCACTGATGCGCAGAAATAAGTAATTTTTTTTTCCCTTCATGCAATTTTGACTTATCTTCGTGCGTCAAAGACTCGATTTATTAAAATTTTGTTAAAATGAATATGATCAAACTCGCATTTTTAAGTCTAATTTTAGGATTAGCTCCCTTCGCATTTGCACAAAATGCCGTTGTTTCAAGCATTCTTTGCAACGGTGCCATTACCAACGGAACCATTACCAATGGAGTTCCAGTAGGCAATGCCACCGTAACGGTGGGTTATCTTGGAGGTAATTCAGGTAGCTACAATGCTCAGAGTGTACCCTCAACCGGAGTACTCGGCCTTACAGCAACATTGAACGCAGGAAACTTGGTTAATGGAAACGGTAACCTCGTTTATACGATAAGTGGTACCCCCACTTCCAACGGTCAAGCCAACTTCAACATAAGCCTCGGTGGTCAATCCTGTCAAATAACCGTTTGCGTGGGTTCTTGTTGTTTTAATGCAGACTTTGAAGACAACTCGTTCAACGGTTGGCAAGGTGAGACGGGCAGTTGTTGCGGTATTAATACGTTTAATACGGGCCAAATTGTTGGGGGAAATAGCATGACGAACCAATTTTCGATTGTTACGGGTCCAGGTAACGATCCTACGGCTTGTGCTAACCCCGCAAATGGTCAACCGTTACCGCTCGTTTATCCTGGCACCAATTTCTCAGCTATGGTTGGAGACGGAACGGGAACAGGTGCTCAGGCGGCGCGATTGAAATACACGTTTACCATATCCCCTCAATCCAACTTGATTATCGTAAATTACGCTGCGGTTCTGGAAGATCCTTTCCACAGCGTGATGCAACAGCCTCGATTTGAAGCACAATTGTACGATCAGCAAGGTTTACCCATTCCTTGTACGTTTTATCAAGTGGCGGCAAGTGGTGGTATCCCAGGATTCTACAGCTGTCCTGGAAACATTCGTGTAAAACCTTGGTCAACCTTTGGAGTGGATGTTTCACAATACATGGGACAAACAATAACCTTGGACGTAGCAACAGGAGATTGTTCCCTTGGAGGTCACTGGGGTTACGCTTACGTGAGTGCGAATTGTTCCTCGTTAAATTTATCTGCATTGTACTGTCAAAACGGTGCGAACAATACGGCTACCCTAAGCGCACCAACAGGTTTCTCCTCATATGTTTGGACGAATCCAAATAATAACCAGCAATTGGCTACAGGCCAAACCGCACAGGTTAATATTAACGGCGTCGATACAGTGATGTGCACTATCACCTCCGTTAACGGTTGTATTGCTACCTTATCTACGGCTGTTTTACCCGCGGAAGTTATCGGGAGTATTGTAGATTCAAATGTATGTGCTGGAAACTCCACATTGTTATTTAATACTACCTCCTTCACTAATTCGGCGTTTGACAGTGCTTACTGGGCTTCATCTGACGGTTATACCTCTAACGCGTTTGATTTTGACCATACCTTCCCTGGACCAGGAACTTACGATGTGGATCTTATTGTTTACAATACTGCCAACTGCGTGGATACGGTTTCGACAACGGTTGAGGTCTACGAAAACCCCACCGCAGGATTTGGGTTTAACGATGTTTGTTTGGGAGCTACTGCGAGTTTTCAAGCGACCAGTTCTTTGCTAGGAAACGATACGATCACCAATTATTGGTATGCTAATAACGACACCTTGGTGGGTGATTCAGTTACCGTTTACTTTAACGGTCCCGGCAATTACCAGGTTGAATTGATTGCCATTACCGAAAACGGTTGTTCAGATACGGTCTCTCAAAACTTCACAGTGTTTAACAACCCAACCGCCGATTTCGATATCGTCGAATCATGCATCGACGAAGCCGTACAATTCAACAACACGACTACAGGACTTTCCAACTCCACCACGTTTGAATGGATTTACAACAACCAATTGGTGGATACAACGTTCAATTATTCGAACATTTTCAACACTCCTGGAATTCATAACATGACCTTAATTGCAACGGATTCATTCTCTGCTGCGGTGCAGTGCGATGATACCATTAGCTTTAATTTCTTTGTGCATGCCTATCCAACCTTTACGTATTTGGCGGATACCATTCAGTGCGAAGATGTAGCTTTTGGTGTTGTTGGTTCACCTTCCATTGTCACCAATGAGAATATCAGCGATTACTGGGAAGTAAACAATGTTTTCGCAGACAGTGCAACGTTGTTTAATACCACGATAGCTAACCCAGGAGTTTACCAGTTCACCTACACGGTTACGTCTGCTTTTGGTTGTGAGGTGGATACTACCTTTGACATGTATATCATGGCGACGCCGGATGCACCAATTTTAAGCTTTAACATCCCTGAGTGCCCCGGAGATCCGTTCTTCTTGTCAGCAGTTGGTGAAGCAAATTCGACTATTTTATGGACTGGACCAAACAACTTTGCCTCGACCCTATTTAATCCAACGTTTCCGTTAGATGAAAATGAAATGGGTGTTTACACGGCCTTTATAACTTCAGAATATGGGTGTATTTCGGATACTTCTCAAATTGATGCTACCATCACTTACATCAAGGATTTCAACGCATTTGACTTCCCGAATGTAATTTCTGCCAACGAGGACGGGTCTAACGACTTCTTGGATCTAAAATCATACTTCCAAACCTGCGACGAATTCACGCTCTACATTTTCAATCGATGGGGTAATTTGGTTTGGGAGCAGGCGCAAAATACGCCTTTCTTCCGTGGACAAGATACCAACGGCAACGATTTAGAGGATGGTGTTTATACTTATAAATTGATTTTCGATAATTTCGAAAAGCACGGATTCATCCACGTAGTTCGATAATTACATCAAGCGCTGAAATTCAGCTTTAAGCGCTTCAATCGCAATTTCAGACGGCAGGGGTTTTACCTCTGCCGTTGTTGTTATAAGCTGAGTTGCAAATTCAAGGGAAGTGGCGTTCTCTTGTAATTGCCCGGAAACAATGTTGATGAGTTTAACGGTTTCTTCTTTCGCTGTATTAACTAACTGCCATGCATTTGAGGAAATAAACATCTGTTGCCCTAAATTATGGTCGTATTCCTCACGGATAGATTTAAGCATTAAGGACTGCAAACCGTGGGCGTTTAAAGTGGGGTTATTCAGACGGAAGGCCAAGGCGGAAGGATGAATTCTCTCCATGTAGAGAATTACACGTTGGTAAGCCTCCATTTTATGCGGGATAAAAATAGATTGGCGCTGCTTTAATAATTCGGATTGCATGATAAGCGCGTCTTTCGCACTGAGCTGTTTTTGGAAGTTCAAGGTCACAATAACAAGGGCCATGAGGGCAGCAACTACGATAATTATATAGGCAAAAATCTCGTTCATAAGGTTCTTTTTGTAGCAAAGATAATATTACTCGATATTCAAATTGTCGAACTATGAATTGTTACAGAATCCTAGCTCCATGGAATCACGAATAAAAGTGTATTTTTAACCCATGGAAAATACTCTACTTGCGGCTTTGTTATTGGTATATTTCGGTATTTTATATTGGATATCGTATTCTACATCAAAAAACGCCACAACGCAAAGTTTTTTTTCCGGAGATAAAAAAAGCCCGTGGTACTTGGTAGCTTTTGGGATGATAGGCACCTCCCTATCAGGTGTCACCTTTATTTCGGTTCCCGGTAAAGTCATGGCATCAGGTTGGCACTATTATCAATTAGTCTTAGGCTTTTTCCTAGGTTATTTTGTAGTAGCCTTCGTTTTACTTCCTATATATTACAGAATGCAACTGACGTCTATATACACCTATCTTGAGCGACGTTTAGGGTTAAATGCTTACCGTTGGGGAGCAGGTTATTTTATTCTATCTCGTTGTTTAGGGGCTACCGTTCGTTTGTACTTGGTAATCAATGTATTACAGCTTTTTATTTTTGAAAAATTAGGTATTCCTTTCGCATTGACAACCCTGATTATTATCGCTATGATTGTTGCATACACCTTAAAGGGTGGTGTAAAAACCATTGTTTGGACCGATACATTACAAACTTCGTTCATGCTCTTGGCATTGTTGGTTTGCGTAATCAGTTTTCAGCAAAAATTAGGCATGGATTGGTCCGATGTGTTTTCCTCTTTGAACTCCAATAATCTTTTGAATATTCTAGAAACAAATCCCTTAAAAGGGGATTACTTTTGGAAGCATTTACTTGGAGGCGCTTTTATTTCGATTGCCATGACCGGCTTGGATCAAGAAATGATGCAAAAGAATATTAGTGTAAAAACCTTACGAGATGCGCAAAAAAACATGGTAGTTTTCAGTCTTACACTTTTAATCGTGAATGCGCTGTTTTTAGTTTTAGGAGGTGTCCTTACCCTTTATGCGAGTCAACACGGTCTCCGTCTTGCTCCAGATGATTTATTCCCTCGTTTGGTGCAGGACTATCTCCCTTTTGGGGTTTTTGTTATTTTCATAATTGGATTAATTTCTGCGCTGTTTCCTTCCGTCGATGGCGCTATAACTGCATTAACTTCTTCCTATTGTATTGATGTTTTAGGCTTCGATAAAACCGACCGTTCTGAGGGAGAAAAAAGACGCATAAAACAACGCGTGCACCTTGGGTTTGCTTTTATATTCACCTTATTGGTATTCTTTTTTAAAGCCTTGGATAATAAAAGTATTGTGGATTTAATTTTTGACATTGCTGCGTTTACTTACGGTCCCTTGCTCGGATTATTTTCGTTTGGTATTCTCACCAAACGTCAATTCATATCCCCTAGCGTTGTGTACCTCACCCTGCTCTCGCCGGTAATATGTTATGGTTTAAAATTTTATTCCGCCGAGCTATTCGGTTCGTATCAATTTGGCAATGAAATGTTAATCATTAACGGTATAATTACCTTTATCCTCCTTTTTATTTTCAGTAAAAACCCTAGCCATGCCGCTGCGAATTAATTTAGATGACCGTCATTTACATCGTTCTTTAGCTCCCCATACCCTATATAAACCTGCTTCGTTTTTGCGTTGCGGTATTTTAACTAATTCGGAGCGATACCGTCAACAGGAACCTGACATCGAAATAGGTTTTCTTACAGTTGACTATTTATCAAGGTCGTATTTACCTTTGGAAGATGCCATTATTGTAGATGCTGGAATCATTCCTACAACATCGTTCATTCAACAATTGAAAATGCTACGTGAGGGTGAATTTCTTACGTGCATGAATACCATTATTGCGCAATGCGGCGATCAGCAAATCCATGAAAAGACGATTGATTCTCAATTATACACCCTGCAAAACCGATGGGATTTACCGAAATTAAACGCTGAAATAACCCTGCTGGATTACCAACAAATTACGCATGGACGTGTTTCAGCTGATTTACCCTCACATTGCCGGATTATTGGCCCAAAGGAAATGTTTTTTATGGAACAAGGAGCCATCGCAATAGATGCAACTTTTAATACCACCAACGGTCCAATCTACCTTGCTGCTAATTCCGAAATCATGGAAGGTTCTATGATTCGTGGACCGTTTAGTTTGGGGGAAAGATCTCAAGTCAAGATGGGAGCAAAAGTATATGGAGCTACTACAATTGGTCCGGATTGCAAAGTAGGCGGGGAAATCAACAACGTAATTTTCGAATCTTTCTCCAATAAATCCCACGATGGATTTTTGGGTAACGGATACATCAGTTCATGGTGCAACATTGGAGCCGATACGAATGCGTCGAATTTGATGAATAATTATGGTACGGTAGAAGTGCACGATTACGCTACCGGAAAAACCATTTCGAGTGGAGAACAATTTGTGGGTTTGCACATGGGAGACCATTCGAAATGCGGTATAAATACCATGTTCAATACCGGAACTGCCGTTGGCGTAGCCTGTAATATTTATGGGCCAGGTTTTTTTAAAAAACACATTCCAAGTTTTAGTTTTGGCGAACCGAATAGGTTGTTTCCATATCGATATGATAAGGCAATCGAAGGAATCGAAAGCATGATGGCCCGGCGAAATCGATCCCTATGCGAAAACGATCGTGCTATATTACTCCATCTTTGTTCGGAGCGGGAATCATTTTAATTCAAATACCGGAAGCATCATATAGCTTGGCTCAAAATAAGGGCTATGTTGATATAAGAAGTACAACTGCTGCCACTCGGAAGCAGCAAATTCAGCATCACTCGCCTTTTTGGCCTCGAATTCTTGTTTTAATTCTGGTTGTGACTTAAGTAAAGCTCTGATTTTATCCACGAAAACATAATTGGAGAAATACTCCTTCTCCTGCAAGTAGGAATCAAAAAAATTCCAAGTAAAATTGGAATCTTCGGCCTCTGGTTGCAAAACTGAATGTAAAAAAAGTGATCCATTTTGATTGGTTGGAATGATCACATCGCCGGCTTGAAAAGTGAACCACATTTTTTGCCGTTTAATTTCTTTATTTACATGCATATAATGCCCCTCATAGGGCTTTGAAATCGCATCAAAGGATTTGACAACTTGTGCATATACCATTAATTTCTTCTCTGTTTTTAATTCATCCATTAAAATACCATTGGCTTTTAGCTGTTCAATAATCCGAGTTTCTTGCCCACGTATAATGTAGAATTTCGGAATAGCCACGGAATCCATCGCGTTATACGTTTTGTAAAAAGGAATCATCTTTTGATAAGGTTGCTTTTGGTCATATTTCAAATGCCCCAGTCCCGTAATCTCATTCGTGTCTACTATGGCTTTAAAACCTTTGAATAAGATGGAATCATAGACCGTAGATCGTTGAAAGTTATAGTTAAAATAGGATTGACTCCCCTCCCATTCATGGGCATTTTCGCGTACTGATTCAATAACACGTGAATTTTTAACGGACCAAGCAATCAGTGACTGCATAAAATCATGGGTTGCTCGAACCCGGTTCGGAAAGGGTTTTAACATGTGGGTTTCGACAGTAAACGAAAGCGTATTGAATAAGGAAGCATATCCCATCGCATAACGAGGTAAATCATTGAATTGGTAAATGCCAGAATCCGGTATTTCTTTCACGGTTTCGACGTATGGAAATAGATCCCATTTCGCGGCCTTTAAATCCTGGGTTAACTGCGGCAACATGGATCCATACATGAGCTTTCGTAAGGAAGGAGCTATTCTCTCCCTCAACGATGAAATATAAGTTAAAGTATATTGATAATCCGCTCCATTGGACACATGATTATCTACAAAAATATCGGGTTTAAGGGCATGAAAAATAGTATCAAATGTCCGAGCATTCTCGCTGTCCATTTTGGTAAAGTCTCGGTTTAAATCCAAATTCTGAGCATTCCCGCGAAAACCATATTCCAAAGGACCGTTTTGATTAGCTCGACTTGTAGCACTTCGATTCAACATCCCTCCTACGTTGTAAGCAGGAATAAAAGCCACTAAAGGATCCATTGGATTGACGCTGTCAAGTTTTAGGTAGTTTTCCGTGTAAATTAAACACGCATTAATTCCATCGGGTTCCCCAGGATGTATGGCATTATTAAACAACAATGTTGTCCCTCTTTGGGCTTTTAGGATGGTCGAAATGGAATCCTTCGCAGGATTTAGCACACATAAGTATATTGGTAGTCCGGGAACATCCGAGGGCCCCATGTTCAAGAGCATTATTCGTTCACTTTGCTGATCCAACTTTTTCAAATGCTGAATCAGGGTGCGATAATCCGGACTGGTATTTCTCGTCCACGAATTTTGTCCCAGAACGGAAAAGAACATTGCCATAAAAACGGTAAAAATTAAGCCCTTCATGTTGTTGCAAAGGTATGATTTGTAGATGAATTGAAGAGGTTTTCCTACCTTTGAGCATGCGAATTGATGTAATAACGGTGTTGCCAAAATTGTTTGAAGGACCCTTCTCAGATTCCATTTTAAAACGCGCCCAAGAAAAAGGATTGGTTGAAATTCACCTCCACAACCTTCGAGATTATTCTACTGACAAGCATAAAAACGTTGATGACTATCAATATGGAGGTGGTGCCGGAATGGTAATGCGAATTGAACCCATTGCCTCTTGTATAGAAGCTTTGAAGAAAGAAAGAACTTACGACGAAATAATCTACATGACCCCTGATGGCGAGCTACTGGAACAAGGAACCAGCAATCGCCTTTCAACTTTTCAGAACATCATTGTATTGTGCGGGCATTACAAAGGAGTGGATGAAAGAGTGCGCGAGATTTTTATTACCAAAGAAATTTCGATAGGGTCCTATGTATTATCAGGTGGAGAACTCGCGGCTGCTGTGATGGTGGATTCAATCATCCGATTAATACCCGGCGTTTTAAGCGATGAAACCTCCGCGCTTACCGACAGTTTTCAAGACCACCTGTTGGCACCACCTGTTTACACACGGCCTCCTGAATTTCAAGGACATAGGGTTCCCGAGATATTACTTAAAGGGAATTTCAAAGAGATTGAAGTTTGGCGAGAAGAGCAAGCTTTAAAAAGGACGCAAGAGCGCAGACCTGACCTCTTGGATTGACCATCCGTAAGAATTGTTACCTTTGTTGTATGATATCACTGTCGAATCGACTGAATGCCATGGAAGAATCGGCCACCTTGGCCATGGCTCGACTCAGTAGAACACTACGAGCAGAAGGAAAAGACATTATTTCTCTTTCCTTAGGTGAACCCGATTTCCATACCCCACAATTTATAAAAGACGAAGCAATCCGAGCCATTGAGCAAAATTATACGACCTATACCCCCGTTGCTGGTTACGATGAACTTCGTGAAAAAATTGCCCATAAACTCCTTCGTGACAATGGACTAACCTATTCAAAAGATCAAATTGTCGTTTCAACCGGAGCGAAACAGGCCATTGCTAACGCGGTATTAAGTCTAGTAAACCCCGGAGACGAAGTAATTATTCCCGCTCCGTACTGGGTTTCTTACATCGAAATCGTAAAATTGGCCGGTGGCATACCGGTAATTATTGAAGCGTCGGTAGAACAAGACTATAAAATCACGGGTCAACAGTTCGAGGAGGCGATCAGCTCCAAAACTAAAATGTTCATTTTCTCGTCGCCGTGCAATCCAACAGGTTCGGTGTATACCAAAGAGGAATTGTTCTCTTTAGCACAGGTTCTGGAGAAACATCCTAACATTGCAGCTCTTTCAGATGAAATTTACGAACATATAAATTTTGCGGGTGGGCATCATAGTCTCGCGGAATTTCCTTCAATTTTCGAGCAGGTAATAACAGTTAATGGCGCGTCTAAAGCTTGGGCCATGACGGGATGGAGACTCGGCTATCTGGCGTCGAGTAAAACCATTGCTGATGCCTGCAATAAAATCCAAGGACAATTTACCTCTGGTACCAACTCAATTACCCAGCGGGCTGCCATGGTGGCGATGGATGCTAATCCACAAATACTCCAAGACATGGTGAACCAGTTCGAAAAGCGACGGGATTTGGTGTTGGGTTATTTGCAAAAGATTCCTGGTATTAAGGTAAATAAACCCACGGGTGCTTTTTATCTTTTCCCAGATGTATCGGCATATTTCGGCACAAGCTATCAAAATTATACCATAGCCAATGGCAACGATTTATGCATGTACCTGCTCCAAGAAGCCAACATTGCCTTGGTGGATGGAAATGGTTTTGGCGCTCCAAAATGCATCCGCATCAGCTATGCAACATCCGAAGAACAATTATCTATCGCTATGGAACGATTAACCGAGGCGCTTTCTAAGTTGGGCCAATGAACTTAACCGAGGTTTTTGCACAGTTTTCTTCCAAACGAATTGCGATAATTGGCGATGTGATGCTCGATGCCTATGTGATGGGTAAAGTACACCGCATGAGTCCTGAAGCACCCGTGCCCGTTTTGTTGTTAAACCATGAAGAACAACGACTAGGCGGCGCAGCTAACGTAGCATTAAATCTTAAATCGTTGGGAGCTCAAGTGCATATTTGTTCCGTAATCGGTGACGATGAGCAAGGAAAAAAATTGATCCAATTATTAGAAACTTCAGAGATTAACTGTTCAGGTATTTTACAAGAAACCTCGAGGAAAACCACCGTAAAAACACGCGTATTATCGGGTTCACAGCATTTACTAAGAATTGATCAAGAAGATATCAGCCCTCTGAATAAAAACCTATCTGAAAAGCTAGTATCAAAGGTTCAAGCATTCATTGAAAGCGGAATCGATGCCCTGATTTTTGAAGATTATAACAAAGGCGTGCTAACAGAAAGCGTGATAACCGAGTGCATATCCCTTGCGAAAGAAAACGGCGTACTTACCTGCGTCGACCCGAAAAAAGACCATTTCTTTGCTTTTGAAGCAGTCGATTTATTCAAACCTAATCTTAAAGAACTTAAAGAGGGCTTAGAAATAGAAATAGACCCAAAAGAACTTTCCTCTTTGGTAAGTGCTAGTTCAGAATTACGTAAAAAGTTGCATCATCGATTATCCTTAATCACGTTGTCAGAATTTGGAGTATTTGTGGATGACGGTGAAGAACAGGTGGTTATACCCGCCCATTTCCGTAAGATTACCGACGTGAGTGGCGCTGGAGATACGGTAATTTCGGTAGCCGCTTTAGCTCTTTGCTCCGGGATGAATCATCAGCAGGTTGCGGCATTAGCAAATTTAGCAGGAGGTTTAGTATGTGAACACTCTGGAGTGGTAAGTGTTAATTCAAAGAAGTTATTGGAAGAAGCGATTAAACTGAACGAATTTAATGAGTAAGCCCGTAGTAAAACCCTACAACACAGAACAATCGAAAAAAGAGGAAGTAACGTCGATGTTCGACAATATTTCCGCTCGCTACGATTTTATGAACCATTTTTTATCGTTTGGAATCGATCGAATTTGGCGTAGAAAAGCAGTGAAGGCCCTCCAAGAAATTCAACCAAAAGTGATATTGGATATTGCAACGGGGACTGGCGACTTTGCCATAGCCTTGTTGAAGTTAAACCCTGAAAAGATAATTGGCCTAGACATTTCCAAGGGAATGCTCGAAGTTGGTAAAAAGAAAATGGTGGAGCGTAAAATAGATCACATCATTGATATGCAACATGGCGATTCGGAAAACTTGCCGTATGAAGACGGTTGCTTTGATGCCGTTACGGTGGCATTTGGGGTTCGAAATTTTGAAAATTTAGAGCAAGGGCTTTCTGAAATGCTTCGGGTTACACGAAACGCTGGTAAAATTGCCATCTTAGAATTTTCTAAACCGAAAAAATTCCCCGTAAAACAGACCTTTCAATGGTATTCAAAATACATTATTCCGTTCTTTGGTAAACGTATTGCCAAAGATGAAAAAGCCTATGCCTATTTACCGGAAAGTGTTAACGTTTTTCCTGAAGGAAAAGAGTTTACCGATATTCTCGAAAAGATAGGTTACCGGTCGGTAACCGCTAAAACGTTGAGTGGAGGTATCGCAACCTTGTACACCGGTCTCAAATAATGCAACTTAATCGGTATTTTTACGTTAGTCCAACCGATGTTTCGAAAGCTCATTTTTAGTTTAATGTTTTTGCCTTTAGGCTTGTTTGGTCAACGGTTTAAACAAGAACGCTACAAGAATTTTGACCGCCGACTTTTTCATTTCGGGTTCATGCTGGGTTTCAATTCTTCTGATTTCACCCTTTATCCGGAGTTGAACAACTACCAAAATTACGGATTGTTATCCGTTGAAAACGACGCTCAACCTGGGGGTCAACTTGGGATATTAACAACGATGAGGCTCGGAACCCCCATGGTTCGATTGCGGTTTATTCCCACCATATCCTTTCAAGAAAGATCCATTAAATATAAATTTGAAGACACCACCAAGCTAGGGTATCGTTTAGAGGACGAACGGGTGAACTCTACCAATCTGGATTTTCCATTAATGCTGCAGTTCAGAACGCGACGACTTAACAATTTTGCAGCCTATTGTCTGGTCGGCGGACAATATTCCATTGATTTGCAATCCCAAGAAAAAGCCTCACAAGACTACATTGATCCTTACATTAAAATTAAACGCATTGATTGGCAAGGACAAATTGGGGCCGGACTCGAGTTTTTTGCGCCTTACTTTAAATTTGGAGTAGAATTAAAATTCACCCATGGATTTGGTAACAGCTTTGTAAAAGACAACACCTATATCGCTGCACCTATTCGAAATCTATACAACCGCGGTTGGGTTGTTTCCTTTATCTTTGAGGGATGATCTATACGCTTACCTTCACCTGCACTCCAGAGGAAGCTCAAAGCACGGAATTTATTCAACAAATGCTGCTTCGCGAGTGTGGTAAAGAATACCCCTATTTCCGTTGGAAAAAAAGAAGCATTGATGCCCGATCACGCAACATAAAAATCAATGTCACCCTGGAATATTCCAAAGAACCTCTCCCACCGCGCGTAAGGAATTTCTCATTCCACAAGGTGAATAAATCCCCGGAAATTCATATTGTTGGTGCGGGTCCCGCCGGGCTTTTTGCCGCTTTAAAGGCCATTTTATTGGGATATAAACCTGTGATTTTCGAAAGAGGTAAAAATGTGCGTGCTCGTCGAAGGGATTTAGCATTGATTGCACGGCACCAAGTCCTTAATGAAGAATCAAATTATTGTTTTGGTGAAGGTGGTGCAGGTACCTATTCCGATGGAAAACTCTACACTCGGTCGAAAAAACGCGGTGAGGTTGATTTAATTTTAGAAATTTTGGTTCATTTTGGCGCCGATGAAAACATTTTGGTGGATGCCCACCCTCATATTGGGACCAATAAGTTACCGAAGATTATTGAAAATATTCGAGAGTGCATTTTAGCGCAAGGTGGCGAAATACACTTTAACAGCCAACTCACGGGTTTAAGAACAGCGAAACATAAGGTGACTCACCTTGAAATTAATGGTCAAAAATGGATCCCTACACAACATGTCATTTTAGCTACGGGTCATTCCGCAAGAGACGTATTTTATACATTGCATCGGGAAGGGATTAAACTCCTTGCAAAACCATTTGCGTTGGGTGTGCGCGTGGAGCATTCACAAGAACTAATTGATCGAATTCAGTACCATGGACGGGTGAATGACCAATTTATCCCACCAGCCTCCTACAGCTTAGTAGAACAGGTAGAAGGAAAAGGCGTTTATTCCTTTTGCATGTGTCCCGGGGGCATTATCGCTCCTTGTGCTACAAAAAATGGAGAGGTGGTAACCAATGGATGGTCTCCATCAAAACGCAACAATCCCTATGCTAATTCGGGAATTGTAGTAGCAATTGACCCTTCGGACTTTTCGAACCCAGAAGATCCGTTTGTTTGTTTAGATTTCCAAAAAATGGTCGAAAAAACATGCCATGATGCGACTGGTAATAATCAAAAAGTTCCGGGGCAAAGGTTATTGGATTTTGTGGAGGGTCGGCAGTCGGTGGATTTTCCTCGTTCGAGCTATACACCTGGCATTGAAAGTGTTCGCTTAGATCTACTACTACCTTCTTTTGTGGCCCATCGATTGCAAAAAGCTTTTCGCGCTTTTGACCGAAAAATGCCCGGATTTTTAACCAATGATGCCGTGGTTCATGCTCCAGAATCGCGAACCTCCTCTCCTATTTTAATTCCAAGAGATCGAGAGAAATTGCACCATGTAGAAATCACCAACTTATACCCCTGTGCCGAAGGTGCGGGTTATGCTGGGGGCATAGTTTCAGCGGCGATTGATGGAATTAAATGCATGGGGGCTATAGCGGATATAAATTGACATAAACCCGCTGCTGTAAGGGATTACTCCTTTAATCGTCCTCCAAAGCGATAGGACAAAAACCCTCTAAATCCAATTCCTCCATAAAGTCTTTGATAACCATATGAATAAGCATTTACATAATAACTTGGCATAAAATTGTTGGCTAAATAGGCTGACAGCTCTAAACCAAACTGAATCGTTCGGGTAACATTCAACTGTAAACCCGTTGAAAAGCCCGCTCTGATATAGGAATAGTCGCCCATTGGTAAATAATTATAAACAGGGCCCGCAAGGGAATCCGGTGATTTAATGTAAGCAGCTCTGGCTCTACCGAAACTGAATTGAGGCGCAAAAATCCAAGTTAATTGTTTAAATCCATTGAGATTAAATAAAGGCTCTACCCCTATATCCCCTATAATTTCTTTGGAATAAATACCGTAATCTCCCGAGATCATTTCTTTCGATATCGGATTCAGCCCTATTCTCAAAGGGACACGAATGGCAAATTTGTCATTGATTTCTCGTTGAGCAAAAAGTTCAAGGGTTCGGTTGGAGGCATATCGACCATTCTCAGAATCCTTGGGAAGAAAATTCAACAAAGGAATAATATTCCACCCAACACTGTATGGGCTGTACGTGTATTTCGGAGGAATATAATTCGAGCGAGTACCATGGAAATGCGTGGTATAAACAGGTGTAGCATTTGGCAAAGTACCTTCTTTCGGATTTTTAACTTCACGGTTGGAAACGTATTTTAATTCCGACAATTTAAACACCACAGTTCCTTGTTCAGTTTGTAAGGTGAGTAAATTAGATAACTCATCAACCGATAATATTTTTCCGATGCGTTGATTGCCTTTTTTATCAATCAAGGTATCCTGAGCGAAGGACCAAAAAGGAACCAATGCCATGATGAATATCAAATGCTTTATTCGAGGCGCCATATTATTTAGGTTTTAGTTTTTAGGGATTTCGGCAAAATACCGATTCAAGACCATCATTTCTTGGAATTGAGCTCGTGAAAAAGCGGACAATCCGCCCTTGCGATTAATCCCAAGTAAGGTTAAATAATCTGGTTTACCCTCGAAGCTTTTATGGTTGCGGTAATATCCTTTACTTTTAAGAAACAAGGTTCTTGGGAGCGCTTTAAGCCCTTCAAACGAAAGCGATAATGGAGCATCTCCTTTTTGATGTATAAAATAGGAATCATCGTTCGTAGCAATCTGGTCACCTGCATTTAAAAAGGCATCGTTCGTTGCAACCGCGGAGTACTCCTCTACCTCCAGTCCTTGGGAATCGGTTTCTGCCAAAACGACTTGGTCAACCTCCCAAAAACGGAAACCAGCCTTCAAGCGAATCTGCAGTGTTTCATCGTTGAGGAATTCTTCCGGAACTTTGACCGCAATGTTGTTAAACCCTTTTTCTCCAACTAATTGGAGTTGATCTATTTTCTTCCACCGTTTATTGTGATAAACCTCCACATCCATTAATATTCCTGTTTTATTTAAGCTTTTATCCAATTGTGCTTTATTCTTAGAGCTGTTATTCGAAACCCAATCGTCGTATTTTTCTCCAAATAATTCCGCGAATTTATGGTAAACATAAGCTCCCCACGAATTATTTTTCGCTCGAATAATCAAATGAGAATTGTTGCTTATGCCTTTTGTTT
>JAIXRC010000066.1 GCA_027485415.1 Cryomorphaceae bacterium | reverse complement strand
GGCTGGTTTAATACCTTTTCACAAAAAAGGGCCCATTCGCGTTCATTTTGCAAACCAAGCATGACCGTTTTGCCATCACCTGCCTGGTATGGGCCATAGGGAAAGATCGTGGCGTGAGCAGCTCCGGTTCGGGGCGGGGGAGAGGCGCCATCCATGCTGTAATACATCGGGTAACCCATCCACTCGCCGAGCGCCTCCAGCATAGAGATATCAATTACCGAACCCTTACCCGTTTTTTGACGCTGCAAAAGTGCGGCAAGGATATTGGTATAGGTATACATACCAGCAGCAATATCCGCAATATGATCAGCAACAACGATATGACCAAGAACAACAAAGGCAACAATATGACCAGCAACAAAGACAACAATATCCGCAATATGACCAAGAACAACAAAGGCAACAATATAATCAACAACAACGATATGCCCAAGAAAAACCACAGTATTCAGAGCGTACCGAACAACGGCAACAAGTGCAACGTCAGAACAGAACAGTACAACAACGGAATCAACGTAATGAGCCGCGTCAAGAAATTTCCAGCAATTTGTCAAATTATGCGAACAATAATAACCATCATGTGACAGAGGAGAATCTTGCGGCAAATGATTCTTTCGTTTTCATGTGGAAAACGTCACAGATCCGCATATTCGAGGAGATTATCAGCAAATTTCTCCTTGTCACTGGCCTTTGGGGCACCGAACTTCGGCAACCGGATACACCTGCCATCGGGAAAGTCGTTGGCTATCTGATGATCAGCATGATGCCGAACAAGGGCCTAGACAAGACCTTTCAGGGTACGCGCGAAGATGGGTGCGTACCTGGTTCCCTGTGTACGGGAATTTTGAAGTTGTATCCAGGGCTCAAGTACCCCGTCGACCTGCACAACGTTGTCATCACGTTCCTGGACAAATCAGAGGCATTCGCAGGCATGCACGATGTACGTGATCTGATCATTCGTCGCCTCGTGTTTGTCAGACACAACGTACGGACCGGAGCCGAGAAGAAGCTGCGTTTGAACAATGTGCCCTTGCGCAAGATGGACAGTTATGTTCGTAACCCGGCAGCGTCTCAAGATCCTGAGATTGCGGCTTTCCTAGCACGGATCAAGCAGTTCAAGCAGACCATGTAAGCATAGCATAGCACTACTACTACATCCTATAATACTTAAAACAAACGTTATATTTATTAATATTTGCATTGTTGCATTCTCATCATAATCATCATAATAATCATAATTATAGTATAATAATTAATGGGTAATTCAAAATTCAGGTTCAAAAAGTCCAATACCAGGACACATTTCAAGACGAGGAACCTACGATACCATATTGCTGGAAAGGATGGGGTTTTTGTATCTCCAGAAGATGCAGACATGTTTACCAAGGGGTCCATCGTGAGGTTATCTGGGTTCCGCTCTGCCAAGGCAGACGATGACACATCCAGGGACGATCCAGACTATTTAAATGTGATCTCTTCACAGAATGAACTGATGCCGGTGATTACTGTAAAGGATCTACTTTCAGATATCGCAGAGGGTCTTATTTACGTGCTCTTTTCTGAGCTTCGGCAGCTTCCAGAGCACTGCACCGTTGATGCCATGGTACTTTACCATGCGTCATGATATCTAATCCAAATTAATCCAAATTATTACGAGTATATATCATATGAATATTTTACTATATACAAGTAATATTTGTACACATTACTTGTATATAATACAAAGTTGCATTCATGATTGATAGTCCTCTGTGTAACAATGTTGTACCTGTCATGACGCTTATTCTTCCTCTGAATGCACTGATGTTTTTCAATGCATTTGCCTACACGGTCAATGAAGATGGCCTATTAACTACCGCTCTAATAATAGTTCAAAGTACCCTAATGACTTGCTTGCTACCCCTCAGCGTCATGATGTCATATGATTGCGTTGATAAAGCCGGCCATGGGACATGGTTGACTGTTGCCGGAATTTTTACACTGGCATGGGTTTCCATTTACATTTATTATTTGGTATACGCAAGATCGGATAGCAATGAGAGGAAAATGAAAAATGATAAAAATGACGATGACGATGACGATGAGAACAAGTAGGCTATTTTACTTTTGATTCTCACTATATCCGTTTTTGTAAAATGCTACCATATAGCGTGGATGCCCTGGTAAAGGCCTATACACGAATAATGATATTATTTGTTTATTATTATACATGTTTATGCCTTTTTAAAGGAAGTTGGCAACACGATTTTTGGGTTTCTCCTGCGTGCTTCTTGCAACAGGGCCTTGACTGCATTGTACGAGGTCGTCAAGGCTCTTGTATTAAGCTTTTTCACGTTATATGTCCAGACTCTACCATTTGCCTGAGTGACGTTGACGTTGACGTCTCCAAGCCACCAGGCCAGGTATGAATTCTTGAGCTGTTGAATGAACGATGTTTGAAAGCCGCTATATGGGTCATTCGGAATGCGGAAGATCATATTGCAACGAGCCAGGATATTCATGGCTTCAATGAGCTGATAGTGATCGTAGTTTGCGTTGGGTGCATTATTGCCATGTCGCCATAGATCGGATTTCTTGAAATGGGGAATGATAATCGGATTAATAGCATTATGCACAATGACACGGCCTTGGCTCAGTGGGCTTTTAGGATTCAAGGATGCAAATGGGGTGCCGTCGCACACTAGCGTGACAGCAACAAGCTTGCTTATGTCCATCTTGAAATCGGGATGGTCGACGATGTGCTCCAGTTCAGGGTTGATCATTAGGTTTTCACTCGTTTCGTAGAAAAACGTGATGTAATGAGGCAAGATGGTTGTAGGGTTTTCTTTCAGGGTCAGCAGGTACTTGTCAATAATGTTATTGAGCTCGTCAATCGTGAACATGTGGTCTCTGCGGAAGGGGTGTTGAATCAGTCCCTGGTCTTCTCCATACTTGTCCAGGATATGGGACATGACATGTCGCATCATGTTGTCTGCGATAAAGCACGATTTCTTGTTGTCCCTTGTTACCGGCCCTAGCGGAAGGGCACTCTGAAGCAGGCTAACGGGTTGCTTCTGGTCGAAATCGTCGGATGAAAGGAAGTTTTGCATATCATCGCATTGCTGCTCCAGCCTTTTTATCAGGTCCTTTTTCACTGCACTGGCCTTTCTCGCTGCACCATTTTGACAGAACGTTGCGTCGTTGGGATGTTCCCGGCAATACCAAGTCAGCCAAGCTGCATCCTGGCCCCTTTTACCGCCAGCGACAACAGCCTCTTTGGTATTTGTCGTTCTCTTTGTATTTGTCGTTCTCTTTGGTTTTGGGGCTCTTACGGGAGGAACTGGCGCTGGAGGGACTGGACCTGGGAGGCACTTTAGCCTTGGTACCCAGTGACATATGTCGGCTGCCGTATTACAAGCGATAATCTGCTTGTGTCTCTTGCACCTAGTTGCATGATCTCCGGGATTGGGATTTCCGCCTTGTACCGGTTGCTGCTGCTGTGCTTGGGGGATGATGCCGAAACCCGGCGCAGGAAGGCACTTTCTTCTTGGGACCCACCGGCACTCCTCGGGTGCAGCGTTACAATCCACGATTTTACGATATCGTTTGCACAAGATTGCATGATGTTGGATGTTCATGTTGATAGAATGTTATGTTGATATAATATGATATAATATAATAATAGAATGGATAAAAATATTGATTTCTATTGATTCCTTCTTTGTTTGATTCGATAATAATGCTCAAGAAGTCCAGGTTCGATACAAGTTCTATTCCCGTCGTTGGTCTTTGAATAGGTCAGATCCTTGTTCGCGAGTTCTTAGCATATATCCTGC
>JAIXRC010000058.1 GCA_027485415.1 Cryomorphaceae bacterium | reverse complement strand
TATACGTTTTCTTTCACTGAGCCATGGTTGGGGGGCAAAAAACCCAATGCTTTATCTTTTTGGATTAACAACACCTCTTTGTCTTCTAATGGATTGTTTCGGACTAATCCTGCGTATAATGGAATTTCTATCTCTGGAGTGGGGGTAGGTCTGCAACGAAGAAAGAAGTGGCCCGATGATTATTTTACAGCGTATTACGAGTTAAGCTACCAATATTATGATGTGGTAAATGATTTCCGGTTCCCCCTCTTTCCGAAAGGATACTCTAACGATATTGCCTTAAAGTACGTACTCCAAAGATCTTCGGTAAGCGCCCCAATTTATCCACAGAGCGGATCCAATTTCACCTTTACTGCAAAATCAACTTTGCCTTATTCCTATTTTCAAAAGGATGTTGATTATTCTAAAGCGAGCATAGCCGAGCGCTATTATTTTCTAGAATATTTCAAATTTAAGTTTACCGGCGAATGGTATACCCCATTAAGTGCTAACCGCAAACTGGTTTTAATGTCCCGATTTGGATTTGGTTATATTGGAGCATTCAACTCAGCCCGAGGAATTACCCCGTTTGATCGGTTTACCATGGGGGGTAGTGGATTAACAGGAGTCAATCAACTCGGAGGAAGAGAGATCATCGCGCTTCGAGGCTATGAAGATCAAGCGATATCCTCAGGGTCCTCCGACCCTATTATTGCCAAATATACCCTTGAATTAAGGTATCCCATCTCGTTGAATCCACAAGCAACATTCTATGTCACCAGTTTCTTGGAGGCGGGAAATACCTATCCCACGTTTAAAAACTTTAATCCCTTTAATGTAAAAAGGGCTGCAGGAGTTGGTATACGTGTTTTCTTGCCGATGTTTGGAATGCTTGGGTTGGATTACGGCCTTGGTTTTGATCGACTTGATTCCTGGGCCTCAGGATATAACGGTCCGTCAGATGCATCCATTCAAAAGAAAGGGTTTTATCCAAAGCTAAGTTTCACGATTGGCATGAACCTTGGTGAATTGTAGAAATTAAGAATATTATTGTAAATTCGCTTTCCTTTTAAAGTACATGACAAAAGCCTTTATCCTATTCATTTTGTTGTTTATAAGCAGGTTGGCACTCTGTCAAACGTTTGCTTTTATCGATTCTGATTACATCCTTTCCAGTATACCCGAATATGCTGAATCGAAAGAAAAATTGGATAAACTTGCTGAAACTTGGACCAAAGAGATTGAAGATCGTTTTGGGGTGTTAAAAACCCAAAAGGAAAATTTTAATAAAGAAGAAATTTTACTTCCTGCAGAAGAAAAAACGAAGCGAAAATCGGAAATTGACAAGCTAGAAAAAGAAACCGTTGATCTACAAACACAACGATTTGGATTAAACGGAGATTATTTTCTTAAGCGTCAAGAACTCATTAAACCGATACAAGACCGAATTTATACCGCGATGAAAAAAGTAGCCAAAGCGGAAGGATATACGTTCGTTTTCGATAAATCGAATCAAAGTAATTTGATTTATGCTGATAAGGATGCAGATATCAGCAACAGTGTATTAGAAGAAATGGGAATTACAAAAGAATAATTAAAATTTAGAACATGAAACGACTATTTATCTGTTTGGCTCTGGTGCTAACGAGTTTTACCTTTTCCGCTCAAATGAAATTGGCACACGTTAATTCTCAAAGATTATTGGATTCCCTTCCCTCCTATGCTAAAGCAAAAGCAGATTTGAAAAAATTTCAAGACGACGGTGTAAATGAGCTAGGAGTATTAGAAAAGCAAATCAATGATGCTTATGTTAAACTAGATGGTTTAAAAGACGATTTAACGCCAACCATGCTTAAAATAGAACAGGAAAAAATCATGGGAATGGAGCAGCGTTACCAGCAGACACAGTCTCTTTTGCAGCAGCAACTGCAAACATTGGCAAACGAATATAACCAACCGATTCTTGATCGTTTACAAAAAGCAGTTGAAATAGTTGCAGATCGAAAAAAGGTTAATTATGTGCTTGATGTTACCAACGTTCTCTATTCCAAAACGGGTATTGACATTACTTCTGAGGTCAAAGTTGAATTGCTGCGCATGGATGCGGAAGCAATGAAAAAACCATAATATCAAATAAGGGCGCGAGCCCTTTTTTTATGCTGAGGTGATAGCTCAAGGAAAAATAGGCGTATTCGATTCTGGTTTCGGCGGACTTACCGTATTGCGTTCCATTGTTGAGGAACTCCCTGATTATTCATATGTTTATTTCGGAGATAATGCACGAGCTCCCTATGGAAACAAGTCGTTCGATTTAATCTACGATTATGCCCTTGAAGGGATGAATTTTTTATTTAATCAAGGGTGTGAGTTGGTGATTTTCGCATGCAATACAGCTTCAGCCAAAGCACTCAGAACCATCCAACAAAGAGATTTACCAAGAATAGCACCTAAGAAACGCGTTTTGGGAGTTATTCGACCGAGCACCGAGGAAATTGCTTCGTATACGCAATCGGGAAATGTGGGAATTTTCGGGACAGAAGGTACGGTTAATTCAGCCTCCTATCTCCTTGAATTGGCCAAAATTAGCCCATTGTTGAGCGTTTATCAACATGCCTGTCCATTATGGGTGCCTTTAATTGAAGAGCGTCAATATGAATCGGCCGCCGGTAGGATGATTATAGCAACGGACGTTGAACAGCTTTTCAATAAAAACGCAAAAATTGATACCGTTCTTTTGGCGTGCACGCATTATCCAATTATCAAATCTATTTTGGAAGAACTTATAGGAGATCGGGCGAAGATTATTGAGCAGGGTCCATTGGTTGCGGTCAAATTGAAAGAGTATTTAATGCGTCATTCGGAAATGGAATCGAGGTTAGTTCGCGGAACTAAAATAGACTTCTTCACATCGGAAAGAAGTGATTATTTTAACCAACATGCAACGGATATTTATGGCGCACCTATTACCGCAGAACACATTCAATTATCTTAGCATCAATTTACAAAAGAAAATGGAAATAACGAAGGAATTAGAGGAGCGGCTGAGCTTACTTAATGCTAAATATGAGGCCATTGGGCAAGACTTAATCTCGTATTTAGATGGCTTATTGTATTCGGAGGTTACAACATATTGGGATTATATTCAATTGGATACTCTGTTAAGTCTTCAAAAACCAAAAACAAGCTTCCCGGATGAAGTGGTTTTTATTGGTTATCATCAAATTACAGAATTGTATTTTAAATTGGCAATCCAAGAATTGGTTTGTCTAGGACAACAGAAGGATCCAGATCAACATAGCTTTTTAATGCGGGTTAATCGTGTAAACCGATATTTTGAGGCTTTGATTCGCAGTTTTAGCATCATGGTTGAGGGAATGGATCAAAAAGAGTTTTTACGCTTTCGCATGGCCTTATTACCTGCAAGTGGTTTTCAGTCGGTGCAATACCGTCAAATTGAACTCTACAGCACGGATTTAATCAATTTAGTGACTCGCGATAAAAGGGAGTCTTTTTCAGGCACGGAACCTCCCTCAACGTTATTCCCTTTTATTTACTGGAAATATGGTGCGACGGAGCAACAAACAGGAAAAAAGACGCTCACCTTAACACAATTTGAAGATCGGTATAACGAAGAATTGTTGGCTCTTTCAGAACATTGTAAATCAATAAATCTATGGCAAATTTATAAGAGACTTGCGCCAGAAGAACAAAAAGATATTAAAGTAATAGATGCTTTGAAGACCAATGATTTAAATGTGAACGTATATTGGCCTTTGGCGCATTATAAATCGGCCGTTCGGTATTTATCCAAAAGCGATGAAGACATTGCCGCAACAGGAGGAACCAACTGGCAGAAATATTTGCCGCCGAAATTTCAACAACGTATTTTTTATCCAGAGCTATGGACAAAAGAAGAGAAAGAATCTTGGGGAAAAGGGTGGGTCGAAGATCAAATTCGAGAGATTCTTAAAGGGGTTTAATGTATGTGTTTTTAAAGTCGAAAGTTCCAATTGGGGAAATATTGATTTGTCTAACACGTAGGTTTTGAATGATGATATTGTCCCAATAAACCAACGGAAGGGCCCATTTCTCGGACATTAATATGGAGTCGCAAGCCGCCAATGAATTGTTTTTAAGTTCGTTATTTGATTGTTGAAAAGCAAACTGTAATTTCTGAGAAAAGCTTTTAGAATCAACTTCTGGTAACAATAGATTTTTTTCAATACCGTAGGGTTGGCTGCTCAAAAACAAGCTAAATAATGAGGTCGCATCAGGGTAATCTGGACTAATTGCAATCTTCCAAAGCCCAGCCTTTCTACTTTCAACGGCATTGATTCGTCGTTCCATCGTGGTATAATGTACACGGATGGAAATATTCAAGGTTTCACGCAACGTTTTTACTATATAATCGCAGTATTTCTTGGTAAGTTCAGGGTAATCCCCGGCCACATAAAAATCCAATGCCGGGAAAGGTTTATTCGCAGTATAACCGGCAGCTCTCATAAGTTTTTGAGCAAGAGGGATATTGATCTTTTTTTCAGGCAATTGTGCGGATTTGTAAAAGGAGGTTGGCGGAGCCACGCCCCATTTGGCCGCTGTTGCATCACCGTTTAAAATGCTCGATGCAATATAATCACGATCAATGACCAAGTCAATTGCCTCCCTGACCTTGGGGTCCTTAAAACAAGCATAGGCTTTATTTAGCACGATCATTCCAACGCTGCTCCCCGGCACAACGAGTACTCGGTGTGCAAAGGGTTTTTTTGACCCTTGAAATACATCATTAATTTTTTCCGAAGGGAGATCTAATAAAAAATCGAGTTTTTGAAGGCTAAAGTCTCTGATTTCAAGATCAGAACCTTGATAAACCCGATATTGTATGGCCTCTAAATAGGGTAATTGATTTCCGTAGGCATCCTTTTCCCAGTATTCTGGATTGTATGTAAGCGTAATTTGGTGCTTTAGATTTTTCAATAACATAAAGGGACCCGTTCCTACAGGGTGATAGATGATATTTGATCCATAATGCGAAAAGGCTTTTTGAGAACAGATGCCATATTTACTGCTGCTTAATATTAAGGGTAAATTTTTATACGGTCCGGTTAAATGAAGGGATATGCAATAATCGTTTATGATTTTTATACCTTCGACATTCGTTGCTTTTTTAAGATGATAATCTTTACTTCCAACGATTAAACCTAATATAGCATTATTTGACTGGTTGATTTTTTCGGATGAACAAGCCATTTCCAGTGAAAATTTCACATCTTTTGCGGTAAGAAACTTAGAGTCACCCTCAAAGCAATCGTCTTCATGAAATTGTACGCCTTTTCTTATATGGAGAATAAGTTGAGATCCATTTTCGCGCCATTCATATCGTTCTGCTAAACGGGGAATAATGGCAAGCGTTTTATTGTCTACATCGAATAAGGGTTCGAATAAATTACTTAAAATTCTGTGGGAGTAAATATCGTCGTTATAAAGTGGATGTAAGCTGCTTATTGGTTCCGGTATGGCCAAGCGAACGGTGTCGCCATAACTTGCAGGGCCACCAATAATTTCCCGTTTTTGCTGTTTTGAACAACTGCTGTAGAGAAGTGAGATGAGTAAAAAAGGAAGCAGGCGCCTCATTTTCAATTGGAAACTTTAAAAACCTTAAAATTTAATGGTGCTTCGGCTCCGGTTATTTGAAGGGTATAGGAACCAGAAGAATAGGAATTTAAGTCAATTTCGGTATTAAAAACACCTTGTTGAAGGGCTTTTCCATTGGCATCTAACAATGTCCAGTTTTCAATTGGGTAGTTAAATTTTATAACCCCGTTGGTGGGATTAGGAAAGGCAATTAATCGCGAGGACTCTAGGTCACTTATTCCCGTTACGCCGATAAAAACACTATCTGAAATATAACAAGAATTTGAATCTATGGCGGAAACGATATACCATCCCTGTGTAAGATAAGTTGCGGTATTATTCGTCTGTTGGTTAGGGTCGTCCCATTGATAAGAATATGGCGGAGTTCCCCCGGACACATTGGCGGTTGCCGTACCATCAAGAGCGCTTAAGGTACTTTCCGGCGTTGAAGTGATGGTTATGGATAGGGCAGACGGTGAATTAATTGTTTGAATATAGATTGGAGAGACACAATTGTTGGAATCGATAATGCTAATGGGATAGGTTCCCGCTCCTAAGGAATCCATGGGATTCGTTACTGTTAGGCCATTTGATTGGTAGGTATAGGCTCCAACTCCTCCGGCTGGCAAGATTTGGATAGAACCATTGTTTGCATCGAAACAGGTTTCATGGGCAACAGTAAAAGTTGCGGTAATGCTATCCGGCTGATTTACGGTGAATTGCAAGGTGTCGTAACAGGGCCTTGAATCGCTGGCATAAAGGGTATAGGTTCCTGCAGATAATGAAGGTAAAACGGGAGTTGCATTCCCATTACTCCAAGTACAAGTTAAACCAGAAGCACCACCAGGGGTTACTTGAATAGAACCGTCGTTGAGACCATTGCAACTAACATCCGTAATTTGACTACCTCCAACAACAGGCGATGAATAAGGAATGAAGACAGAGTCTACAACGATGCATCCGTCCGGATGGGTAATGGTTATGGTTGCCCAACCTTCTCCTAGGGTGTAGTTGGGTTTTGTGGTAATTCCATTTTCCCAGAGAAAAACGCAGGTACTGAACATGCACGGACAACCAGAGCTGTTCACTACCGCCTGACCATTGGTATCTCCGGGACAGGTTGGCGGAACAATTCCACCGAAGGTGATAACATACGGGTCCACCAAGGTTGTGGTGTAAATTTCAAAACAATTGGCGTTGTCCGTAACCTGCAGCGTGTAGGTGCCTGCAGGAACGTTGGTTAATTGGGCTGCGGTGCTGCCGTTCGACCAAACGTAAGTGTAAGGAGGGGTGCCCAGATTAACGGTTGGAATAATGGAACCAGTGGAGGTGCCATTACACGTGGGCTGATTGATACTAACGCTGGTAATAAGACTTCCAGGCCCACAATTCGTACTGGTGTTAAAATACTCCCCAGTATTCATGGTTCCCAAATAACTACCCCAAGCAATTCCGGTGTTGGGAAAAACACTATTCAATTCTAGCTTTCTTGCGTAGACCCCCTTCCATGCCACGGGATTTAGGCTATCCTTTTTAACTAAATAAACAAGGTCAAGGTTGGCATCACCGTCCAAATCAGTGAAGAGGGGTGTTGAGCCTAAATTCACCCCGGAAGTGGTTGGAACCAACGACTGAAGGGTATGGGCCACAAAGTCGAAAGATTGTAATCGATGTTTCCAGTGACCGTTTTCAAAATAATTCACGGATAGTACGGCTTCATCTCTTCCGTCGTTGTTAAGATCCACCGCATTACCCGAGGCGAATTGAAGGTTTCCAATACTGTCTTTGAGCACCACATGTCCGGTAGCTCCATCCAGCAAAACTTGGTAGTAATCAGTATACCCTGAACTTGTTCCTTTTGCCAAGCTTAGAAAAACATCGGGCGTATTGTTGCCGGTGAAATTACCAATAACAGGTTGTGCGCTGGATTCTGTGTTTGGAAGATCATAGCTCCATTGAACACTGAGGTCACCACCTTTTATTTTGTATAATGCTCCGCTGTAGGATTGTAGGTAAATATAGGACTCCCCTATGGCTGTTTTGTAAAAAGATGCTGGAGCGATGAAGCCAAAGTTAGGATCAGTTACGATAGGAATCGAGGGAGCAAGGGTATTATTCAATAAACTCATCAAAGGACAGGCCCAAAAACTACCGCCTAAAGTTTCTCCACCTGTGCCGTATAGAACATGCTTCGTTCCTGTACCGTTCAGATCTACCACAATCGGAGAACAGTAGGTCTCCGCACTGTCTGGAACTACAGCTTTTGCAATGAGCGAACCGTTCACACTGTTAACGACCATTAAATGCCCGGGAGGTCTTGTTGTGTCCCAAACCGGTGCGGAGTGGTCTCCTCCGTTCGCTACGAGCAAATCCACAATGCCGTCTCCGCTGACATCGTCAATCCATTGAGGGTTGTAAAAATTATAAAGCCCACTGTCTGCGGGATTTACATTGTAAGGAAAATAGTCCCACAAAAGTGCGCCGTTTTGTCCATTGATAGCCAGCAATTGGGCTTGTCTTCCTACCATGAAAACGTCCTTAATTCCGTCATTCGTAATATCCAAAAACAAGGCGCTTCCAAAAACTTCGTTGCGCGCTGGTCGCTTCCACAAAAGGGTTCCGTCGTTACCATTAATGGCCATAATACCGTTATTACTGAAAACCCCATCCGTCCCTCCACCAAAAACCAGGTCTTTGATCCCGTCATTATTTAAATCACAAGCCCTTGGTGAAGACAGGGTAGGAATAGAATCAACAAAAAATTGCCAGTTTTGTGCGGATAACATTCCGCAAATCCCTAAAGAAAAGGTGAGTAATATGGTTTTCATTTTAATTCGCATGTTGTTCAGTCTATAAAGGTAAATAATAAAGGTTAACTATAAAAGACGTCTTTTTGCAGACCTACAATTAAGTGTTATCTTTGCCTTCAATTTGGCTACGTGGCGCAACTGTCCCTGTTGGGTATTTCAGTTGCTAACACGCCAAAACTGGCTCCGTGGCGCAACTGTATAGCGCATCAGATTTCGGCTCTGAGGGTTGCAGGTTAGAATCCTGCCGGGGTCACAAAAGGAAACCCTGATGGTTACATCGGGGTTTTGTGTTTTGTATTGTGTCGACTATTCATGGGCGTAAACAAATAAAAACACAAAACAAAGTCTTGTGAAACAAGGCTCGGGTTTCTATGCTTGGCATGAACCAATCCAACGGAACACGCGGTAGCGTAATCCTGCCGGGGTCACAAAACAAAACGAGAATGAAAGCGAGAGCG
>JAIXRC010000009.1 GCA_027485415.1 Cryomorphaceae bacterium | reverse complement strand
TCTACTCAGTCGACGCGGGAAGGGGTTTAGCTTGTTATGTAACTCCCAACGCGGAACACGCGCTAGCGTAATCCTGAGCGACTAAAAACACAAAACATACTCCCGCTCGCCTTCGATACGTCCTTCGGTCTACTCAGTCGACGCGGGAAGGGGTTTAGCTTGTTATGTAACTCCCAACGCGGAACACGCGCTAGCGTAATCCTGAGCTTGCCTTCGATACGTCCTTCGGACTACTCAGTCATCGCAAGGAGTAGTTTTGGGTTTTAGCTTGTTATGTAACTCCTGTTCGCCTTCGATACGTCCATCGGCCTACTGAGTCGACGCGGTAAGGTATTGGGTTTGCTCGGAGTAACTGCCTGCCGAAAAAAGATTTTGAGTCTACGCGTGTTTCGAGGCATCAAATCCCCCTCAATAGTTCATTGTAAGGGTCGTTGAATGCCAGTCCAGTAGTCGTTTTTTTCTTGGAGAGTTGTTCGAATCCGACCAATCCCCATATCATGAATTCCAACAGAAAAGGAACATCGTTTGTCGCTACCTGCGGTTGGTACTTCTGCAATAACAGAATTAATGGTTCTATGGATAGCAAGGATTTAACGTGGGTTTTCTCCTTCGTTTCATTCGCTAATTCAAAGGAACTCGCTTCGGAAAACCAATCAATGACGTCGTCGTAGGGGGACTCTTGGTCTTGTTTTTTGAGTTTTTCGATTTTCGGGAAATACTGTAGGAACAGGGTTTTTGTCGCCTCTAAAATCAAGTGTTCCGCAACATAGGCGGCTCCTTCTTGTTCTCCCTCGTACACCAATTCCATCTTTCCAATGATGGAAGGAATCATCCCCATTAAATCGCTGTACCTAATACAGGTCGAGGATTCTTGGTTGAGCAGAGCCCTACGTTCTGCGGTACTGATTAAATTCTCGTAAGCGGTGATGCTCATCCGAGCACTTACTCCGCTTTTTTGGTCGATATACTCGCTTTTTCGAGCTTCGAAGGCTATTTGTTCGATGAGGTCTTTCGCCAATTCTGGAACATGAATTTTGATGCCTCGTTCTGAGGATTTCACGGTTTCTTGCTCAGTTATTTTTTTTGCGATGGCAATTTCGTGGGCATAGTGCGTGAGAATTTGCGATCCGATGCGATCCTTGAGCGGGGTAACGATGCTTCCTCGGTTGGTATAGTCTTCGGGATTCGCGGTAAAAATGAACTGCAATTCTAAGGGTAAACGCACCTTAAAACCGCGGATTTGAACGTCGCCTTCTTCGAGTAAATTGAACAAGGCCACTTGAATCCTTGCTTGCAAGTCGGGAAGTTCGTTGATGACAAAGATGCAGCGATTGGCACGTGGAATCATACCAAAATGAATAACACGTTCATCGGCGTAGCTGAGTTTTAGATTCGCGGCTTTTATGGGATCAATATCGCCAATGAGGTCGGCGATGGTCACATCCGGGGTGGCTAATTTTTCAAAAAAACGTTCCGTTCGATGCATCCAAGCGATGGGGGTATCATCGCCCAATTCCGCGATGAGGTCTTTGGCGTAGCGGCTAATGGGGTGGAAGGGATCGTCGTTCATTTCGCTGCCCTGAACTATGGGAATGTACTCATCCAATAACTGGGTTAAACTTCGGGCAATGCGCGTTTTTCCTTGTCCTCGGAGTCCGAGAAGATTGATGTTGTGTTGGGATAAAATCGCCCGTTCCAATTGCGGGATAACTGTGTGCTCATAGCCGTGCATTCCTGGAAAGGTCGGTTCGCCGTTGCGCAATTTGGTTGTTAAATTATCCCTTAGTTCGGTTTTAATGTTTTTCGGCACATAGCCGGAGGCTTTTAATTCGCCCAAGGTGGAGTGGTTCATGGTTTAAGAAATTCGTTTTTTTCGGTTGTTTTCGTAGTCGTGAAAGATCATTTCCCCCAAGCCTTTTAATCCGGTAAAAAAAGCCTTACCCTTGTTGGATTGCGTGAATTCTTCCACGAATGCTTGCAAATAGGGGTCTTGGGCAATCATGAAGGTGGTAATGGGGATGTGCATTTTTCGAGCCTGAGACGCCATGTTGTAACATTTCTCCACGATGGTGGGGTCTAGGCCGTTGCTGTTTTTGTAGTATTGACCGTCCGGCATGCGAAGGCAGCTCGGTTTACCGTCGGTGATCATGAAGATTTGTTTGTTCGTATTCCGTTTTCTCCGCAGCAGGTCCATGGCGAGTTCGAGTCCAGCAACCGTATTGGTATGGTAAGGACCGACGTTTAAGTAAGGCAGTTCTTTAATGCTGATGGGCCAAGCATCGTCGCCGAACACGATAACGTCCAAGGTATCTTTCGGATAGCAGGTGGTAATCAATTCAGCCAGGGCCATCGCCACTTTTTTGGCAGGGGTTATGCGGTCTTCGCCGTATAAAATCATGCTGTGGCTGATGTCGATCATCAACACGGTGCTCATTTGCGATTTATGGTGGGTGTCTTCCACCACTAAGTCGTTTTCATCAAGCCGAAATTCTCCCGCTCCGTGGTTGATTTGCGCATTTTTGAGGCTTTCTGTTATGGAAATTTGTTCGAAGGAATCTCCGAATTGAAAACTCCGGAATTCGCCAGTGGCTTCATCCCCATGTCCGCTTTTCTTGGAGCGGTGATTTCCCATGCCGTTTTTGCGAATGTTACCGAAAAGTTGATCCATGGCATTTTTGCGCAGCGCGCGTTCCGTTTTGGCGGTGATGGAGCGTTTTCCGTTCCCGGTAGTTTTGGGTTCTTCTCGTATATATCCTTTTTTCTTCAGGTCTTCAACGAAGTCTTCCAGGGTATAATCTTCCGTAGTTAATCCATATTCTTTATCAATGATTTCCAACCATTCTAAGGCTTCGTCCACGTCACCCGAAGTATGGGTGATTAGCTCGTTGAATACCTCTAAGAGGCGCTCAAAGGGTGTTTGGTCGGGAGCTTCAAAAGGAGTGAATACGTAACCTGTTCGTGCCATGCGTTTGTTGAGTATCTAAACACGAGGGACTGCGATAAGTTCAGCTAGGTTATAAAAGTATCTATAAGTGGGCTGAGTAAAGGTAATTCGATTAAAACAAGGAACAGTTACGTAACGCAGTTGGTTATTTCCCCAACATTAATTCTTGCAACGGGACTTATCCACGTAGGTGAACGAGCAATTCGGGTACTGTTTTTTGATTTGTTTCGCGATATCTGCCTCGTTGGTTCCTGTCATGGAGACCACAAATTTGGTGTTCTTGCAGTTGATTTCAACGCATTTGGTGACTTTATCGCTGGTTCCTTTGCCTAACAAAATCATCAAGGAGAGAAGAATTGTTTTCATCGATTATATTTTGCTTGTCCTGGTTAATCTTTTACCTCTTTTTTTTCTGCCTTTTCGCGTCGTTTTTTCTTAATCGCCTTTGCTGCTTTTTTCTCCAACGTTTCGTATTGAGCTGCGGTTAAAACGTCTTTAAACATCGCGCGACGAGCCATTTCATTGCTTCGAATGATTTCTTTTTTCACTTCTTCCGAATACGTAGAATTTTTAATGCCGTCGTTTTTTTGAATGATACCTAAATTGATTTCGTAAACCTTTGCGTATTGGTCGTCGGTTAAATTCAATTCGGTTTTCATTCGGGTGCTTTGGGAGCTTGCACGCTCTTCAGCGGTAGTTTGGGCATTGGTATTCAAGAAGAAACATAAGGTAGCTGCAAAAAGTAGTGTTTTCATGCGAAAAAATTTAGCTAAAAATAGTCATTTGCAAGTTAAGTGACAACTGTGATGCGAATTTTCCTAGACCTTGTTTTCTTGGGTTCGTTTCGCTTTTATGTATCTTCGCGTTATGCCCCTGTCTTGGAAGTCCCTAGTGCCTCAATTTGTTAAGCAGTTTTTCCGTGAATGGCAGCGCAAAAAACGTTCGAGCGAATTAAAAAAACAAGCCCAATCGGGCCAATGGTTGAGCCGAGATCAATTGATTCAAGCGTTAAACCATGCAGACATTCAATCCGGCGATCATTTGATGGTACATGCCAGTCTTAGTAAAATTGGGTACATCGAAGGAGGTGCCGAAACGGTGGTCGATGCCCTCAAGGAAACTGTCGGTGAGTTGGGTGTGATTTTAATGCCCACTTCACCCATTGCGCGCTTGCAGTTGGACTATGTTACAGAAAACCCGGTATTTGATGTGTTGCGAACTCCTTCGGCGATGGGTAAAATATCTGAAGTATTTCGGATCTCGGACGGTGTGGTTCGAAGCTACCATCCAACTGAGCCCGTAGCTGCTTGGGGAGCCAAAGCCTATGAATACATTAAGGATCATACCGCAAAAAACACCCCATACCATTGGAATTCGCCCTATGGAAAACTGATTCAACACGGAGGTAAGATTTTATACATTGGCGTAACGCTCGATAACGCTGGAACGCATTTGCATACCCTTGAGGATTACTTGGATGTGGGTGTACCCGTCTATTATTCGAAAGAATTTAAGTTGTCCGTTAGTGATTATGAAGGGAACGAAATGATGGTTGCCACCAAGGTTCATAATCCAGAATACTCCAAAAAACGCCGCTGCGATGAATTACTTCCCATGTTCTTGCAGGAAGGGGTTTATCGTGAAGTGTATATTGGAAAAGCTAAAACGTTAGTTTTTGACGCTAAAAAAATGTTCGACGTGATGGTGAAGGCCTTCAACGAGCGGGGTGTAACCATGTATAACCCAGAAGGAACGCGATGAAAATAGCCATTACCTGGGATTATGAATTGTTTTTTGGCGAACGCAGTGGTTCGGTAGAGCAATGCATGCTGGAACCTACCGATCGCTTGTTGGAACTTGCCAGTAAATACAAGATTCCCTTTACTTTTTTTTTTTTTTTTGTTTGTTTAATCAAGTTTGAAGAACAATCGGATTGTCATCAAGAACTGCAACGGGTAAAAACGCAAATTCAATCTTGGGATTCACTTGGCCATGAAACGGGCTTACACATTCA
This sequence comes from Cryomorphaceae bacterium, assembly GCA_027485415.1. Taxonomy (GTDB): domain Bacteria; phylum Bacteroidota; class Bacteroidia; order Flavobacteriales_D; family Crocinitomicaceae; genus UBA952. Next base: position 40,163 of record JAIXRC010000009.1, on the reverse strand, counting down.
TCCGCATTGGGAGAAGTCCGTTTGGATGGACGGGCGTTGGCAGCACGATCTATCGCATTACAAGTTGTCGGATTTCTCAGCGGAAGAAGCTTCACACATTGTTGAACGATATGCATCGTATATGAATTCCATACTTGCCCATCCCTTACAAAGTTATCGGGCAGGAGGGTGGTGTGCTCAACCCTTTACACCCGTGGCGGAGGCCATGAAAAAAGCAGGGATTCGCTACGATTCTTCGGTGTTTAAAGGAGGGAAGAACACTACGAGCCCATATCAGTATGATTTTACGGTAACACCCAGCGCATCGCATTGGAGATTTACGGAAGATCCCGCGGTGTTGGATTCAGAAGGTGCTTTTACAGAAATCCCCATCGCTTCAATGAATTATTCGCCCCTGTTTTTTTGGAAACTGTTTGTGCTGGGGCGACTTAATCCGAAACAACATAAACCCATCGGAAATGGGGTTCCTGCCAAAGGTGGAGGTTCCAAAAAAGACTTGCTGACGCGTTCGCATCGCTTGTGTGTGAGTGCGGATGGATATTTTTCTACCCAATTGAACCGGGCCCTGCGCAAGGCGCAGCGAGCCAACGAGCCCTTCATGGTGGTCATTGGTCATCCCAAGGCCTTAACACCCTTTGGATTGCATACCTTGGAAGCGTTTATTTCACAGCATCAAAGAAATCACGAATTTGTAACGCTTTCGTCCATCCTATGATTATTGCAAACGAACTACTTAATAAGGAACGTTGGGATCAACGGGTTTTGGCAGCACAGCCCCAAGGCTTCTTTTTCCTCTTGAGTTGGTATTTGGATGTTGTGGCTCCCGGCTGGGAAGGTTATGTGCTGGGAGATTATGAAGGAATTTATCCCATGGTTCCCCACCAAAAATTGGGTGTGCATTACACCCACATGCCGTTTTTAACCCGAAGTTTTGTTCCCATTGGATTGAATGAACAGCAAACAGCGCAACTTTCACAATACCTTGCTCAACGGTTTTCGTACCTGAAATTAGCAGGGATTCCGTTGAATGCGCCGGTTGATGAACACATTCGAAGATATCAAGTACTTGACCTAACAAATTTCTCGCTGTCTCAATGCTCTGAGAATCACCGCCGGCAGTATAAAAAAGCAGCTCAGCAGGGGTTTGAACTGGAAACAACGGTAAATGCAACAGGTTTAATTGCTCTTTTTAGAGCGGTGAAAGGAGCCGAGTTTACCCATCTGAAGGATACTGATTATGCGACCTTGGCGCGTTTGATGGAGGAAGCAAACCGACGCGGCGCGTTAAGGCAATTTTCCTTGATTGAAAAAGGCAATTTGGTAGGTGCAGCAGCTTATTTAGAGGTAAATGGACAGGCGCTGTATTTAAAGGGTGCTATTACTCCAGAAGCCATGAAGGTAGGGGGAATGGTGTATTTACACATGGAGGCAATGAAGGCTTTAATGCCAACATGTTCCCAGTTGGATTTTGGGGGGAGCAATGCGAAAGGATTGGGAGATTTTAACCGAAAATTTGGTGCAAGGGATGTAGAATACCTACTTTTGATAAAGAATTCGTTGGCTAAGCCCTTGGCTTGGTTGGCAAAACGGAAGTTCGGATAATGCAAAAAACGGTATTGATAACGGGAGCGAGTGGGGGCATAGGATTGCGCATCGCGAAGGCTATGCTTTTATCGAACTATAACATGGTACTCCATGGGTTTCGAAACATGGAAGCGCTCAATTCCTTGAAGGAACGTTATCCGGAACACATTAACGTGGTATCATCCGATATTTCAAGCCAAGTAGGACTTGATCAGTTAATTCAGGCGGCGTCAGCGTGCGATATAGTCTTGCATTGTGCGGGCATTCCGAGTGCGGGCATCAGTTGGAAGGTGAGTGCCGAAGAATTTCGCAAGGTAAACGCGGTAAATTACGAAGCGCCCTTTTTCATTACTCAAGGCATCATTCCTTCCATGCGCAGCAAGAACTGGGGTCGTATTGTCTTTTTTTCCTCGATTGTAGCGCAGACCGGAATCCCGGGAACTGCAGCGTATTCAGCTTCTAAGAGTGCCTTGTTTGGTTTAACCCGAACCTTGGCCTCCGAGTTGGCTGCCAATAACATCACGGTGAATTGCATAGCGCCGGGGTACATGGACGAGGGCATGATCCGCGAAATACCAGAGGCCATGCGTGCCGAAATCATTGCTAAAACACCGGTAGCCAAACTCAGCGACACCGACGGCATTGTGAAGATGGTGGAACTCTTGCTGTCTAACGAAGCCAACTCCATCACCGGGCAAGTCCTTTCCGTGAACGGCGGCTTGTGGATGTAGGATGCGGCGTTTTCCATTGACATTATACACAAATCTGGCCGTACAAATCAATAAAATCGTATATTCGTACATACACAACAAGCCTGCGCTTATGTACCAACATAGGTATTTTTTAGGAAGGTTTAATGGCATTTATAAGCAAATTACCTGCAAGCGTAGCGGACGACACAACATAAACAAAGAACGGAAAATTATGAATAGACTTTTTTTAATATTTCTAACTTTTTCACTTTTCGGAATTAATTGTAGTGGGCAGAAAGTGTCTAATCTCAAAATAGAAAAAGTTTTTCTTGACAAATCTGATACAACAAAAAACTCTTACACAATTATAGCTCCTCCCAAACTACCTTGTACCAGTTATTTGTTCCTTATTCCGGGTTTTGGAGAAACAGCTGAAAGAGTTTTACAACAAACAGACTTGCCAAAAAAGTTAGCCCATAATGGTATTTTGACAATTATTCCAACCTTACAAGATGGTGTTCTATCTTTAGGAGTAGATAGTCTAAGCCAGCAAACTTTTAACAGCATATTAAAAGATGTAACTACTAAGCACAAACTTAGAGACCATAGATTTTTTGTTGGCGGATATTCTATTGGTGGCAGTTGTGCATTAAAGTATGCTGAAAATTCTACCGTAAAACCTACGGCAGTTTTCGCAATTGACCCACCACTCGACTTTGAAAGGTTTTATAATTCTGCTAAAAGAGACATTAGACTATCGAAAAGTAATGAAGCTAGTGAAGAGAGTATATATATGATTGAGAGACTTGAAAAAGAAACAGGCGGAAGCCCAACAACAAACCTTTCTGAATATTACAAACTTTCGCCCTATTCATTTTCTGATACCACACAAACAGCAATTAAAAAGATAATCACGATACCTTTACGAATTTACACTGAACCCGACATAAATTGGTGGTTAAAAGAACGGGGAGAAGACTTTACGAGTATGAATGCTACTGAATGTTCCGCAATGATTAACGAATTGAATAGGCTTGGAAATCAAAAAGCCCTATTAATAACGACACAGAATAAAGGTTACAGAAAGCCCGACAATAGTAGACATCCGCATTCGTGGAGTATTGTGGACAATGACGAATTAATAAAATGGCTATTAGAACAGAAATGACGCCAGCTGGTAACAGCCGTTTTGCAAATGCGGGCGCTTCGTGCTTCTATGACAGTGAAGTGCTAAATTTAATCTTTGTGCTTTTATATGAAGTTTAGTGCTGAAAATCCCCGCCCTTCGTGTAGTTGCAAACCGTTAAATATACCCTTATGAAACAACTACTAACATTATTAATCGGGCTTTTTTGGACAGCCACAGTATACGCAGATTGCGCAGGAACCGGACTTTGGGTTTTCCCGAGCGGTCAGAATATTAATCAAAATTCTATGTTCGTTCTTACCGGTTATGCGGAAAGTCAACACGTTATTTTAGGGCTTAACACAAAACACGCGATCTACCTAAAAACTGGGAATAAGAAAATAAAACTGCTGGTAACCGAGGTTTGTGTTGGACAATTCTATTTGACTCAAGCGGTGTTAAAACCCGAAACCGCATTAGAACCAGGATTTGAATATACCATGTTCATTGACAGCCTCCCGGAATACGAACGTTTTGAAAAGTACAATAGGACAACTCAGGAATATGAACCAGTTAGGTATACAGTGGTCGAAGAAATAGATAATGAAAAACCAAAACTTTCGGAAAAACCCAAGGAGTTAAAAAAGACACTCGTTTATTATGGTTGCGAACCTTCTATTCACGTTGTTTTTAGTAATCCAGCAAAAGATAACTCAGATGTCATTGTAAAGACCACGGTAAAAAATTCTAAAACAGGGAAAGAAACAACCTATTACATTGAACCTGAGGAGGACAAAATTAAAGTTGGACATGGCATGTGCTCTGGGGCATTTGTCTTTGACGACAGCAAGCATTACGAAGTAGAATTTTCATTCATGGACAGTGCTGGCAACTTAACATCCTGGATAGGGGATAGAATTATGTTTACAAAACCTACAGAGCAAACCGACTATAAGGATGAATAGAGGAAACTAGGTTGATTTTAGCTAAGATCTTGATTTGCGGTGAAAAAATGTGTTAATATCCGCAAAAATGCGGTGAATAATTAATATATTTGCCGCATGATGAAACATTTTGGTTCAAAATACATCTATCAATACCCCAATTGGCCCCAATTTTACTGGCGTGAACAGGAAATAAGTGCATTGTTTGGGGAGGTGCGTAACTTGCAAGGGCGCTTATTCGCGCAAATGAATATGCTCGGATTTACCGCAAAAGAAGAAGCTACGCTGGCTACCATGACTATGGATGTATTAAAAACTTCCGAAATAGAAGGAGAGCATTTGGAGTATGAGTATGTTCGCTCTTCTATAGCCAAACGGCTCGGAATTAATGTGGGTGGATATTTGCCTACCCGAAGAAACGTGGATGGTGTGGTAGAAATGATGTTGGATGCTGCACAGAACTATCAGAATCCGCTCACCCATGAACGCTTATTCGGTTGGCATGCAGCCTTGTTTCCAACGGGGTATAGTGGTATGTATAAAATAGACGTCGGTTGCTATCGAACCGAAGAAATGCACATTGTATCGGGTGCTATGGGTAAAGAGCGCGTGCACTACATGGCGGTTCCAGCCGTCAATGTACAGGCTGAAATGGAAACCTTTCTCGCTTGGCTCAATACCGATCAAGGCTTGGATCCCGTTATAAAATCGGCACTCGCGAATTTTTGGTTCATCATCATACACCCCTTCGATGACGGCAACGGAAGAATCGCTCGAGCCATCTCTGATTTGCTTTTGGCCCGTGCCGATAATACCCCCGATCGCTTCTACAGCATGTCGAGTCAGATTATGCTGGAACGAAAACACTATTATGCCATGTTGCAAAAGGTCCAGCACAGTAAGGGCGATGTTACCGAATGGATGCACTGGTTTTTGATGTGCCTAAAAAATGCCTTGTTGAGTACTCAAGCTTCCCTGGATATGGTGTTAAAGAAGCACGAGTTTTGGAAACATCACGAGCATACCGAGCTGAACGAACGGCAACGGAAAATGTTAAACAAATTGTTTGAGCCGTTCGACGGTAAATTAAAGTCCTCCAAATGGGCAAAAATGACCAAATGTTCTGCGGATACGGCCCTTCGAGACATCAAAGATTTGATGGATAAAGGAATCTTGCGTCAAGAGCAATCCGGTGGGCGAAGTACCAACTATGAATTGGTGTCGTTTTAAACTCCCTACCGTATCACGGTGATATGACCCGAAACCATCTTGTTGTCGTTGGTGGTGAGCTTATAGAAATAAACCCCCGCCTCCAACGCTTTTCCGTCTTGATCCGTTCCGTTAAACGGTGCACTCGCGTTTGTTCCTTCATATACCACGTTGCCCCATCGGTTTAGAATCAACAAGTCGTAATTCGTGCAATCGACAAACAGGTTGTCCAACAGTAGCTCTTCGTTGTTCTGGTCTCCGTTAGGTGTAATCACATTGGGTATGGTGAGGTTTTCTATCGTGACCGATGGTAAGATGGTAAACGGAATATTGGCAGTGTAATCGCAGTTGTTGCTTCCCTCAAGCACTACACTTGCGATGTAATCGCCCGGATTGACAAACGTATGCTCGAAGTTTGTGCCATTGAACACGCCAACGCCCGGTATATTCCACGTTAATACATCGTAGGTGTAATTGTCAAAGGTCAATTCCACGTTGAAAATTCCCAGTTGTCCGCAGGTGGCCTCAACATTTGGATTGATCCCAGGAACCGCGGTAATGGTAAATGTTGCCGTATCGCTGGTAGTACAGCCCCAAGGACTCGTTACGGTAAGCACCGCCGTATACATCCCGGTGGTATCGTACCCATGCGTTGTATTGGCGACATTCGCGTTTTGACCGTCGCCAAAGTCCAAGGTATAAACGCAATTGGTATTGGGCGGAGGAGTACTGTTCCACGACAGTTGCGAAGCAAACTGCGCCGTTGTCCCATCACACGGAGTGCTCACCGTTAAGGGGGCAATAGGGAAGGGTTGGTAGGTGATGGAGAAGGTATCTGATACCGTACAACCGTTGTTCGTGGTAAGAGTTACCCAATAATTCAAGTTGGCATAAGCACCGTTAGGCGAGGAAACGTTGATTAAGCTATCTCCCGTTCCGACAGATCCATTGACATTGAACCATTCAAAGGTTGCGAGGGGGTCGTTCGGGTCCGTAGTGTAGTTTGGAGTCGCAAAATTGATTTGGTCACCGCATACTTCTTGCACGCCCGTGAATTGCACGTCGGGTGCTGTGAAGACCGTCAGCGTATCATAGGTGGTGGGTGAAATGCAGGAACCTAAGTTGGAATAGAGGGATATAGGATAAGTTCCTGGGGTGAGGTTGGGTACCGCAATGGAATCGTTTTGCACTTGGAGTGCGTTATTGAATTCCCAGTGAAAGGTGAAGGCTCCGTTCAGAGGGGTTTGCGCTTCCAAGGTATCGCCAAAGCATAGCGGGCTGTTACTTATAATGGCGGGTGCTGTTGGCGTGGAAATAATGGTGATGGCCACCGTATCCGGAATAAGTTCGCAAGCACCGGGGTTAAAGCCTGAAATGATGTAATTCCCCGATTGTGCGGGAACCACCCCGTACAGGGTTAAGGTTGCTCCATTGGTCGCGATGCCTAAAGGTCCCGTCCAATTATACGTGGCTCCAGGCAATGAATCGGTGGTTAATACCAAGGTGTCACCGCTGCACAACAAGTCATTCGCCGCATCAATTTCGTATTTGTACGCGGCAAAATCCGAGAAATAGCCATAACGACAACCGGAATTTGCTCCACCGTGAATGACTCCTAAATGAAATTTAGCGTTCGGATTTTCCAAACGGCTTGCTGCTTGTACTCCGATGAATCCGCTTGCGTCCAATTGCGCATACATCCAACTGTTGTTGGTTCCAGGAACGGGTTGAAAAATTCCAGGGCCAACATTAGCAGGTGATCCATTCAGTGTAAAGGAATTTTCTCCTCCAGCAGGAACCAAGATGTTCATGGCAAAAAACTCGTTGGTGGAACGCACAAAGGCCACGGTATTCGATCCAGTGCACACAATGGGAGGAACAACCGCACCACCTACTTCGCATCCAAATCCTGTTGTATGCAATACGTACACAGGCTTATCGGCTTGGATGTAGGCCGTTGGATTGGATTGCGTGTGAACGTACAGGTTGGTTGCGTTAAGCGTTCCAACATTGACTCCGTCAATGGTCACTTGGGTATTGTTTTGCGTTGCAACGACGTAAACCTTGTCAGGTCCGTTGAGGTATCCTTTTAAGGTGACGTATTCTTTCCCAGTCACCGGAACAGGTATGGTTTGATCCCCCATGAGGTCGGCACATCCGCCGTATGGAGCACCCGACATGGAGTCGTCTTTTATAGTCACAGCGATCGGTTTATTGGCAATGACCGTTGATCCAGAAAGATGCAGGTTTCCACCAATATTTGAGGCTTCAGCACTGAAGGTTTCTCCTTGATTTAGGACAATTGTGAACGGAACTCCGGCTAAATGACCTACAATATCATTCGAAGGAACGATGGTGATGCTCGTGTTGTTTTGCGTCGCCACGATGTCAAAACCCGATCGGGCATAACTGGCATTATTCAAAAAGGTTTGTGCGGTAATGATAAAACTGGTTCCCAAGGCATTTTTACCTTTCAACGCAAAAATATCCGGATTGCAGTTGCACGAGGTTACGACCTCATAGTAGGCCATAATGGGGGCCGTGGAATGGATTTTAAAGCCATAGTTCAATACGGAATTTGCCGGTTTATTTTCAATGATGTCAATCCACGGAGTGAGGTCCAGGGTTTGGGCAGCGTTCGGACCGAGGTTAATGGTTTGAACGGGAAATCCTGGATTCGCCGGTTGAGATATTGTAATCGTGGCGGGAGTCGCCAAACTAGCAAACCGAAATACAATCGGGCGATCGCCATGACTTTGAGCTACTTCGGGGGCTACAAACCAGAACAAGGTGTCCAATTGCGCATGGAATTTCGCAGTTCCAAGCAGTAAAAACAGGAGTAGGGTAAGTTTACGCATCATTCAATTATTATTTCATCTAAAAACAACCAAGTGGGGTTTCCATTACCTAAATGCCACGACGGACAAGGACCGGAATTTTTAACCCTTACACGGACGAATCGAATCCCTGAAAGGTTGACTGCTTGCACGTAACTCGTGCATTTTTTTTCCTCAACGCTTGCTTTTTCAGCAGTCATTGCGTCAAAACGATGGTTTACAACCTCCGTGTAATCTTTTCCGTTGCTCGAAACCTCCATACTTACTTCGGAAGGATCGAAAATCCACGAGTTCAGGTCTCGCAAAAAGGAAACTCCCATTTTTTGAATGGATACCGGTTTTTTAAAGCTAATCACCGCTTCAACATCCTTTCCTTGGAACCCTTGCCAATCGCCCGTTCTAAAGTCATTGCCTCCTCGAATCTTATCAATGAGGGTATTGGGTCCTGCGGCTGCATAGGAGGGCGCATAAGTGCTTCTGAGCTCTAGCTTAACATTCTTGTCTTTTTTAATGAAGCTTGAACTGATGGCCGCAGAATAGCGTGGGATTCCCCCATCACTGCGCCTCGTGCGAATCATAATTTGTGCCGATTCTTTGAGGTAGAACGGTGATGAATAAGTCCTCCAAAGGGGTTTGTCTTCCTCGCCTGATAAAGCATATTCTACCGTTAATTCCATTTTGTCGAGGTCGATAACGTCCATTTCGATGCGCAGCGAGTCTTCAAAAATCGATTCGGACGATGCAATAAATGGTAACGGAACCCAGTCATTGGGTAAAGTTATTTCATACATGTCGGGTGCGCTGGATTCCTTTGAAGCGGTTTCGCGCATAATAAACGCTAGCGTTCCGCCGCTCATGAGATCGGAATGCGTAATTCGCTCGATGGTTTTTCCGTTTAATGTTACTTCTTGTACATAGATTCCTTGACCTATTTTTACGACGGTGAGGGATTTACCGTTTTCAAGTTTCACCGTGGCTTTCGAAAAAATGGGATGACCGATTTCGTAGTATGGCGTTCCCGGTGCTATTGGGTAAAAACCCAGGGCGGATAATACATACCAAGAACTCATTTGTCCGCAGTCCTCGTTCCCTGCCAATCCGTCAGGAGCATTACGGTACATGGAACGCTGGATAGAGTCTACCATCCTCTGCGTTTTCCATGGGGTAGAGGAGTAGTTGTAAAGATAAGCGACATGGTGCGAAGGTTCATTTCCGTGAGCATACTGTCCAATCAATCCAGTGATATCGGCTTGGTCCCTTCCCGACATGGGGAGTTTGCTATTAAACATGTTGTCAAGCCAGGTAGATAGTGCTTTTTTTCCTCCAATGAGGTTGCTGAGTAACTCAGGATGTTGAGGGGCGTAAAGCGAATATTGCCAACTGTTCGCTTCGGTAAAATTGAAATTCACCTCCGTAGGATCGAATGGAGAGAGCCATTGCGCACCTCTGCGGGCCCGCATGTACTTGTTCGATGGGTCGAAATGGTTGATGAACGAATAGCTATAGTTTCGATGCCGTTTTGCAACTTCATGATAGGTATTTCGGGTATTGGCCTCCAGATGCAGTTGCCGAGCAAATTCGCTCACGCAATAATGGTCGTACGAGTATTCCAAGGCTTTAGAAACCGATTCCGACTCTTGGTCGGAGGCAATCATCCCTTGTTCTCGAAACGGTTTTTTCCCGTACTCGTTCATTTCGGACGTAGCCACCATGGCCTGAAGTGCCTTTTCTGCGTCGAACCCTCGGATACCTTTGACGTAGGCATCGGTAATGACCGAAGCGCTGTGGAAACCGATCATGCACTCTGTTTCGTTTCCAGCTAATTCCCAAACGGGTAAGTCTCCTGCTTGGTCGTACTGCCTCAGAAACGTGTTGATGAAAGCCAGGGTGCGTTTTTGATCAATCAAGCAAAACAGGGGATGGGTGGCGCGGTAGGTATCCCAAAGCGAAAAGACGGTATATTGGGGCATTCCTTGGTCGATGGTATGCACGGCAAGGTCGCGACCTCGGTAACGTCCGTCAACGTCTGAAAAGATGTTTGGAGCTAAAAGGCTGTGGTATAATGCCGTGTAGAAAATGACTTTTTGTTGCGGGTTTTCATCTTCGATTTTCACCTTCCCAAGTTCGTTTTCCCATTGCATCCGGGCATTTTGCCGGATGCTCTGGAAGTTCAATCCATCCGTTTCCACTTCAAGATTTCGTGCCGCACCCGCTTCATCTACGGATGAAATACCGACGAACAACTCGAGATTCTTGGTGGATTTTGGAAAGGTTAAAACCAGGCGATGTTGTCCGTTCTCGGTAACCTTCTCCATTTTTTCATAGGGAACCGAGGTTTTCAGGGAAAAATAAAAGTATTGGTGTTTCGCCCATCCTTCCGATTCACGAAATCCTCGAATTTCATTCGGCGAAATAAGGCTAAAATCCGCGTTGATTACCTTGTCACGGTAATCTAAGTCCAAAACAATGTAGCGATTTCCCTCGCCGTTGAAGGTGTATCTGTGTATTCCGCAGCGCTGTGTAGAGGTAAGCTCTACGTCAATGTCGCCCTCTGTAAGATGAACGGAATAATAACCGGGTTCGGCTTTTTCCGCGGAATGCGAGAAAGCGGAACCGTATCCTTGTGCGTTTTTATACCTTGGGTTTTTGGGGTATTTTCCACAAACAGGAGTGATCAATAAGTCGGCATAATCTGGGACACCCGTGCCGCTTAAGTGTGTGTGGCTAAAGCCGTATATTACTGAGTCGCTGTAATGGTATCCTCCGCAACCGTCCCAACCTTCCATGCGGGTGTCGGGGCTGAGCTGTACCATACCAAAGGGAACCGTTGCCCCAGGAAAGGTGTGGCCGTGTCCTCCTGTACCGATCAATGGATTGACCCATTGCGTAATGGAGGAGGGGGTATCTCGGAGGTTAGATAAGACACTTCTGGCCTTATCCGAGGATATTTTTAAGGGGGTAACCTGTGCAGACAAGGCTGCTGATACCAGGCTGACTAAAAGCGTAAAGAAGGATCTCATAATTTGAGGTCTTGAAAAGATTTCTTTCGGAGCAGAAAAAATTGAACGATGAGGTTGATGTTTTTCCGGCCTTGGATGCGAGTGGAAACGACTTTTGGTCGCTGTCTTAACAACCTAGGCAAGGCAAAATAAAGGGCCATATGGGCTTTGAATACTTGATAGAAAAGGGAAATTCGTCCCTTCGCTAGAAATTGCCAAGCTGCGATGCCATCCCATGCCATGCGCACAAAAAGCCTTCCTGGCCAAAATCCGCGTTGGTTTTTGACTAACATGAATAGGTTGTTGCGGAAATTCAAGTAGGTTTTGCGGGGTGAATCATAAGCCAATGTTCCTCCACCTAAATGGTATACTTTGGAATTCGGTTCTACCCAAATTTGATGACCCGCATGCTGCATCCGCCAGCACAAATCGATTTCTTCCATGTGGGCAAAAAAGAACGGGTCGAATCCATCCATCTGATGAAATACCTCGCTTTTTACCATCAAGCACGCTCCGCTTGCCCAAAAAACCGGAACCGCCTCGTCGTATTGTCCCTGGTCCACTTCGCACTCCGAGAAAATACGTCCTCGGCAAAATGGGAACCCGTTGCGGTCCAGGAATCCTCCGCTAGCTCCTGCATGCTCAAATTTCGCAGGTTCAAGGTAGCTGAGTATTTTTGGTTGCACCGCGGCAATGTTCTCCGATTTCAAACGCTCGAGCATCGGGGATAAGTAGCCTGCGGTAACTTTTACATCGGAATTCAAGAGCAGGTAATGCTGAAATCTTCCGCGAAGTTTGTTTAATCCTTCATTGTAGCCTTTAGCAAACCCCCAGTTTTGGTTTAACCTGATTTGCTCTACCCTAGGGAACTCGGATTCAAGAAAGGTCAGGGAGTCATCGGTGGATCCGTTGTCAACCACTACCACAGCATGGTTTTCTGAGTGTTCAATAACGGAGGGAAGAAAGGTTGAAAGATGCTCCCTACCGTTGAAATTCAGGATGACAATCGCAAGTTCTTTCATGGATCAGTACTGACGAAATAAATCGTTGCTGTTTTGTCCCCAACTGCGTTGGTTGAAGAGGTTGGGGTCGTCAACGGTTCCATTAACCGTATTTCTCCTGGACAAGACTTGCGACCAACCCGGATTTTTTACTTCGCCGATCAAATCGCTGTGAAGCAAACGAAAGGCGTTGTTGGTCAGGTCCGGATTGTAAAAAATGAAGCGTCGGTTGCTGAATTTCCCAATTTTATTGTAAAACCAAACCTCGTAAGGGTATTCGGAAGGAGAACCTTCTTTGACATTGGTGGTACTTGGCGCTCCGTACTGAAGGTACACCCTTCCTCGATCGGTTTCATACCCTTGTTGAAAGTTGGTTTTGTATAGACCTTGAACGTATAGTACTTGTTGTTTATACTTTATCCAAGCCGTGTAAGCATCCGTTGGAGCGGTTTGCAGCCAAAAGGCTTGGAGGTATTTTCGTATCGACCCAATATCCTTAGATTTTAACAAATCGCGAATGTTGCGGTTTTCAGCTGCTTTGGTAATGGGAAGTATACTTCCTAAGTAAAAATGTACACTGTCGTCTGATATTGAGGCTTGGAAGGCAGGATCCATGACAACGTTATGGAAATCAAGGGTGTCGTCCGCTGAGAAATTACCTCGCTCAAAGGTATAAGTGCTTGTTTGAATAATGCTGTCTTTTTCGTTGATTAAAGCAATTTCGTAAGCATAAGATCCACTCGGAAGCGGGTCAATATCAATGGTTTTTAACTTTGGAATAACGACATCTTGGTCTTTGATTTCGTAGCTTTGATGATACGCGTAGATTTCTTTTTGCTCTTCGGTGTCGATGAGGCGTTCTTCCAAAAACATCCGTTTTTGACCGGTTCCCGTATTCCGATAAATTTCATAGTAAAAAGGAATTTTGCTCAGCTGTGTTCCATAATAGGCATTAATTTTTGGCACCATCTGAAATCCGTTTTTTTGAAATATTCCAGCGCTCGTGTCGGGTACCGCAAGTTCTATGGCTTCAAGTTGCGAAACGGAAAAACTTTTGGAAAGATCCAATACTTCCAATAACTGGCTTCCCTGCACCATTGATTTTTCGTTGTTTTGATCTGCAATTTTGAGGTTGATTTGATGAATACCCGGCGGAAGAGGTATTCTTCGAAGTTCGTAGAAATCTTCCACTACACTATCGATGAACAATGGACTATTCAATAAGTAGGCATCATTGAATACGGTCTTGATGCTGTCTTTAATCTCGATGCTGAGAAAAACCGTTGCTTGTAATCCGTCTTTCGAGGCTTTGAATTTGGTGCTTCTGGCGTCGAATTGAAAATGAAGTTCCAGGTAGTTACCAATTTCGGGGTCATAAAATTGGACCGTGTTGAAATAGGCGCGAACCGTTTTTTTTTGAGCATGGCTATGGCTCAAACAAAAAATGATGATTCCAAAAAAAAGTATTCGTTGCATTCCCTTAAAAGTATAAAATTTACTCATCAAAATGCAATCTAATCTTTTGAGCGAGTTGTCGATTATAGGTCTCGACTAAATATTTTAGGTAGTTTTCGGTTGATTTCGAAATGCAGCGCGTATAGTTTTTAAGTCGATGGTTGATGTGTTCTTGCAGCATTTCAACACATCGAATGCCTTCGTCCTGATTGGTTGCTTTGCCAGTTATGGCCTCAAAGTGGTTGTTGAGAGAATTTTCTACGGCCAATTTACCTTTGATTCCTGCGTCGAGGCATTCGTAGTAGTTTTCTTTCATATTGAAGCGGTTCAAAACCTCGAGGTCCAAGTATTTTTCATAGCCTTTGGGAAATTCGAATTCTATCTCAAACTCGAGATCCTCCAACTCCGAAATGCGAGATTCCAAGAAGCGGTCAGGAAAACGAAAGGCGTCCTGCCAGTTCACATGGTCTTGCCAATAACCAAAACGGCGTACATTATTACCCAAGTCAATGACTTGAAAGTTGTCTTTTCCGGGTATTTTGCGGGAGCCTCGGCCAATCATTTGATGATATAGCGTCAAGGAGCGTGTAGCGCGATTTATGATGATGGTTTTTACGGTTGGCTCGTCGAACCCGGTAGTTAAAATCCCAACCGAGGTGAGTACCGCATTCGGAGTTTTTTTGAACCAACTCAATACCTCCTTGCGTTCTTTTTCACCCATGGTACTGTCCAAGTGACGCACGTTGTACTTATGTTTTTTAAATAACTCAAAAACTTGAATGGATGTTTCAATTCCCGCGTTGAAAATCAGTGTTTTTGTACCTAGGGCAACTTCTTCATAAGCAAAGAGCAACTTTTCTTGCATGAAATAATTGCTGAAAACTACGTCGGAACTACTTATCGTAAAATCGCCGTTGTTTCCAATTTTCAAACCGTGTAAGTTTACGTCGTAATTATAGGTTTCGGCATCTGCTAAATACCCTAATTCGATGAGGCCCTTGATGCTTTCTCCATGGATTAACTTGTGGTAGTGGTCTTTCAACGGTAACGCTTTATTGCTGCTGAGAGGTGTGGCGGTAACGCCGAGGATATTGCTTTCCTTGTAGTATTGAAAGATTTTCCGAAAACTATTATAGTGAGCTTCGTCCACAATAACGAGTCCTACCTCTTCAATAAAATTTTGATCGTCTTGTAGTCGGTTGTTGAGGGTTTCCACCATGGCAATGTAACAATCGCAATCCTTTTGGTCTTCAATGGTTTTAACCCCTGAATTAATGATTTTATTGGGTACACCAATGGCTAAAAGCTGTTGGGAGGTTTGAATCGAAAGCTCTATTCGATGGGTTAAAATGAGAACCCGTTTTTTCCATTCTTGGATGTACTGTTTGGCTATCGCCGAGAAAATCACCGTTTTTCCTCCGCCTGTTGGCAATTGGTAGAGTAGGTTAAAGGGTTGCCCGTTGCTCCTCAATTCCTGAAGTACTTGTTCAACCGTTGCGGCTTGAAAGGGATAAAGCTCTTTGGCTTTGTATAGGTCGGTGTCAATCATGAACGGCGTAAAACGCAAAAGTACATTGCTTTTGCCATACTTGTGTTATCGGAAGGTTAGATTCCGCTCCATTTAGCGCACAAAATACCGCAAGCGATAGCAGCATTCAGGGATTCAGCGTTTCCAAACCTCGGAATCGTAATACGTTCTCGTATTAAGGGTATGATGGATGAGGAAATTCCTGTGCTTTCACTACCAATCACCAAAATACCTTCTTGTTGCCAATCCATGTCTTGAATCGATGTGCCCTCAAGTACTGCGCCGAAAACGGGCAGTTGAGTGTGTTGGAGAAACACTTCTAGGTCCGTGTAATGGATGGCTGTTCTAAAAATGCTACCCATGGATGCTTGCACTGTTTTGGGATTATAGCAGTCCACACTTCCCTTGGAAAGAAGTACTTCCGGTATACCAAACCAGTCTGCGATCCGCAAAATACTTCCTAAATTTCCGGGGTCTTGAATCCCGTCCAAACATAAAATACGCTTTCCATTAGGTGGGTTGGAGTGCGGAATTTTACACACAGCCACGACCTCTTGCGGTGATTTTAAGGTAGAAATCCGTTGCATTTCGGTCGGAGAAACATGAAATGAATTAATTGTGTCCGGGATGATGGATGTATCAAAAGATGCTGTATGCAATAAACAATCGATTTCAGCTAATGCAGAATTAAGTGCCTCTTCAACGATTTTTTTTCCTTCAATCAAATACCTGCCTTGTTCCTCTCTCCCTTTCTTATGATGAAGCGATTTAAGGTCGTGAAGTTCGTTTTTAGTTAATCGTTGCATGGGTTGAATTGCTTAACTTTATACCCGATGAACAAAGGTATTCTTTTTTATGCTTTTCTGCTGATCTTGGCAAGTATTACGTCGTGCAATGTTTCTAAAAGAATTCCTAAAGACAAGTTTTTATTAAGAGGAAATAAGGTAGCCCTTAAAAACTCCAATTCGACCATCTCAGAAAGCGATTTATTGACCGTTGTTAATCCAAAGCCTAATCAAAAAATACTTGGAATTCCTCTGCGTCTTTTGGTTTTCGATGCGATCGATTCCATGAAAGTAGCTCAAAAAAGGGAAAAAAAAGATGCTAAGATTTTAGCGTACAACCAGCATCGTTTGCAACGGATGGATCATATTAATACCAGACGAATTAAAAAGGCGAGGAAACTAGGTCAGGACTATTATTCGGAAAAAATCCTTCCATTGAAAGATGCGACGAATCCGCGGAAATTTCTACGACAGTGGTTAAAGTACTCCTATGGTGAGGCTCCAGTTTTTTATGATTCCACGATGTTTAATAAAACAGTGCAGCAATTGCATTTGTTCCTTCAGAAAAAAGGATATTATGATGCTAAAATTGAAGCCACAATTTCCTTGGATAGCATTAAACGATGCGCCTACACTCAGTTTATTGTTTCTTCAGGGAATCAACTTAAAATTGACTCTTTGATTTTTAAAGGTCCGAAGAACTTATTGGATTTATACAAGCAGTATCTCAGGGTAGAAGAAAAAAGAACCTCCTTACATCCGCTTTTGGGGAGGGCTTTAGACGAAGATCACTTAATTGATCATTCTAATAAAGCAGCCCGTTATGTAAGGGACTTTGGATTTTATGGTTTTAATGCCGAGAACTTGGCTTATCTCGTGGATACCTTTAGTTATCCTAAAAAAAATGTGTTAACGGTTGAATTTCTCCCTAGGAAAGTACAACACCCGAGTATCAAGGA
Source organism: Cryomorphaceae bacterium (assembly GCA_027485415.1). Taxonomy (GTDB): domain Bacteria; phylum Bacteroidota; class Bacteroidia; order Flavobacteriales_D; family Crocinitomicaceae; genus UBA952. The sequence goes on along the minus strand of JAIXRC010000009.1, from coordinate 23,044 downwards.
CAGTTTGATTACCAAACCCTTTGAAGCATATACGATTAATCGTGTCATTTTTCATTTGTGCGATACTAATTCATTAAAAACTCCTTGGAAATTATACCGTAATTCTCAGGCTGTCGAACAGGAAGTTTCGAACGAATTAGGGTTTTTGTCGACCTATCAAAAGCTGTTGTACAAGGAGATCTTGTGCGATAAGCCTGCTATGAAGCGATTTAAGTTAACTAAAAACGACTTTAATCCCTATCGAATTATTGAGCTAAATTACAACGGACAAGAACCGGGAATTAAACCTTCTTTACTGGAAATGCAGAATTTTCTGGAGCCGACTAACATTTTTAAGGATAAGTACCTTGAACGAAGCTATCAATACTTGAATCAATTGAATCTATTCAGTACGGTTAAACCCATATTAGTTGAGAACAATCGAACATTGGATGTGCACTATTATTGCGTTCGTTCAAAAATTCAAGCTTTCGCCTTTGAACCCCGTTTTACTTCGTCCTTTGGTCTATTGGGTTTAAATGCATCACTCAACTATACCCACAAAAACTTGTTCCGTGGAGGTGAAAAATTATCCATCACCTTAGGGGGAGGTTTTGATACTCAGCCGATCGTTTTTAACGATGGACTTACCGAATCAAAAACGTTTAACACGTTTGAAATTGGTCCAATGTTTAAGCTGGAATTGCCAGGATTGATCCCTGTGCCTTACACCAAATTATCCAAGCGTCAAAAACCCTCTACTGTCATAACTGTGGGGGCCAACATCGAACGACGAGATATCTTTAAACGAAGGGTTTTGCAAATGGGCTATACCTGGAAATGGCTGGTCGGCAAAACACAAGTTTTTACCGTGGGATTGCCCGGAATTTCTACGTTAAAATTTGTAAAATTTGATAAAAGTGAAACGTTCTCCAATCAAATTAATGCATTGAATGATTTGTTTCTCAGGAATTCTTACAGCGATCAATTAATATGGGAAGATTTTAAATTCGACTTTCAGTGGACCAATGTTAATAAGGAATTTTCAGGTGACAAGAAAAGCGCTGTGCGTAAAATTCGTTCGGATCTCCGATTTACCAATACAACAGTATTTGCTGGGAATGTACTCGCGAAATTCAAAAATCGACAAGATACTCTTTCAGATGGAGTTCATACAGTTTTTGGAAACGCCTACGCGCAGTTTTTTAAAACGGACAACCAATTTACTGCCGTAAAAAAAATGAAATCGAATTTAGAGTTTGCAGGTAAATTAGCCGTGGGAGTAGGTGTTCCTTACGGCAATTCAAAGACATCAATGCCATATGATTACAGCTTTTTTGCTGGTGGTGCCAACGATAATCGAGGGTGGAAGCCCAGGTCCTTAGGTCCGGGTAATTATAATCGATCGGTTGATTCTTCTGGTACTCAGACCCAATTGGGGGATATTCGTATTTTCGGTTCATTGGAGTTTCGATTTCCTATTAAATCTATTTTTGATGGGTGTCTATTTTCTGATTTCGGCAATATTTGGACTTCCAAAAAGGATGTTAATCGTCCTGGTGCGGAATTTTCAAAAGATTTTTATAAGCAATTAGCGTGGTCGCTTGGCGCGGGTATTAGAATTGATTTAACGATTTTAATTTTCCGCTTAGATTTTGGATTCCCTATATATAATCCTTCCGTTCCAGAAAAGTCTCGCTGGATATTTGACAGTAGAGATGCATACTACAATAAGGGAGTTGATTACTATGGTTTAAACGTAGGGACGAATGAAGAGAACATTGCGGAAGCAATGAAAATAATGCCAAAGCCTTTTCGCCCGTGCATCAATTTTGGCATTGGTTTACCTTTCTAATATGCGAATTCTTATTACCCTACTTTTTTCAACGGTTATTTTGCTTTGTAGCTCATGTTATAAAGGAGAAGAAGTTGATTTGATAGTTCATAATGCCCGAATCCATTGCATGGATGATGCAAATACCGTAGCAGAAGCTATGGCAATTAAAGATGGTAAAATTGTAGAGGTTGGTCCAGAGCGACAGATATTAAATAAATACCGTTCTGATGAAATTTTGGACGCAGGACAACGGGATATTTATCCGGGGTTTACGGATGCGCATGGTCATTTAATGGAGTATGCTAAACAAAAATTAGGCATTGATCTTACAGGTGCTACTTCTTGGGAAAGTGTGATTCGGCAATTAATGAAACACCCGAGGAATGAGGCGTTTGTCTTAGCTCGCGGCTGGGATAATACACTTTGGGAAAACGCACAATTGCCTGATAATGCCGAACTGAATCGGCTCTTTCCGAATATTCCCGCGGCTTTATATCGGGTTGATGGTCATGCCGTTTTGGTGAATGATTTTTTACTGCAAAAGGCAGGTATTTCCTCAAAAACAAAAGTTCAAGGCGGAAAAGTTGAGCTTAAAAATTCGAAGTGTACGGGTATTCTCTTGGATAATGCCATGGGGCTTATCGAGAATTACTTAGGCGATTTTAAGGCTTCTTCCTACAAGCAAAAGCTTGTAGGGATTCAGGAGGAGTTATTGTCCTTGGGTATCACAGGAGTTCATGAGGCTGGAATTACTGATACTCAATTTGACATATTACGGCAAATGAACCAAGCTGGAACCTTGAAAATTCAGGTGTACGCTATGTTGGCTGCGAATGACGCGAATTATGCTTTGGCCAAGAAAATGGGAATTTGGGATAAGGGAAATTTGGTTGTCAGAAGTTTTAAATTGTATTTAGATGGTGCTTTAGGCTCCAGAGGTGCTTTGTTGAAAAACAATTATTCTGATGCCCCCACGGAGAATGGATTGCTCCTCACGTCTCGGGAAAATTATAAGAAATGGATACAGCGATCGCTGGATCTGAATTATCAATTAAATGTTCACGCTATTGGTGATTCCGCTAACGCGCTTGCGCTGCATTCAATGGCAGATGTATTTCTCGAAAATCCTGATCATCGCTGGCGAATTGAACATGCCCAGGTAGTCGATCCTAAGGATCTGCCGCTTTTTATGGAGTATGCTGTTATTCCTTCTGTTCAACCGACTCATGCTACCACTGATTGCCGTTGGGCCCTTGATCGATTAGGTGCAGCTCGTATGAAGGGTGCTTATGCTTATCGAAGCCTTTATGAACAGTTGGGGATGATTGTTTTGGGAACAGATTTTCCCGTTGAGTCGATAGACCCTTTTGCAACGATTCGCTCCGCTGTGCTCAGAACTAATGCTGAGAGTAAGCCAAAGAAAGGATTTAATATTTCCGAAGCTCTATCGTTGGATCTTGTCTTGCGCGGGATGACCATTTGGCCTCAAGTAGCCTCCTTTCAAGAGTCTAAAAAAGGAAAGTTAACGGAAGGAATGGAGGCTACGTTTTTCATAGCAGCGAAGCCTATTTCGCTCCAGACGTTGAACACACGTAATTATGCATGGAAAACCTTTGTCAAGGGCTCTTGTGTTATGAATGCCGAATAAAATTAGAAGGATGGGCAGGAAATCTTACGGAAATTCTTCGCCTTTTTCTTGCAAGCTAGATTAAGTCCTAAAGAGATTTCATGTGAACCACCGGAAACCCCGTTACCCAGTTTTGAAACGGTGACATCGTATGAGTATCCAATTTTAAATTTCGGGGTTTGGATACCTAAGCACAAGATAAAGGCATCGCGGTTTCGGTACCAAGCGCCAGCAGTAAAATTCTCGTAGCGGATATAAGTTCCGATGCTCAACTCCTGAAAACCATTTTGGTATTGGTAGATTACGTTCGGGCTAATAGAGGTGGAGTTGGTGAATTTACCTCTTCCAAGTTTAATGTTAGCACCTGCGTGACCCGTGAATCGCATGGGCAGCTTGCTGCTACCTAAGATCATTGATTCATCCGGTCTATTTAAATGGTGAGCAGCAACGCCAAAATAGAAAATGTCGGTATAACCAACAAGACCTGCAGAGGCGTCGAAGAATCCGCGTCTACCATTGCCTCTTGGGACATCGCCTGTTTGATAAATGAAGCCCCTTCGAGGATCAATCATATCACCAAAAGTCAGTTTGCTCCAATCTAAATATTTTTGAAAATACGCCGCACGAACCCCTGCCATCATGGAAAACTTGCGAGTTAATTTGAGGTTGTACGAATAAATAGCACCTACCATGGTGGTGGAAATAGTACCTCTTCCTTGTTGATCGTGTAAAGCAATGAAACCTAAGCCCCCAGAAATGTTTTTCACATAACTGTCGTACGACAAGCTGTATGTGACGTAATTACCAGTTAACTGCGGCCACTCGTTGCGGTAGTTCATTGCAATTCGAGGACAACCCGTTGAACCGGCGAGTGCAGGATTTAAATACACTGGGTTGGCATAGAATTGAGTGAAGGTAGGATCTTGAGAAAAACCCTCAACAGCGATAAGAGCTGTGGCGATGAAAAATGCTAAATTTTTAATTTTCATGATTACAAAGATATATAACGTCTTGACTTTCGACTAATTTTTGAACTTATTCTTACAGTTAATTGATGAATGAACATCGATTTTTGGCTAATTAATTGGGTTGTACGGGTACTCTGGGCTAAAATTGAAACATTTTCCTTATGGTACCCAATTAAGCCGGAAAAGGTTTCTCTCGTTCCAATATTTGCTCCAACCACTAAATCTTTCCATTGAATGGATGCACCAATTTGTGTTGTTTTATAGGCGCTGTTAAATTCATGTAAAAGACTCGGTGAGAATCTAAGTTCTCCGCGATGTGCGGAAAAATCTGTTCCGAGAATGACTGAATGCTCCATGAGTGACCGCCCTATGGTGGAGATGTCGTTGGTATGTATATTGTCTTGGTGCCTGAATAGATTTTTGCTTGAAGCTCCAAGGTAAATAGGACCAATATTCATCATTAACCCTGCATTTAAGTCTCGGTAAAATAATTGATCACCAATAGGGTAGTTCGGGTTGTAAGTAAATTCTTGGACGTAATTGCTTTGGAAGGTAAAACTGGTCTGATTAAGGATTTTTGAAGAATTTAACGATTTATTTCCGAATAAATAGGACACGGATGGTTCCAAGGTTATGTATCGACTCAAAGCAATTTTTGGTGCGTATATCAGACGTAGGTTCCAATCCTTTATTGCCCCGTTGTTGAAATTTGAAAAGTTGGCCACCACGCCTAAGCCACTTTTCATACTTCTTAAATAGCCATCAATACTTATTTGCTGGGAAATTTTCTCATTGCTTGTATTGAGGTCACGTAGGAAAGTAGCGGATTGAAAACGCGTTTGAGAAAGATTTCCGGCCGTGGACTCATGTAAGTCCAAATGCGTTTTTTCCTGAAGCACATATACCCGATCTTTTTGGGTATTATTAACCGAGGCTTTTTTGACAAAACTGCTAAGTGCTGAATGATCGATTATTTTTCGGAATCGATGTTCACGTTTTTTCGAAGCTTCTATCTCCCTTTCCTCAGATGAGTTAATGTTTGTATTGCTTAGCGCCAGGGAGTCTAAGGCAGCTTGTTCAATCAAGGAGGCTTTCAATAGAGGTAGTGTTGGAGTTAAATGCTCTCCAACCTCATTTTTAACACTTAAATCCAAAGAACTATCGGACTGATGATCCTGAAAAAACGAAAGTCGCGACGGAGTATAAACTGGAACAGCAACAGGAGTTTCTGCTATATGTTGCGTTGTTTGGGATTTATTCGATGCCTTAGTGTTTAACTTGATTTTATCAAGAATTTCTTGCTTTGGGGTGAAATTTTGTGCATTCTCATGGTCATTCTTCGCTATAAACATTTTGTTACTTACGAGTGATGGTTTGATATTGGGTGCGTCTGAATCAGACAACATGAAAAGCAATGGGATCAACATGGCATTAATCCATAGAAGAAATCGACGCTTTTTCTTTTTCTTTTCAGGATGCAATGTTGCCGTATAATCAACGTGAGACGAAGGTTGCTCAACGCTTATTTTAGTAGATTTCCATGCCTCAACATCAGCTTCGTATTCAGGGTTCAATAACAAGAAGATTTGTAGTTGTTCTTCCTGTTCTGCGGAGAGATTCCCCTCGATCCAATCGAAGATCCAATAATCGATATTATCGTGGTTGGGGGTATTCAAGCGAAGAATTGAACGGTTTTTAATTGATTTTTAACCTTCAATCGCGCACGAAAAAGGTACACCTTCACTTGAGATGGGTTGAGTTCTAGCATAGAACCAATTTCCTCATAGCTATAGCCTTCGAGGTCTCTCAAGAGCAAGATGCTTTTTTGCAAGGGAGGGAGCATGCCAACCGTCTTTTCAATGATTTCTTTGGACTCGAAATCAAAACGGTCTACACTGCTGCCAGCATCCAACTGAATCGATTGAACATAGGTCAGGCGATTACGACGTTTGATGAAGTTTAACATCGAGTTGTGGGCGCAAGTGTACAACCAGCCCTTCACCTTATCTAACTCAATACGTTCAGCATGAATCCAAAGCTTTTCAAAAACATCTTGCACCACATCGCGGGCATCGTCTGCAGAGCCTAAGAAATTGAGGGCATACCTCAAAAGGCCTGTTTGATTTTCCCTAACGATATTCGTGTAAACGTTTTGCTCCAAAACTTGCAGTTTCAATTAAAAACAATTCTCTAAGCCTGAAAGTTACATAAACCAAGAGTGTTTAACTTAAATCAGCCTTTGATTTGAATATAAATGGCTTTTCAATGAATAAATGAGGTCAACGAGTGAAAATTTGATGGCGGAAAAATAGTTTTTAAAATCCAAAATTGTTGATGCCAGTTTGCATAAGATTTTGGTATTTTTTTTCATCAAACATGAAAAGTTGAGAAGGTTTGTGAGGCACTCCTAATTGCTTTTCCTCCAAAGACTTAACCAAGTTAAGCTTCTGGATCTTTCTTCGAAAATTACGTTTATCCATGGGCTTATCGAGAATGGCTTCATAAAGCTTATGCAATTGCCCAAGGGTAAATTTTTCGGGGAGGAGGTTGAATCCTATGGGCCGGATATTGATCATTTGTTTTAATTGCCTTTTCGCTGCCGATAATATTTCCAAATGGTCGAAAGCTAATTCGTGGATATCGTTCAATGGTACCCAGGCCGCAGATTTGGCAAAGGAAGACGCTTGTGGAATATAATCTTCCATTTTAACGAGCGAAAAGTAAGCAACCGTAATGACACGTGCTTCCGGTTGGTCGCGTACTTTTTGGAGCCAGGATTGATCCGATGCTTTTGAAATGCGTTGGGGATCTCCAAAGGCTCCTATTTGTTCAAGATAGATGTTTCTCAAACCGGTTAATTCTTCCAAAACTCGAATCGCAGCTTGATCAAGATGCTCATGATTATAGATTAGGTTTCCTGGTAAGGCCAAGGGAACCGAAGTTCCGTCAGCACGATCGATCACCAAAACATTGAGCTTGTCAAAATCAAATCCAAAGATGACACAATCTACCGAAACATTGGGGTTCAGTTCTTGAGGAGCATTTTTTTTGATTTCTTGTTTCACGTTTCGGGTATTTCGTATATTTGAAAGTGTTAAAATGACACAAAGCAACCGATAAAGTACCTTGAGTTTATGATTTTTATTGTTGAAAGCGGTTCTACCAAAAGCGATTGGGTTTTGTTAGATGGCAAAAATAACCAATCTTTTTATTCCACCATGGGCTTCAATCCCTATTTCCATTCCTCGGAATTGATTGAACAAGAATTGAAGAAAAATTCTCCCATGATGCTCGTGGCATTTGAAGTTACAGAAGTTTATTTCTACGGTGCTGGTTGTTCCAGTGATAAAATGAATCAAATTGTTGAAAACGGTTTATCCAAGGTTTTCCCCAACGCCGTGGTCCATGTGGATCACGACTTAGTGGCTTGCGCGTATGCAACTTATTTGGGGCGTCCGGGTATTTCATGCATCATCGGTACAGGTTCTAATTCCTGTTACTTCGATGGGAAAGTGGTTTCGGAGGAGGTTCCTGCCTTAGGGTATATTTTGGGTGATGAGGGCAGTGGAAGTTATTTTGGTAAAAAATTGCTTGCTGCGTATTTATATCACAATCTTCCTTCTCATTTGTCGGCTGATTTTGAAGAAATGTACGGTTTGGACAAGGAAGCAATTGTCGATAAAGTATATCGCGAGCCTAACGCCAATGTTTTCATTGCTTCGTTTATGCCCTTCATCGCCAAACACAGCGATGAGCCCTTCTTTCAAGCCATGATTGAAGCAGGCTTCAAGCACTTTATGGAAGTCCACGTTTGTTGTTACTCCAATTACAAGTCGGTTGATATTCACTTCGTTGGTAGCCTTGCCGGAATTTTTCGAGCCGCTCTTGATCGAGCCGCTGCCTCATTAGGGATTTCGGTAACTAGCGTAGTTCGTAAACCCGTAGAAGGATTGGTGAATTATCACCTGAAGTACATTTTAAAGGACAAAATTACCCAAGGATAATATGAAGTATATTAAGGTTTTAATGATTGCATTAGGGGTATTTTCATCTCCTTTGGCACAAACATCACAAACACCCATTAAAGCATCGGTGATCTATGAGGTGAACGTTCGACAATTTTCGAAGGAAGGAACCTTTGTCGAAGTGCAAAAAGCCCTTCCGAGATTAAAGGCTATGGGAGTTGATATTTTATGGTTGATGCCCATTAACCCCATAGGGGTTAAAAATCGAAAAGGAAGTCTGGGTAGTTATTATGCTGTAAAAGATTATAAAGGAATAAATCCCGAGTTCGGTACGCTGAATGATTTTAAATCCTTGGTGAATGAAGCGCATAATCAAGGCATGCGATTGATTATAGATTGGGTAGCGAATCATTCTTCTCCCGATAACGTTTGGCTCGATCAAGGCCATAAGGATTGGTATACCCTTGATTCAATGGGGAATGTCCAACCTACCATTGGCACCGACTGGTGGGATGTGGCAGACTTAAATTACGACAACCAAGCGATGCGCAAAGAGATGATCGCCTCCATGAAATATTGGGTGCAAGAATGCAATATCGATGGCTTTCGTTGCGATGTTGCAGGATGGGTGCCGATGGATTTTTGGTTGCAGGCAAGAAAGGAATTGGAAACGGTAAAACCTCTGTTCATGTTGGCAGAATCCGAAGGAGCTGATCAACACCAAGCGTTCGATATGACCTATGGTTGGGAATTTCATCACATCATGAATAAAATCGCTCAAGGTAAAGCGAAACCTTCTGAAATCTTAACCTACAAGGAAAAGGACAAGGAATATCCGAAAAATGCCATTCGAATGTACTTTACTTCAAATCACGACGAGAACTCGTGGAATGGTACCGAAATGGAACGCATGGGAGATGCTCGTTTCGTTATGGCGGTGTTGTCATATGCCTTGAACGGTATGCCATTGATTTATAACGGCCAAGAAACGTCGCTGAACCGTCGCTTATTGTTTTTCGAAAAAGATCAAATCAATTGGGATAAAATGGACTTAGTCGCTTTTTACTCCACTCTAAACGCTCTTAAGCATCGCAATGTGCTTCTGGCAGCCGACAGGTATGAAGCTTACGAGAAGATCGAATTATTGAACGGTGGAACAGTCATTGCAATTAGAAGGTTGTCCAATACATATCCAAGTGCTGAAGTGGTTTTTTATTTGAACCTTTCTGCCGAAAAACAAACCGTTAAAGGTCCTTCGGATAGCAAAGCGCAATGGACGAATGTGTTTTCCGGAAAACGATTTAAAAAAGTAAATAAGCCGTTTAAGTTAGCTCCATGGGGCTACATGGTCATCGAAAAATAGCATCCATGGAAACATCGAAAAAACCAGCGCTGAGTTTTTGGCAAATTTGGAACATGAGCTTTGGTTTCATGGGAATTCAATTTGGATTTGCCTTGCAAGGCGGTTATATGTCCCGCATTTTTCAAACCCTCGGTGCATCTCCGGATGAAATTCCGGGGCTTTGGATTGCTGCACCTCTTACAGGATTAATTGTTCAGCCAATCATCGGATTTTTGTCGGACCGAACATGGTCCGTGCGTTTTGGACGTCGTAAACCCTACTTTTTGATAGGGGCAATTCTAAGTTCCTTTGCGTTGTTATTTGTTCCTTATTCTCCTGAATTGTGGATCGCAGCGGGCTTTCTTTGGGTGCTGGATGCGTCAATAAACATTAGCATGGAGCCTTTTCGAGCCTTGGTGGCGGATAAATTGCCAGAAAGTCAACGCTCGTATGGGTTTATTTTGCAAACACTAATTATAGGAATAGGAACGTGGGTAGCTTCCAACCTTCCTTGGATGGTAACGCAATTAGGTTTTCCTGAATCCGATGACAAAACCATAATTCCTGATAATGTTAAAGTAGCCTTTGGAATTGGTGCCTTGGTCTTTCTGCTAAGCATTCTTTATACGGTATTAACTACAAAAGAATATCCGCCGGCAGATGAAGATCAATTTAAGGCGCAAAAGAAACAAGGTAATTTCATTAAAGACTTTTTGGATTCAGTTCGAACCATGTCGTCTACCATGTTGAAGTTAGGGATTGTTCAGTTTTTCAGCTGGTTTGCATTTTTTACCATGTGGAGCATGGCCACTCCAGCACTAACGGCGCACCTTTACAATGCACCTGCTCCAATCAAATCGGAGTTTAATATGAATGTTGCGACCGAGAAATCCACCTTTGAAGCCATGAATGTGGCGTACCAACATGCCTCGGATTCGGTGGGTTCCAACATGGGGGTTTATGGCTTAACGTCGATGGTTTTTGCACTTTTATTAACGTTTTATGCTGCAAAACGAACGGTAAATCGTAAATGGATTCACCTTGTATCCCTAGTGCTTGGAGGGATAGGTTTTATTTCGATGCGCTATATCCCAGATGCATCCTATTTGTGGATTTGCTTTGCATTAATCGGGCTTTCTTGGGGTAGTATTTTGTCCATGCCCTACGCCATGTTGTCGAGTTCAGTGGATGAAACTAAAATGGGGTTAATGATGGGCCTTTTTAATGTGTTTATTGTAATTCCTCAAATTGTAGCAGCACTTGGAGGGGTCAATATTTTATCCAAAGCTTTTGGTGATTCGCCCATTGCCCCCATGCTTTTGGCAGGCGTATCATTGGTTATCGCTGGATTATGTAACTTATTGATTACGGATAAATCGGTTGCTCGTGGCTAACATTAAAGCACTTTTGTTCGATCTTGATGGGGTTATCGTTTCCACTGAGAAAAATCACTTTATTGCTTGGCGTGAAACAGCGAGAACGCTAGGAATTTCGTTTTCGGAAGAGGATAATGAAGCGTTAAAAGGGGTGAATAGGGTAGATTCCCTAAAACAAATTCTTAAGCTGGGAAATAAAACGGTAAGCAGCGAAGCGTTTGAATCCTTGTTGGTTTTTAAAAACAACATATATCTCGACTCCATTAGCACTTTGTCTGAAGCAAATTTGTTGCCGGGTGTTGACGCGCTTTTACGGAAAGCTCAATCCATGGGGGTGAAAATTGGCCTTGGATCCTCCAGCAAGAATGCCCCAATGATTCTAGAACGTCTGGGTATTAAAAGTTTCTTTGATGTGATCATTGATGGCAATGGGGTTACCCATCCTAAACCGCATCCAGAAGTGTTTCTTAACGGAGCAAAAGCGTTGGGTTTTCATCCATCGGAATGTTTGGTTTTCGAGGATGCTTTGAGCGGAGTGACCGCTGCGAAAGAAGGAGGTTTTTTAAGCATCGGTGTTGGTAACCCGCTATTGCAACATGTTGCCGATGTTTATTTGAATAATTTGACAGAATTTAGGTTAGAAGCGTATGCGTAATTTATTTGAGGTGGATGCCTGGAAAATCATGGAACATGGGTTTGACCCATCCAAGCAACAACAAGCAGAAAGCATTTTTAGCATCGGCAATGGGGCCTTCGGTCAACGGGCAAATTTCGAGGAAGCGTATTCAGGGGCTTCGTTGCAAGGGTCCTATGTTGGGGGCGTTTATTATCCGGATAAAACCCGAGTTGGTTGGTGGAAAAACGGTTATCCAGAATATTTTGCCAAAGTGCTTAATTCCTGCAACTGGATTGGCATTAACATCGAGGTGGACGGCGAATTATTGGACTTAAATATCCAAAAACCAAATGTATTCTACCGTGAACTGGACATGCAAAAAGGAACCTTAACCCGTAGGTTTAAGGTCAAATTCCAACAGGGAAAAGAACTGCAAGTGGAGTCCGTCCGATTTTGTTCCATGGATAATGATGAATTGGCCGCTATCAAATTCACGGTTACTCCGTTGAATTTTGATGGGAATGTGAAGTTCACTCCGTACCTCGATGGTAAAGTTCACAACCATGACTCCAATTACGATGAGTTTTTTTGGGAGGAGGATAGCCACAAAGTCGATGTGCAAAAAGGATATCTGTGCAACACCACCAAAAAAACCAAGTTCAGCGTTGCTACCGCTATGCGATTTTCCTTCTGGAAGAACGAAGAGTTACTAACGATTCATCCCAATTGTCATGCCCGGGAGTTCTACGTAGATAATCATTTCGATTTTTTTTTAGAACAAGGTAATTCCTACACGCTCAAGAAATACATCAGTATCGTATCGACTGTTCACCATTCAGAATTTTCGATCATTCCAAGGGCTATCAATCAAGTGCGTGAGGCCTATGTCAAGGGCTTTGATGCTTTGTTTTCCGCTCATGTTCTCGCATGGAAAAACATTTGGGATAAGGCCGATATTGAAATTGAAGGCGACGTGGCTTCTCAGCAAGGGATTCGTTTTAATATTTTCCAACTTTACCAAACCTACACTGGAAAACACGCCCAATTGAACATCGGTCCGAAAGGTTTTACGGGTGAAAAATATGGGGGAGCAACCTATTGGGATACCGAGGCCTATTGCCTTCCTTTTTACCTAAAAACAGCCGAACCGGCAGTTGCCAAACAACTCTTAGTATACCGCTTTAATCAACTCGATCGTGCCATTGAAAATGCCGAGAAGCTTGGATTTAAAAATGGAGCGGCGTTATATCCCATGGTCACCATGAACGGGGAAGAGTGCCATAACGAATGGGAAATCACCTTTGAAGAAATTCACAGAAATGGCGCCATTGCGTTTGGGATTTATAATTATGTTCGCCATACGGGTGATCAGGAATATCTGAAAGATAAAGGACGTAAAGTCCTCAACGGGATAGCACGTTTCTGGGCACAACGGTTTAATTGGTCGGAGGCAAAACAAAGTTATGTAATGTTAGGGGTTACTGGACCCAACGAATACGAAAACAACGTTAACAATAACTGGTACACCAATTACATCGCTAAATGGTGCATTGAATACGCATTAGAATGCGAGGCCTTCTTTGCGAATACGACTTCATCCTTCCTCACGGTACAAGAAATCGAGGCTTGGAGTGCCTTGGTAAAATCGGTTTATTTCCCAAAACTGGAGGGGACCCGAATTTTCTTGCAGCAAGACGGTTTCATGGACAAAGAACAACTTTCCGTTGCCGATATTCCTGCCCTAGAACGTCCGATCAACCAACATTGGAGTTGGGACCGAATTTTACGCTCCATTTTTATCAAACAAGCGGACGTGCTTCAAGGATTGTATTTTTTTTTTTTTTTTTTCGATGCAGCAACAATTCAAGAGAATTTTGATTTTTATGAACCCAAAACAGTGCATGAGTCGTCACTCAGCCCCTGCGTTCATGTGGTCCTTGCAGCCCTGATTGACCGAATGGATAAGGCTTACGAGTTGTATTTGCGTACCTCTCGATTGGATTTGGACGATTACAACCACGAGGCCGATGAAGGTTTACACATCACGAGCATGGCGGGTACCTGGTTGAGCTTGGTAGAAGGGATTGCTGGTGTTCGCATTCATCATGACGGATTGTCCATTAATCCAAAAATTCCGAGTTCTTGGAACGTTTATCGTTTTCAAATTCTCTACAAGAATCAACCTTTACGGATTGAGGTGAGCCAACAACACACGACGGTTACTAATGCAGGAAATCAACAGCTTTCCTTGGATTTGAAAGGTAAAACATATACGGTAGAGCCCTATGAGAGCATTATTTCTTAGTTAATTGATTACTTGCGGTTGGTTGCTATTCATGCAACCATTAAATGCCCAAGTTAACCCAACCCAACGCCAAGTAGTTCTTCAAGGCTTTTGGTGGGATTACTGGAATGCAAATTATCCCAACGGTTGGGCGAATTACCTGACCGAATTAGCGCCCCGTTTACGTGAATTGGGTATCGATGCAGTGTGGATTCCACCGACCATCAAAAATTCTGGCACGAACAGCGTTGGATATTCCCCCTTTGATCATTACGATTTAGGTGATAAATTTCAAAAGAATTCACTTAAAACACGCATGGGGGACAAAGACGAGGTGCTGCGAATGATGGCTGTTCTCAAAGCGAACGGCATCGATGTGCTGCAGGATATCGTATTGAACCATGTTAGCAATGCGGGATCCGCATTCGGTCATGGTGGGCAAGATCCAGCAGCCATGGACGACGGTCAAAACAACCGCTATAAGAATTTTCGATACGTATCCTACGTGACTCCGGCCACCTCGGAGACCGCAACGAATTATTTTGCTCGTTCAGGAAGATTCGCTAAAAATTGGCAGAATTTTTACCCCAACAATAACAATGTATGTTGCACCAATGACATCAATTCTCCCTTTTGGGGGCCGGACGTGTCGTATGAATCCAATGCCTTTGGCTTGAGCAGCAATGCCACCTATAACCCCGCACAAACATCCGATTACATGCGTTCGGGTATGAGAAATTGGTTGATTTGGTATAAAAAGCAAATGGGTTGGGACGGAGTTCGAATTGATGCGGTAAAGCATTTTCCAGCCTATGCAACCGAAGATTTTTTGTGGAACCTTCAGAACAACGCCGTGTGGGCAAGCGGTTCCAACGATATGTTCGCTGTGGGAGAATACGTCGGGAACATGGCGGAGTTGGACAACTGGTGCGGTGCAGTTCAAAACCGCGCAGGAACTTTCGATTTTTCGCTGCGTTTCGCACTTCAGGACATTATTACACAAGGTGGAAATTATAACCTTGGGAACATACCCGCAGCGCAACAACAGAATCGATTGCGAACGGTACCTTTTGTCAACAACCACGATACCTATCGACCTCAGGTTGGTGCCAATGGGAACATCACCGGGTGGAACACGGGCTCTCAAATAGGACAGCAGATTGAAATCGTTGATCCAAGAGCTTCAGTTGCTTACGCGATTGCGTTGGCGGTGGATGGCGCTCCAGAGATTTTCTTTGAGGACCTTTTCAATATAGGTTACTTGGGTAACCGTTTCAACCATGACCCCAAGGATACCAGCGAATTAACAACCCATTCCGACGTGGAAAATTTAATTTGGTGCCATCAGAATTTGCATTTCAAAGACGGTGCATATTTCGTCCGTTGGCAAGCGCAGGACGCCTTGGTGATCGAGAGGGGAGCTAAAGCGCTGATTGCGGTGAACGATCATTATTCTTCATGGCAAAATTTAACCAACGTACCAACGAATTTTCCTGCTGGAACGGTGCTAAAAGACTATTCAGGCGCCAATGGAAATGCCACTGTTGTGGTCAATGCAGCAGGACAGGTAAACATTTCGATTCCACCCTGCGATGGTTCTGCAGCGGAGGGTAGGAGGGGATATGCAGTCTGGGCACCCGAAGGGATTTCCACGAATTACGTTCGGCCATCAGAGAGCATTACCCAAGAATGGGAAATGGCCAATGACTTGGGCGATAGCCATGCCTCGTCTTTGCAACAAGGTGGAGCGCTGCCGAACAATAGTACTGATTGCCGCGTGGTAGGTAGGGTTTTTCCCGATTCTTCCAGTACCTTAACCGTTAATATATATCCGGAAAATCCGGATGCTTCCATTACCCTCGAGGTGCTGAATGCACAATGTGAAGTCATTGACACGATCTCCGCCTTCGGGACCTTGAGTTATACCCATGCCGTTTCGTATGCTGGTTGGCACACCTTACGGATACGCAACAGTTCGGCGGTTCAACCAGGACAACGATGCTGGGTAAAAGCCAATTACACCGCGCCTCTTTCGGTGAACACGGCAGTGGCAAAGCAGAAATGTGCATGCACCCTAACGGGGGTTGGAATGGAAGAGTTGGACGAAGAGCTGTTCGAGGTTTACCCCAATCCTTTCAACGATCAGTTGGAACTTACGATCAGGGATCATTCAAATGTGGTCCATGCCGTAACCGTCTATCATGCCAACGGAACCCAAATTCATGATCGAAAGGTAAATGGGTTGAGCGTCCTGAATTTGGACACGCGTTCATGGGCTAAAGGGATTTACTTTATCGAGGTAGAAACCGCGAAAGGTAGGTCAAGAATGAAAGTGATGAAGTACTAGTTTTAGTCGCAAATGCGTCCGAAGTGCTTGTCGTTGTGGAAATGCTGATCCAAACTTTCAAATTCTTTGAGCAATTCTGCGCTTGGTTTTTGCTGTTGTAATTCACGAAGGTCCGGTTGACCGGCATCCACCCAAGCGGTATACCAAACCGAACCAACGGCTAAAATAGAAGCTTTTAAACGTCTTTCAACCATGCCGTTGAGCAATTGATGATATGCTTCGCAAAACTCTCTTGAATAGGTTGATATGGTCGTATTACCACGCTGTTCGTAGGCATATTTTCGGTCGGAAGGAAATGTTTTGCTCAGTTCCTTCTCCATTCTTAGGACGGAATCTAACGCTAAATGGGAGTTTCTCACAGCATCCCAACAAAAGGACTGAATGTCGCGAATGTAGGTCGCTTTACCCACGAAATAATCGTAGTTCTCCGCGTTAATTTCCACTAAACGACTTTCCCATAAACCATGTATGCCTTTTTGTCCAGTAAGTTGCCCGTTGTAATTTTCGGTGGTGTGCAATGGCACATGCGCATCGCCTATGTAGTGTCCGATTTCCGAGGAATATTTGAGTATTAAATCCACGTTTTTGGCTTCAAATGCTTTTTGAAGTTTATATTTCATATGAAGTATATGCCAAGGAACGATTCCATAACTTCTTAAGGTATCCTCGGTATATTTTGCTACGGCATCCTTCCAGTATTTTGGTAAGATTAAAAAGGGGTCTTCTCCAGGTTTATAATAATGGTCTAAATCAATGTAATGGCACTCTGCCTCACCTTCAACAGCATACCGACGTTTGTCGGGGTCTACGGCATGTTCGGTTAAGAATTCAATATTTTCTTTATAGAATCCGAACATTTGAGGGGGTAAGGTAAAAACAGAAATTCGGTTGATTTTTTTATGGCCGAAAAATCCCCAACTTGGTTTGTTCGATTCAACAGGGGTTCTGTAGGATAGGAAAAAAGGTAACCCAGCTATTAGGAACAACCAGAAATTATGCTTTAACCAATTTGCCATGCTTTAAAATCGGAATTACATCCGTTTGATTCGGGGTTAAACAAAATTTAATGTCTTCGTTCAAATTTAAGTTTTTTAATCGACGACGATGTGAACTGGATTTTAAATATCCCAAATAGTTGTCTTTTGCCGAAAGAAACAGATATTTTGCCGCAATCGAAGAATCCTCAATCGAGGTGTATTCTCCTGTTGAAATAAGGTAATCGCAAATGGCTCCAGCGCAAATCGTGTCTTCCAGATTGAATTTATCTTGCCATCCCGAACAAAGACAAAGAACATTTCCCTCTTGTTTTTCGAGCCATTTACACAGCGAATCAAGGTTCAGAAAAGAACCGACGACAACGTTCGGAGCTTCTTTGGCAACGTCCAGGGATTTGGTTCCATTGGTGGTGGTTAGGACTATTTCTTGGCCTATGAATTCTTCTTTCATGTAGGAAAAAGGAGAATTACCGAAATCGAATCCCTCTACAATTTGACCTTTGCGTTCTGCCCCCGCAAGATAGCCTTGATTCTTGTAGGCCATTGCTTCTTCGATGGTAGGAACAGGTATAATGGCCGCAACACCGTATTGAAATGCCGTGCAAATCGCTGAGGTGGCACGCAACACGTCGATTACCACAGCGGTTTCAAATTCATCCTTGAAATAAGCATATTCCCCAGGGGTAAAACACACTTCAACGCGCTTTCGGGTATCAATCATGAGGTAAAGTTAACGAAAACACAGGAAATACTTAAGAAGGCTTATTTTTGCAGTAAATTTATCCTATGTTCAGCAACGAGTTCCAATCCATCGTAGAATTCCGCAGGTCGAATCGAAAATTTGACCCAGCGGTTGAAGTTCCAGAGGAAGTCATGCAGCGCAGCTTGGAACGCACCACGCTTTCTCCCAATAGCAGCAACATGCAACTTTGGGAATTTCATTGGATTCATGATCGAAAATTATTGGAGGAATTTGTGCCATTGTGCTTAGGTCAAAGCGCGGCTAAAACGGCCAAAGAACTCGTTGTTTTTGTTACGAGAAGAGATTTATACCGAAAGAGGGCGCGTTGGAATAAGGCTCAAATTTTATCACATATCGGCGAACGAGAGCCCAATGCTTTCGAAAAGAACGGTTTGGCCTATTATGGTAAGGTCATGCCCTTATTGTACGGCCGTGATATTTTGGGTATCCATACGTTGGTGCGCCGATCGGTGTGTTTTTTTGGTGGCTTATTTAAACCGTTCATGCGTTTTGGTGGTCGAACGGATCAACGCATCATGGTGCACAAATCGTGTGCTTTGGCAGCCCAAACCTTTATGTTGTCTATCGCATCGGAAGGATTTCACAGCTGTCCTATGGAGGGTTTCGATAAGTGGAGGGTGCGCAGAAAGTTGGGTTTACCTCTCGGGGTTGAAATCAACATGATCGTTGCGGTAGGTAAGGGGACCGAACCTGGAATTTGGGGGCCTCGCTTCAGAGTTCCAAACGAGGAAATAATCTTTAAACACTAAGAGTTCCTTCTGTAAGATTTTCTGCTCGACAAGCTATCCAAAGCGATTGCTGGATCGTAATGGAAAGGTCTTAAAAACGTTAATAATCGCCTTCCTCGTAATCTCCGCTGTAATCCTCGGGTGCATCCTCGTAGCCTTCTTGATAATCATCCGTTGAATAGTCAGCGGGATAATTAGGGTTATACGATTCACTGTGCTCTGACGATTCTTCTTTTTCTTCTCCTTCACCGTTGGCTCGTACCCCTGCACCTGCTGCGCGTGCTCCAGCAGTGGCTTCGGTAGCTGCTCTTGCTCCGTTTGCCTCCGCTTTTCCAGCTACAGCTGCTTCTCTGGCACAACCTCTCGCTGCAGCCGCAGCAATGATGAATAATCCTATCTTAATCATATGTTATGAAATTTAAATTTGACTTATTAAATATATAAAATTTCAGAAAATAATAATCTCAGGTGTGTATCTCCAAACATTCATTCCTTAATAATCGCCTTCCTCGTAATATTCATCTTCGTTGATGGGTTCGGTATATTCGTCTTCGACATAGCCTTCATCCAAACCTTCCTCATAAGGTTGGCCTTCATAATCGTCAGTAGGCGTTTCCTCAATGTTCGATTCGTCATCTTCATAATTGTATGCGGAAGAATCTGATTCAGGCTCCGTTTTCGTTGAATCGACGGAGATTTCTGAACTCGAATTGGATGAGGATTTTTTGCGCTTCATCATAACCAATGCTAATACGCCACCAACTACGATCATGGTAATTACTACTATGGTGACGATTAATTTTGATTTATTCTTAGGTGCAGGTTCTGAATTGAATGAATTTGTGGTGTTTTCAGTAGGGGTTGTAGGCTGAGTGTTTGGATGATGAAATGGATTATCCGTTGACGTCTCGATTTGTGTTTTCTCGGAGTTATTGACTGATGCAATGATTGTTTTGTCGGAGGAATTGTTTAAATCATGTACTTTTAGGTTTTCGATTGCCATAGCAAACTCTTTGCAGTTTTGAAAACGATCGTTCCGATCTTTTGCACATGCTTTAACAATAATAGGTTCGTAGATGCTCTGTTTTTGAAGTCCAGGAAGGGGTTCAAATACTATTTTGTTGAAAATATCGAATTGCGACGTAGTCGATCCATCGTAGGGTGGTTTACCGGTGACCGTAAAAAATAAGGTCACTCCCAATGAATAAATATCGCTCCTTAAATCAATCGTTTTATCGGCCTTTACTTGTTCAGGACTCATGTAAATGGGGGTTCCCATTTGCGTACCTGTTTGAGTCATTTCTTGGTTGGCTTCGTATAATTTGGCAATACCGAAATCGAGCACCTTAACCGTTCCGTCGGGAAGCAAGAAGATATTGGATGGTTTTATATCACGGTGCACAATGCCTTTAAGGTGTGCATAATGAAAGGCCGCTAAGGTTTGGGCGAAAATTTTGGAAATTTGATCGTCGCTGGGGCTACCTTTACGTTTAATGAAGTCGCTAAGGTCTTCGCCTTCCAAATATTCCATGATGATTGATAATTGGTGGGGTTGCTCATCGAAATCGATTACTTTGGTAATGTTTGAATGGTTCAAAGCGGCCATTACTTTGGCTTCATTTTTAAAACGAGTTCTAATTTGCTCGTTGGAAGATAGTATTGGATTCAAAACCTTAATGGCAACCTTACTACCGAGCATTTCATGTTCAGCCTCATAGACCGATGACATCCCTCCTTCGCCAATTAGGCGTAATATTTTGTATTTTCCAATTTGTTGAAGCATAAACAGTTTTCTTTTGTTCGATTATATTTCTGTTAGAATTTCAAGACTATTTTATACGAGCTAAAGGTACCTTGTCCAATTGCTGACCAATGATCGTAGGAACTTGTTGTCCACCGCTTTTTTTAACCACTGCCCGACGGGTGTAGATAAATAATTCTCCAGCGGTAATGTATTTATCTCCGTTTAAATCAGCTTCTCCTCGAATGCCTTTCATTAAAAAGTAGCTGAATAATCCTTGCCCATATTGGGCTTGTTCCATGGAGGTTTGTTCGGAGGTAGAGGACAACAAGACAGCTAAACGTGCATCGTTTAGTTCGGAAACGTCGTTGTAGCTGTAGTCGTTATCTGCAGCACCACCGCCTATGCTCCCAGCGTGGCATGCATCAGCAATACAAAGCCTGTATTTTGCTTGAGAGGCCTTAAATATGGATTTGATTTCACGGTGGTAGATAACGTTTTGATCGTTATCGGTAGGGGCGAATATTCCCGTGTTTCCATGCCCAGAGAAAAAGAAAATGATATAGTCGTTTGAATTCGCTTTAGCGAAAACCCTGTTTAATTCTTGGATGATTTTATCATGGGTTGCATCGTAGTCAATGAGCAACGATAACTCACCTGCGGCTGTTTCCTTGGGGAAAGCGTCCAGTAAATGGCGGTAAAAAATGCGGGCATCGTCGTCGGCATAGTTTAAATCCGTGCCACTTGAATATTCGGATATTCCTACAATTACGCCAAAAATACGGGGCATGACTGCCTTTGAACCTTTGAGCAGCCCATCTCCTGAAGGCACAAAATTCTTATCCGAATCGGAAATGTGCAGCGTGTCTGGAGCCACTTGAAACGTAGGAGTTCCATCTACCCAAAATCCTTCAATAAATGAACCATCCGATTTGGACATTTTTCCAAAACCGTTCGGTTTGTTATTGAGGTATTGGCCAAAATAGACATTGCCGTTGTTATAGGTGTAAGTCCCAAATACTTTTTGATCGTTTTCGAATTCACCAGAAAAAACATCTCCATTTACATAGGAGTAACTTCCATAACCATGTCGTTGGTTATTCTTGAAACTTCCTTCATAAATAGCCCCCGATTTATACGTGTATTTCCCTGTTTTTTTTGTGCCGTTTTCAAACAGCCCTTCGAAGCGTTCCTGGTTTTTGTATACAAACGTCCCAATACTGTCAGTACAATTTCCCTGAATGCATTGTGAAAAAACCGCTTGAATGCCTATAAAAACTACAGCCAGTGCTTTGAAAAGATGTTGGTTATTTGGGGAATTAAACATAGGAAAAGCGGCTATTGAGTCTTATCGTTACCTGAAGCATTATTGTTAGCTGGGGCCTCTGGAACTTTCTGGAAAAATTTTGCACGAATAAACTCAAAGTCTTTCTCGGTCGCTTTCCAATTACTTTTCGAAGTGAATTTAATGTAGAGCTTTCCTTTAACGAATTTATACCTTTCTCCCGCTTTTTTAGCTTCCTCTCCCCAAAAGTTCTCGTAACCATTATCGGTTAAAACCGAAGCATATTCGGTTTTTTTTAATTTATAACCTTTCGGAGCATTGTCGTTTCCAGAAGCGTTGGTGTTTTCATTTGGCAAAGGATTGTCCGGAGTCAAGTCATTATTTTCAGCGTTTAATGATTCATTTTCGGGACATCCGCGATTTGATTTCGTGCCCTTTTCATCAACGCATTGGTCTTCAGCATCCATGACGCCATCACCATCCGTGTCTTTTTTCTTTGGTACGTTTTGAGTCGTACTTTCTGAAGGTGGCGGGGTTGTTTCTGATGGTTGTTTTGTTGTTGGTGGGAGGGTGTTTGGGGCTGCTTTTTTACCCGACATAAGGTAGATCGCTAAGGCGATTACAAATAATCCGCAAGCAGCAATAATTAACCATGTTTTTTTGTTAATACCACTCAATATGGATGTTTTGTTGACCTTATCCTTCGAATTTGAGCTTGGTTTTGGGGCGATTGGTTCTGAGTTATCCTTCGTAATTGAACTTATTTGAAAAACGATGCCTGTGGAGTTATCCTTAGAATGGGATTGACATTCTAATTTTATTTTTTGAGCAATGGCTTCGGTACCTTGGTTTTCAGCGAATAATGCAATTAGTTCTTCATTCGTCCAAGTTTCTAAGACCCCATCGGAACAAAGAAAGAAATAATCATCGGCTTGAACATCGGTTATAAAAACAGATTCAATTTCGGTGGGATTATGCGATCCAACAATTGCTCGGGTTATAACATTGGATTTAGGGTGATTAGGTGCTTCTGCTTGGGTAATTATTCCTTGGTCTAATGCCTCGTTCACCCAACTGTGGTCGCGTGTTTGATAAACAATGCGGTTGTTGCGAAATTGATAAATCCTACTGTCACCAATCCATGCCAAAAGAACGCCGTGATCAAAAACTTTTAAATAGGCGAGGGTCGTT
>JAIXRC010000041.1 GCA_027485415.1 Cryomorphaceae bacterium | reverse complement strand
TTGTTTCGGGGAATTTTGACACTAATTTCGTAAAACATTATTTTTCCGATCCACAAGTAGTGAATAGTGCGATGGAGGAGGAGCACCGCGCTTTGACCTTTGGCATCGACCAAATATGGAAGGATATTACGGCCTTCAAGGAAAGAGAATTTGCCTCGCGGGAAAATTCCAGCAGTTGGAAAAATAAATTACAGTCCTGAGAAAATTCTCATGGATAAATCACTAATTTTACGGCACAAAACGAGCACATGAATTTACACGAATACCAAGGAAAAAGCATATTAAAGAGTTACGGAGTAGCTATTCAAGAAGGAATAGTTGTAGATAACGTATCAGAAGCGGTTGCAGCTGCTGAAGAATTAACCAAGCAAACCGGAACCGGTTGGTACGTCGTAAAAGCACAAATACACGCCGGAGGTCGAGGTAAAGGTACCGTTGAAGAAACAGGATCCCGTGGAGTAGTGCTCGCTAAAGGTATCGGAGAAATTGAAGAGAAAGTTAAAGGGATCCTTGGAGGTCATTTGGTGACATTACAAACCAACGGAAAAGGAAAAAAAGTAAATAAAGTGCTTATTGCGCAAGACGTTTATTACCCAGGAGAATCCGAGACACAAGAATTTTATATGTCGGTTTTATTGGACCGCGAAAAAGGTCGTAACGTCATCGTTTATTCAACCGAAGGTGGGATGGACATCGAGCACGTTGCGGAGCATACTCCCGAGAAAATTTTTAAAGAATTTGTTGATCCACGTGTAGGTCTTCAAGGTTTTCAAGCGCGTAAAATAGCCTTTGGTTTGGGACTAAGCGGAGAGGCGTTCAAGCAAATGACCAAGTTTGTAGCAGCATTGTACAAAGCTTATGAAGGGATTGATGCTTCGATGTTTGAAATCAATCCTGTATTAAAAACATCGGATAACAAAATTATTGCAGTGGATGCAAAAGTTACCTTGGATGGAAACGGTTTGCTGCGCCATCCGGAATATGCCGCCATGCGCGATAAAACGGAAGAAGATCCTACAGAGGTTGAAGCCGATGAAGCAGGACTGAACTTTGTGAAATTGGACGGTAACGTTGGTTGCATGGTGAATGGAGCAGGTTTAGCGATGGCCACCATGGATATTATCAAATTATCCGGGGGTAACCCAGCAAATTTCTTGGATGTGGGTGGAACGGCCAACGCAGAACGCGTTGAGAAAGCATTTCATATCATCTTGAAAGATCCCAATGTGAAAGCAATTCTTGTGAACATCTTCGGAGGAATTGTTCGTTGTGATCGTGTAGCGCAAGGGATTGTAGATGCCTACAAAAACATTGGTACGATACCCGTTCCTATCATTGTTCGTTTGCAAGGAACCAACGCCGAAGATGCCAAAAAACTGATCGACGAATCAGGCCTTAATGTTCATTCTGCGGTGTTGTTGCAAGAAGCGGCGGACAAGGTAAAAGAAGTCTTGGCGTAATTTCAATTCCCGGGATTCGCTGAACATGCTACCCAATATTTTTAATTCACAAACCACCACCGAGTTTATTCGGCGTGTCAATAGCCTGACGGGTAATGAAACACCCTTATGGGGTAAAATGAACGTGGGTCAAATGCTATCCCATTGCTGCGTGCCGTATCAACAAATTTTTGGAGAAAACACGGATCGTCCTCCGTTCATCATGCGCGTTTTGATGCGTTGGTTTTTTCGTAAAAGCATGACGAACGCCAAACCTTATCAGAAAAATCTACCGACGGGCCCCACTTTAGTTCGAACAGGCTCTCATAATATAAACGAGGAGCGAATTCGATTGATTAGCTACATCGAAAGAGTAAGGCAATTAGGTCCTGAAAAATTGGCGGACATCCCATCCTTGAGTTTAGGAAAGCTCTCATCGGAGGAGTGGTCGAACATGCTTTATAAGCATCTCGACCATCATTTAAGGCAATTTGGAGTATAACCGGAGCAGCCCACCTTTTTTTATGTAATATTCATAAAACAATTGAAGAAAAGCTACCAATTTATGCTTATCTTCGTACTTGCAAACGTAGCATGACAAAAAGCCTATTCAGCCTAATTTTATTATTTTTTTCCAGCGTTGCTTTTTACGCTCAAAACGCAACATTTACGAGTTCTCCAGCGGCCAATAACAATGTGTTGAGTTTGTGTGCGGGTTCTCAAGTACTTTTTACGAATACCTCCGCCGGAGTGAGCTCCATCAGTTGGACCTTTCAAGGGGGCAATCCCGCTTCGAGCAATGCCGTTGGTCCCCACATCGTTACTTTTGCCAATCCAGGTACTTATACGGTTTCCTTAAGCATTAATTCTGGGCCGGCAACCACCATTCAAGTGGTGATTCAAGCCTCTAATCCTTCTCCTAATTTAAATCTTCAATTGGATAACGGTTGTGGTAGTGGTTTTGGTACCTCAACCTTTAACAACGTTACTTATTTTACATCTTGCGCAAGTCCATTTAACGGCGACCAATTGTGCGTGTATTCAAACACGAGTTCAACCAATGCGAATAGCATTCATACTCTACATTGGGGGGATGGCACGAGTAATTCGTACACCGGAGCCAATATTCCAGTCGGCGACATGGATTTTCAACATGGTTATGCCTCTGCAGGGACCTCATATTTGACCTACACGGTACAGCAGAATAATAATTCCTGCATTAAGTCTCAAATTTTAATGCTTTACACGGGCGCAAATCCAACAGCAACCATATCACCGGGAGGGGTACCAACGTTGTGCAACCCGGGCAGTGTTTTGTATAATATTAACCCCGGTGGTCAAAATACTCCGGGAACCACCTACACTATTGCCATCAACGATGGGGGTTCGTACACATTCAATCACCCTCCGCCAGCATCCGTTACCCACAACTTTACTTCGGTCTCTTGCGGCACTTCGTCTGTTATCAACGGGGTAACGTATCCAAATTCTTTTCAAGCATCCATTACTTGTTCTAACGCCTGTGGATCTTCCTCGAGCGCCATTGGGCCTATTAACATTCAAAGTGCTCCGGATGCCATTATGTCGACAACTCCGAGCTTGAGTCCATTCAACAATAAGGTTTGTCAAGGGAGCAATGTTACCTTTAACGATGTTTCAACCCCTGGCACCAACATTAATATCCAAGGAAATGCTAACGCAAGCCCTCCAATACCTCCTTATTCATGTAATAATTCATACAAAAGAATTTGGAAACTTTACGGTCCATCAGGTCCTATCTATTCAAGCAATGCAAATGTCACAATCACAGGGTCAATAGGTTCAGGCAGTTTGCCTAATGTGAATTTGACAGCTCCCGGAGGATGGACGAATGGTGCTCAAAATATAAATCTTACTTTTTTATTGCCAGGAAATTATAAGGTAACGCTCTATGTAGGGGGACTTTCTTACAATCCTTGTGGCGTTGATTCAGCGGTCACGAATATTTGCGTTACCCCGGACTTTCAGGTCAATATAACTTCACCTTTTGATTCGGCCTGTGCTCCTGCCACAGGACTTTTTCAAAACAATTCTACTCAAGCGCAATGTAACTTAAACAACGTTTCAGCATGGTCCGTCACAACTTCCAATCCCAATCAATGTGGCCAACCTGCTTGGGCTTACAACAATAACACGAACGCTCAGTCATTGAATGCATCGATAGGATTTACCGGTCCTGGTGTATACATCATTCAACTAACCAATAGTTTGAGTTCTCCTGTTTTTTCCAACACCAATCCCTTAGGATGTCAACCCAAGACCACCACGACCCAGGTTACGATAAAAGCACCTCCTTTGATCAATTTAAATGCACCGGGGTCTATTTGCCTAGGGTCTCCTTTCATTCCTTCGGCTACGGTTAATAATTGCTATTCAATTCAAACACCAACCTATTCTTGGAATTTTAATCCCAATAACGTTATTGCACCTGCTAATGTACCTTCCCCAACGAGTGCGAACACCTTGAATCCGGGAAGCATTAACTACCCAAATCCCGGAACGTTTCCCTACACTTTCACCGCGACAAACGAGTGCGGTCCAACGACCGTCAATCAGAACATCATAGTTCAAAACCCTGCCTCGGTTAATCCCGGTTCTTACGGTCCTTTTTGCACGAATTCCCCCGTCGCACTGAATGGAAGTGTAACCGGAGGGGTCGCCAATGGATACTGGACCGCCAGTGTTGCTGGCGGTAGTTTTAACCCGATTGGAAGTGGTGGAGCGAACACGGGGGCCCTGAATGCCACCTATACCCCTCCGAATAATTATGTGGGTAGTATTGTCCTTACCTTAACCTCGGTTCAGCCTCCGGCACCTTGTCCTGTGGTGACGGGCCAAACGACCTTGGTGTTTGATCCCAATGCATGGGCAAATGCAAGTACTTATCCTAATGGGGTATGCTCGGGGCAGGCTATCGCACTAAATGGTACTTTTGGAGGTGCTGCCTCCAGTATTACTTGGTCTTCGAATGTTGGGGGCACCTTTTCAAATCCGAGTTCACCTACTTCTACATGGACGCCTCCGGTTGGATTTACGGGGAATGCTGTACTAACCTTGACGACCAACGATCCGGCAGGCCCATGCAATCCCGCCACATCGACCGCTGTTATTCTGGTTAAACCACTTCCTGTTGCAACATCACCCGCATCCGTTGGGCCAATCTGTTCTGGAGCGAATGCAGTAATAACCGTTACTTCTAGCATTAATCCTACGACCTTTGCTTGGGTCGCCACCATTCCTGCTGGAGTGGTAGGTACCGCAAGCGGTAATTTATCCACGGGAAGTAATACAGCTACCCTTACTACTGCTTTGACCAATAATACCAATGCTCCGCAAACCGTAATTTATGTTTTTACCCCAACAGCCAATGGCTGTCCGGGGACACCAGATACCACTTCCGTGATTGTTCAACCCGTTGCTACTGTTGGGCCATTTAATCCCATCACGGTATGTCCTGGTGCAACAATAACACCCCCTGCTTTTGTGTCGAATCCCAATGGAGCCTCATTTTCATGGAACAATGGAAATGTGCTCATCGGTTTAGGAGGTTCCGGGAATGGTCAAATTTCTCCATGGGTTGCCCCCGTAAATACCAACAATAATACCCCTGGAACAATAACTGGGACGGTAACAGTTACGCCAACGTTTAATAATTGCCAAGGCACTCCGGCCTCTTTTCTGGTAACCATTAATCCAACTCCGACCATTACAAATAACAACCTTTCGCAAACCATTTGCTCCGGAGCATCTACGGCAGCGGTTGTTTGGACTCCTAATGCCGCCGGAACAACTTATGCGTGGACAGGTACCTCGAGTACGCCAAACATTACGGGTTTTCCAACTCCAGGAAACGGTAATTTACCTGTAATGACGCTAACGAATAGTGGAAATACCCCAGGAACAGTG
Organism: Cryomorphaceae bacterium; assembly: GCA_027485415.1. Classification (GTDB taxonomy): domain Bacteria; phylum Bacteroidota; class Bacteroidia; order Flavobacteriales_D; family Crocinitomicaceae; genus UBA952. Next base: position 4,717 of record JAIXRC010000041.1, on the reverse strand, counting down.
ACCTACAGTGTCACTCCAACGCGTAATGGGTGCAATGGTCCTTCCATCAACTACACCATCAACGTTAATCCAATTCCGACCTTAACCTTATCGCCAAACCAAACGATTTGTGGGGGTCAAACTACTGCGGTTTCTGCCCATACGAATTCGGTCGCAGGAGGAACTTTTACCTATGCGATTCAAAGTCCGGCCGCTATACCGGCAACGGTCACAGGCTACCCAACCAATGGAAACGGACAGGTACCCGCTGCTACGATCAATAATTCCGGCACGAACCCATACACTTTGAATTATACCATCACACCAACGGCGAATAATTGCAATGGTGCGACTGGAGTATATTCCATTACCGTTAACCCTGCTCCGGTAACGACGTTCTCACAAGGGAATCAAACCATTTGTACCGGTCAAAATACCCTGGCCGTAAATCTAAACAGTACCACTCCTGGGGTAAGTTTCGCTTGGAGCCTACAAGGTGCAGTTCCAGCTGGACTGGGTAATTTTAATCCAATATCTGGAACCTCAAGCATTCCTGCCTACGTTAATTTAACGAACAATACCACGGCCCCGATTACGGTTGTTTTACAAGCACAAGCAACGACTTCAGGTCCGGCGCAATGTCCTGGGTCACTCGCAAATTACACGATTACGGTTAATCCTTCGCCAATTGCGTCCGCCAGTTTTGTAAGCAACGATACCGTTTGCAGTGGACAAAACATCAACATTGCTTTGAGTTCAACCACGGCAGGAACGACTTTTACATGGATTGCTGCGAATGGGGCAGGGGTTACGGGAGGACAAAATTCAGCCGCACCGTCGAATACCATTAACCAAGTACTTTCGAACAGTTCAAACGCTGTTGGAAACGTTACGTATACCATAACTCCGAGTGCATCTTCATGTTCAGGATCGCCAATACAAATGATTGCTTTTGTAAATCCTGTCGCAACCGTAGGTCCATTTAGTCCGATTACGGTTTGTCCAGGTGCGACCATTACCCCTCCAACGTTTGTTTCAAATCCCAATGGCGCTTCATTTTCTTGGACGAACGGGAATGCACAAATTGGACTTGGGGTTTCTGGTAACGGTCAATTATCCCCTTGGAACGCGCCATCCAATACCAACAACAATGCTCCTGGTACCCTTGTTGGTAATATAACCGTAACCCCAACTTTCAATAATTGTCCCGGAACTCCGGCTTCATTTACAGTAACGGTTAATCCCACGCCTACGATTACGAATAATCCACTTTCCCAATCGATATGCTCAGGAGCGAATTCTTCCCTCGTTTCTTGGACTCCGAATAATCTTGGCATTTCCTTCGCATGGGTAGGTTCTGCGAGCACCCCCAATATTACCGGATTTACCACTCCAGGAGCGGGTAATTTAACGCCAATGACCTTAACGAACAGTGGAAACACGCCGGGTACAGTTACCTACATCGTAACCCCAACTCGGAATGGCTGCAGCGGACCACCGGTTACCTATACCATTACCGTCAATCCAACCCCCGTTGTAACGCTCTCTGCGAATCAAACCATTTGCGGTGGTCAAACAACGGCTGTTTCGGCCAATGCGAATTCTGTCGCAGGTGGAAGTTTTACGTATACACTTCAAAACGCTGCTTCCGTTCCAGCAACGGTTACGGGGTTTCCAACGACGGGAAGCGGACAAATTCCAGCGGCAACCATTAACAATGCAGGAGCCAATCCTTACACCTTAAACTACACCGTTACCCCTACGGCCAACAACTGCAGCGGTACGAGCGGAACGTATTCCATCACCGTCAATCCGGCCCCGGTAACGACCTTTGCCGTGGCCAACCAATCCATCTGCAGCGGAACGAATTCTGTAGCCGTTACCTTGAATTCCACAACCCCTAACGTTACTTTTGCTTGGCAAGCCACGGTTCCAGCCGGTGTTTCCAACCTTAATCCCGTAAGTGGGATTGGAAACATTCCCGTGTATTCAAACCTTATCAACGGAACAAATGCTGTTCAAACGGTTCAGTTTACAGCAACTGCCTCCACGGTGGGTACGGTTTGTGCAGGAACTCCCGCCACCTATACCATTTCCATCATTCCTATACCTGTAGCGAATCCCGTGAACAATGCAACGTATTGCAACAATGCTGCGATCCCAGCAACTCCTTTGAGCTCCAATGTTGCAAGTGCAACCTATGTTTGGGCCATGAATCCTGCCGTTGGTTTGGTACCAGCGAACGGCTCAACGGCTACGATTCCTGGATTTAATGCTTCGATTAATGTCGCAAATCCAGTGGTTTCAACGGTTACGGTTACCCCAACGGTTACCAGTGGCGGAACGGCTTGTGCAGGAGCACCCATAACCTATACCATTACGGTTAATCCTATTCCGAGCGTTACCCTGATAGCGGCTCAAGTGATTTGTGCGGGCACCACGAGTAATGCCATTAACATTACTGGACCTGTCAACGGAGCAGTCTTTACCTGGACCAACAACAATACGAATACCGGTTTGGGCGCTTCGGGAACTGCAGTTATTCCTGCAGTACTCGGAACCAATGCCACCAATTCACCAATTTCCAGTACCGTTACCATTACCCCAAGTTATACCAACAATGCAGTAACTTGTACCGGTGCCAATAGCACATACACTTTTACAGTTAACCCGATTCCTACGGTAAGCGCATTGCCCAACCAACAGGTATGCTCTGGGAACACGGTAAGCTTAAATTTTACGTCGCCCAGCAATGTTGTAGGCACCATTTACAACTGGACCAATGACAACACGTCCGTAGGTTTAGGAGCAAGTGGGGTAGGAAACATTAGTTTTACCTCTACCAATGCGACCAATGGGCCCATCACCGCAAACTTGGTGGTAACTCCTGCCTTCAGCAACGGAGGTGTGGCTTGTCCTGGGCTTCCCGATTCCATTCTAATCACGGTACTTCCAACCCCTGTAGCAACCGCATTGACGCCTCAGGTTCTGTGCGCTACCAACAGCAGTACGGCGATTGCCTTAACGGGTAATCCAGTGGGAACCGTTTTTTCATGGACAAATACGAATGCATCCATCGGTCTAGCAGCCTCGGGCAATGGAAATATCCCTGCATTTACAGCAACCAACAATGGCGTTACTCCCATTTCTGGAACCATTTCTGCCATTCCATCGCTTACCACCAACGGACAAGCTTGTCCGGGTACCCCGGTAACCGCTCAAATCACGGTGAATCCGAATCCAATTATGAATGCTCCCGCCTCCGCGAGTTTTTGTCACGGAAGCAATGCGTCATTTAATTTCACCTCTAACATTGCAAATGGGGTAACCTATGCATGGACGAATACCAACAGCTCCATTGGTTTGGGTGCCTCTGGATCGGGGAACATCAGTTTTTCTACTCAAAATACGGGGACTGTACCCATCAGTGGTACCGTCAATGTTATTCCAACCTACACGGCCAACGGATTGGCTTGTCCAGGGTCGGCCCAAATATTCACTATTCAGGTGATTCCAAATCCAACCGTGAATGCCCAAGCCAATGTCACCTTGTGTACTGGACAGCAGTCCACGGCAGTTTCCTTTACAAGCCCAGTCGCGGGAACCACGTTTGCTTGGACAAATGCCAACACAAACATTGGTTTAGGGGCCAGCGGTTCCAATACCGTACCTGTTTTCACGGCAACGAATGCAAGCAATAGCGCACCGCTCACCTCTCAGGTGTCTGTTACTTCTTCCCTTACGGTAAACAATGTTACGTGCACAGGTGCTCCGATGCTGTTCAATATTACGGTCAACCCCAATACTACCGTTAATGCAGTCAACAGTGTAACGCTATGCGCTGGGGCTACAACAGCTCAAATTCCATTTGCTGGAACAGGAACCTCGTATACTTGGGTGAATTCAAACCCCTCTATTGGGTTGTTGGGCAACGGAACGGGTACCATTGCGCCCTTTGTGGTTACCAACGGTGGTGCAGCACCCATTACAGGAAATATCACCGTGACCTCGGTATTTACTGGAGGTGGTATTTCGTGCAACGGAGCCACCACCAATTTCTCCATTACGGTGAATCCAACACCAACGGTCACTGCGCCGGCCAATGTTACGTTGTGCAACGGAGCCACGAGCAGTGCTATTGCCCTCACAGGAACGGGAACCGCCTACAATTGGACCAATTCAACGCCGGGCATCGGACTCGCCGCCTCGGGTTCAGGCAACATTCCATCGTTCGTAGCGGTCAATAATACGGCCAATCCGATTACCGCGACCATCAACATTACACCGGTGTATGCCAACAATAATGTCAGCTGTCCTGGAACGGTTCAATCGTTCACCATTACGGTAAATCCTGCTCCGCAAGTAAGTTTTGATGTACCGAGTCAAACCATTTGTTCAGGAACAAGCTCTTCGTTGGTGAATATTTCCTCCACAACACCGGGAGCTGTTATTTCTTGGACGGCTACCACGGTACCGGCTTCAATTTCCGGCGTTAATACGGCTAGCGGGGGCAATTCCATTCCTTCATTTACCCTATTAAATAACAGCTTGAGCGCACAAACCGTTCAATTTACGGTTAACGTGGCTACGGGTGGGGCCGTGGCATGTCCGGGGGGAGGCGTTACCTACAACATTACCGTGAACCCAGCACCGACCATGGCAGCGGCGGCTAGCCAAGTCTTGTGCCATAATACGGCAACCACTGCCGTGACGTTTACGGGAAATGCGAACGTTTATA
>JAIXRC010000132.1 GCA_027485415.1 Cryomorphaceae bacterium | reverse complement strand
CAGATGGAATTATAAGAGGCACCGTGTCCTTTGTCCTGAAAGTCCTCGTCATCTTATCGTTGTTGTTGAGTGTCACACGTACCATGAACGTCGTTGCCTGGCCGATTATAACTGCATATGTCCTCTGGTTCTCACTTTCATTCATGTCGCAGTTTGAGAACCACTGCATAATCTTCCCCTGATATGAAGGAACTGCCGGCACGGTCGTCGGTATGTTTCCACACATTCGTGCATCCGCAAAGACTTCCTCCGCTGCAATGGATGGTCTACTTTTTGGTTGCTTGCTTTCTTTTGTCCTTTTACAAATAAAGTGCCCCTGTGCACTGTAGTAACAATTTGACTCTAGTGTATTCATACTAGTATTGATCAATTCTTCCTTATGATTTTTCATTTGCATACACTATACTGTGATGAATTCTACTTGCACTTGACGCAAGGTGCAAACTTGACACGCCGCTGGCTGCCGATGATGCCGACACCAGGCGAGTGGGCAATATGAGGGACTTCAGGTCCACGACCTTGACCTGTACGATTGATTTCGTAAGTGATGCTGTCTGATACCTGCTTGTCCAACTGACCAATTGGGTGTGGTACCTTGAGCTTTTTGCGAAGGTATGAAGACATATCCCTCTTTTTCAGCATTTGCAAGATCACGCTGATCTTGTCTTCTGCTTTTTCCTCTACAACAGAGTTTGCTACTTCATCCTTGTTGATACAAGACAACTTGAACGGGGAAGCAAACGGGGAAGCAAAGGGGCTCATGATGATGCTTGGATGTGTGAATTGGTTCTGGAGATGATAGGCTTCAATGATATTAGATGAACTTTTAAGTAATTTATTTCATACATGCACACCTTTTATTTATTGTTGGTTTAATTCTACATGGGCTTCATTTTTGGGCTTCATTTTATTCACGGTATAGACCAAATTACAGTAGTCCTACAAGATTCCAGTACGTCATGTCATTGCTCTCATTATCCAATGGCATGTAAGCCCAGTTATATACACCCACAGATGCAATATATTGAGCCTTTGTCAAAGCGATCTTCCGAAAAACAATTGGACTTGTCCTTGTATCTCCGAGAGCAGCAGTGTACAATTCTCTTGTGCTGGTTAAAATAGTGGCATACGTGCTCCCAGCAATAATGCTGTCGATGGTCTCGCCCCTGGGTATGCCAGGGTCCGTCAGAAACGGAGTCCAATAGTTTGATGTATCCCGATACGTTCCTGATGGACACAGCGTCGTATTCGCGTTCACCCGGCCCCATACGTGAAGCGAACCAGACACGTCCACGGCCATTGACGTGTTCGCCCCAGAAATGACCCTTGACACAAATCGTCCATTCAGCGAACCAAAGGAACTCACGTGGGCCGGGGTAGCAACCCGGACCGAGCCACGGTGATTGCCTAATTGACCAAAGCGATTGTCTCCCCATGCGTGCACCTGTCCCAGCGAGTCGACCGCGAGCGAATGACACTCCCCGGCCGCGATGCAGGAGATCTGTCGACCAAGCAAGCTCCCCCGCTGAATAGGATACGGCCGGCTGCAATCGTCGTAAGTGCACTGACCCAACTGGCCGTGATCGTTGCTTCCCCAAGACCATACGATGCCGGCTTCATCGAGAGCAATGGAGAAATAATGCCCCGCGGCAATATGCACAATGCCCGCAGGAATGACCTCTACGGGCAAGATCTCACACTGTCGCAGAACAGAGCTACCCACCTGGCCATAGCTGTTGTCTCCCCATGCGTGAACCTTGCCGGTAGTGTCTAGAGCTATAAAATGTGATTGGCCAGCGACTATTCTCCATATGAGACGGTCGCTCAGGCTTCCGAGCTCGCTTGGTCCGGTCATGTACGCGCCAACAAACGCCATCCCGCCCGATGCATCATAGAGGAACTCTCCGCATTGCAAGGTACCAGAAGTGTCCAGGATGTACATGAATGTGGAACCGTGCGAACCGCAAACAAAAGGCTTTGTCACCACTGTACTACTACTGACTATGGAACGTGCATCGTTGGGGGGAGGGTTTCTAGGATACAATGTATTTTCAACAGATGCCGGATTTGACACGGGCGTTGGTACGAATTGCCCCCTGAAAATGTCAGGGTTTATTCCCTCTTGTGATGTAAGTACTTCTTCGACTACACAGTCCATATTTTCATGTGTATCTAGTCCCTGATCATATTGTTCATATTTTAGCTCTTTGATATTTTCCTGATGATCATCTATCTTCCCGGGTTCCCGGGTTCCATCAACCAAGGCTTTGTTTATTTGATTACTACTACTACTACTACTACTACTACTACTACTAGGCTTATCTACCAAGTTCTCTAAGAGCGGCCTAGACGCGGGTTTGAAGCTCATATACTTGTTGAACGGCTTCTTCGTGCTCATCTTAATCTTTTGGAAGATTGCAGGAACCATCTCGGAACTGTGTTCTAATAATGTCCTCTCGTCTCTGGAAACCCCAAACCCGTGTATATCTTCAACGGCCTTGAGATTATTAGTATTATCATCATCATTAGTATCGATTGCTACTATGGATGTTTCACTAGGGGGTCTTTCATTTTGTGTCATAGTTGTAGTTGTTGTTGTTGCTTGTCGGGATAGCTTGCCACAACTACGTACTGTGCCAATTCCGGATGCACGCTTGAATCCTTTCAATTCAAACGTAGTGCTCCCATCATCGGAGGGCGCTTCCGATACATCTTTTGCCAATTCCGGAGGATTCGACCTGCGAAAAGGGAAAGAATGCATGTTCCGGCTTTTTCGCATCCTGTACACGCTGGAACAATTCGCTACCTTGATAAGCAAACTATACTTTTGCTACTAATCTATGCAGAGATCTCTTTTTATGAGACGAGAACGAGAACGAGAACGAGAAAAGAAAGAAAAAACATGAATAATAGTTAAAGAACAAAAATGTATTGAAAATGGCTATTCTGCTTATTGTGTCTGTATATTATGATTGACCTTAACAATGGAATGCAAAGCTGGATCAATGGGCTGTTCATTGGAACAGTACTACAATGTGTACGGGATTTCACGAGCCTCTTGTTCACTGCCTTTCAGACCACGTTCATAGTGAGCGAACAATATGAGCTTTCACGGCTGCAGAACAAAAAGAGCAAGCTTATTTTACTGAATACTTTGGAAGAGTGTTTCTGGCAAGGCTACACGTTTATGGGCGCAAGGAGAGTCGGAGTCGGCCTAGGTATCCACTGCAGTCGCGGCTTCATCATATACACAAAGGTCGCGGATAGCACACGTAATAAATTCGAAACTAAGCCCGAAGACAACATATCTGTCCAGGTCTATAGGATGCGCCATGGATCGCCACTGCTACCAGATGACATCCTGAAGGGCACTTGTACAACCCTAGATAACGACGGTAATACACTGACGATATTCCGGTACAATGGAAGGGCGTTGTATTACATCCAACCATCTGTAGAGATTGCCATTCCAAAGGCCTGTCCCACGCTGACATTTTCCTCGTGGTTATCGTGTCGAATTGCTAACGAGTATAGGAGAAGCCTAGGACAGGACAATTATCAAGGTGGCTTTCTCTTGGCAGGCAAGCCAGGATGTGGCAAATCGATCGCGGCTAGGATCCTTGCCCATAAGCTAGATGCAGTCCTTGCGTACTATAATCCAACAAGCATTGGCACTGGCAGCGACTCTATTGACTTATTTCTGGACGCATTGATGGCAAGTAGGTATGCGACCATGGTACTTGTCATGGAAGAAATAGATATCGACCTTGATAAAATGGTAAAAACAAGCAAAAGTATAAAGGAAAGTGATAAAGAGGATTTCTACTGCCATAAATTTGACAAGAAAAGCTGGTGTGCCCTGTTCGATAGACTTCAATTCTATCCCAACGTCATCCCAATTGCCACGACGAACAAAAGCATTGACTGGATCAATGGCCTCGACAAAGAACAGTTTGAAGGAGCTTTGTTCAGGAAAGGAAGGTTTTCTGCACTGTTTGACTGCGACAAATTATCCGAGGCCTTGAAGAACAAGGAAAATAAAGAAAAACTCTTATAATTAATTCTATTAAAACTTTTGTCCAGTGATCTTGCTACAAATGATCTTGTACTCTTCGCTGTCCGCGCCTTCTTTTGCCATCTTTTCAAACCAGTTGACGATGCGGTTGTACTCGTGATCCGGTACCGTGGATCTGAGCTCCTCTTTGTACATGAGGTAATGGGCATACATGATGTTGAAGCATGCTTGGACCCTTGATATCACTACTTCCTTGGGGAGATCGGCCCATTTAGTACCATACATGTCATACTCTGGGAATGGCTCTGTATTAGCCTCATCGATGGATGGAAATGTATTATTATGCGTATCGGCTACCTTGGCAGACATACTGGTAATCTTGTAATTAAACCTGATAACTAATTAAAACATACAGTGGATGATGTCTTTAAGGTGTTATATTGTGTTACAATTCTGGTCTAGTCTCTTTGTTATGTTGCCCTGCTACTGATCAAGGGTGTGCCAGGTGCCATGACTTTTGTATTTAGGACAAAATATATAGATGCGTTTAAACTAATATCGAGCATATTATATACTTACATTTATATACGCAAAGTACAACATGAGCAAAAACAGAGCTAGCAATGCTCTCCGTGTTTTCAGTCAAGCAGGGACACTGCCACACAACAATGTACAAGCCCTGTCCCTGGTGTCCAAGAACGCTCGTCAAAGCGGCCTAAACATGGTCAATGTGATCAAGATTGATTGCAAGAAACCCGATTGTATCGAAAAGCTTAAAAGTAAAATAGCTACATTCGAACGTGCCACTGCAGTTCACATTCAAGCAACAGACGCAAATAACAAAACGCTCAGTAACGCTCAATATGAACCTGCAAGAACTGCATATTAACCTGGTTACCCTTAAAGGCTTCGAAAACCTGATACTACCGGAACGCTTGGGGAAAGAACTATGCAAGAAAATTCGCAATTGTAGATTATATAGTTTTGAAGGCGCAAAGTCCGTACTCGACATAAGCTTTCTTGACAAGCTTGTTAACCTTGACACACTTGCATTATTTAGCTTTGATCTTAACAATAATGCACCAAAGCTTCCAAAACTGTCGACACTCATCTTAAGTGATTGCTCCAACATTGGTCCTCTACTATCAGCAAACAGAATCTCACTAAAACGGATGGTGCTCAGCAATGTTGAAGGTTCACCATTTGCACCAAGTCAAGGTGTAAACCACACGAAAATAGAAAACTCGTTCAATCGATTTAGGGCCTTATCGGCCTCACTGAGCAAAAAAAATGACTCTACGACGTTCAATAACCTAGAATTCCTGCAAATCTCCGAAATGGACGAGGAAAACCCCCTTACCTTGACCTCAATTATAAAGCAATGCCCAAAACTAAAGATCCTTATTACACAATACACAGACCTGACTGTGAGCAACACTGACATGATTGACGACAAGGTGACATTCCTTGCAATAGAAACGAAATTTGTGCATAAGGAACGTGAAGAAGTAAAAATTCGTGCAGGAATCGTAAAGATCAAAGCGGATCAATACATGATCAAGGTATTATCTAATGATCAAGACATGCAGAAAATGGAGCAAAAGCTTAACATTTTTGGATGGTTAGAGGGAAAAATTTAGTATATTAGTTTTATAGAAAGACAAATTTATAAATGATACGAAGTGAATTCATACTATAGAAGACCTGATCCAAATTTAGAGGCTATAGCATATAGCATAGCATGCTATGTTATATAGAAGAGAGAGGGAAAAATTTAGTATATTAGTTTTATAGAAAGACAAATTTATAAATGATACGAAGTGAATTCATACTATATTTGGTCAGAATAATACTATGAGGTATGGGTTAAACTCGTCTCCTGTAATGCCCATATTCTTAGATAGATACCTACTCAACTTATGCTACGAAGTAAATATAAAAGTTTGTATAGCAAGAATATTATGAGTCCCTACTTTGTTCTCTCCCCCCAAAATTATATAGCATAGCATGCTATGTTATATAGCATCCAAATTTAGATGATTCTTAGGCATGGTACTGCTATATAGATACACTACGAAGTAAATATAAAAGTTTGTATAGCAAGAATATTATGAGTCCCTACTTTGTTCTCTCCCCCCAAAATTATATAGCATATGAACCAGGGCACTACCCTCGGGTTTATTGATTGCAAATTATGATATTTAAACGAAACAGACTATAGAATATCTGTAACGCTTTTACAATGACGACTTTCGCCTGCAAACATTGTGGGAACTTGTATAGTCACCAATCAAGTCTCTATAGACATCAGTCAACTTGCAAAGTTGCAAGTTCAGACTTTGTCCCACTCGTTATACCTTTTGTATCAAAAGGCGATGGAACAGAGCTGGACGAAGTAAAACATTGCATTATAGCCATGCAGCAGGAAAATAAGGCCATACAGAAGGAAAATAGGGCCATGCAACAACAAATGAAGATGATGCAGCAAAAGATCCTTGCTCACGAAGAGACTATAAAAACGCTACAAACAGGAATGGTAATAAACAATGTGACCAATAATAACGTTGACAGCACCACGAATACAATTGTGATCAACAATTACCTGCAACCAAACATGTCATTTATTTCAGACCAATTCATGTCTAAATGCTTTCAGAAAATGGGCCAGGGTATCACGGACCTAACAGTACAGGTCTATTTTAATCCAGAACATCCTGAAAATCATAGCATCAAGGCGAATAATATCACCCAAATAGAGAGACATGATCGCATACAAGTCCATCATAATAGAGTACTTCAAACAATGAGCGCGGAATATGTGCTTGATCAACTGTGGTCATGCATGTTTGACAAAGTCGACTTTCATAGAGCTGATTTCGAGGATGTCCTGAAACAAACCCTGGGATATCAGACATTCCAGCAAGCTGACAAATGGTTCGATTTCTTCCGCAATATCAAGAAAGAAGACAAGGAATACAAACGTATGTTAAAAACTCTGGGTCGTGTTATCGCCGAGAATTTACTCACAAATTAAGACTATAAGCTATAAATACCTGAACGTGTACAATAATACAAATCAATTAAAAAAGCCAGGGTATTATAGTATTGATAGTATTGATAGTAATGATGTCTCATTTGCAATACGATAGGATCCGTCGATCCAAACAGGATGCAATTTTTTTACTTGACAGCAACGTAGACACGGATACAGGTCATTTGTCTGTAAATATATGTGGAAACAGTAGGAATGTGTATACGGTCAGTTTGTCGAGGACACGCAATGAAAAGTTTCAATGGAAATGCAATTGTCCAGACATGTTGATGCATGCAAGGAAGAGTGGATGCGTTTGCAAACACGTGTGCTTTCTAATATACAAGGTCGCTAATGCTCATGAACCTGAAGCGTTGACGACGCGTGAACCGTTCCCCATGGATGAAATAACGCTTAATCAATTTGTTGCCAGACTTGAGAACCGCACAGAGCTGCCAGCATCTGTTTTTGACCAGGGATTGGCTTTAAAGTTCACTGATAAGAACTTCTCTGTGGGGATAAACGCTTTTCTTCCCAGCAAAGATGCTCGTATCGAAAGTGCTACGTGTCCAGTTTGCTTTGATAGCATTGATGATAACCTTGTAACCAGTTGTCATATGTGCCCAGCGTGCAAGAATCTGGTACACAAGACATGCATGGAAAAATACGCTATCCACAAAAACAATCAGGTATCGTGCATATATTGCAGGTCCACTGCATGGATGAGCTTGTATTCCAAACAAAAACAACAAAAATATATGCGTTTATAATCGCCATTAAACCATTTCTTTTTTTATACCTGAATACCTTGTACCATCATATCATATACCATTTCTTTTTATTGTAGGTCTCTATCATAATCTTCCCGGAGTACAAATTCCGGATTGAATATTGAACCCCACATGATTTCCATGGTCCACGGATCTATTCCTTTGGACATTGACGGATCATGTGCATCAAACCCTTGCCAACCAAACTTGACAACTTGAGCGCGCAAGAGTTCATATAGTCTCCTAGGCCTATTTCTTATATTGTCCCTTGGCAGTATGTATTGTGCTCCACCTGCAAACCAGAATGCTTTGGACGGTTCGCCGAACAGGGCTTTAAAGAGAGTACTTGCCTTTCTGGCCCAGATATGCTCCATGACTGCACAAGATCGGCATGTTAATATAGCATCATACGCTAACGATTCCGATGACTTTAACTTGCTGCATAGAATGTTGACGGCCTGATCCTGCGTATACATTGGCGGTGTCCCGCCTGGATCACCCTGTAGGAATATGGTAAAGTCCGGTAACTCGTCATAATGATCTATGATGAACCTAAGCATTGTTTCAGCCTCTCTTCCAATGTTTTCGAGACTAATTGCATCTTCTAATGGCTTGTCTGACTTGTCATATATTAAAAACTTGATTCCGTTGCTTTGGCATTCGCGCACCCATGTGACATCTTCCTTGAAACGACTTACAACAACCAGTACACTTGGCACAGAGTTCATTTGAGTTTATTTGGGTTTAAACGAATAGAGAAGCGTTCTCTTTATTTTACTGCAAAGATTTTTTAGATGATGCATGTTTTTTTGGTTTTTTATAGTTATAGTAATATTCCGGTCGTGACTTGTGATAATAAAATTCTTTCATTATGTTATTATACATATAAAATGGACTTCAAAGTCACATTGAGTCAATGTGAGCAGTTCCAAAGAGATAAGACAATTAATCCAGTAACTGGTCGTAAGATCAAAGAAAATGGTCCTACTTATATTAAAATTGTCAAGGCCTGTCAACAATACAATGACATAGATAACCCAATCAGTGCTAGAGTGACGACGGCTAAGACGACGAAGACGACCAAAGCGCCCGCTGAAGCATCGAAGAAACCAGACCTGTCTAGGACAAATAAACGCAAATTCGTAATGGTTTTTG
>JAIXRC010000022.1 GCA_027485415.1 Cryomorphaceae bacterium | reverse complement strand
TTGAAGAACAGTGGTCCGATAAAACTCTCAATTACCCAAGTCAAGCCATCTTTTCTTTCTGGCGTTGCAGAGAGCCCTAGAATATAGGGACAACACAGCTTGAAAAGCGCCTTGGAGAATACAGGCGCAGATAAATGATGAACTTCATCAAATATGGCCAAGCCAAAATCGTTGAAAAGCGTATTATCATAATCTTTCATGGACAATGATTGCAACATGGCAATGACAACATCTTTGTTCTCAACATCTGTTTTGTTTTGGCGGATGACACCGATCTTTGCCAGGGGGCAAAATGTTTTGATTCTCTCGATCCATTGCTCTACTAGGAAATCCTTGTGCACAACAATGATAGTCTTGTACTGTAATTTGCACATGAGGGCGATTCCTACTACTGTTTTACCATATCCGGTCGGCAAAGATAATATACCTCCGCCGGTATGATTAAACGCGCTCAATGCAGCTTCTACCGCTTTATCTTGCTGTTTAGAAGAGTTCAGCGTGCCAGCAAAGACAAGGGAAGGACATTCCTTGGAGGTATTTTTAATCTCAGAAATATCCATGTCTCCGTTATCGTTCATGATCATTTGCTGCTTCCATCCATAATATCTAGGAATGCATAGCTTTTCCTGGTTCTCAAGAAATATCCTGAAAGATGATTGCGTGGATGGAAATACACTCGGTGCTCCAAATGATTGAGGGACCTGAACAGAAAGGTCTTTCTTAAGCTTCTGAAGGCTGCCCAGATCCAAATCCTTCTTTTGTATTACAATGCCGCGCCGTGTCAACATTGTTCTGCCACGCTTCAATAATGTTGAATATTACACATATAATCTATCATTTTGTCTTTTTGTCTTTTTAAAACATTTTATTACATATCGCGTCCAATATTTATTTCTTGGTATGCATTAACACAGTGTACATAAAACAAAGCTCAACATGTCCATAGCCTGTCAAGACAATAAGATCAAGGTCACTAGTCGCGTGATGTCAAATGCGAACTTTGACTTTGAACAACAACGTGACAGGTACGTGATTAACTACAAAAACACAAAACCAAGTGATATCATGGACATGGCTCTAAACTACCTGCAAGTCATGTCAAGCTCGCTGTGCAAAGTCGTGATTTACTGCAATAGAAGCAACGATGAACAACTTGATGCAAAGATCACCATCAAGTTTAATCCATGCATACTTGGTAATAATAGAGACAACAATAACAACAATAATTCAAGATCAAGAAACCAAGGAAACAATAAAGCTGGTAGCCGATGGGATGTAAGATACAATCTTCCGGGCACTACTTACAACTCTAAAACACAGAGAACCGTGATGAGTTTTCCAACGCCTAAAGAAGCCGCAAACTTTGTATTGTCCAACGGCAAAGTGAACCTTATTGAATTGCATACTAGGGGAGTCAAGGTCAGCGATGATAAGGAGCACATTACCCTGTTCTATCTTCCAGACGTATGATGTATATATTGTGCTCGATACCCGAAGGTATTAAGATATTAATATAGATAAGAAAACTTGTACTTTATATTTCATATTATGAACTTACTTTTTTACTAGAATAATTGTAAAAAACAATAGTCCACAATGGATAAAGAAAAGCAAAGCCAACGCCTAAAGGAAGCAACCAAAGCATATATGAGTATCAAAGAATACAACCTAGATGAGCTAGCACATGAAGAAATGCGCATGTTGAAAGAAGACATTAATATCTATGTCAAGGATCCATCGTATAAAAAGAGTGGAATTATCAAATTGCCACACCTTGAAAAGGTCCTAATTTATACTTTCTCGCCATATAAGCCAATGGTGATCAAACTTGAGCATCGCCATCCTGGGTATTTTCAGTGACGGTAGCTTTGATTGCATAGTAAGTCCTAGACAGCTCCTGGTATCGTTGATTTTCCTCATCAAAATCGGCCTTCATTTCTCTTAGGTACACGAGGACCTTCCCAAAGACTTCCTTGGCGTTTTCTTTCTTGAAACTGAGTTTCTTGTCGTTGACACCCTTGATTTTGATGAGATACATCCAGTTTGCTTTGTCGCGAACAATGCTTACGCCTCTGGGTAAATATTCCATTCCCAGGTCTCCAACGAGGTTGCTATCCGGCCGGGTGTCTCCTGGTGGCTTTTGTCCACGTCCATTGTTGGGTACTAGGATCAGGTTTGAAGCGCGAACGTCATGCCTGATCAGGTTAATCGTAGCGACTGTCATTCCTTCTGGAATTGTCTTGCCTTCCAAGATCCAATAGACAAAATCCGCAAGCATGATCTTCTTTCCTTGGTATGAATCCAGCAGAGGGAAGTAAGATTTAAGTTTTGGTGAAATGTGGATTCGGAGATCATCTGTGTCCCAGTTGACGTTTGCTAGCTGAGCAGCGTGCTTGCTATCGTAGACCGTTGTGTAACTGCCCTTCTTGCGAATGTAAGCCATGTGTCCCGGCTCCATAATATCCGTTGCGTCAAGATGTTTAGGGCCACCTAGTTGCTTACAATTCAGCTCTTTGCAATTGCTCTGCAAAGTATGGAGAAGCTTTGACGCCTTTTCAAATTCCGTCTCTACCCGATCAATATTGAACGTCTCCATACGGGGAAACAAAGGGTCATAGCTATACACAGCCTCCATTATGCCCCTATACTCCATGATCAAGGTGTTTTTCTTCGTAACAAGTTCCAATTCATCGTCCGCGCATATCTTGCTGTATTCCATATACATATGGGTGTATTTTTCCAGAGCGTCAGCGTACTTCTCAATCATAGTACATTTATCGCTTTTGGTTCCATTATATAATACGCTCACTCCATGACGTGAGAGTTGCTGTATGTATGGGTGATCTGCAAATGTATATCTACCCTGGCCCTTGTCAAAGCGGAGGTAGCGGGGCATGTGTGACGTACCTGCTACCACAGCAACATTGTTGTCAAGTTCTTCTTTGTCTAGTCGACTTGGTCGGTTTGTTATCTGCTCTGACATACTCGCAACCCTAAGATTGGCCAACCTGTTGTCATGTCGAACATTATTGATATGATCAACAGTTGATGTGTTGTCGTACGCTCTGTATGTTTCCATAATTTTAACATGTAGATGTCCATTTGTAGACCTCAATAATAGCCATTGCCCATACCCATGTTTTGAGTAGCCACGAGGGTGTTATAAACATCCGCATCCGCAATGGCATATTCGCTATTGATACGAAATACGGCGTATGTTGTATTGTCTGTAGAGTCCTGTAC
>JAIXRC010000103.1 GCA_027485415.1 Cryomorphaceae bacterium | reverse complement strand
TACCAGGTGTAAGAATTTCCACCACCACCGGCAGCGGAAAGCGTAGCTGTTTGACCGCAGTTAATTGTTGCCGGAGTGGCACTTGGAGAGGCAGGAGGAGTAACCGTAACAGTGACGGGGACGAGAGGAGAAATACATCCAGCTCCAGACCATGAGATTTTCGCAAATCCATTTCCCGAATTACCGGTCATATTTCCTCCAATCGGGTTAGGCATTACTGTATTTCCAGAGGTAAGTTGCGTATTGGTTAATTGATAAGCCGCAGTTGGGGTATATCCTGCTGGAGTCCATGATGCAGCGGTGTAAGCATAACCTGATCCTCCAGATCCTGTGGGCCAACTGGAAACACCTCCAAACCATCCGCCACCTCCACCACCGTTGGCCCAATTATCTGAACCACGTGCACCGCCATTCCAACCTCCTACAGAACAGGAATTAGAGTATTGTGTTGGGTTTGCGAAACCAAACGAACCAGGAACATTTGTATTGTTAGAACTTCCGCCACCATTTTGAGTCGAACCAAAAACGTTAACGCCATTGGCCGTAAAATTGGGTGCCGAAGCACCACCACCGTCGTTACCAACGTATGCGATGCCTTCATAATTCGACCCATGACGTCCACCCCCGCCTCCGGCAACTAAAATTCTCGACAATAAACTTGCATTATCGTTCCAATTTCCACCAGTAAGTCTAAAATCCGTTGCTCCACCACCTCCTGTCGATTTCCAACTTGAATTCATACATCCGATACCCTGTTCACCGACGTAAATTTGAAGGGTTGTACCCGCCGTTAGAGTAACATCACCTTTGGCGTAACCGCCTCGACCTCCAAAAACAGAATTGGGACTGGTCGGATCGTTACCTCCTTGGGCACCCCAAGCTTCCAAGGTATAAGTCCCGGTTACAGGTGCTGTAAATGTTTGAACACCGCCAGTGTAGGAAAAGGTTTGGTTTCCACCAATTTGAGTTGCTGACGATCCAACATAATAGGTGGTGGATGATGATAATATAGGTGTCGTAAAGTTTGACCCCGCGCCAACTTGTTGAGAACCTGCCGCATCAGAAAACCATGTATAAATATTACCTCCCGAAGCGACTAAACTAGCCGTTTGTCCACAGTTAATGGTTGTACCATTGGCAGTTGGTGACGCAGGAAGGACAACAGATACCGTAACGGGGACCAATTGTGAAATACAGCTTGCTCCAGAATAACTTATGTCAATTAATCCGTGACCATTGTTTAAAGATTCTGAAATAAAAGTTCCGGTGTAATAGCATCCACCACCGCCACCGGCCCCTACACGGCAACCTGCTCCGCCACCTCCGGAATATCCTCCGCCACCTCCGCCTAGTGCTTCATAATTGGAGCACATTCCTGCACCGCCACCACCACCAAAACCACCATTATTACTGCTGGTCCAATTTCCGCAAGCTGATTGGTTTACACCTCCAACACCACCTTGATTAAAAGTTTGCCCTATGGCACCACCGTAAGTTCCCGTTGTTCCTTGAGAATTCCAACCTGCTCCGGCCGCACCACCTTGATTATTCGGTGATCCCCCGGCAAATCCTCCAGCTCCATTCGAACCCCCACTTCCTGCAGAACACCAACTCTGTGGGCAGTTAATACCTGTACCACCTGAGGTGTTGTTGTAAAAACTTCCGTCTCCTCCATTTATCGTAAAGTTGTATTGATTTGGATCGCCTTTTCCGGCACCTCCTCCTCCTCCAGCAGCCAAAATAAGTTGGTTGGTGGTTTGATTGTAAACAAACGTACCACCACCACCACCACCGGCCCAACCTGTTGAGAACGCTAAAGTTCCTCCTTGTTGACCCACTAGTAGTTTAATAACATGGCCTTGGGTTAATGTTGTTGTAATTGTAATTGATCTTCCACTTCCCCCAGTTGCATTGTTGGCATCGCCTCCTTTTGCTCCTGCTGCAGTAATGGTGTAAGTTCCTGTAGATGGCACTGTCCATTCTTGAATTCCCTGAACAGTCGATGTCACAAGACCTGCTAAGTTTGTACCTGCATATGCGGCATTCATTTGTGCAAGGGTAGGGCCGTTTTGACCCATATTTCCACAATTTGTAAAGTGATAAGTGGTATTAGCTGCTCCAGCCAAAGCGCCAACATAATAGGTGGTTGAATTATTTAATGATGGTGTTGTAAATACCGCTCCCGTTCCTACTTGTTGGGTTCCCGCTGCATCGGAATACCAGACAAAGTTGTTTCCTCCTGAGGCATTTAAACTTGCCGTTTGTCCACAGTTAATGGTGGTACCATTTGCAGTTGGCGCAGGTGTAGGGATTATGTTGACTGTAACTGGTACAAGTTGAGATGCACAAGCATTTCCACTGTAACTTATCGTTACAAGGCCATGACCGGCGTTTAAAGATTCTGAAACAAATGTTCCTGTGTAAAAACATCCTCCACCGCCACCGGCACCAACTCTACAAGCTCCACCACCACCGCCAGAATAACCACCTCCACCTCCACCATTCGCTTCATAGTTGGAGCACATTCCCGCTCCCGCTCCTCCTCCAAATCCACCATTGCTGCTTGAATTCCAATTTCCACAGGCAGAATAATTTACCCCACCTAAACCACCGGTTGAAAACATTTGACCTGGCATTCCATAATATCCAGCGGTTCCATTACTTGTCCAACCTGCACCCCCGCTTCCTCCAATTCCGCCTCCTCCGGAACCGTTAGTTCCACCATTACCGCCTTGGCACCAACTTCCAGCAGATGCAGTTCCGTTACTTCCGGAGGTGTTGTTGTAAGCACTTGCATCTACACCGTTTAAAGTGTACGGATAAGATGGGCTTCCTTGTGCTGCTCCTCCACCTCCACCAGCAGCCAAAATCAATTGGTTTGTCGTTTGATTGAAGAGAAAAGTTCCTCCTCCTCCTCCTCCGGACCATCCCGTGGTGAAATTCAAATTCCCACCTTGTTGCCCTACTAGAATTTTAATCACATGACCTTGGGTTAAGGTGGTGGTTATTGTAATCGATCTTCCACTTCCACCAATAGCATTATTGGCATCACCTCCTTTAGCACCTGCGGCAGTTATGGTGTAAGTTCCCGTGGTTGGAACAACCCATTCCTGAATACCTTGTACAGTAGAAGTTACCAATCCTGCAAGTGAAGTACCTGCATAGGCAGCGTTCATCTGCGCCAAGGTTGGTCCTGTTTCTCCAGTAGCGCCGCAATTGTTAAAGTTTAAAATAGTATTAGCTACGCCGGCTGTTGATTGAACATAAAAGGTGGTGTTGTTGGATAAAACAGGAGTCGTGAATGTGGCACCTGTGCCGACAAGTTGTGACCCTTGTGGATTTGAGAACCAGTTATAAGTATTTGCACCAGATGCTGTTAACGTTGTTGAAGTACCACAGGAAATTGTAGCGCCTGAAGCTGTTGGTGTTGGTGCAACGCATTGGGCGTAAATTGATGAAAATAGAATGGTAGATAATCCTAAGGTACAATTTACTAAAAAGTTTACGTATCGATTTTTCATAATTAGGTTAAAAGGAGGGTTAATTTAGCGAAACAGAAACAATGATTTTCAAGGTTAGTAAAAGATTAATGAATTCTTATTAATTCGGTAAAAAAGGGGCCGAAGCCCCTTTTTCTGTTAACAGCAGTAAGTTAGGTTTTTACTGTTTAACAAGGTTTGTAATTTGGATTCGGTCGCCTTGCATGATTTTCACCATGTAGGCTCCTCGAGCTAGACCTGCTAATGGAATTTCCAAGGTATGTCCTTTCATTCGCACATTGGCAATGATTTTTCCTTCCATGGAAAGCACCATTACCTGTGCATTCATGGCCTCGCTGGACGATACCATAACTTGTTCCGTAAAAGGATTCGGATACACCAACAACGTGGATGTTTCCTCATCTAATCCTGCGCAACCGCTCACCTCAATGTTGATGGTGTCGGTAGCCGAACATTCAAATCCATTAGTGGCAATGACGGAGTAAATACCCGGTGCTGTAACTTGTATGCTGCTGTTGGTAGCTCCAGTATTCCAGTTAAAGATGGCTCCGGCACTTGCGGTGGCATTAAGAGTATAAGGTAAGTTGTAGTCGCATACTACCGTATCAGCTCCAAGGCTTACAAAAGGTACGGGGTTCACGGTTACGGTCACTTGCGCAGTGTCGGAACAACCTCCCAGTGTGGTACCAATAACGGAATACGTTTGCGTAGCAGCAGGGGTGAAGGGAACACCATCTTGCACGTTATTATCCCATTGATACGTGTCCGCACCTGTTCCATTCAACGTCGTTGGATTTCCTTCGCAAATCTGTTGGTTGGCCCCCCCGGAAACGGTTGGAACCACTCCAACAGTCACCGTCACTGGAACAATCGCAGAGGTGCAGCCCGTTCCACTCCAGCTTATTTTAGCTACACCAGGACCTGAATTACCTGTCATGGTATTTCCGCTGGTATCTGGCATAGCCAAGTTTCCAGCAATCAATATTTCGTTGGTCATTTGGTATGCTGCGGTAGGGGTGTATCCTGCGGGTACGTAAGAGGTTGAGGTATAAACATATCCTGACCCTCCAGAAGAGGTTGGCCAACTTGTACATCCACCATACCAACCACCTCCTGCGCCACCGTTGGCCCAGTTGTCAGAACCTCGCGCGCCACCGTTATATCCTCCTAAAGAACAGGTATTGCTTTCCGTATTCGGCGTAGCAAAGCCGAAGGATCCCGGTACAACGCTCCATCCGTAGTTTGAACTTCCTCCCGTTGTTTGAGTTGCTCCTGTAATGTTCGTGTTGTTGGCAGTAAAGCTTGGAGCACTCAATCCTCCACCGTCGTTGCCCACATACATCATGTTTTCGTAATTCGATCCGTGGCGACCACCGCCTCCTCCAGCAACTAGAATTCGCGAATACAATCCGGCATTATCGTTCCATACTCCTCCAACTAATCGGAAGTCTGTAGCACCTCCACCACCGGTTGATTTCCAACTTGAATTCATACAGCCTGATCCTTGTCCTCCTACATATACATACAAGGTAGTTCCCGCATTCAAATACACATCCCCTTTGGAATATCCACCACGACCACCGAGCGATGTGTTAGGGTTAACAGGATCATTTCCGCCTTGTGCACCCCATGCCTCTAAGGTATAGGTTCCAGATACCGGTGCGGTAAAGGATTGAACCGCTCCAGTAAAGTTGAAAGTTTGTGCGCCACCTTGCGGTGTTGAAGATTGAACGTAATAGGTGGTTGTTGTATTCAATACCGGGGTTGTATAGGTTGAATCGTTGGTAAGTAAGCCCGTTCC
This sequence comes from Cryomorphaceae bacterium, assembly GCA_027485415.1. Classification (GTDB taxonomy): domain Bacteria; phylum Bacteroidota; class Bacteroidia; order Flavobacteriales_D; family Crocinitomicaceae; genus UBA952. The sequence continues at coordinate 9,355 of JAIXRC010000103.1, read as the reverse complement.
ATTGGCATTGGACCACCAAGAGTATCCGCTTGGACTTCCTGTTGCTGTTAAAACCGTACTTGCAGTGGCGTTGCCACAGAAGTTGGTATTACCGGAAACTACAGGGGAACTTAAACCGTTCACTGTTACAACCACCGGCACGTTTTGCGCTGCACAAAGGCCAGTGTCCAAACTTGCGTAGTACGTTGTTGTTGCGTTTAACACCGGAGTGGTGTATGAATTTCCGGTTGCAATCAAGGTAGTTCCGGCAGCATCGCTATACCAATAAATGGTTCCATTACCTGTCGCCGTTACGGTAGCGGTTTGTCCACATCCAACCGTAGCACCGGTTGCCGTTGGCAATGGCAGTGGGGCAACGCTAACCGTCACTGGCACCAACGTAGAGGTACATGATGGCACTTGCGGCACGATATCCACTGAGCCAGGACCGTTGTTTAAAGCAGATGAAACATAGGTGCCCGTGTAGAAGTTTCCACCTCCACCACCGGAACCCACACGGCAACCTCCACCACCACCACCGGAATATCCACCGCCACCTCCGCCGATGGCTTCGTAATTGGTATGCATCCCTGCTCCAGCGCCACCACCAAAACCTCCATCAGTGCTGTTGTTCCAATTCCCAGAAAACCCTTGATTGGCTCCTCCAACACCTCCGTTGCTGAAGGATTGGCCGATAAATCCACCGTAGGTACCTTGAATTCCTGCACCATTCCATCCCGCACCACTCGTTCCACCCCCCGAAGTTCCAGCGCTTCCATTCGTTCCTCCGTTTCCATTGTTGCACCAGCTTCCCGCGGACATGACACCGTTTCCACCAGCCGTTACGTTGTAGGCGCTTGCATCAACCCCGTTGAGAACATAGGGATAGGACATTCCATCGCCTTCTGCGGCACCACCACCACCACCGGCAGCAAGGATGAGCTGGCCTGTAGTTTGATTGTAGACGAAGGTTCCGCCACCACCACCACCGGCCCAGCCTGTGGTAAAATCAAGCGTTCCTCCTTCTTGACCGCAAAGTACTTTGATGACATGTCCTTGAGTAAGCGATGTAGAAATTGTGATGGATGCACCGTTTCCACCTAACGCAGTATTCGCGTCGCCACCTTTTGCTCCACGAGCGGTGATGGTGTAGGTTCCGGAGGAAGGCACCGTCCATTCTTGAATTCCTTGAGTTCCGATCGTAACAGAACCGGCCAAATTGGAGTTGGCATACGCAGCATTGATTTGTGCTTGGTTCGGACCGTTGACTCCGCTTGCTCCGGCATTTGTAAAGTTGTAGGCATTACCACCTCCAGCGCCGTTTCCGCTGGCAGCGTAAAAGGTCGTTGTGGTTCCAAGGGCAGGTGTTGTAAAAGGAGAACCAGTGCCAACAACGTTGTTGCCTAACGAATCGCTGTACCATACAATAGTGTTCCCACCGCCACCGTTGGCCGTTAAAGTAGCTGTTTGACCGCAATTGATGGTCGTTGCACCCGCAACCGTTGGCGGGGCAATGTTGGAGTTCACGGTAACTTGCGCTGGCGTAAGTGGACTCTGACAATTCGGTGCTCCTTGGCACGGCTTGTTAAAGTTGGTCATGGTTGCAGTAAACGTACCGCAACATCCGTCATGGGTTCTTCCATAAACACCAAAAACCTGTCCTGCTGTAACTTGAACCGTTGTAGTACCCGACCCAGAGTTAGTCGTGATGGGAAAATCAACGCCGTTAACTCGGTATCCGTAGGTGTCATAGGTGGGGTCATTGTGCACTACAGTCCAGTTCCAACTGATCGTTCCACTGAATGGAACAGTAATTTCGTAAATCGTGTAGGCATTCGCATTGGTACTGTTAGGGCCTGTTAAGGAAATCGTATTTGGCGCACCTCCGGTACTTACCGACCCATTTCCACCGTTAAGTTGTACTAAGTTCCAGTTCGGAATGTCGTAGCAGTTATCAAATCCTACGCTTTGGGCAGGACCTGCTTGTCCTGAAGAAGCTCCAACGTAATAGGTAGTATTCGAAGAAAGGGAAGGAGTCGTGAACGAGGCGCCTGTACCAACTTGGTTTTGTCCCGCTGGGTCAGAGTACCATGTGTACGTTCCAACGCCGCCCGCAGCCGTTAGCGTTGCTGTTTGACCGCAAGTGATGGTTGCATTCGTGGCTGTAGGAGCAACGGGTAGTGTTACAGTAACGGCAACAGGAACATTTTGCGCTGCGCATACACCGGTTCCCAAACTTACATAGTAGGTGGTGTTTTGGGTTAATACAGGAGTCGTGAAACTGTTACCTGTTCCAATTTGATTGGTACCTTGAGCGTCACTGTACCAGTAAATGGTTCCGTTTCCTGAAGCATTTAACGTTGCAGTCTGCCCGCAAGCAATCGTTGCACCGTTAGCTGCTGGTTGGCCCAAGGGGTTTACCGTCACTTGAACAGGCACCAATGCCGATTGGCACGTAGCATTCACAGGGGTTAGGATCAATTGACCATTGGCTTGAGCAAGAGATCCTCCTCCAACGGTACTGGTAATGTTGGAAGCGGCAGGAATCGCAAAATTGCTTCCACCTCCACCACCTCCGCCGCCGCAGCTGACGCAACCGGGTTGTGAAGCGCCACCGCCACCGCCAGTATAGCCACCGCCACCGCCACCTGCACCCGAAAGGCGTTCTTGGGTTCCACCGCATCCACCTGTTCCACCGGATCCACCGCCACCGAAACCACCTGCTCCCGAGTTGCCTCCACAGGAGCCGAATTGGCTGGCACCGGGTGTTACACCGTATCCACCACCGCCACCGCCTGTACCTTCATCTCCTTGCGTTGCTCCACCGTTTCCGCCTCCATTGGCAGTTCCAGGAAGTCCTTGTACGGTACCTGTTCCTCCGGCTCCACCGGCAGGACCTGCTCCGTTCGTGCCAGCAACTCCACCTGTACCACACGATCCGTTTGAACCTGCTGTAGCTCCGCCATTTCCTCCGTTACCAACTTGAGGACAACCTTCGTCTCCGGCAGCACCTCCTCCGCCACCAGCAGATACCAAGTGGTTTCCGTTGGCATCGAGAATTCCTGTAAATCCTCCACCGCCGCTTCCGCAACGGTTATATTGACTGTTGCCACCGGCTCCACCGACGACAATAGTAAGTACTTGACCAGTTGTTACTGGAATGGTCGCCTGCATCCGTCCACCGGCACCCGCTTGTCCAACCCCACCGGGATAAACGCCACCGCCGGCTCCGTAGGCGTCGATGGTTAATTGCGTAACTCCTACCGGAACGGTGTAGGTTTGGACAGCACCCGTGTAGGTAAAGGTTTGAGGTTGCGCATTGGAAACTGCTCCGGAGGCAACATAATAGGTGGTTGTAGCAGCAAGGGCAGGCGTTGTGAATGGGGAGCCTACGCCGGCAGTTTGTGAGCCCGCAGCGTTGGAATACCAAATGTAGGAATTAACCCCTCCACCTGTGGCAGTTAGCGTGGCTGTTTGCCCACAATTGATGGTCAAGCCGTTGGCGGTAGGTGGGGCAATGTTGCTATTCACCGTTACCGTAACTGGAACCAAAACAGAAAGGCAGGTTCCATCGTCGTTTTGCAAGTAAAAGGTAGTATTATTATAAATGGTGGCGGTGGTAAACGGTGAGCCCGTTCCCGCAAGTTGCGTTCCCGCTTGATCGAAGTACCAATTGTAGGTTGTTCCACCCGAAGCGGTTAAGGTACCTGTTTGTCCACAAGTGATGGTAATACCGGAACTAGTCGGGGTAGGTGCCACGCATTGTCCTGTTGCTAAGAAAGAAATCGCAACAAAAGTTAATGCAGAAAAGGTGCGTAGATAGTAGTTTTTAATCATAACGTTAGGTTTTGTTGGTACAATTTAGAAAATCAAAACCAAACGTTAAATAAATGTTAATAAGTTTTTTTTTGTATCAGTTGATGAACCTCACTCAGATAGGGAGGTGAAATTTAGATTAACATACCGAAAATGGGTACACGAATTTTTTTTCGGATTAGGTAATTACTAAGTTTTCATCCGTGTAATTCAGAACAAGGTAATGCAAAGTTTAGCATCGACTACTCTTGGGAAGTTTGACATGGTGGATAAAGGGTGAGAAAAATCACTCGTCAATTGCCTTGGCACTGCCGGCAACCATGGTTCGTAATTCCGAAATTTCATCCGAAGTGAGATAACGCCATTTTCCAATGGGTACATCAAGACGGATATTCATGATACGAACCCTTTTCAGCTTGACTACTTCATAGACTAAATATTCACACATTCGACGAATCTGCCGGTTTAATCCTTGGGTTAGAATGATCTTGAAGGAAAAGCGATCGATCTGCTGTACCTCGCAGGCACGTGTAACGGTATCCAAAATAGGAATACCGCTCCTCATTTTTTGCAAGAACGCTTCATTGATAGGGCGATCTACCGTGACCAGGTATTCTTTTTCGTGATGGTTTCGAGCCCGAAGAATTTTGTTGACAATATCGCCATCGTTGGTAAGAAAAATTAATCCTTCGCTGGGTTTATCTAGGCGTCCAATCGGGAAAATGCGCTTCGGATGATTGATAAAATCAATGATGTTGTCTTTTTCACGGCGTTGGTCGGTAGTGCAGACAATTCCGATGGGTTTATTGAAAGCCAGGTAAATGAAATCCTCCGTAGGTGCCTGCGTGGGTTGGTTGTCGACTGTAACTTCATCACCGGGCATAACTTTAGTGCCCATTTCGGGAACTTTGCCATTGATGCGAACGCGTCCTTCTTCAATGAGTTTATCGGCGGCACGCCTCGAACAAAAACCGATTTCGCTCAGGTATTTATTGATGCGAATTGCTGAAGAAGAATCCATGCTGGTGTTTTGTTGCTTTAGTTGGCTTTCTAGGTTCTCGCAGCGAAAATAATAAGAACCTAGGGGAATTCAACATATCTTCTTTTTCTGCACCCTTGATTTTCGTTTAAAGTAAAGGTGCACAGAAAGGGGAGAGCACCTCAGTGAAAAGAGGAATAACGATCCTTCATCACTCGAATGGTTCGTCTTAAAAAAAAGAAATTTTTCGCACCCGGAATAGTTCGAAGGGCGCATCTCCGCCAGGCGGAGGGTACGGACAAAAAAAAAGCCGATCATAATTGACCGGCTTTTGGCTCCCCCTGCTGGACTTGAACCAGCGACCCTCTGATTAACAGTCAGATGCTCTAACCAACTGAGCTAAGGAGGAATTTTGTGACTGCAAATATATGGGTTTTTCTAAAATTGAAAATCGATTTACTTAATTTTTTTAGAAATCGTCCTCGTGAATGGTGAAATCTTCGTAAGACCCATCGTTAAAGTCTTCACTTTCAAGGATGTCATCGGAATCATCTTCGGAACGGTGAGCGGCACGAAGTATGTTTGTTCCGGTAACATTTAGCCGAATTTCCGTACGAATGCTACCATCCTCTGCGGCGTAACCCTTGGCATACGGAGTTCCAACCAATTCTACCATCGTTCCCCGGGTTAAAAAATCGACAATCCGCATGTTACTTCCTTCGCGTTTCCAAATAGTACAATTAACCCAGGTGGTTTTAGTTTTGGAAGCTCCCGTTTTTTTGTCGCGCCAATTTTTATTGTGAGCAACAGGGAAATTAATGGCAATAATTCCGCGATCCATGGATTTTAGTACGGCATCTTTTCCGATGTTTCCTATGATTCTTGTTTCAAAAACGGTAGCCATAGCAGTTCAATTAAAAATAAGATAACGTGCAAAGTTAACCAATTATCTAATTGACAATGAAATTGTTATTTAATTTTAGTGCTGATGACCGTGAGGCCCGTGAGCGTGCCCGTGATCGAGTTCGTCGGCTGTAGCTTCGCGAACTTCAAGCACAATGCCTTCAAAACGTAAATCGGTTCCCGCCAAGGGATGATTGAAGTCCATTTTAACCACTTCGTCAGTAATCTCCAAAATTCTCCCACGCATTTGATGTCCTTGACCGTCCGACATTGGAACTAAAGTTCCTACTTGAAAAAATGCCTCGTCAAAATTTCCCGATTCATCATGAAATACGTTTTTAGGTATCATGACAATTTCTTCCTCCATGGGCTCTCCGTAGGCTTGTGCGGCACCAATAGCAAAATCAAAAGCATTGCCAGCAAGCAAACCGCTTAGATTAGCTTCGAAATCAGGAATCATACTTCCGACACCATACAAAAAGACCAAGGGGTTGCTTTCGTTGGTTTCTTCAATGGTTTCCCCCGTAACATGATTCGTTAGTTTGTAGGTAAGGGTAACGACCCTGTTCGCTGATACATTCATTCTTTAAGGTTTTAATTAAGCACGGTTATTTTAAAAGTAAGGATTTAACAAAGTTGGGCAAGGCAAAGCTTCCCGTATGCAATGCACTGTTATAATAACGAAGTCCTTCGCTTTGTACAAAGGCGTCAATGCTACTGTTGTCCAAATGTTTAATTGCGTCAATATCCCCTTTTAATCCGTACTGAAAACTCCACATACCTGTAGGGTAGGTGGGTACAAAAAAGAGCGAAACAGGTGCCTTGTCGCGTCCAAAAATATCTTGCAATGTATAATTCAACTCACAAAAGGCTTTCTCGTTAAACTTCGGTGATTCTCCCTGAGCCACCAAAACCCCGTCCGATTTCAAGGCATTGTAGCAGTTTTGATAAAATGAAACGGAAAATAAACCTTCGGCAGGACCAACTGGATCGGATCCATCCACCAAAATGACGTCATAGGTTCCCGGTGCTGCATTTTTAATGAAGGCAATTCCGTCGTCCACCAGTAAGGTAAGCTTTGGATCATTGAAGGATGAGGCGATTTGAGGTAAATGCTCTTTGCATGCTTCAATCACCGCTCCGTCGATCTCAACCATCGTAACTTTTTCTACGCCTTTGTGTCGAAGAACCTCGCGAATTGTTCCGCCGTCCCCTCCGCCAATCACAAGCACATTCTTGGGATTTGGGTGCATGAACATCGCGGGATGCGAAATCATTTCATGGTAGTGGAATTCATCGTTCTCCGTGGTCATAACCATGTCGTCCAAGGCCAGCATTTTACCATATTTATATGATTCAAGAATTCGAACCCGTTGAAATGGCGACTGATGATCATAGAAAACATCCCCGGTAAAACGCAAGGATAAGGCTTGGTTTTCATCTTTATCCGTAAACCAAACGTTGCGCGTGTAAAAACCTGGATTCACCCATTCGTTGGCTTTTTGTCGCATCGTGCTGATATCGAAATCGTTGCGCGTAAGCAAGTTCACAGAACCTCTCTTCATTTCTATCGCTGAATAACTTTTGGCCTGAAAACTTTCCTTTAAATAATCAAAAGCGATCCAGGCGTTCATCTCTCCGCACGTGAATACGTCAACGGCCGCATAACCGTATTCCGGCCAAGTGTGAATGGCAAGATGGCTTTCTTGGATAACAACTACTCCAGAAACTCCATAGGGCGAGAAATGGTGAAATGTTGAATTAATAACGGTGGCTTCTGCTTTTTTAGCCGCATCGACCATGTCCCGTTCTATCGCTGCCACGTCGTTCATGATGTGCGGATCGCAGTTCATAAATTCTACTAATATGTGGTTTCCTAGGGCTGAACTCATGCTTTTTTTGATTTTAAGGCGCAAAGGTAGGGTTAATCTTTTTATTTTCGCACCATGCGCACTATTCAAATGCTTATTTTTACTTCATTGATGCTGATGGCTTTTCAATGCAATAAGTATACAAAATCAGCATGCATTAACGCTAAAATTTCAGCTTTTAAAAACGAAGCTTGCTCTACGGGTGCAAGCGTTAAAGAGTACCTGTTTCAAAACCAATCGGTTTTTTGTTTTGATCCAGGGGTGTGTGGAGGAGATTTAGCCTCATATGTTCTCTCCGAGAATTGCGACACCCTGGGCTTTTTAGGTGGCATTGCAGGAAATACCGTCATCAACGGAGAACCGTTTTCTAATGCTGAATTTCGAGGAACGGTTTGGAGCAATTAGTGTTTAATAAACCGTTGTATTCTTTGTTGAATTGATATTTGGTAAATGCCATTGGATAAATGGGTTACATCTATCAAATCCCCATCTTTGTAAGCGGTTATCTCGATTATTTTACGTCCCGAAACATCGAAGATTTCTAACGGTTGTGGCTGCGTTAAACCGCGAATCATCAGGGTTTCTTCGGTTGGGTTTGGATATAATGACCACGATGCGTCCATTTCTTTGATACCGTTCGGATCCACGACTTCAATGACTGAAGAATCGCTGAAGGTGCATCCGTTGGCATCCGTTATCGTGTAGGTTATGGTAAAGGAGCCCGTACCCGACAACGTGGGATGGAAGCTGGTACCAATGATTCCTGTCCCTGAATATACACCACCGGCTGGTGTTCCTGGCGTCACGTTAAACGGTGCAGATCCTTGCATGACCGTCGTAATTTGTTCGTTGTAGTTAACCGTTTGGGTACTATAAAGGTTCACAGTCACAGAGTCACTCGCTTGACAACCATTCGAGCCCGTTCCAGTTACGTAATACGTTCCTGCGCCTTGAGGAATAAATGCTTGATTATTTGCGATTCCATTTTGCCATTGGTAGCTTACCGCATTACCCGTTCCGATTAAGGTAATTGGCACACCCGGACAACTCGTGAAGCCAGCGCCTGCATCGACGAAAGGCGGGGTTAAAATCCCTAATACAACAGGATTCGATCGGGTGTAACATCCTGCGCTGTCCAGCACAGAAACGCTGTAGGTTCCGACCTGAGCGGTGGTCATCGTAAGGCCCGGTGTACCATTGTTCCACAGTGCGCTGTAGATGGTATGGGGGCTTTCGACGGATAGGGTAGCGGTTGCCCCAACGCAAATACCGAGAATGGAGTCTACGGTAACGTTGATGTTTTTTGAAGTCATCAACAAATGTGCATCCGCTTTCCCAAAACCGTATCCGAAGTTTGGGGTAGCCCCCGTAAAAGCATCCACCGTGGCTGTATTTTGCAGGTCCGCCATGAATTGTTGATAGGTGGCATTCGGGCATTTTTGAAGGTAGAGCGCGGCCATACCCGCTACAACGGGTGAAGCCATCGAGGTACCTCCATTGCGTACATGAAATCCGCCTTGATCGATGGTGCTGTTGTTCGCGGGGTTGCTTAGATAGGCTATTGGTCCGGCGGCAAGAGCTACGTCTCCTGCGGCCGTAATGTTCGGCTTGGTTGTACCGTTTCGAGCGGGACCCTTGCTGCTGTTTTCGCTTAGTTTTCCGACTGGAGTGGTCGATGCAGGTTGATAATAGGTGTTGTTTTTGGTCATGTGTCCTTTTCGATTGCGCATGTTAGCGACTGAAACCACTTTCTCCGAACAATTCCAGCTGCTCACGATGGTTTGTAGAGTATCCGCCATGACGTAGT
>JAIXRC010000057.1 GCA_027485415.1 Cryomorphaceae bacterium | reverse complement strand
TCGGCGTCGGCGTTTCCGTGGATGTTGGTGTCGGAGTTGCCGTCGGCGTAGGCGTAGCCGTCGGGGTTCTGGAGGCGGTAGGGGCCGGCGTAGGCGTGTTAGTGGTGCCCGGAATTGCAGTCGCGGTTGGCGTCGGCGTCCTCGTAGGAATCGGAGTACGTGTAGGTGCCGGCGTCCTGGTCGCGGTCGGCACGGGAGTAGGCGTACTTGTAGTTCCGGGAATAGCAGTGGCCGTCGGCGTCGGCGTCCTGGTCGCGGTCGGCAGGGGCGTCGGGGTGCTAGTGGTACCAGGGATGGGCGTTGCCGTTGGTGTCGGAGTGGTCATGGGCGCGCCCGCGTCATTATAGATGCGCAAGACGACTGGGACCTCGACCAGCTGCATCACGTCCACCGCGTCCTTGGTCCTGTTGCTGATGGTGGTGCGCACGCTGACCGTGAAGAAAAGGAAGATCTCGTTGAGGCGGCTGATGACCTGCCACATTTCTCCGGTGCTGGGGCTGCCATCTCCGTCAAACACGGCCATCTCGTCGAAATAACGGCGGCCGTACTTTATGACGATTTGCTCCAGGATGCTGTTCCTATTGTCCTTGCTTGCCATTAGAGCAGCGGCCAACTGGTCCACGATGGTATCGGTCAGCGATTTTGCTTCGTTCAGAAGGTGCGGGAAATAAGAGAGCTCCTTATCGGAGGTCGCATCAAACATGTAGGCTGAGACCAGCTGCATGATGCGGCCACCCACTATGGACTTGCGAGCGTCCCCGTCAAACAATGCATTGTTAGCAACGTCATACGCAAACGGCACCTCTATTATGCTACTGTCGGTGGCTTCTTCCGGAACAAAGTGATGCAGCGAAATGCGTGACACCGGAAAGTTCATACGGAATGCCGTGGCGCCAGAAGATGGCATGAACGTGTTGGCCGCTACTATGCCGTTGAATACAAAGCGATCGACGTCGCGCACCAGGGCCGGCGAAGCCGGACAATCGACCCGGGTGCCGTCAACGTCCAGGATGTCACGAATGGGACCCCACGACCTGTTGATCTGCTTGGAGCACCACAAGGGCACGATTATTTCGCCATTGTAATAGTTCCCATCTTCCGGTTCAACGACCAGGTAGACATAAAGTTGGCGCGTTCCCTGGCCATAGGCGGATGCGCTCGGGTCGGTGTACAAGACAAAGTTCTGTTGCGTGTAATTGAAAATGTGCCCATCCGTACCGCTGGTACCGATTTGCCTTATATTTAGATCATTATTTGCGGTTTTTGATACTGCTAAATTCTTCCCAATGACTTGGGCGTTCACGCTGCTTGATAAAAACTCTGGATGCGGAGGGCACACCACAGTGACCGGTGTTCCGTTTGAAGTAAGGCCTATTTCTCCGTCGAGATTCAGGTCTGCATAGTAAAAAGAGATTCTCTCTGGCTCCTGTCCGCTCGGATACGTCCCCGTCGTGTCCGGTTCCGTGTGCCAATACGGCAGAGCGTCGCCGGAATCAGAGTCGAGATAAACCGCGTAGACATTAGCGGTCTTGCCGTTGCCGAGGACCACAGGGTCACCTACTTTGAATGAATATTTGAAAAATCTATCGCATTGGCGATAATGAACAAACCTGGTGTCCGCAGAGTTGACGCCCAGGGCGGTTTTTGAGATATCTGTGTTTATAATGGACTCGATCACCGAGATGCCGGCATCTTCGCCATCAAGGATCTTGGGGCCGATATAATTGCCTGCCTCGTCTGTTGCCTTCTGTACGACGTACTTCCAGTCCATAAACTCATTGAACAGGGAAGCAGTTGACAGAGACGCATAGATGGCATAATCGTTGACAAGGAAACGTTTATCATAATTGTTGAGGAATGTGTTTTCGTCGACAGTGAGGACGGTGTCGGTGGCGTTAACAGTGATGGTTTGAGGAAATTGGATGAATCTGTCTACATCGCTAACTGTAATAACTTTATAACCCATATGCTGTACCTATAAATCAATGTTTAATGATGAAAATCCAATTCTGATGCCGAATTTTCCTCCACACGTGGCTGAAAATCCGACGTAAGCCTTATACAATTGCATGTGGCTAATTTTAAGTACCATTAGGAGCGTGAACGTAGCCACACACGGTTACCACTGTGCTATGCTTAAGAAGATGACGTGGTTATTTACCGGTCCTTTCATTGTTTAAACACAGCCATTGATACGTGATGATGCTAGCAACAATACTCCTAATAATAACAATAATAACAATAATAACAATACCAAATGATACTTAAAATTTTGGAAACCATACAATGTAGTGTAGCGTGTAAGAAAACAAAACATAAACATCTTTACTGCAATACTCGTCTTTCAACGATAATCAATAAATCAATTTTTGAATAAATATAAAAGCATCAATATCAATATCAAGAACAAATGGAGACATTTGCATTTCAAGCAGAGATCAACCAGCTCCTATCGCTGATCATCAATGCGTTCTACAGCAACAAGGATGTCTTTTTGCGCGAGCTCATCAGCAATGCGGTTGACGCTTTGGACAAGGTACGGTACGAGACTTTGTCCAAGGGATCCGCTGCGAGCGAGCTGGAGACCGGAGAGCTCGCGATGCGCATCTCTGGCGACAAGGATGCATTGAAGCTCATCATCGAAGACACTGGAATAGGCATGACACGGGATGAGCTCGTAAAGAACCTTGGAACGATTGCCCACTCTGGTACGCGGAACTTCATCGAAGCAGTCAAGGCCGGCAACGCGGATGTTTCCCTCATCGGACAGTTCGGTGTCGGCTTTTACAGTGCGTTCCTGGTTGCTGACCGCGTGGAGGTTGTCAGCAAGCACGCTGTATGCCAGGATGCATACAAGTGGGAGTCGAATGCTGGCGGATCATTCCAGGTCGGCGAAGATTCCGATTCTGACATTGCACGAGGAACCCGCATCATCCTTCATCTCAAGGAGGATATGGGCGAGTACGCAGAGGAGCAAAAGATCCGCGAAATTATCAAAAAGCACAGCGAATTTAGCACGTTTCCTATTTACCTGAATGTCAAGCGCACCAGGGAAGAAGAAGATACCGATGAAGAGGACAACAAGGACACAAATGACAACGAGGACACAAAGGACAACGAGGACACAAAGGACACAAAGGAGGACAAAGAGGCTGACGGTGACGGTAACATTGAGGAAATCCAAGAGGAAGATAACAATAACAAGGAAAATGAAAAGCCCAAGAAGATGCGGACCGTGGAGTATTTCGAATATGAGCACCTGAACAAGATCAGGCCGCTATGGATGAGGAAGCCCGATGAAGTGTCCGCAGAAGACCATGCTGCTCTTTTCAAGAGCCTCTCGTCAGATTGGGAGGCCCCACTGGGCGTGAAGCATTTTGAGGTGGACGGTAGCGTGCAGTTCCGCGCGGTCCTGTACGTGCCGAAGAACTCGCCAGTAGAGATGTTCCAACAAAAGAAAAAGAAGAATATCAAGCTCTACGTCAAAAAGGTCTTTGTCACCGACGATGCTGACCAGCTGGTACCGGATTACCTGAACTTCATTCATGGCATTGTGGACAGCGACGACCTGCCACTCAACGTGTCGCGCGAGATGCTCCAGCAGAACAAGATCATGGGGAACATCAGGAAGAACCTGATCAAAAAGTGCATCGAGATGTTCAGGGATATCAGCGAAGACAAGGACAAGTACGTGCACTTTTATAAGAAATACAGCAAGAACATAAAGCTCGCCGTCCATGATGATAGCGCAAACCGCGATAAATTTACAGACCTATTGCGCTTCCATACGACCAAGACGGTCCTCGAAGAAGATGATTCCATGAAGTCCATGTGCAGCCTCAGTGACTATGTGTCAAGGATGAAAGACGGCCAAGAGTCCATTTACTTTGTCACCGCCGATAGCGTAGATAGCGCGCGCAACTCGCCGTGCATCGAGAAATTGACCAAGCTAGGATATGAGGTCATCCTCATGGCCGACCCGATGGACGAGTACCTGATGCAGGTCTTGAGCGAATACCATGAGAAGCGCTTTGCGTGCTGCTCCCGTGCTGGCCTGACCATCCCGGGCGAGAAGACTCTCGAGGAACTCGACAAGGATCATGAGAAAATCATCAAGGTCGTCAAGGAAATCCTGGGCGACAAGGTACACCGCGTTCACATGAGCAACAGACTCGTCCAGAGCCCATGTGTCATGGTGACCGACTCGTATGGTTGGACGGCCAACATGGAGCGTATTGTCAAGGCACAAGCGTTGCGCGACAGCGATGACTTCATGTCGCAATACATGGTGGGCAAGCGCATTTTTGAGATCAACGCGGACAGCGATATTGTGAAGAGTATCGAGAGTCGCATTGACAGCGAGTGCAAGGATGTGATTTCTCAGCCTATAAGGAACCTCATTGGAATGATTTACAAGACCGCGCTTATCAGCAGTGGTTTTTCACTGGATGATCAGATTGGATATGCACACAAGGTGTTCTCCATGATCAGGGCTGGCATGAGCGGCAATGAAGATATCGAAGGCAATGAAATGCAAAGTAAGCCTGAGCATGTCGACATGCCAGCAGATGAGGAGTCCATGATGGAACAAGTAGACTAAAAGAGATCCGTTCCGATAACTTTTTTCCAGATGTATCTTATAATAATATCATTTATTGCAAAACCACAAATCCACAATGCCTGAGCAAAAAGCTAAAAAGGTACACGCCAAGACCCCAAGCAAGAAGACAGTACACACAAAGACAAAGACCAAAACAAAGACCCACACATGCCCTCATTGCAACCGTCCTTTTACTAAAACAACTGCGAAGAGTACCGAGCCCTTTGCAACTGAGACCTTTGGTACCGAGCCCTTTGTAACTGAGACCTTTGGTACCGAGAAGCTGGAAAAGCTGGCCAAGATTGCATTCAAGCCCCTGACCGCCACCGGATCCTTCATCTATGGCGGAATGGACCGCGTCGGCAGTGCCTTGACCTCTCACATTCCTTCAACGCTAGCAAATAAGGGTACGCTGATGGTGGACACTCTGTATGAAAAGTCAAAGCCCCTCGGCAAACTCAGCAATAAGGCAGTGGGTTTTGCTGGATACTTCTTGGACCCTATTGCTGCCCGAGCTGCAGCAGGTGGCAAGAGCGCTAATAATAAGACCAATAATAGGAAGGCATAGACTTGACAAATATATATTATTATTATTATTATTATTATTTCATACTAGTATCTACTAATATACTAGTAATGTTTTTATGTTATTATGTTGTTATGATATTATGATATTAACCATATGAAGAAACGGATTTCACTATTTAAAGGCTGTTTACAAGACAATTATTATATCCATACGGCAATTTACTGGGAAACTTTATTATCATAATGATTGATATCAACGCGCTCAAGATCAATGCGCCAAAGCTGAATCACAAATCCAAGGAGAATCAGGGACAGGGATCACAGTTTGCTATTCGTCGCATTCATTTCAATGATTATGTCGATGCAATCATCAACGTCATCGAGGAAGAAGGGAACGCCGAAGGCTACAAGTTTGATCTAAGCACCCTCATTGAAGAGGTAAAACTTGTGAGGGATCGAGCGATCGACGAGATCACCAGCTTCCCCCTTGATACGCAATGGGCAGTCGCCCTTCGGTACAAGCACGCAATCTATAACACCATCAAGCACCACCGTATCGCCAGTCCATATAACGATGACACCGACGACGAGGAAGATGACGAGGAAGTGAAGCTTATTCGCATTCCCAAGAGTCTCACACATAAACTGGTCAGAATGCATAATACTTTGCATGTATTCTGGGACTTTGACCTTAGGATTTCGTACTAAACCCCTGAAAATATGTACTCGTAGAATCCAGATAGCTCAAGAAAGATATGCATGATGGCAAGCTTGATTGCAAAGAACAGCACCAACTTGCTGGCAGTCTTTGCGCTTAACCTCCTTGTCATAATGAACACGTACAACGGTAACGCCGTCAGGACACTCATTGCAAAAAGTTCTGTAAGAAATATATGTGGCTTCCCCGCAATAATGCTTGTGTTCCTGACAATGATACCCGTTACCAGGAGGCCTAAGATAACAATGGCTAAGAGAACATAGGTGGCCTTGAGCATGGCGTTTTGGATAGCCATGTTTTCCTACCAAGAATTAGTCCTATCTTTTCATATTCTTCATTTGCGTTTTATTCCTGACATATTTACATGAAATAGAACATATCTCAAATATGTTGTCAAGTGCAATCCTAGAATCTATTGCGGAAGGTATCCTGGAGAACTGTGCAAAAACGTTGTCCAAGCAGTATATACTCAGCGACTATTGGCACACTATTTTGTTAGAAAACATACGTCTGGCAGCAAACATACAAGCATCCATCAAGAATCAACAAGGATCATCCCTTGATGAGCAAGACATCGTCTCGTATAACGCCTTCTTGGACACACTCTCAAGACTAGTACAAAAAAAAGCGTCCACGATCGACCTGGACATCATGCGCTGCCTTGCTCATGAATGTGCTTGTCTCATATCTTTGTCATCAAAGTAATGCTTTATTTTTTTGTTATTATTATTTTTGTTATTTTTATTATTATTGTTATTAATATTATTGTACCGCATGCAGATCAAACATTGTAAAGGCTTGATTTGCTTGCAGTCGTCATCAATTCATGGCGATAACTCTATGCATCAGTTGGTATGAGATGATAGATGCCATGTTTGCATCTGGCAATGCCCATTGCTTATAGGGATCAAGTGCTTTCACCTCAGAGATCAACTTTTTGTAATTGTCTATATTGTTGCCATCGTATTGTCCCATGAACCTGACCGCAATAAAGTCCCTGACGAGAGGCTTGTATTCAGCGCACCTAGCTGGTGTAGCTTGTGCATGTAGGAAAGCGGATATAAAGTACTTTGTCAATACTTCAAGTATATCATCTCCTCGAGCCTGGACCTGCGGTGCATCAACCCCTGCAGACAAACGTACAACTTGTTGTGTAGTCTTTGCCCTTACGACAGGTCTATTTCTCTCCACGGAACCCTGCACTGAACTCGCATGATCTTTGACCTTGCAACGGCCTATATCCTTGTTCCACTCGCACTCGTCGGGATTTTCTAGACATTCGTCCCTCCTCAATTGCGAACATTTTGCGGTCGTGGCTTTTCCTTTTGGCATTTATAAATTTGTGATAGATGTAATATAAAAGTGTACTACATTAAAAAATCAAAAGAGAGGATGTCGCACTTTCTCTCTCTGCCTGCTAATAATAGTAATGCTAATAGATATATTGTCTCTGTCGATCTTGGTGTTGAAAATTTTGCATATGCGACCCTTGATGTCCGTAATCGCGCCATAATCGATTGGCGTCTGCTTGCTCTGCCACACGAGAAAGAGGCCAAAGAGGTCAAATCGAATCTCTTCAACACCAAGCGCTACACGGCTACGGACATCAACCTCGTTCATGCCAAATGGGATACCCTTGATTTTGGAATTCCTCGGACGCACAAATGGTCTGCTGACAGTGTCATGTTTATCGTGGAACAGCAAGTGAAACAAAATTCCCGCATGTTAAAGCTCAGTGATTGGATCAATGAATATGCATCAATTAGAAATTTTACCATCAACATGGTGGAATCTTCACTGCGATTCGCATACATGATGTCTCGATTACGCTCCACGACCATTGCTGGATATACTAGGGCCGAAGTAAAGCATATGGCATGCACACTTGTGAACCTGCAAGTACTTGATAAGCTGGATATCAACTTGCAAACTGTTTACATCACGGCGCACAAAAAAGATGATCTTGCAGACTGCATCCTGCAACTCCTTGCGTCAATCAACAAGAGACCAGGATGGCTACGCCAAAATAGAGAAGTAATTAATCTTGCGAACAATAATAATCATAATCATAGTAATCATAGTAATCATAGCATTAATAAGGTAACAATATCAAGGAAACCAAGAAGCAAAGTATCAAACACCCATATCAATATCACACCTGGGGCAACAACAACAACAACAACCAAGTTGCGCAGTGGCCCTATACCAAGATCAATAGTATTCTGGTAATAATAATAATAATAATTTTTCTTTGAGGTATCATGTCTACTTTATTCAACTTAAAGACACCATCGTCTAAGCAGGAAGTAACAGGAAGGAACATTACACACAACCGAAAACAATCAGTCCTCAATCATCATGACTATGAAAAGTATTACTTCTTTCTTTCCCAAGGCTCCTTCAAATGGACAGGGCAAAAAAACCGCAATAAGGTCCCAAATAAGCGTAGAGAAAGTAGAGCAAATAAACCGGCTTTCCGAGCAGCTGAGTCCAAAATGCAGCAGCAAGTCACAGCGCACTGCCCTCCATTCGTATCTGAATATGGCGACGGACGAGCAGTTAGCTCTGATCGAGAAGATCGCCGGCGTCTCTGAGATTATGGACAATGTACAAAATGTGGCCAAGTTTGTCAGGGGCGTCATGACCCTCAACGGAGACATTTACGGGACGGTTGACATTGGCGAACGGAAGCTCAGTGCTAAAGGCATGCTCATGTTCAGGGACGCGTTATCCCAACATGTTAGCAAGGAGTCTATTCGCAGCAAACGAGCTATCCTGGTAGCCTGGTCTCTATGGAAGGACGCATCATCAGATGTGTTCATCGAGGAATCGCGCGTAGTCGCATACTTCAAGTTGGCGGGGCTTGACCCCGAGGAAGCCATTTCTCACCTCAAAAAACATCCTAGCATGCCTGGGATGTATACGCTGCCATCTCTAGAGACCCAACAGAAGAATATTGATTGGATGCTCGCCACGTCAAGCATCATTTCAAGCGCCGTTTTGCCTGGCGTAGAAGCCATCGGCGACCTTGATGAGGTACAGGCTTATGCTGTCAAGAACGCACTGAACAAGCCGGTATCCTTCCTCCACGGCTCTGCGGGCACAGGAAAAACCAAGACAATCAGCGCCATCATCAAGACAATCCTTGACTGCAAGGATGACAATGTAACAATGGTGTGCACGGCGTTTACGCACAAGGCAGTCAAATGCATCGAAGAGCGGATCATCGCATCAGGCATTCCGCTCGAGGATGTAGTCACGTGCACCATTGACTCGCTCATTGGAAAGCTGGACATGGAGAACATGAACAGGGATACAAGCGCAAGTTCCACTATGGCGCCATCGGCGAAAAAGCCGATGTTTTCGGAGAAACTCTACATTGTGCTGGACGAGGCATCAATGATCAGCTTGAAGCTGCTTTCACGGCTGGCCGTGTCTCTACGCACGAACGACAAGAGTTTCCAACTGTGCATGGTGGGCGACATAGGCCAACTGCGTCCCATTGACCGAGGCGAGATGTTCCGTCATATCGTCAAATCCTGCGAAAGCATGAGCTCAAAGCTAAGCACCCGGCTCGACGTATGCTATAGGACAAGCTTTTTTGACCTATACAACGTATGCACGCAAGTACGCAATGGGTCATTCCCAGAATCCAGCAGCGAGCACTTTCAACTGCTTGCATGCCATGACGAGGATGACATTACCAGGAACTTGGTCAAGTGTATCAAGGCCCATGGAACAAATGCGCAATACCTGGCCTGGAAGAACGAAGACGTGGTCATGATTAGCAACATGGTGCAAAAGTGGCTCCTGACATGTAAGCAAAAGCCGATAGGAACGATCGTCCTTGACATCAGCGACTCCTATCTTCAACGGCACTATCTTCCAAGGGGGGGCTACGCCGATGTCAAGTACCATGTTGGCGATCGTGTGGTCTTCTCTGGAAACAAGTACAAGGAGGTTTCGCGAGCAACACTTGGCACGGTCACCCGAATCTTGAAGAAAGGGAAAGATTCTGTCGGCATTTCGGTGCTTTGGGACGGACACGGGAACGAAATGGAACATCGGTATGACAAGATAAATGTGACTGCACCACCGCCAAAGTGTGCCACTCATAATAATAATAGTAGTGGAGGAGAGCACGATGATGACGATTCCGATGAGTCGGAGAACAACATGGCATTCATGCTGGCTTACTGCATGACCGTCCACAAGAGCCAGGGCTCTGAGTTCCAACGCGTCGTCGTGGCGTGTTATGCCATGGCCATGCAACGTAACTTTGAGGACCGGCGGTGGCTATACACTGCAATGTCCCGTGGCAAAGAGAATATCACCGTCATTGGCATCCCCAAAGATATGATTGCCTTTACGCAGAAACCTATCCCGCATGTCCCAGTATTGGACATTGCAACGCCCATCTAATAAACAAAAAAACAATAAACAAAAAAACATACAAATCATTATTATCATTATTAGGGATTCAGGAAGATTTGACAACAACTAACTTTTTTTATTTTTTCCTTCTTTTTTCCTAAAGCTCAGCTTGTCTTTTCTTGTCTTGTCATCTTCAATCGTAACGCGGTCCATCTTCTGAATCAGGGAAGATACAAGGTCCTCCTGCAAATACCAGTCCGGCACGTAAGCATTCCTAAAGTTCATTGCAGACTGATGTGGCGCAAGGTCCTCGCTGCCCATGGACCCCATGATACGCGAAGGTACAGGCCGTGTACCTGGGCTATCCACCCAAATGCGCATGGCTTTTACCATCAATGGATCCAAATTGACAAAACCAAATGACGGGAATCGCCTCTTGAGGACACGCAACATGTTGTCATGGACCTGCTCTATACATTCGTCAAGCAGGTCCTGCAGTTTATTTACGTTGTCCTTGTTCCTAGCTTCCTGCAGGCTCTTGCAAAGACGCTGAACGGCTGGGTCGAGCTTGACAGTCATGCCAAAATCATAAAAGCTGATATTCTTGGTACGGTTATTGACGACGATGTTGTTGGAATGAGCATCCCCGTGGGCATAGCCTGCCGCCCACAAATCAATGAATGCGTCGCGTACATGCGCGTACACCTTTTCGCGAACCTGGCGTTTTTTCTTGACCTTGGGATCCTTCAAGAAGGCTGATAGGGGCTTGTATGTCGGTGCAATGAACCGCATGAATGTCACGCGAATGCCAACGTTCTTGCCTCTGGGTACCTTGACTGCGATTGTAGCAGCTGCGTACATGGCGGGGATCAGCGAGCTCAGCTGGTCATTGCTGGAAAGTTCAGCGTGCACTGCATTCTCGTGACGAACGTCCTCTACCATTTCAGAGTCGGTCAGTAACTGGATCTTGATAGCCAGCATGGGATCATTGGTCTTTGTAACGCGCGACTTCCAGATCATCTTGACGGCATGGTCTACCATGGCGCGCTTGATCATGCCGAGCATACTTGGCATCGACATGCTGGGATTATAGTCGATGCTCATCTTGGGAAGCGTCCCGTTCTTGAAACCAAATACAATGCCCAAGCCATTGTTGATAAGGTGCGTGATGATGGATACCGCGACATCGAGCTCCCCTATACGATATACCATTCCATTTCCTCCGCTTCCGATCTTCGTAATGCCCGCCTCTGGCGACCTAGTTATTCCCATAGTCTTCAGATGCTTGAAAAATATGGTTTCGATCATTTGGTTGTTGACCTTGTCATCAGTGCTTTTTAGAACCCGTTCCATAGTCTCTTCGTCAAAAAACAAATGTGCACTTTTGTCCGAAAGGTTGTCATTGAGCGATATTGGATTCTCCGTATATCTGTCGGACATCAAGTCACTTGTTTGTATCATATATTATATACAAACACATTATTTTAGCTTCTGCTGGCAAATGTTTTATTTTCTAGCCTATGTTTCATGTTATATCTGACAACCATGTTTGCACGCACTTGTCTTATCTGATTCCGGAGAGAAGATATATGTATCGGATCGCCGATATTGAACATAGAATATGGCAGGCCTCCAGACAGGTTCAAATCGACAATATCAAGAACCTGATTCACTAGTTGAGTTTTTGCATCAATGTCTCCTTTGCAATTGATGGCATTAATGGTACTGATAGCATTGATGATTATGCCCAGGGTTCTGCCATCGTCATCATTATCATCGTTATTATTGTTCCTTTTGTCATATATAAACGCTATATTGCATACGATGTGAACCGGTACCATTGTCTCGATCATGGCATAGGTGCCGTAATCGCAAGCTTCCATACTGGACCTTTCGATCAGGAACATGTGACACAAGCGCACATCTGATCTGTGCATGTCAATGACTGCAACGTAGCCTCCATTGCAGAGCGATATTACTTCCCTGACTATCCATGGCGACATGAATGCACCACCGGTGTACATGCGCGTATGCATAGTTGTACAGAGATTGTTTATTGACATTGATTTTATTTTCTAGAAGCTTGAGTTTGCATGCCGTCTTACTACTACCTCTCACAATATATTCATAGGTGCCGCGGAGATTATTTTAGCAGCTATACATCAAGAACGCAACCACATAATAATATATCAAATCAATAATACCAAATGCCAAATTTCACTCACAAGGACATCGAAGGCACGCAAGTTGTCTCTACAACCTATAGGTGCGGACCTGGCAGCATCCCAAACACGTACAAAGTTGTACTCGAGGCTCACGGCCAATACACACAAGAGCTGAAGGACTATGAGAATCGGTTTACCAACAAGGTATGGGATTACTATTCAGCAAGGAACGATTTGTTCTGGCGCAATTATGCCAATTCGTGTACACAGTGTCTGGGCCAGAGCGAGGACCCTTCGTGGGTGGCCTATTTGGAAGATACCGAGCAAAACTTACTCAGCATGACTTATTTTGGCAAGCTGCGACCAACGCGAGAGGAACCAAAGGACGCCAAGTCCAAAGTCCTGGTCAAAAAGACCCGTGTACTAGAGAATAACAACACGGGGATCGACTTGAACAAATGCTTTGAGATTGAATTCATTGCCAACCTGGACACACGGGACAGAGGCACGTCCAATAAAGAATCCACATGGATCGCAATCGGCGGAACTCGCATTTCTATCGGGGCGTATACGCTGCTTTGGGCAATGTCTTACCTCATAGACCAGAACCCATCCATTGACCTCGACCACTTTGTCGTCTTCTGCTCGACCGCCAATACCAAGATGGAGAGCCTCCTAAAAACCATCAAGGCACAGCTGGAACCCATGAAGCTTGAACGCGTCGAAAAGATTAACAATAAAACAAACAAGACAATCAGTGAAAAGTTCAAGGACATGGCGTTCTTCATTGACATGACAGGAGATAAGGAAGCCAAACAAGATAAGCTCAGAGTCATAGCAACAGCCATGGGTATAGCTCCAAGTTTTCCAAGGGTATCTCCCAGAGGTTCTCCAACGCGATCAACGCAGGCGGTGACAGGGGCGGGACCTACAAAGTCCCAAGCGAATCCACTGCCATCGCCTGCAAGGACTCCGCAGACAACATTGCCATCGCCTGCAAGGACTCCGCAGACAACAAGGACTAATGCCACAATAGAACAAGAAGAAGAAAATACACAGACATATGATGATGATGATATACCAGGAACCACAAACAAGAAAAAGACCGCTACCAAAAAACGATCCGGAGGTAGAAAACCGACCAGCAACCCAGGTAAGCTTATTCTTGGCCTACAAAGTCCCACCGTGGTAAGGTCGCCGTCAATACCACCATCTCCTGTTGTAACGGTCGCCAGTGCGCAAACAAAAGGGAAAGCCAAAAAGGCACAGCGTACGAGTACAAAAGGCAATAAAAAGGGGAAGAAGAGTCAAGAGGATGCGGATATCCAGGCTCTTCAGGATGCAGGCATTATCATTGACGCCCCAGAAGATTACAATGCAG
>JAIXRC010000082.1 GCA_027485415.1 Cryomorphaceae bacterium | reverse complement strand
CAACTTTTGCCTTGAATTCCGCAGTGAATTTTCTGCGTGTTGTTTTCTGTTTCATAGATGTAAATTAAAAGTAAAAAATTTAACTAACACCTTGGTTTGAAATTATGGGAGTATTATACAGTGAAGGATTCAAAGTCATTATCTTTCATTGTGCTATTCCATTTAATAGCTCTTCTTATAGAGTTACTTCCCACCACATTATTTATTCTGCCTTGTAGCTTTTGGTCACCTTCTTTACCATTTGATGTTAATCCACCTGCTATTCCAAAATATATAAGCTCATAAAATTCATTATTAATTTCAAAAACTAAATGCTCCTGAACATTTCTGTTTTCATTTCGATTTGTGAAAACGAAATAAATACCATCAACATCCTTGACATTTTGTGAACTTATTTTTAACTCCTTAACAGCAATATTTTCAGGACATTTATTGAATTTAAAGTTTTGATAATTGTTTGTTTCGATTAGATTTTTTATTTCTGTTTTCATTTGAGATAATTTACTTATAACGTTCCCGCAGTAGGCGAAGTGGCGCAATTTCTTGAGTATGAATATGCGCCATTTTGTTTACTGTGTGTTATATGCATTTTATTTTATATATTTGGTACTTTAAATACTTTCGCTAACGAAAACAATAGAAGTACCATGTTAACTATCAACGAAGTAGCAGTTAAATTAAATCTTACACCACAACAAGTTAGAAATTTATGTCGTGATGGCAAGTTAAAATCTGAAAAAGTTGGAAGAACATGGATAATAAATTTGAAAGATGTTGAATCTTTTTTAAGTAACACTAGTTATGGTGTAGCAGAGGATCAAGTTGTTTATGAAGCGAAAAAAAATAGGACAGGTAAACCAATTGCACTGAGTTTTTTCAGTGGTGCAATGGGACTTGATATAGGATTAAGTCAAGCTGGCTTTGAAACTATTTTTGCAAGTGAAATTGATAATGCTTGTCGTAAAACAATTCTGAAAAATCATCCTGAAATTGCATTAGTTGGAGATATACGAGAATATTCTGCTTCTCAAATTCGTGAAATTGCAGGGCTGGAAGAAGGAGAAGATGTTGACTTGATTGTAGGAGGCCCACCATGTCAGGCGTTCAGTACAGCAGGTAAAAGAAAGGGATTTGGGGATGAGCGTGGAAATGTCTTTTTAAATTTCGTGGATTTAATAGCTGAAATCAAGCCTAAATTTGCTGTTATTGAAAATGTTAGAGGATTATTGTCTGCGCCTTTAAAGCACAGACCTCACAATTTTAGAGGAGAAGGGTTTTCTGATTTACAACCTGATGAAATGCCTGGGGGAGCTCTAAATCATATTATTCAAAGATTAAAAGAGGCTGGATATAGTGTTAATTTTAATTTATATAATTCAGCAAATTTTGGAACTCCACAAAAAAGAGAAAGAGTTGTTATTATCTGTTCTCGTGATATCAAGCAAATTCCATTTTTAGTACCTACACATTCCGAAAACGGTGATTTTGGTTTAAAAAAATGGGTTTCTTTTCGTGAAGCTGTAGATGGATTAGAAAATCACATCCATGAGCACGTTAATTTCCCTGAAAAAAGACTTCAATATTATAGATTGTTAAAACCAGGTCAAAATTGGAGATCACTACCGATTGATTTACAAAAGAAAGCAATGGGAGCTTCATTCTATTCTGGGGGTGGTAAAACTGGATTTTTAAGAAGATTATCTTGGGATGAGCCTAGCCCAACATTAGTTACTCATCCTGCAATGCCAGCAACTGATTTGTCTCATCCAGAAGAAGATAGACCTCTAAGTGTGCAGGAATATAAAAGAATACAACAATTTCCAGATACTTGGGAAATTGAAGGAAGTATTTTAGATAAGTATAAGCAAATTGGAAACGCTGTACCAGTTGGTTTGGGTTACGCTATTGGTAATTTATTGATAAAATTAATGGATGATGAAAATGTTCAAAAATTTCATCAATTTCCATATTCGCGATATAAAAATACAGACCTAAAATCTTGGTTGTTTGCTTTTGAAAAGGAGTTTGAAAAAAAGAGAAAAGAGTTGGCTATAGCTTAGCTATGGCTTTCCTAGTTTCTTTTCCGACATGTTCAAATATTTTTAAAAGATCCGAGTATGTATTCTTGTCTCCAAGTGCATTCCAATAATCTTTACCGATTAGTACAACTTCGTCTTTGTGCATATCAAAAATTTTAAATGGCATTGTCCAATCATAATCTGTCCTTTTTTCGCCACCCGGATTATAGAATAGACCGAAATATGTATTATACTTTGGGTTATGTGCTTTTAATAGAAGCATATCTTTTTTGGCTATTTCGGTTTGATCCAGATTAGGTTTAACAGTTTTTATGGAAATGTAGGTTTCAACGCCATCTTTCTTGAGCCATAAATCTGAAATAACACGCCTTACCTCTGTATCTCCTTTTTGATAAGCTTGAACTTTTTTGACTTCTAAACTCCAATTTGGAGTTTTTTCTCCAGCACGCAATGAACTACTGATTCGTTCAATTTCATCTATTGCACCTTTAAAAACATTAACCTGTGTTTCTTTCTGTCTTTTTGTTTCATAACCTGAATCTTGAGCAATAATTTCAGAAATTTCTTCAATAGGGCCCTGACCAAATGATGTAGAAAATGATCTCTCGAAAGATGATGCGTTTACAATTTCTTTTGTCAGTAATACCTCGTGAAAAGGGCGATGAGATTTATTTTTCGCTGTTCTATCAAGAGCCCCAATGACACATTTTTTAAGTATTCCTTCTATTTTCTTTTCAGTTTCTGCCTTCATGGTGTAAAGTAAATCATTTTACGCAAATTTCGGGTAATGCCCAATTGCATATAACTAGCTTATACGCGCTATAAACCTTCCTCAAGCACACCATATTCGGTTGTATAAGCGCAGGTTTGTTGCGTATGTACGAATATACGGTTATTCCTTTTTACGGGCCTAAGAAAGGCGCGCATTTTCACCTTGCAACGCGGGCTTCGCCCAACATTGTGTATTTTTGCTCCCATGGAACCGATACGTAATAAAGTGAAAGAAAGCGGCCTGCTGCCAATGGATTTAGGCGAGTTGTTGCCAGAGGTTCAACTTCGTGAGATCGATTTGAGTGCCCAACTTTGGCAGGGTCTGGTCCTAAAAGAAAAAGATTTCAGGGCTTGGGTTAACACCGAAGACTGGAGCGCCTACCAAGGTGCTTTGGTGCGCATACATTGCGCTACCGATGCCATCATTCCCACCTGGGCCTATATGTTGGTGGCTTCCGCCTTAGAGCCCTTTACCACAAACGTCGTGGCGGGTTCCGCCAAAGAAGTGGAACATTACCGCATCAATCTCGCACTCGCTGCTATGGATAAGGCGACATTTCAAGACCAACGCGTTATTGTAAAAGGCTGCGCCAAACTCCTCGATCAAGAATACGCCCTAACGCGACTCGTCATGGAGCTAAAACCCTATGTAAAAAGCTTGATGTTCGGCGAGCCATGCTCTACCGTTCCGATTTTTAAGCGTTCTCGGTAGCGACTTCAGGAACGAGAATACGTCCGCAGTGCTCGCACACTAAAATCTTCTTTTTCGTGAGGATGTCCAATACCCGTTGAGGTGGGATTTTATTGAAACAACCTCCGCATGCGTCACGCAATACCTGAACTACCGCTAAACCGTTTTTGGAATTGTTGCGCAGTCGTAAGTAGGCACTTACCAATCGCTCCTCTATTTTCGCTTTTGCTTTATCAGAATCCGCTAATAATTTATCCTCTTCGATTTGTGTTTCGCTGATGATGGCGTCCAACTGGGCTTGTTTGTTTGCTAGATCTTCCTTTTTGGAATTTAATTTCTCGCTCACCTCGTTCAACAGTTCCGTTTTGAATTCAATGTTGGCTTTGGCTTCTTTACTTCGTTTATCGTGAAGTTTAATTTCCAATTCTTGGAATTCAATTTCCTTGCTAATCGATTCGTATTCGCGGTTGTTGCGAACGTTGTTTTGACGCTCCTTGTATTTGGCAATGGCCGTTTCAGCGTCTTTGGCTGCTATTTTGCGATCCGCTATTTCGGTTTGAAACTCTTTCAACTCCTCGTTGATTTTATTTAAACGCGTTTCCAAACCACCGATTTCATCTTCTAAATCACGAACCTCCAAAGGTAATTCTCCACGGATTGTTCGAATTCGATCGATTTCAGAATCAATCTGCTGGAGGGCAAATAGCGCATCCAACTTGTCGGCAATCGTGATTTCTTTCTTACTTGCAGTGGCCATAGTTACAGAAAATTTATCGGATTTGTATTATGTTCAGTTATTCGGACCGCAAAGGTAGGAAATTTTTCCGTAATAATTTCAAGCAATAATTCTTGGGTAAATTGTTCGCTTTCGTAGTGTCCTATGTCAGCAATCATAGTTCGGCCTTCAGCTTCAAAAAACTCGTGGTACTTGAAGTCAGACGACACAAAAACATCGGCTCCTTGCCGGATGGCTTCTTTGAGAAGAAAGCTTCCGCTGCCTCCGCAAACGGCTACGCGTTTAACGGGCTTGCCCAAGGGGGCCGTGCTGCGCACAACTCCGGCGTGAAAGGTTGTTTTTAAGCGGTTTAGGAAGTTTTGTTCGCTCATGGCTTCCGCTAATTCTCCAATCATTCCACTGCCAAGATTAGGGTCGGAGTTTTCGAGCAATACGAGGTCGTGCGCCACTTCTTCGTACGGATGGGATTTTCTCATCGCTTCTATGGCCCCTCCGAGAAGGTGTTTTGGCACCAGGTACTCCATTTTCATTTCCTCCACCCGTTCCGGTATGTGCGCTTTACCCAGCGTGGGGTTGGCTTTTTCGTTGGGGGTAAACATACCCGTTCCGCGGCTTTGAAAACTGCAACCGTAATAATTCCCAATGGCTCCCGCTCCCGCTGCGCAGAGGTTTTCGTGAACCGCTTCAACGGAATCCATGGGAGTAAATACGGTTAGTTTATAAAGGCTTCCTCGCAAGGGGACCAAGGCTCGGGTTTTGCTTAAGCCCAATCGGTCGCAGATCTTATTATTGACGCCTTCTCCGTGGTTGTCTAAATTTGTATGAATCGCATACAGGGTTATATCTTTCTTAATGCACGCCGTAATGATGCGTTCAATCGAACTCTTGGTGCCAATGCGCTTGATTCCTTTAAAGAGCAAGGGGTGATGCGTAATGATGGTATTGCAACCCGTTGTTACGGCCTCTTGAACCACCGCTTCGGTGCAGTCGAGCGCAATAAGCACCCCTTTAACTTCTTGTTCAAGATTTCCAATTTGCAAGCCGCTGTTATCATAACTTTCTTGCAAGTACAGAGGGAAACGTTCCTCCAAATACTGAATAAGTTCCTCGGTTTTGATCATAGTTTCTTGGTGATTCCGATTCCAATACCCCATCCATAAGTGGAATGCATCGCTTCGTTGTATTTGGAATAGGTATTCGTTACTTGTTTGCGATACACGGCTTTTACCATCCCTCCCCATCCGTTTTTACCCATTATTTGCACCCCCATTTGCGCAAATACATCCAAGGCCGAGGAGGCGTATTCGTTGTTCTTTTCTTTGAGTTTTTCTTCCTTTTTTGAACCCAAGGCAGTGGTCCATTGGGAGTTGTTCACGAATTGATTGAAAATCATGGGGGTGATTCCTGGTCCTGCAAATAGTTTAAAATTGCCGCCCCAATGAAAATTTAACGACATCGGCATTCCAAGGTACTGATATCGGTTTTCATACTGAAAGGTGCTGTCGCTTTGGGCATCCGAATAGGCATATCGTTCTCCGTTTTGTTGGAATCTTAGTCCTGCATCAAAGCGCAACCATTTCCCAAGTCCTGTCTGCAAGCCTAAACCATACGACCAAAGACGTAAAGGCACTTCGTTGGCCCTTTCACCGAGGGGTGTATTAAGAAAATCAGGATTAGGTGTAAGGATACGCTGGCTGTTAAACGAAAAAGCTTCGAAGCATACTTGCGTTGGCGCCTTGAGCTGTTCTCGTTTCTTAGGGCTCGGCTTGCCGTTCATTTCCAATTGTGCAAAGCAAACATCGGCACAAAGGCATAGCAGTAGGAATCCAAGAACTTTTTGAAGCATGGATAAAATTACAAAAGAAACCTTAACCTACATCAAGAGACCCAACCGTTTGTCTAAGCTACCTTTGTCA
Source organism: Cryomorphaceae bacterium (assembly GCA_027485415.1). Taxonomy (GTDB): domain Bacteria; phylum Bacteroidota; class Bacteroidia; order Flavobacteriales_D; family Crocinitomicaceae; genus UBA952. The sequence goes on along the minus strand of JAIXRC010000082.1, from coordinate 20,665 downwards.
AAAAATAAAACACTATGAGTACTTGGAAAATTGACAACATGCACAGCGAAGTAGGCTTCAAAGTGCGCCACATGATGATTTCAAACGTATCGGGGAATTTCACCTCTTTCGATGCCACCCTTAACGCGGAAAACGACCACTTCGAGCGGCCAGAGTTTCATTTCACCGCCGATATCAATAGCATTTCTACGGGTGTTGCTGACCGTGACGGACACTTAAAGTCCCCTGAGTTTTTCGACGCAGAAAGCTTTCCAACCTTGGAATTCAAGTCAACGAACGTTGAACAGCACGAAGGAAATTGGGTGATCAACGGGGAGATGACGATTAAAGGAACGTCGCATCCCGTGACCTTGAACGCAGATTTCGCAGGAGTAGCCGTGGATCCTTACGGACAAACGAAAACCGGTTTAAGCGTAAGCGGTAAAATCAAACGTTCCGACTTTGGTTTAACTTGGTCGGCGATTACAGAAGCGGGAAACATTGTTGTAGGGGATGAAATTACCCTCTCAGCGGAAGTACAGTTTGTAAAGCAAGCGTAATTGTATCTCTCCTTATAATCAGGGGCTTCGGCCCCTTTTTTATTGCAGTTCGGCGAGTATAAGCCAGCGGTTCGACTTATCGTCTAATTGTTGCACCAATTGGCCTAAATCCTCCCCAATTTTCATCAAATCCTCGTTGCTGAGTGCTCCTTCGGAGAGTTGCTGGGTGAGCCGTTCTTTTTCGATTTCCATTTGGGCGATTTCCGCTTCCAAGGTTTTTATTTCGATTTGTTCCTTATAACTGAGTTTTCGCTTGACCTCCTCGGTGCGCTCCTTGGGTTTTTCCTCCGCCTTTAAAGGCTCTTTGACTTTTCGTTGGTTTTTACGGTAGTCGGTGTAGTTGCCCAAGATATCGTCTATGACGCCGTCTCCTTGAAACACCAACAAGTGGTCAGTGATTTTGTCCATGAAATATCGGTCGTGGGAAATTACCACTAAGCATCCTTGGAATGTTTTCAAATAATCCTCCAAGGCCGTCATAGCAAAGAGATCCAAATCGTTGGTAGGTTCATCCAAGACCAAAAAATTAGGATTGGACATCAATACCCGTAACAGTTTTAGGCGGCGTTTTTCGCCCCCGCTCAATTTCGAAACAAATTGATAATGCATGTCCCGTGGGAATAAAAAGCGTTCGAGCAATTGTGCCGCCGATAATTGCCTTCCTTTTTCCAAGGGGATGAATTCCGCTACTTCGCGAACGATATCAATGACTTTGGTGTCGTCCTTGAATTGGATCATGTCCTGGGTGTAGTGCCCGAAAAAGAGGGTGTCGCCCACCACCACTTTCCCCGAGTCCGGGGCGATTTCCCCTAAAAGCATTTTCACGAAGGTGGTTTTTCCGGTTCCGTTGTTCCCAACAATTCCCATGCGCTCCTGCCGTTGAAAGTTGTAAGAAAACGACTGGAGTAAGGTTTTATCGCCGAAGGCTTTACTCACTTTGTGAAATTCGACAATCTTGGTTCCAAGACGTTCCATTTTCACCAAAAGCTCCAACGAGTCGTTCTTGATTTTCTGCGATGCCGTTTCTTTGACCTCTAAAAAGGCATCAATGCGCGCTTTTTGCTTGGTGCCACGGGCTTTGGGTTGTTTTCGGATCCATTCCAGCTCGCTGCGAAAGGTGTTTTGCGCCTTTTCGATGCTCGACGCTAATTGTTCCTGCCGTTCTGCTTTTTTGTACAAATAATAGGAGAAGTTCCCGTTGTACTTGTACAGGTTTTTCTCGTCCAATTCCAAAATCACATCGCATACCGACTCTAAAAAATAACGGTCGTGGGTGACCATAAATACCGTGGCATTTGTTGAAGATAAATAGCTTTCCAACCATTCAATCATGTCGAGATCCAAGTGGTTGGTGGGTTCGTCTAGGATGAAAAAGTCGGCATCAGCTAACAACACTTTGGCCAGGGATATCCGTTTTTTTTGTCCTCCCGAAAGCGACCCAACTCGATCTTTTGGGTTGAGTTTTAAGATTTGTACGATTTTGGCAATTTCCGCCTCGACTCCCCATGCGTTGTTGGCGGTAATGGCATCCGTTAAGCGGTCGATTTCAGCAGTATCGTTGTTTTCGAGTGCTTGGTTGTAGGCGTAGAACAATTGATGGTTTTCGTGCTGGTTGTCCGCGATGAGGTCCCATACGGTGGCATTCGGATCAAAATCTTCGGTTTGTTCCATCCACGAAACACGTTGTTCTTTACGAAAAACGATGTTGCCTTTATCGGCCGATTCCATTCCGCAGAGGCAGCGTAATAAGGTGGTTTTTCCGGCTCCGTTTTTGGCAACAAGCGCCACTTTTTGACCTTGATCTAATCCGAAGGTCACGTTTTGAAATAAGATTTTTTCCCCGTAGGATTTTTCGAGGTTTTCTACCGAAAGTACATTCATAAGATATTACCGAAGGCGGTCTAGCGAATCCAATAACATTTTATCCCTTAATACGCCACGGTATGCAAAAAAGCTGAAGGGTAAGGTAAGGCACAATACGTAGTAGCCAATGCCTACAGAATTACTGGTGTTTGCTGACGCCGAAGAGAAAAGATAGGTGCTCCATCCCACAAATGCAAGGAGCAATAAACCGTTTAATAGCATCACAAAACGTGCTATTCCAAGTTGTTTTTTTGGGGATTTATACCGCATCATGGCAATGAAAAGTAAGGCAATTACCACGCCTGCAACAAGGTAAAACGGTTGTGGATTCACAGCAATAAGCTGGGATTTTCCTTTTAGGATTTGGCTTTTTTCATAGCCGTATAGGGTTAAATGTTCTGTGGTTTTAAGGGAAGTATCTTCGAAGGTTAAAATGGAAATACCTGAGAAAAAGCTACCCCAAAGGGTGATGCACAGGATATAATAAAGGGTTTGAATGCGCTGTAACATATGATTTACAAAGTTATGGTTTTGTTTTGAAGGTAAGCATCTAATATTACCAATGCAGCCATGGCTTGCACGATTGGAACCGCTCGTGGCACCACACATACGTCATGACGTCCCTTCGGATCGATGGTGACCGCTTCTCCATGACGGTTAACCGTTAGTTGCTCTTTCATGAGGGTGGCTACCGGTTTAAAGGCTACGCGAAAGGATACCGGCATTCCGTTGGATATTCCGCCCTGTATTCCGCCTGAAAAATTGCTTTTTGTCGTAAAATCCTGTTCAAAGAGGTCGTTGTGTTCGCTTCCTTTCATGCTTGCAGCATCGAATCCACTGCCAATTTCGAAACCTTTTACCGCATTAATGCTCAGCATCGCCTTGCCCAATACCGCATGCAATTTGTCGAAGACCGGTTCTCCCAATCCCACAGGCACCCCTTCAATATAGCAGCGAATGCATCCGCCAACGGTATCGCCCTCGGTACGAATTTCCTCCAAATAGGCCAGCATTTTTGCAGCAAGGGTGGTATCAGGACAGCGCACGGTGGAAGCTTCGATGGCTTCGCTTGAATAAAAACCTTCTTGGCAACTGCGGTGCGGCCCGATTTGGTCCACGTAACAGGAAAAACGAACGCCTACTTTGGATAAAAGTTGTTCCGCTAAGGCACCTGCCACAACACGGCATGCTGTTTCTCGGGCACTCGAACGTCCTCCGCCACGTGGGTCGCGCAATCCGTATTTTTGGTCGTAGGTGAAATCCGCATGCGATGGACGATACGCATCATTAAGAGAGGCGTAGTCCTTGGATTGAGCGTCTTGGTTTTTCACGATAAATCCAATGGGCGTTCCCAAGGTTTTGCCTGCGTAAATTCCCGAGAGGAATTGAACGCGGTCCGATTCTTTGCGGGGACTGCTTGCGGCGTATTGTCCTGGTTTCCGTCGGTCCAAGGCTTGCTGGATTTGATCCAAATCTACTTCAATTCCTGCAGGACAACCTTGAATAATTCCTCCAATGGCTGGTCCGTGCGATTCGCCGAACGTAGTGAGCTGAAATACGGTTCCAAAGGTTGAGCCTGACACCCAACAAAGTTAGGGTTTTTCGATGGGTTTTAAAAAACGGAGGTTGCGCATGAGTCCTTCATAACCGGTTCGTCGAATGGCGCTGTGTTTCATCCACGATGCAAAGGTGCCTTCTTGAACCTTTTCCCAAGTTTCAAGGTCTAAGTCGAGGAAATCAAAGGCCGGTTCGAACCGTTGTTCTTGATGGGCTTTGGAGAAACGGTTCCACGGGCAAACGTCTTGGCAAATATCGCAACCAAAGGCCCAGTTGTCCATTTTACCTCGAAATTCTTCGGGCAAATGCTGTTCTTTCAATTCGATGGTGAGGTATGAAATGCATTTGGAAGCATCGATTTCGTAGGGAGCGGTTAACGCTTGGGTAGGACAAGCATCCAAGCAGCGGGTGCAGGTACCGCAATAATCGGGGAGGGGAGGGTCTTGCGTAAAGTTCAAATCGGTGATGAGTTCGGCAATGAAAAAAAAACTTCCTTCTTTCGGATGAATTAAATTGGTGTTTTTGCCGAGCCATCCCAATCCGGATTTTTTAGCCCAGGCCTTGTCCATGACCGGGGCGGAGTCAACAAAAACTCTTCCTTGGATGTCTCCAATTTCTTGGCGCATGACCTCCACCAGTGTCTTTAGTTTTTCTTTGATTACGGTGTGGTAATCCTCTCCGTAGGCGTATTTGGAAATCTTGGGGGCCGATGCGGATGGGGTATGCTGTGGAAAATAATTGAGGAGCAAGGATATTACACTGTTGGATCCCTCTACCAAGCGTTGGGGGTTAAGCCGCTTGTCGAAGTGGTTTTCCATGTAGGCCATTGTTCCGTGGCGACCTTCGTTCAGCCAGCGTTCAAGTTTAGGGGCCTCTTCTTCGAGGAATCCTGCCTGGGAAAATCCGCAATAGAAAAATCCGAGTTCAGCCGCTTTAGTTCTAATAAACGATTTGTAGCGATCTGCGTTCATGCTTAAAACAACCCGCCCTGAAAATATCCGAGATCGCGTCCGAGGTGTTTGTAGGTTTTTTCGGTGACCTTTCTTCCACGTGGTGTGCGCATCAAGAAACCTTCTTGAATAAGGAACGGTTCGTAAACCTCTTCCAAGGTGCCTGCATTCTCGCCTATGGCGGTTGCGATGGTGGTTAAACCCACGGGACCACCGCTGAATTTGTCCAAAATAACTTTGAGAATGCGAAGGTCCATCTCATCGAGTCCGTTTTCGTCAACGTTCAAGGCTTTCAGGGCTATTTCGGTGATGTCGTCGTCGATGGTGCCGCTGCCTTTGATTTGCGCAAAGTCGCGAACCCTGCGCAGCAAGGCGTTGGCGATACGTGGGGTACCTCGGCTTCGACTGGCAATTTTGTAGGCGGCAGATTCAGTGATAGGGATATCGAGCAAGCTGGAAGAACGTTCCACGATGCTGGTTAGGGTTTGGGCGTCGTAATACTCGAGCCGCGAGTTGATCCCGAAGCGCGCACGAAGCGGGGACGTGAGCAAGCCACTGCGGGTGGTGGCACCAATGAGGGTAAATGGGTTGAGGGTGATTTGTATGGTGCGAGCGTTGGGCCCGGAATCCAGTAAAATATCAATAACGTAGTCTTCCATGGCGGAATACAAGTATTCTTCCACCACGGGACTCAAGCGGTGAATTTCATCGATGAATAGCACATCTCCCACGCTGAGGTTGGTAAGGAGGCCGGCTAAATCACCGGGTTTGTCGAGCACGGGACCGCTGGTAACCTTAAAGCCAACGCCCATTTCATTGGCGATAATGTTGGCGAGGGTAGTTTTACCCAAGCCTGGAGGACCGTGAAGCAAGACGTGGTCGAGCGGTTCGTTGCGCAGTTTGGCGGCTTTTACGAAGATGCTGAGGTTTTCCACAATGGCGGGTTGACCGGCAAAATCGCTGAGCGTTTTAGGGCGCAGTACTTTGTCGTAATCCTGATCGGGATTTTCAGATTGACTTCGGTAATCGAACGAATCTTCCAAGAGCATGAGTTTTTACAAAGGTATCAATCCTTGTGAAATGGAGAGGGGAGGTAACACCTTTTGATTAATTGGCTCAATGAGGCATAGGAAGGTTGTATAATCGTTAAAACTATAAATAATCGTTCCATTTTTTTTGATAAAATCGGGTGGAATACACGAAGACTTTCTTTTAGAATTGAAGCATGATGAAGCTTTCCTGGAATAATCTCTTTTCCATTTCGTCATCCTGAATGAAGAGATGAAAAAGGACATTATGGTTGCAGTGCAGTGTTCCTGAAAATTTCATAGGAAAAACCAACCACAAGAAAATCCCGTCCCGTTTCATCATTGATTTTGTAATCGAATTGGTGCAAATACCCCATTTGAAAACTTGCGAACTGTGACACCTTGTATTGGAACGCGAGATGTAACCTATTCCTTTCAAAGTAGGGCTCATTATTGGTAAAAAACAATTCATTGCTTGCACTTAATTGAAAAGGCTTGTACGCTTTTCGTTCCTTGCCAAAGGGATACGAAACCCCAAGTCTGTAACGAAATCGGTTCCAGTACCCATTGCTCGTCCATCGCAATTCAGCTCTGTAGCGTTGTTCTATTTTGAGTAATCCAATCGATTGAAACAAAACAATTTGTGGCCAAATTCTAAATTCATCATTGTTTTTGGGTGAAATAAAATTACCACCTTCTTTATAGGTCTGATAACTTCCAGCTCCCAATGTCAACGCCGCATTTTTGTACAATCGGTAATTAACCCCTCCTTTATACTCATAGTAATGATAGTTAGTATAAAACTTCAATGATCTCAATTGCGCTTCAGCAAAAAAGCTCAATTTTTCGGTTTGGGAGTATTTTAAATTTATAATGTTCCAACTGCCAATGTTACGGTTTTGTGCATCCGTAAAATTGGACCAAAGACCAAAAATCAAGACGAATATGAAGTAAGACCTCATTTAATCTTCAATTTTGGTGCGTTGTTTTTCGATTACAGTTACCGATTTTTGGAGTATGAGTGAATTAGGTATCGTGGTGATTCCCCCGTCTTCTGTTTTAATATGTATGAAGAAATAGGTTAAGTCGACGATTTCACCTTCAAAGGGAAAGTCCTTATCAAGAACCTTAATGTTATCTCCGATTTTAACAGGATGGTTAAAAAACAACAACAAACTTGAAGTTATATTGGATAATAAGGACCATTGTGCAAAAAATGCTATTCCTAAAGCCGTTAAAATTGTTCCCACGAAAACAGCAATTTCATTTTGCTTAAGTCCCCAGATGGCGGCAAGCAATACGATGGACATCAAAAATGACAACAAATGAACCGCTTTGATAATTATTTTTCTCCTTCCTCGTTGAAGTTGAGTTTGCTTTAAGGCTTCATTGACAAAAAAACGAGTCATGTAATGGATAATAGCGTATCCAATGATGATAATTAGGGTTTCAATGATTTGAATTTTAGTCTGTTCCACGGGAGTTTTTATTGCTAATGAATTTGCGAATATATAACGAAAATCGGTTCTGTCTTTGCCTTTTCAGGCCGGTTAATTACAAATTATCTCAATATAATTTATCCAATCTTCCCTATAACGGCTTAATTGCGCGCTGATTTCCATGCATCCAGCAGTTCGAGGAGCGAAGCGTACTGATGGTCCGCAACGATCAATTTTGGGTTGGGATGGTGCGTTTTTTCCGGAATACAAACCACCTGCATGCCCGCGGCCTTTCCGGAGATTACCCCGTTCAAGGAATCCTCGATCACCCAACAATGTTGCGGTTTTCGCTGCAAGGCTTCTGCCGCTCGCAAATACACCTCGGGATGCGGTTTTCCATAGGCTAAATGTTCTGCGGATTGCACCGTTTGGAAATACGGCCTCAGCTCCAAAGCATCCAATACGGCGTCCATTAACACCGTCGGTGATGAGGTTGCCACCCCCGTCGGGATACCCCGCTCCTGCAAATACTGCAAGGTTTCGTATACTCCCGTTAATGCATAAGGGTTTTCTCGGACCAATGCCACCATGCGGTCGAGGATGGCTTGCACCACTGCAGCCTCGCTTTTCAAATTCCAACCTTGGCTCACATTCCAGTAGTGCACCACCTGGTCGATGCGCAAACCCACCGTTTGTTGGAAATCTTGAGGCGTTAAGTGGCTTCCTAAAGGAGTAAACACCTCGTACATCGCCACCTTCCACAAGGGTTCCGAATCTATTAACACCCCATCCATGTCGAAAAGGACTGCTTCCGTCAAGGGATTTATAAAGGTCATTGGTCGAGTAAAATGCGTACTTTCTCGATCCTCCGTTCGCTGGCTTCTTCGATGATCAACACCATGTTGGGTTCCACTTCCAATCGTTCTCCCAGTTCGGGAATTCGTTCCAATCGGTGCGTAATGAGTCCTCCTAAGGTGTCGTATTCTTCCGATTCCGGCAGAGGAAGTTGATAGGTTTCGACGAGGTAATCGATGTCGGCTCGGGCCGAAAACAAGTACTCGTCGTCGCTGATTTTTTCCTCTAACCAATCGTCCTTGTCGTGCTCGTCGATGATGTCCCCAAAGATTTCTTCGATGACGTCCTCCAAGGTGATGATTCCCGCCGTTCCGCCATATTCGTCGTTGACCACTGCAATGTTGCCGGTTTGTTTCGAGAAGTTTTCAAGGAGGCTTTTGCCCGAGAGCACTCCCGGAACAAAACCTATGGGTTTCAGGATAGACTTTATATTTTCTGGTTTGGAAAAAAAGTCAAACGAATGAACGTACCCGATGATGTTGTCAATAGACCCTCTGTAAACCAATATTTTTGACAAGCCGCGGTCGATGAACAATTGTAGGGTATTTTCCACGCTTTCCTCGAGATCAACCGCAACAATTTCAGTGCGCGGAATCATGCAGTCGCGCGCTTTGATTTGGTTGAATTCTAAGGCATTTTTTAAGATGGTCATCTCGTGCTTGAGTTCTTGCTCGGGAGCAATTCGCGCATTGATTTCATCTACGTAATGTTCCAAGTCGATTTTTGAAAAGACCTTGTCGGAGCTTTTCATTTTTGATCCAGTTAACTTTAGCAACATCATGCTGGTAAGTAAAATAAATTGTGTCGGAATATAGAGCACGCAAAAGACGATCAGGAGTGGTACACTGCCCAAGCTGAGTATTCGATTGGGATTTATGGAGGCAATGGCCTTTGGGAAAAATTCTGCTCCAATTAAAACCAGCAAAGTGGAGAGAATGGTTTGCATCACCAACACAAAGATTTCACTGTGCACCCCCCAAAGCTCTTGGGTATCTCCGATCAATAAATGACCGAAGGTAATTCCATAAATCACCAAGGAAATATTATTCCCGAGGAGCATCATGGCGATCATGGTGGATTGGTTGCGGTAAAAGAAAGCATTGATTTTTCCCTTGAAACTACCTTTTTCCCGTTCTACTTCAACCCTTAATCGATTGGAAGACAAATATGCTTGTTCCATTCCGGAGAAGAATGCCGAACCGATTAAAGAAAGAATGAATAAACTAAGGTAGGTTTCCTCTCCCATTATGCTAGATCTTTACCGATGTCTCGGCGAAAGTAGGCGTTTTCGAACGTAATCTTTGTTAGGTTGTCATACGATCGATGGAGTGCCTGGTCTAAGGTTTTTCCGTAAGAAGTCACTGCCAAGACACGTCCGCCATTGGTAAGAGTTTTTGGCCCATCCGCAACGGTTCCTGCCTGAAATACCAAAGAGTCGGTCACCGAATTCAGTCCAAAGATTACTTTCCCCTTTTCATAGCTTTCAGGGTATCCACCCGAAACCATCATTACGGTTGCGGCGGCATGTTCAGTAAATTGAATATCTCGTTCCGAAAGTGTTCCCGTCCATACACCTTCTAATAAATCCAATAAATCGGATTTTATGCGCGGAATGACCACTTCCGTTTCAGGGTCTCCCATGCGGCAATTGTATTCGATAACATAGGGTTCGTTTTTCACATTGATCAAACCAAAAAATAGAAATCCTTGGTAGGCGAATCCTTCTTTGCGGATTCCTTTCATGGTTGGGATAATTACTTGGTTGAGTACTTTATCCATAAAGGCTTTGTCTGCGAAAGGTACGGGCGATACCGCTCCCATTCCTCCGGTATTAAGTCCTGTATCTTTTTCCCCAATGCGTTTGTAGTCTTTGGCCTCTGGCAAAAGCTTGAACGAAGTCCCGTCGGTTACAACGAAAACGGATAATTCGATGCCGGTTAAAAACTGCTCAATGACAACGGTTTTCCCTGCTTCGCCGAATTTTTCATCCAGAAGAATGGTGGTAAGCTCATTTTCCGCTTCTTGCAAAGAGTTTAAAATAACTACGCCTTTTCCCGCGGCCAAACCATCCGCCTTCAAAACGTACGGCGCTTTCATGGTGCGCAAAAACTCAATGCCTTCCCTAAGCTTTTCCAAGGTGAAAGTACCGTATTTGGCGGTGGGAATGCCATGCCTTTGCATGAAATCTTTGGCGAAACTCTTGCTTCCTTCTAGTGCGGCGCCTTCGCTGGAAGGACCAATTATTCCAATGTGTTTTACCGAAGGATCGGCGTTAAAAAAGTTGTAAATTCCATTGACTAAGGGTTCTTCCGGACCAACCACAATCATTTGAATGTCATGTTCCAACGCAAAAGCTTTAACTGCTTCAAAGTCCAAAGGGTTCAAAGCTACGTTTTTGCCCCATTGTTTCGTGCCTGCATTTCCTGGGGCAATGTACAAAGCATCTAAAATGGAACTTTGAGCTATTTTCCAAGCCAATGCCGATTCACGTCCGCCAGCCCCTAGTAATAATACCCTCATGCGTTCAAAGAATTCAATAAAGAGTCAAACAAAGCTTTACCGTCCATATTATGGAGGTTTTCATCGCAAGCCCTTTCAGGATGGGGCATCATCCCAAATACGTTTTTTTGCCGATTACAAATACCTGCTATATTGAAAACCGCACCATTTGGGTTGTGGTCTTCATCCACTTTTCCGTCGACACGGCTATATTGAAACAGCACTTGATCGTTGGAAAACAAATCGTTCAAAGCGGCTTTATCGGCAAAGTAACGACCCTCTCCATGGGCAATTGGTATTTTGTACACTTGCTTGAGGGTCAATTGTTGTGTTAACGGAGAATTCAAGGTTTTGGGCGTTATATAAACATTTTTACAAAGGAATTTTCGTTGTTGATTGTGCAACAAGGCTCCGGGCAACAAACCGCTCTCGGTTAAAATTTGAAACCCGTTGCAAATTCCCAATACGTATCCTCCTTTTTGAGCATGCTTAACCACCTCGTTCATGATCGGCGAAAAACGGGCGATAGCACCAGACCTTAAGTAGTCCCCGTAAGAAAAACCGCCCGGAAGTACCACCATATCGACTCCTTGAAGGTCGGTGTCTTTATGCCAAAGAGCAACGGCATGCTGACCCAGTTTTTCGCGAAGCACGTAAAGCATGTCTTGATCACAATTAGAACCGGGAAATGTCACCACACCAAACTTCATAACGCACTGTTTTATTTAATGCAAAGGTATGATTTTACTAAAACGTGACGTTAAAGAACAAGAAACTTTAGTAAATTAATAAGGATGAGTAGGTAGGCAAGGCTTTGGGCAAAATAAGAAACTTTCTTTTCAAAAAACGGAAAGGTAAAGAGTACAGCGAGCGGAAAAAAGAGGTAGGCAATACTCAACGATTGTGTGAAGTAATAGTGCAATATGCAAACCAAGAGCGATGCAGCGTAAACCCAATAAATTGCTTGAATTTCTTTTTTTTGACGGTTATTTTTTCCTGAAGAATTGATCGTAAGCCAAACAACGCTGAAGAGCGAAATGACGGCAAAGAAGATCGACAAAACAACTTGGTAGGTATTGAGGTCATAGGAGGTATTAGGATCCAAAGCGGGGAACAAGGCAAAGCGTTGATTTTGAACCACAGCGAAGGTGTACGAATAAAGCATAGGTAGTGCGGCACCCAACATAAACAAGAAAAATTCTCGAAAGATTAAGGGGCGAAAAATGAGAATCGCTGCGTAGATCAATGGAAGTATGAGCCAATTAGACGGGATGAAGGTAGCCGAAATTCCCAGAAAAAAGGTGCCGTTAAATACCGGCAGTTTACCGTCATTGTTTTGGTTGAGTTTTAAATACTGTTGGGTCATGAGTATAACGCCAAGAATCGCCAAGTGAAGGCCGTTTATGAAGAACATTTCTGGTATACTCCACATCAAAAGCAGGAAGAAAAAAGAAGGAAAATAAGTGTTCCGGTCAGCAAATTCCGCATTATTGAACCCGTAATTCAGTAAAATCGCTAAAGAAAGATTAGCTATAAATCCAGTGCATTTGGCGATTAAAACGGAGTTCAAAGAGCTTAATTCAACATTTCCCCAAGTGCCAAAGGATAAGACGGAAGGTGAATACGTTCTGCCGAATTGAAAATCAAGTCCATACATGAGACCCAAAAGAAGGGGGAGAAGGAACAAAACATAGGGACGATTATCAGCAAAAAGTTTAAGCATGGAACGAAGGTAAAAAATCTTTACTAAACCTTTAAAACTTAGTTATGCAAGGATAACCTTGTATTTTTGATATTTTATCTATATTTGACCTCTTAGAAACGTGTATTATGGCGGCAGAAAAAACGCAATATTCCGAAGCGGAATTAAAGGAATTTGAACAATTGATTCATCAAAAATTAGAAGAAGCTCGAATCGATTATAACTTATTAAAGAATTCATTGTCCCTCAGCGACAACCACGGCACCGATGATACGGGTAGAACCTTTAATATGATGGAAGACGGTTCCGATACCTTGTCTCGGGAAGAGGTTGCTCAGTTGGCTGCACGCCAAGAAAAATTCATACAAAACCTTCAAGCAGCCCTAGTTAGGATACAAAATAAGACCTACGGTGTTTGCCGTGTTTCGGGAAAATTGATCCCCAAGGAACGACTGCGTCTTGTTCCACATGCTACGATGAGTATTGATGCTAAAAACGCTCAAGGATAATTGTGAAGAAAAAATTTTGGTTTGCTGCCTTGCTCGTCTTTGCGCTTTTACTCATTGATCAATGCATAAAAATATACGTCAAAAGCAATTTGGAGCCAGGTGCCCCAAATCCACTGTTGGGTAATTGGTTTTTAATACGCTATATCGAAAATCCAGGAATGGCCTTTGGAACGACCTTGGGCGCCTCGGGCTACGCTAAAATTGCCTTAAGCATTTTTCGCCTTATCGCGATTGGTGCGATTGCAGTCTACATCGTGCGGGAAATTAAAAAAGGCCTTAAGTTCCCTGCATTAATTGCTCTCTCCATGGTCTTTGCGGGTGCTACTGGAAATTTAATAGATTCCATGTTTTACGATTTTATCTTTCCCTTCGATCCTTGCTTTCCCTACAATGAAATGAAAGGCAGTGGAGTCATTGAGAAATGCCAAGGCATCATTCCTATCGAAGTGCGAAATCACGGTTTTCTGTATGGAAATGTCGTAGACATGTTTCATTTTCAGGCTTATTGGCCCGAGTCCATGCCCTGGGTTGGGGGGAAAGAGGTGTTTCCTGCCATTTTTAATTTTGCCGATGCTTGCATAACTATTGGGATTTCTTTACTGATTTTAATCCACCGAAAAAGTATTTTTTCTTGGTCAAAAAAGCAAGAATCGGATAACAAGGCTTAGAAATTCCACTTCATGCTGCGGTCGTCCAATATAGCGAACGAAATTTTCCAATCAAAACGTAAGTTGCTTTGATTTCCATCAGAAGCACAACCGTAAACCCCAACGCGCAACCTCCTTCTGGATAATTTGAAGTTGCGTTCTAAGCCTGCCAATGCCTCGTAATGCTGGTATTTATGTTCTTGAACGTACATCGCTCCCGCTCCGAACACCAAACCAATTCGGGTTTTTTTCATAAACGGTATTTTGTTGAGCAATGCCCCGTTGTCATGGTGCACGAAATGCGCTTCATGAACCCAACTTTTGGTGGGTAATGTGGTGTCGAGGCCTTGAAAGGAATAAAGAGGGTTAGAAAACCAAATCGGATCCGAACGTCGTTGGTACCTTAAATCAGGTTCTCGTACATCTCGAGTGGTTAGAAAGGTTCCTGTAGCTATTCGATAACTGCTGTTGCCTAACAATCCTAATTTGAAGTTTTGACGCACGTCAAAACTTAGGTAGTCGTAGTCAATATCGCTTCCAAAGAGGTTCTTTACGCCTTTTTTATAGTAAGCACTGAAGGTAGGCCATGCAGAACCCAACACCACTTTGCGGTAAGGTTCACGCATGTATTTTTGTTGAGGAACGAACGATAACTCAAAGGAAACCAAACTTGCTTGGTATGGATCGAAAACCATGGCGCTATCATTCGGAATGAAATTATCCGTAATATTCAAAAACTTGAAATCCTTCAAACTCCGGCGTTCTGCAAAATTCAAATCGGCACCAACGTATAAGCCATTAAGTACTTCATAGTTGATTCCTGCCCTGAAGGAGGTAGCTTCAATGAAGTTGTTTCTTCGGTAAATCTGGGTAATGGCATCAAATCCTCGGATCACGTCGAACTCGTGGCTGATGGAAGCCGTTACATCCCCTTGATGAAAAGGATCAAAGCGGTAACGGTTCCAAACGACTCCTTTGGGGTCTTTGTTTAAAAATCCAATGGAGGATCGCACGTAAAAATCATAGGTCCGTTGGTTCTCCCATTTTTTGAAATATCCAAAATTGGGGGCAATGCGTGGTCCACCAATCCCAATGGGTTGCACAAATTCGGCAATAGAACCAAAAGAAAACTGCTGTTTCTTGGCCCGGTTTCGATGTTCTACCCCAAACCATAGTACCTTAAGCGCGGTTATTTTATTGAAGACGGCATCCACAGAGTCCAAGTATTCTTTTTTATTATGAGCCTCTTCAATGCTGTCTTTTAAAAAGATAAACCTTCGTTCTTCTTCGCTTAGCCCAACACCACGCTGGGTGTTCCAATAGGAACTGTCTTTTTCATAGGCACTCTGCTCGGTTACCGCCAATTCTGTAGAAAAGTGTTTTGGTGAAAAATGGGGCTTGAAATTGTAATTCGTGAACAGGGCCACGGTTGAGGCATTGGACGTTTCATTTTTATATTTCACTCCATAAGTTAGGGTTTGCTTGGTCAATACACATAAACTATCACCCGGGTGGGAAAATTCTTGATCCACGGTAAAACGATCGTAGATTAACAAATTGCCTTTGTTCATGGTTAAGGACAGTTTTTGAACCATCCACAAGGTGTCGATAACCCAGATATACCCCTCTAAAGTTGTTGTTGCAGAGTTGCGTGGTATGATTTTAATGCGGGAAATCATCTTTCCATCTTCTTCGTATTTCTCTTCGAGACGGTATTTATAGGATAAAATTCCAGGGATAGAAATAGGAGAGCTTACCGGTGTTTGGTGTAAATCGTCCAGGTGGAGCAAGTTTTCAAAAAAGTTAAAATTGCTTTTTACGGTAGTGGTATAATATAAATTTCTGGCGTTTCCATGAACATCGTAGGCGTTGCGTATTTCTTTCACTTTGTTGGGGGGCGCATAGGCTCGATTTAATTGCACTTCTGCCAAGTTCATTCCATTGACTAGGGTGTCTTTTTCCTTTCCAAAATCAGGGGTGTCCTCGGATTCTGGTTTCTTGTCCACCTGCTTAAAATCGATTTGTTCTACCGCCTTAATATAGACGTCTACGGTATGCGGCAAATTCCATGGATTTATGCTGTCACGTTTATTGACCACTTTTACCATAATTTCCCTTCCAGGATTTGATTTTTTCGTGGTTACCACAATATCGTCCATATTTTTAATGTTGGATGTGTACAATTGAAAATTCTTTTGTACGTCAAAATCCGACATTCCTAAGTAGTATTCTCGGTCTTCATAGCCCGTTGCATTCAATACTAAGTAATATTCTCCGGGCATCAACCCCATTTCGAAATAGCCTTTTACGTCGCTCACCGTGCGCTGTGCAGGATCGTTTTTCACATAAATTTTGGCATAGGGAATGGGATTATTTTTCTCGTCCAAAACCGTTCCTTTAAGAAATCTCTGTCCAAAAACCAGAGTTAAAGGGATACAGAACAATAAAATTAGGAGGAGAAACCGCACGTTCCTTAAACAGATGAAGGGGTTGTTTTGTTACAAAGAATCTTGTTTTTCTTGCTGCTCCTTCAGGTACGCCAAGTGTTTTTCCATACGGTGCATCATCCATTTCTTCATGAAAAACATGACCAAGGCAACGAGTGAAAACACGTAATAGGGGGCCCATTTTTCAAAACCTTGATCGATGGAGTTGTAGGTAACGATCACGAAGCTGACCACCGAAGCGACCAGCCAAAAATACGTCATAATGGTATTGTAGGTTTTCATAGTGATTTAATTTATTTCTTGTTCTTTTTCTAGTTCAATGCTGCCTTCTGGCTTGAGAATTTTATACCAGCTGAAATCTTGTTTCGCTTCTATGCCTTTGCCTTTGAAATGGGCTTTTTCTGAGTGCACAAATACAGGGCTTTCTGTTCGTATCATGCTGTCTTTTTTCGTCCATATCAGCCGATCGGTTTTCAAGGTTTGTTTTTTCTGATAATGATAAAATCGAACAGAATCCTCTACCAGCATTTCTTGGGTGGTATGGTTAATAAAACCGTATTTAGCACTGAGCGTAGATATTATTTCTCCCTTCGGAGAATAGAAGTTCACACGGAGGCTATCCCTGAGGTATGTCTTATATTCGGGGTCCCTATAACTTTCAGAATATGCCGCATAAACTGAAACACGTGCAATACCCGAATCGCTGTGCACGAGGGTAAAGTTGACCATTGACTCGACAGGTGTTTTAGGATTAAAACTCATTCGTTCCACATCATCCAACTTATTAGAACAAGCATACATGCAGGTAAAAGTTACGATTAATGGCCAATATGCCGTTTTCATTAGTCCATTTTACGTTTGCGGAACCAACGCTCAAATCCTGCAGGGGCCAAAACAGCACCGAGTTGCACAGCAACAAACGTCTCTTGGAGCGCTCCAGGAGTAAAAGTGCCACGTTGTCCAACAACGCACGACAAATTAATCGAGGAAAGGGATTGTTGAGACAAAACGGGAATCCCGAGTCCGAACGTGATTCCTTGGGCCTTGAATCCATTGCCGAAAGCATCGGAATAAGGTAGTTGTCCGTAAAACGCACCGAACCGATAACTGAATTTATCCAATAAGCCCAAGGTGGCGATATTTTCGTAGAGAAAACGCTCCGGACGAAATTCTACCCCAAAACTGTACAGGTTGGTGGAACGGTAGGTTTGGCCGATGGAGTCATATGCACTCCCAACGAAAGAATACCCGTGGGCGTTTTGTTGGCTATATTGTAAGGCTAAGTTTAATTGTGGGTGTTTGGTTTGGTTTTTTCGTGATCGTTCCTTCAGGTTAATTTGATGCGCCATTCCAAGGGCGATGCGCTGCCCTTGCAACACTTTTCCTAGGGTATTGCTGGCCACTAAAGTGTCATATGTTGAGGGACTGTTCAAGTTGTTGGCACTGTAAAAAACTTGTTCCAAAGTCCCTTTTAATCCAATTTTAGGAGTAAAAGATCCCCCCAATTTAATTTCGTATCGAGGCCCAAATTTTTGTGAAAAGGCCAATCCTATTTCTGCCGTTAGGGCAGAAAGTTGCAGATCTTCCTGATAAAGACCTCCTGAAGCGGTTGTTCCTTGTATCAGTTGGCTGCTGCGTTGGTCTCGTACCCCTCCAAAAAGATATCCCCCTTGGGCTCCTATGCTTAAAAAAGTGTTTTTGGTCAATAATGGAGCGTAAGAAAATCCTAAAAATACTCGGTTGATGTAGCCTGAGCCCTCGTAACTGTTCAATAGGGAGTCCACCCCAGTGAAGATTTTTTCACTGAGGGAATAACCTTTGGCGGCATATGGGTTTATTCCAAAAGCCATCCCCATGCGTTGTTTTAATTTGAAACCGAGAACGATATGGTTGAGGTTACCGGTAGATCGCGTCATTCGATCCGAACCTTGGCTCAAAAAAGAGGTTCTCTGATTTACACCAAGTGAAAATAGTGTGTTGCCCTTACTCAAAGCGCTGTAGCTTGCAGGATTTAAAAAATTCAAATGCGCTGAATCTATGAAAGGCACTTGAACGTTGCCCATGGCTGAATAAATTCCGTGATCATTCAATTGGTAATCGCCTATTCCATAAGAGCTTAGCGGGTGTGAAACGCTTTGTTGCCCGAACACTGGAAACAAGAAACCAAGAACGATGATCCCTTTAAGGGTGTTGAAAAAGGTAGAGTGCATAAATGCCCTTGAGGGTTAAATTTTCGTCCACAAAGATGCTATTTTTTTGGCCCATATCAAAATAATGCGCATCTCCACCGGTAAGGTAGACCGTTAAAGTTTCATAAAGGTTTCGATATTCTTCAATGCGCCACTTAATTTCTGCCGCGATACTTCCCATTACCCCGCTGTGAAGGCTTGCCTCTGTGGTGGAACCCACAAGTTGCCAATTGGAAGGGGAGAGCAACGGAAGATTTGCCGTGTAATCGTTCAAGCTGCGATAGCGGAGCCCAATACCCGGGGAAATAGAGCCACCGCAATATTCGCCGTTGGCGTTGAGGAAGTCAAATTTGATGCATGTTCCCACATCTACCACCAACATGTTTTGCTTGGGATGCAAGGCATGAGCTGCAGCAACGTTGCAAAGACGATCGATACCGAGGGTTTTTGGAGTTTGATAGGTATTGATAAAGGGAAGCGGATTCATGTTTGTGATGGGAAATACCTGACATCCAAGGGCCTTTAACTCCTTTGGAAGTTGATGTTCTCCAACATTCGCTACAACAACCGTATCTCCTTCACTAAGGTGCTTTTCCAAAGAGGCAAAATCTTGAAATCGCTTGGTTTGCACCAGTTGGTGGCTTTCGAACATACCCAGTTTAAGGTGGGTGTTGCCACCGTCTAGAACAAAAACCTTGGTTGAATGCATGGTATAAAGGTAGGAAAAATGTGAATTTAGGGGTAGTTAGAGTTGACTCCGGATGTTTGTTGCAATCAAATGCACCAAAAAAATAGGTATAACCAAAAAACCCTGACCGAAGCGTCAGGGTTTTAGTGTGGTACCTCCAGGAATCGAACCAGGGACACAAGGATTTTCAGTCCTTTGCTCTACCAACTGAGCTAAGGTACCAGCCCATAATTGGACTGCAAAGGTATGAGTTTTTTGCGTTTTTCAAAATATTTTATCATAGGGTTTCAAGGTGTTTTTAAATTATTCATGAAAGGGCATTGTAACTAGTATGAATTTAACCGTTTATAAAGGGGTAATTTTTAATTTTAACACCTATGAAAAGCTGTATTTTTTTATTCGTTTTAGGGGTCTGCATTGAATCCTATGCTCAACCCAAGTCAACACAATTCTACTTGGATAAATGGTCGTCAAACCAATTGTTAGAGACCAATACAGCAAAGGATTTATCTTTTTTAACCGAAGCAGAGAAACAGGCGATTATGTTTGTTAATCTAGCGCGCATGTACCCTAAAGAATTCGCTTCTAAGGTTGTGGCAAATTATTATGGCAATGAAAATTACGGCGATTACCTCAAGGGTTCTTCTTACCACGCATCCCTTTTAAAAGACTTGAACAAAGCACAACCTGTAGGAAAATTAGTTTTTGATCAAGCGGCGTACGAATCTGCACAATGTTTTGCGCTCGAACAAGGTAAGACAGGGAAAACAGGGCATGATCGAATCCAATGCAAGTCCTATTTTTATGGTGAGTGCGTTTCTTATGGCATGGAAACTGGACTGGATATCGCGATGCATTGGTTGGTTGATCACGATGTTCCGTCCTTGGGACATCGCGAGATTTGCTTGTCGGCTCGGTATACGAAAATAGGCCTTTCCAAAGCACCCCACAAATCCTATGGGGTATGCACGGTTGCCGATTTTGTGTTTTAATGTGGATTAGTAACGCCCAATTTAGGCTCCAATTTAAGGGCTGAGGTGAATTTTATCAAATCCACCAATTTCTGAGCTTGTGCGTTTTTATCAAAGCGAATAATCACCACCTTGTCTCCGCGTTTTGTGGTTTCGTCCATCAGTGCCGAACCTAGGGTTGATAGTTTTGGGTCATCCGGAATAACTTTGGTACTGTCGCTATCGAACGAATAACTGTAACGTTGACTACTTGGTTCGTACTTAACGTTAAGATTTAAATGTGCCTTTTTGGTCGTCATGTTGGCTTCCGCCTCAGGGAGCGGGATCTTAACCACATTGGGATTTGCAAGGGTAGATATAATCAAGAAAAATAAGAGGAGGAAGAACATGATGTCGCTCATGGCTCCACTGGCTATTTCTACATGAAATCTTCGGTTTCTCCGTATGGCCATTTTAATGTGCGTTTTCGGTTGATTTTAAAAACTCCATGTTGGCTTTTTGGATGCGGAGTACGTAGGCGTCAACTAAGGAATTCAATAAATGGTATCCTGAATAGGCAATAATACCTACCGTTAATCCAGCTCCTGAAGAAACCATTTTTTCGTACAATCCTCCGGAAATATCTTTGATTCCAACATTTCCTGATTGCGATATTTCGTAAAATATCCGAATTACTCCGGAGATGGTTCCAATAAATCCGAGCGTAGGAGCAATACCCGCAATCAAACCAAGATGTCCGAGGTTTTTTTCCATCATTCCAATTTCTATGTTGGCAACTTTTT
>JAIXRC010000110.1 GCA_027485415.1 Cryomorphaceae bacterium | reverse complement strand
TTGGATTATTATTATTATTACCGGCCATGGCCATGCTAGAACAATCCTGAATATTGCACGTGCATGTGTTCTCCTTGGTATCGTAAGCGTTTGCATAGCGACCAAAATTTGCAGTGAAGCGCTTGCTGCAAATCCACGAGCACACTTCTTTCACGCTGTCCGGGGCCATGCTGGACAGGTCCATCTCCGCGGGCGCTTTTGATTTACGCCTGCATTCCAACTTGCTCCCTGACAGTGCTGCCTTGATCCACGGGTTGGTCTTGATCTGGAGCCCCGACATCTCGCTTGCCAGACGAGCGATCTCTATCCTATCGGCGTAATCGTCGTCTGTCGCCATTTTTGACGCGGTCTGGCTTGTTGCGTTCGGAACTTGCTTGATGTCCCCGCCTGTATTGCTCCTTGCGACAAGGTTGGTCCTGTCCAGATTATCTCCTTGCTCGGTCCATTGTTTCATATTGAAAACCCGGCCGGTTGTTTTATCCGGTCTTTGTTCTATTTCCGGTTCAGGTGTTGTTGTATCCTTGTCCTTATATGCCCTTTTTTTGTCCTCTTTTGTTTTGAACCAATTGCCAAGCAAACCAGGTGTCTTTGTCGCCAGATAAGACTGGAGCCTGCAGTTTAGATACCCCGCTTTGACCAAAAGGAAATCCATGACTGCCCAAATGATGATAACCGTGACAGCAATAGATGCGAGCCATGCCAGCGACTGGATTAAAAAGTAAGTAAAAGAAAAATCTTGTTGCGGCGGTGCGTAGTACATGATTCCTGTTTTGGAAATATTGAACAGATTCGTCCATATTTATTTTATGTATAAGAAAATATAGCAAAGAGTACTACAAGGACTAATACTACAAAAGAACCACCATGAAAAGCAAAAGCACAAATAGCAATAATAATTATACTGATTATTATGACGACGAAAACATTGTAGGGGTAGTAGAACAGTTCCATGGTGCAGAAACTAAAACTAAAGGAAAAACTAAAAAGACGGGAAAGAAGCGAAAGCACGCCAATATGAACAACAATGGCACCGCCGAAGTGCAGCAGGCTAGCAAGACTAGAACAAAAAGAACCAAGACAAAAAAAGCCAAGCCGGAACTAAATGACACAGGGAACGCAGAGTATGGAGTAGAGAATAATGCCATCAACATGAGCGAGGTGATGCAAAGGCTCACGCGCGCCGAGAGGCTTGCCCGTGAAAACACGTGCGCACGATACAAGGACGCGCACGGTGGCAAGGAGTATGTCCCCCGCGAGTCAAAGTACAAGGTCTACGGAGACAAGGAAGGGGACGACTATGAAGATTGCGACCCGATAGAACAGGTAGTACCAACGCACAAGACCATGGACAAACTGGGAATTCTGTACAAGGGCATTCACAATAAATACGTGTGCCAACACCCCAACATTGGTGGCATCTGGCATGCAGATCCTATTGACAAGGAAAACGGCATTGATGCGTGCCTCGTCAGACAGGAAGACGCGGACTGCATATCTGGCAGGCTCGACGGACGGGTGTGCACGAGAATCGCCAACTACCCGGATATATTTGGCCGCCTTGCTGGCCGCAAGGTATCAAAAGACAAGGAATCACTGATAAGGCAAAAGCTCAAGGGCCGCTTGCCCAAGGAGTGGCCGCTGTCTTATAACAATGCGAAACTGCCAATCAACAGCGCGGTCAAGCTGTTCTTTAACGATAAAATGAGCACCCCGCCGATGAACGCCAATGGACCATACGAGGGCGTGGTCACCAAGGAGGCCAAGATAAAGTCATGCGCTGGGCGTCAGATCGAAGACCTGCGTGCGATGCGCGCCCAGAAGCACCAGGCAGTCATATATACCGTCATGCAAGCGCTTGCCAGACCCGACATGACTGGAAGCGTACCAAGAGGTATCCTGGCATGGCATTCGACGGGTTCGGGCAAGACTGCTGTAGCGGCAGGTGTCGCAGAGGCGTTCTGGCATGCAAGATGTCCCAGTGATCCAAGCAAGCTCCGCCCCATTATTTTCTTGTGTTCGGTCGCAGGTATCAGGAGTAATCCGCCCCAGAATTTTGCCAAGGAAGCGCGCAGGTTCTTCAAGCCAGAGTGGAAGGAGGAATGGTTGAAAGCAAAGGAAAGCGGAAAAGGCGTAAAGTGCGTGGAGCAGATGCAAGCTTCCATGATGGGCACATTCCTGAGCGGAACGACAAATGCTGACAGCGTTCACAACAGGATGTTCCTCATGACTTTCAAGGAGTTTGCGAACCGCCTAGACCTTGTTAACAGGTACGGAATGGCCCAGCGCGAAAAGATGGCAAACGCCGATCCCTACTTTGCAAAAGATGCGGTTCTCATCATCGACGAGGTGCACAACCTGTTCAAGCCTCTATCAGGCCAGGGCGTTGATAACGCGGCCGTAAGGAGATGGCTGCTCTCTCGCGACCTGAAGGAAGAGCAAGGCGACATGAAGATAGTCATTATGACGGCCACGCCGGGCGACACTATCCCACAGATGGAGGCGCTGCTGCAAGTCATACAGAACCAGGACCTGCCTCCAATCACCGTGCCTCCTCCACATAAAATAGACAAGTTTGTGGAATTTGGCAACTCGATCCGTGGCCTCGTGAGCTACCTAGATTTGTCATTTGATGCTAGCAAGTTCCCCAGAATCGACAGGGAACAATCCAAGACCATCATGTGCACAATGTCCAGGGAACAGACAAAGAAATATCTATTCGAGTATGAAGACTTTTCGAAAAAGCTGCATGCCCTCAAAATATGGGTCTACCACAAAATAAAGGATGACCCAGACGCAAAAAACCATATGCGCATTTTCAGGGATGTCATAGACTTTGCTGAAAAGGTCGTTACGAGTGGGAACGGCGAGGCCCAGGATGATAATGAGGATAATGATGATGATGCGGATAAGAAGCAGGGAGGAAGGAAGAAAGGAGCCGGTGATGGTACAAATGGTGATATAGACACCCAGGCTTCAGGGTGGTTTAACAAGAAAAAGAACGACCTAGTACAAGATACCTTGACTGCCTATAACAAAGTTCGAAAGACAAGCATTTGGGCCCCCCTCAATGCGGTCAAGTTTCCAATGGCGCGTGACCTAAAGTTGCTGGAGACTATCAGCCCCAAGTCGGCCAAGTTTATTGAGCTTTTGCAAGAGTCGCCAAACGCAAAACACTATGCGTACTGTGAATTTAATCAAACCGCGCATGGTGCAGGCGGGAGGCTAGTGCCAGGTATACAATTTCTCGCCAGGACTATGGAGCCCTATGGATATACCAGGATATGGCATGACGATCTGCACCAGATTCTTGCCATGTTGGGCTTGAGCGTCGTGAAAGAAAAGGCTACTACTGCTGGAAAATCAAAATCCAAAAAGGATCACGCGGGATGCGATGAAAGCGACGATAGCAATGCGAACAATGATAAGCCGAAAGGACCGCCAGAAGTCCAGGACGAATCTGAGGCAAGGCGAATCATAGACAAGTACTTTCAGAACAGGGGAATCAATACGACCAATACAAGGTTCTGCGTTTGCCTATGTTCGTCCGCGTTCAGGTACAATCCCGGCAAAAGTGACATTGAGCCCAAAAAAGATCTTCCAGGCGAACTAAAAGGACTCGAGGCCAAGATGGTCCAGGCGCTCTATAACAGCAAGGCAAACACCCATGGCAAGCTCCTCAACGTCATATTAGCAAGTGGTAATTACAATGAAAGTATCGACTTGCAGGGTGTCCAATACCTCCACTTCCTGTCTCCGTTCATGTCTCAAGCGGCGGAAGCGCAGGCCATTGGTCGCGCAAGGCGCAACTGCAGCCATGTATCCCTTGGTTTCAACGCAGACTGGAAGGTCACGATTTATAGATACATGAGCGTCCTACCAGAGGGTATTTTTTATGGCAAGCCGGCTACAAAGACCAAGGGTCCTCAACAACAACAAAAACAACAGCAGACACCTGGTACAAAGATGGTTGATTTTAGCTACTACCCTCGAGGATCTGATACTATTGACCAGGTGATCGACATTGCCAGAAGGCGTGCACATAACCAGCTAGAGATCCTATCTGAAATCATCAAGCGCCGTGCAGTCGATTGCGCCTTGTTTTCGAGCTTCCATAAGGGTGTCAAGTGTAACAAGATCGAAGATGTAATCTCAGATCTCAAGTTGCAAGAAAAGCAACATCATCAACAACAACAAGAATCCCTATCAACAACAATAACAACAAGAATACCAGATACAAATAAAGCGAGTATGAAGACCAATGAAACAGCCATCCGCGCAGCGCAACTAAAGCGCGAAATCAAGGAGCTCATGGCAAAAAGAGATGCCCTGATCAAAGCGCGCGATGACATTTACCGCAGATATCCACCTCAGATTCCGTTGCAAAGGACACCTAGTTATCCAGTACCCGTGCGTATAGATCTAAAACATAAAGACAACAAAAAGCCCGAGATTCCAAAAAGGAAGCCGCCACAATTCCTTGGTCACTCGGTATCCCTGAGAGCGCGCGATGACAGGGTCTCAACCTTCCGCGTGATACCCAGACCAGGGAAAATAGCAACAGTATCAGAAAGATCTCGTGCATAGAGGACACAATATTAAAGTATATTATTGGAATTATTGGGTTTATTGGAATTATTGGAATTATTGGATTGTCTCTATATAATATCTGGTCATCGATATGATGCTGCTAAAGTCCTCCATGATACATGGATGGCGACCTCTATCGTATTTCATACAAATGTCCAGGAAACGGTTGCACTCATCGGAGTAAACGTCAATGTAAAACGGCAACATCCGCTTCATGAAGCCCAACGCCAAGGCCATGTTGATTGTTGACATTCCGCTCTGGCCCGTCTCAAATGCACTGTCATAATCATTATCATAGTCGGTATCAGTACCATAGTCATAGTCGGTACCAGTACTAGGAAACCCTGGACCTTCCAATAACGCTTTGGTTGATTTATCTCTGAGCATCTCTGCAAAGGGCATCACGTCATCGATGACAGTGTCATTCACAGGATAAAGCGTCACTCCCATGTAATCAAACCCTGATTTCGAGAACCCAGTGTGAATCTGCTGTGTCAATTCATCGTAAGATATATCCTCACTGAATTTGATGAGCCACGTTGCCACAATGTCGCTTGATTGGATGGGGGTATATGACACCAGTGACATCTTTTCTACGAGGGGCTCTGGAATAAACTTGTGAAACCGGGAAAAGCATTCCAGTATGTATGTCACAAGGGCGTCATTGATCGTGTATTGAACGGACAGACCTTTTTCAGCAGCATTTAAAAATTTTTCTAGCGCAGTTGATACGTCTGGCTTGCCCGCTGCATGTGCAACGACAAAGGCCTTTACAAGTACTAGATACGGAAAGTTGCTAAATGTCAATTGAAGCAGATATGACCTTCCTTTGGTCTTTTGAACGGGTGAGTCCGCGAGTGTCTTGCATACCCGAATACCGTTAACTATGCTAACTTTGCGGCCGAGGACGTGCTCTAGAGTCCATTCCAACTTCTCGACGCGCTCTAGAAGCATCACCATGGGATCGGTCATCTATGGTATGTCCGTATCGTTGGTATCGTTATCCTGAATATCCTGAATAATAAATATTATGTGCATCTATTTATATGTTCCTAGCACATGTGTAGTAATATGTACTAATAATGTCAAGTCTATCATCGTGTCATATGCGAACAGGATCATGTCCAGAACTCGTGGCAATGGCAAGAACACTAAAACAGTCACTGATGAGACGATGATTTGCAGGTCGTGCCATCAATGTATTACCATATGTGTCAAAAATATCCAATGATCTAGTTTCATTGTCCAAATTGAAAATCTTATGATTACAATATAGTATACTGTATAAAATGCAGAGAACGATAAATTTGAGTAATCGGACGGTGCCTTTCGAGAAGATTTCTTTCTATCAAAGGTCGTTCCTACCACCACCTGTCGTCTTACATACCGTGGTAAAATACAGGACCCCAGTGGATACAAGCATGGGTCCACGTATGTTTGACACTTTTTTCTACACAATTCCGGTGAGGCACACGCACAGTACTGAATTTCAAAACATGATCCTGTCGTTTGTGTGTCCCGAGCATGCCAAGATATATGCAAAGTCACTGAATGATGATGATAAGATCAGGAACGACTTTGAACCAAGAACGCCCGTTGCAGTTGAATCATTGAGAGCAGAAGACCTCATCCACAAGGGCCACATGGTGTCCTTGCCTTTGGTCATTGTCAAAAACTCATACTGTACCACTCAGCAAGAGCCGTGTCACGAGATACTCGTCATAAGTCCTCCGGCCATGCCTCAATAATTTCAATAATAATAAACATCTCGATAATAATAAACATCTCGATAGATTCTACAAGATCAGCGGTTTTCCATTGAACCACCAGATTGGCTTCCCCAGCTCGATGCGATCCAGCTGGGTATTAGTTACCTTTGGCAGCATTGTATGCGGAACAACGACCCTGTGCGGAGTATTATTGGTAATATATAGCTCGTTTAATGAATGCTCCTGGAACTCTTTGAGGCCTATAAGCAAGTCTTGCACCGCGTATGGGAATGCCACGCCGTCGTTGACCTCGATTTCCAGATTCCGTAGGGACCTACCCGTCCACATATGTGACGACGGCGTATGAAACGTCCACATGATTAGTTCCAGCTCGTTAAACGGCGAATCCATGTTCATCAATGCCTGGATGTGAGTGCCATCTAATGCGGCGTACGGTGCGTAGATGGAGAGCTTGCGTAGGTTGATGTACTTTGGGAGCGTAACATGTAGCGCATCTGTAATTCGAGTAATGTCTTGTTCTACGATGCAACGGTTGCTCAAGTCCATAATAAGCGTCGTGACTGCATGAGAACCAGATTCGTACAGCTCCCCGCAAACATTGTTCAGGGCCGTTTCCTTCTCCGCTCCATGCATGCTTGAGATGACCCTGCATGAATTATAGCATAATTGCCGGGTCGGTCTCCTCCATGTCCCGAATCCCTGTCGGCCAACAGAACACTTTGCTATCTGCATTTGATCCTACTTTTATAATAATATTGTAATATATTGTAATATATGGTATGATTATGATGATTATGTCATACTTTCTTTATGTGGAGTATTTCAATATACACCCGCCATAAACCCCCACTTAAACCTGAGACATATGATGTCCTAAATCCATCATAAAATGGGAAACTGTATTATACTGGTATATGGCGCATTCATGATGGCTCTGGTGATATGCCCCATTGCGTTTGGAGTCGTCGTGGCTAATCTCAGCGGAGACATTTCTGATGTATGGAATACAAGGGTCACAATTGGAAACGCTACTATATTCCCACCTTCCGACATTACATGCATGACATGGCCAAGCTCCATCAGTAAGCGGGTGTCCAACGTGGCATCGTTCAGGGTCAACGGCAACATGTCGGCAGCTCTCGAGTTTCAAACCGAATATGATGCAACGAAGCCGACCGGGACAAAGAAATGTACATGCTCGCAAGATGGAAGAGTTACCTATAAAAAGGATAACGTAACTGCTGTCATTGCGTACAATGATCCTACGGTCGATTGCAATAGAGAACTATACTGGACAACACGCAACACAACAGTCTATATCTATTGGGCCGATAACGATACATATTCTATTGAATATCAGAGTCCCGGGGCAAAGGTACAAATACTTGAAAATGAAATCCGCGGGTTTATTATAGGGATTTTCGTCTGTTGCGGTTTTCTGGGATTTATCATGGTGGCTTCTTGTCTACATTGCCTAAGCTCAAGGAGACGGGATAGAGTGTATAATGACCAAACATCCACATTATAAGTTATTTTGTATTGTTATTATATTATGCCATACTGTGCCATATTGTGGCGTATCTATCGCAAGAGGAAATTTCAAATGGACACAAATATAATCATGTTTGGAGGCTTTGGAGCTCTTCTATTATGTTGTTGTTGTTGTTTATGTCTATCAATCGGGTATTATTACTATTATTATTATGGTCAGAAAGGTGACGATAAAAAGGGATTATCTGGTAAAAAGTCAGGTTCGGAAAACAAACCAAGTGGTACATCACCGAGCGGTACATCACCGAGCGGTACATCACCGAGCGGTACATCACCGAGTGGTACATCACC
>JAIXRC010000032.1 GCA_027485415.1 Cryomorphaceae bacterium | reverse complement strand
TTAACTTAACGGTTGTTCCTGACAATAGCGGAAAAATATATCAGAGAGACCTGGATTTACAGACTCAAAACTTCGCATTATTCGCTGAGCAGATGTTTATTATAGGCGAAAAATTCAGCATTTCTCCCGGATTTAGGGGAGAAGCTATTCAATCTTCGCTTTCGGGAAGGAGCAATCAAGTTACAGGGGGGTATATTCCCAATTCAACGAAAAACCGGTTCCTTTTCTTGGGTGGGATTTCCTCCAAATATGCACTAGTTAAAAAACAAAATACGAGCCTTAGCTTGTATGCCAACGCCAACCAGAACTATCGACCGGTAATGTACAGCGAATTGCTTCCTTCCTCCACCCTAGAAATCGTTGACCCCATGCTGCAAGACATGACAGGTTACAGCAGCGAAGGCGGAATGAAAGGATCCGTTTTTTTTCGAAACATCTTCTTCAATTTTGACATCAATGCGTTTTACATCCGGTACAATAATAAAGTGGGAACCCTCAACCTTAACGGTGCTCCGTTCAAAACCAATATTGGTGATTTAGAATCGAAGGGATTGGAAGTATACACAGAAATTTCCCTATTCAACCCCTTCTTTAAAAATTCTACAAAAACCGAACAATTGAACATATACTTCAGCGGCACCTCAACCGACGCTCGTTATAAGCGCTGGAACAATCCAGCTATTGCGAATAATGAACTGACATCGATTGTGGGTAAAAAAGGAGAATATGCTCCAAACTTGATTTTAAGAACTGGTTTGGAGTATAAATTCAAAGGACTGTCGATCAACTATCAAATGAATTACACGAGTGATTGCTTTGCGGATGCTGCCAACACGGAGGCAACCAATGCAACAGCAACGGTAGGTTTAATTCCGGCATTAACACTGCATGATGTAGGGATATCCATGACCTTGTTGGATAATTATCACATAAAAATGGGAATTAACAATTTATTGAATGAAATAAAAGTGGTTCGTCGGGTAGGCGGCTATCCGGGACCAGGCGCACTTACCAATCAAGGAAGGTCGTTTTACGCTACCCTCTCGATAAAAATTTAGAAGAAATGCTGTGTTTTTATTTTGTGAATTATTTTTTTCATAAATTCGGGGTGTAAAAATTAACTTAAAATCCGCGCCTAACCTCATATGATTAGTATTTTCGTAGCCAAACTTGACTTTGGTGTCGACAACAACCAACTACGTTCACTCTTCGAAACTTATGGAAAAGTGAACAAAGCCACCGTTGCGATGGACAAAGAAACCGGTAGATCCAGAGGTTTTGCTTTCGTTGAAATGGAAAATGATCATGAAGGGCAAGCAGCAATTGATGGCTTAGACGGAAGGATTATTAACGGTCGAAACATCGCTGTAAAAAAAGCGGAAGACCGAGGTGATAATCGCAATCAACCGAAGAAGTTTGATGGTCCTTCAAGACCTACCAATTCAAATTACGACCCGCAGCGTCCACGTACCGAATCTACTCCTAAAACCGATTTTGGAAATAACGAACCGTTTGTTCCTCCCATCCTACCCCCATCGGACAACCGAAAGAAAATCCTACCCAAGGATAAGGAACGTAAACCCGATACCGAAGCAGACCGTAACAAGAAGCCAAAAATGGACGCCTATAAAAAAAGCGGTAAAAAGGATAAATTCTTAGACGACGACGATGACCTTGAATTAGAAGGAGGCTTATTTTCTTTTGACGAGGAAGAGGACGAAGATTAATCCGGGTCAACTCCTCTATTTTTCTTTGTATTTTTGCGGATATGCCAGAGTTCTACACTCATTTTCTACAACATCCGATTTTTAAAGTTATCTCCGAAATATCTCAAACGACTAAGGTAGAAGCCTATGTAATTGGAGGATTTGTTCGAGATTGTTTCCTCGATCGTCCGTGCAAAGACATCGATATCGTAGTCGTTGGAGACGGTCCTGCTTTTGCTACAAAAGTTGCTGAAAAATTAAGGGTAAAAAACGTATCCCTATTTGCTCGGTACGGAACAGCGCATTTCAAATACAAAGACATCGATGTAGAATTTGTGGGTGCAAGAAAAGAATCCTACAGCGAAGACTCCCGTAAACCCTCTACCCTACCAGGAAGCCTTAAAGACGATCAACTAAGAAGGGATTTCACCATTAACGCATTGGCCTTTTCCCTTAATTCATCAAATTTCGGAGCTTTACTCGACCCCTTTGATGGCATGAACGATTTGCTTAGCGGCGTATTACGAACACCCCTTGACCCTAGTATCACCTATTCCGACGACCCCCTTCGCATGATGCGTGCTATTCGATTCGCATCCCAACTCAATTTCCAAATCGCTGCAGGTTCAATTGAGGCCATTTTTCTCCAAAAAGAACGCATCAGTATTGTTTCAATGGAACGAATCATTCTTGAATTCAATAAAATCATGTTGAGTTCTAAACCCTCGAGAGGGCTTTATTTATTAAAACACACTGGCCTACTCCCTTATATTTTTCCCGAACTTTTAGCCCTAAGCGGGACTGAGACCATCAACGGGCATAGCCACAAAGATAATTTCGAACACACCTTAGAAGTTTTAGATAATTTAAGTGAGAAAAGCGATGACCTATGGCTTCGCTGGTCAGCCTTATTGCACGATATCGCTAAACCCCCTACGAAGCGTTATGACCCTTACCACGGATGGACTTTTCATGGTCATGAAGATTTAGGCGCTCGAATGGTACCCAAAATCTTCAAAAAACTTCGCCTCCCCTTAGACCATAAAATGAAGTATGTGCAAAAACTAGTGCGACTTCATTTAAGACCGATAGCATTGGTAAAAGGCAGTGTTACAGATGCCGCAGTACGCCGCTTACTTTCCGAGGCAGGCGACGACATCGACGACCTCATGATGTTGTGCAATTCCGACATTACCTCGAAAAACGAGTTTAAGGTTAAACGCTATCGAAAAAACTTTGAACTTGTTACCGATAAACTACGTATGGTGGAGGAGAAAGACCGCATTAGGAACTTTCAACCCCCTATCACAGGCGAGTTGATCATGGAGGTTTTTGCTTTAGGACCTTGTGCCGAAATTGGTATATTAAAATCCAAAATCAAAGACGCCATTCTCGAGGGAGAAATAAGCAACACCTTCGATGACGCTAAAAATGCCATGTACAAATTTGGAGAAGAATTAGGATTAAAAGCCGTCAAGAATATTTAACTACCTTTATTCAAAAAAAACCATGCAAGGACTAAAATTTAGAATTCTTCTCGATTCCGAGGCCAAAGCGGAAGTTTTTAGGGACATAATAATTTCAGAATCCTCCAATTTCGAAGCCTTTTACCATGCCATTGTTGAATCTTTCGAATTAAAAGGTGACCAAATGGCCAGTTTTTATGTTTCCAATGATGCGTGGGACAAAGGACATGAAATCAACTTAATGGATATGTCCTATGACGACGATGCCTTGGATCAACCAGCCAATGTCATGAGTAAGGCCATTTTAAAAGACTTCATTGAATCGGCTAATCAAAAATTCATCTTGATTTATGATTTTTTGGCAATGCAAATTTTTCTTATTGAACTGATAGAACATCAACTACCTGCGAGTGAAGTTCCTCAACTTGCCTTAAGTGTCGGAAAAGCCCCGCAACGAAATCAAGAACTTGAGAGCAATGAAGACCTGTTTATAGCAGGAGGAGCAGCAATGGTATCCGAAGAAGAGCTTGACGAAGAAGAAGACGATTACGGATTCAACGATTATGACGACGATTACAGCGAAGAAGATTTAGACGGTTTCAATTAATCCGATTTTTAAACTCAGCCCTTATGAATACTTCGGATCCAATAGGCAAAGCGATTCTTGATTTTCACAAAACAGGTAAACCTAAAGACATTATTGTAAGCTCTGACCTTACCGATGATGACATTATTCCCATCGAAGTGCTATTTCGGTCTTATGAAGAAATGCCCCATTTGGAAAAACGAGCACTCGCTATGGCAAAAGGTAGGGTACTCGATATTGGTGCTGGAGCAGGACCGCATTCTTCCTATTTAATGAATCAAGGATATACGGTAAAAGCGATTGATAGCTCGCCCGGCGCTGTTGAATATTTAAAAAATCAAGGTATTGATGCTGAATGTAAGAACATTCTTGACCTGAAAAATGAAACCTTTGACACCTTATTACTTCTTATGAATGGACTTGGTATTGCAGGAAAAAAAAGCACCTTGATTCCATTTTTAAATCACCTCAAAACCCTGTTAAATCCGCAAGGGCAAATTCTTTGCGATTCATCCGATGTTAAGTTTTTATACGAAGAAGAAGACGGATCCTATTGGATGGACCTCAACAGCGAATATTATGGGGACTTTAATTTTCAAATGCATTACGAAAATCAATCCAGCTCCGTATTTCCTTGGCTCTATGTTGATTACGACTCACTTCATGAAGCTGCCCTTTCTTGTGGTTTTCAATGCCGAAGAATTGAAATCGAAGAAAATCACTTTTTAGCGCAACTTGTGTTGACTTAATTGAATTACTATATGTAACTTTACCCGAACAAAATTAAATACCATGGGCGTACTTGTCAGCAGCACTTCAAAAATTATTGTACAAGGTTTTACAGGAACCGAAGGAACTTTTCACGCAAGTCAAATGATTGAATTTGGAACAAATGTCGTTGGAGGAGTTACCCCCGGAAAAGGCGGAAGTCTTCATTTGGAAAAACCTGTATTCAATACCGTAAAAGATGCCGTTGAGTCAACAGGCGCGGATGTTTCCATCATTTTTGTACCCCCCGCTTTTGCAGCAGATGCCATCATGGAAGCAGCAGAAGGAGGCATTAAAGTAATTGTATGCATCACCGAAGGCATTCCAGTAAAGGACATGATCTACGCTAAAGAATATATCAAAGCATTTAACTGTCGTCTTATTGGACCCAACTGTCCAGGAGTCATAACGGCAGGTCAAGCGAAAGTGGGCATCATGCCTGGTTTTGTTTTCAAAACCGGAAAAATTGGAATTGTTTCAAAATCAGGAACCCTCACCTATGAAGCCGCAGATCAAGTTGCAAAAGCCGGTTTAGGAATTTCCACCGCCATTGGAATCGGTGGAGACCCTATCATTGGCACGACTACGAAAGAAGCGGTTGAATTGTTAATGAACGACCCAGAAACCGAAGGGATTGTAATGATTGGTGAAATTGGAGGAAACCTCGAAGCCATTGCCGCTCGTTGGATCAAGGAAAATGGAACCAAGCCCGTTGTTGGATTTATAGCAGGAGAAACGGCTCCTAAAGGAAGAACCATGGGGCATGCCGGTGCCATCGTCGGTGGAGCAGACGATACGGCTGAAGCAAAAAAACGCATCATGCGCGAATGTGGAATTCATGTAGTAGATTCACCTGCCGGAATTGGAAAGAAAATGGCAGAAGTGATGGGTATTCTAGCTTGATTCGATCGCTCCTAGTTCCAAAAAAACCAAGTTATTCCAAGCTTCAATTGCCAAGATGGTACGGGAAGTCCTACGAATAAACGCTGTTGATTTTCCATAAAAAAGGATCCTAAATTTTCTCCCGCCAAGTAAAACTGAAAGGTTTTAACCTTGAAACCTATTAGGGCATTCAAACCATGATAATTGAATCCCGTATTGGAGAAGTTTACAACATCGAATAAGGAAAGTTGCGGAATAAAACCTAAGGTCTTATAATCCATATAATACATGTATTTTAACTTCGTGAAGAAATACAAATTTTTAGTAGAACCAATATATCCTTGATAAACTATACCGGTACCAAGCCCCATTTTGGGTAAAATAGCCACTTTTTGCCATAATGTCGTTAGATGAGGTTCGATGGTCCAACCTTTCCATGTCCGTCCCAATTTAACTTCAAGGTGTAACACCTGTTGATTACTCAATGAACTTTGATGATCCCAAGCCATGCCATTAAACTGATATACATCGCGAGAAATTAGCCCATTCACTCCGAGCTGATAATCAAACCCAAGGACCTTTCCTTTGAATAAGGCTTGAACCATTGCTGTTTTTTGCAAGACCGGTTGAACCATGGTCCATAAAAAGGTATTGCCAAGGTAAAATCGTTGCATTACATCAGGAGCATCTAAGCCTATGGCTACCTTCAGGTTTAAGGCTTGATCTCTATTAAATGTTTGTAAAAAATGACCTTTTAAACTCGATGCCTGAAAGCCCCCAATGAAGTTCTTTGCGAAAGAAATAAATGCATTGGTACGGTTCTTTCGATATTGAAATGCCCATGAAAACCCAAGCTCCAGGGTATCGTGTTGAACTCCGCGCATTCTATATCTCCAAAAATCGGCATTCGACATTAATTCCATATCCCAATGATTCCAACGAACACCGAAACCAAGTGCATTTTTCAATGTACTTAATTCCATTCGATCTTGGGTCAGCGTAGAATCGTAATTAACGGCTCCATAAAATCCCAACAGGGTATCCCTTTCAGCATAGAATCGGTCATAATTGTCCAACGAGGAACGATGGTACAAACCGATAAATCTGGATGAATCTTTCGAGAAATTCAGTTCATTCTTCCACTGTAAATGCTGTTGCTTCACCAAAGCGGAACAACTGTCCTTAACAACAGGAACTAAACCTAATCCTACAAAGGACAACAAACTATCGTTTAAAATACCTCCTGAAAATTGACGCGAGTCTGTGTAGTAATTACACAGGGCCTGGGAACGAAATCTACGACCAATTTTGGAAAGAGAAATCTCCGCCTTACGGTTAATCCATTGAGAATTCCTAACATAACCCTTAAGGCTATTCACATCGTAGGAAAGACCGATAAAAAGTCCTCTTTTAAAGGATTGGCAGTACTTCAAATTAAGGTGCTGTGCCCCTTGGGTTCCGAAAGCATAATTAAAACCAACAAAGGGTAAACCTGAAAAAACAGGATGATGATCCGCCAATGGGTCTTTTTGAAAAAAAGAACCGAAAGGAGTATAAAGGGACATCGGATCTACAAATATCCCATCGATTAAACGAATGTTTGGAAATACCGAACGACTGCTCTGCAGAATGGAATCCAAACCGTTTATGGAAGATAAAAAGTTATTTTGTGGCCTTAAGGTATCTAATAGGATGGCTGATTGAGAAAATCCCTTTACCGAGAAAACCGTCATGAAGAGAAGGATGTAGGTACATCTCATGGCACAAACATACAAAAAAAAGGGGGCCTTAGCCCCCTGCAATGCTAAAAACGAAGAACTTATGCTAGCGCATTTACATGCACCTGAAGACCTGACTTTAGGTTCGACGCTTTGTTCTTGTGTATAATGTTTCGCTTGGCCAGTTTATCCAACATGCCTGCCACTACAGGAAACAAAGCGGTTGCTTCTGTTTTGTCGGTTAATCCACGAAGTTTACGAACCGCATTACGCGCAGTTTTGTGCTGGTATTTATTGAGTACTCGTTTTGCTTCGTTCGAACGGATACGCTTGATGGACGATTTGTGATTTGCCATTGGTGTAACTTATAAATTAGTTGCAGCCCATAGGAGAATCGAACTCCTGTTTCAAGGATGAAAACCTTGCGTCCTGACCACTAGACGAATGGGCCAATAAATCAAAACCCCAAGTTTGGGAGTGCAAATATAGTACAAATTTCAATTCACGAAAAAAAATTGGGGTATTTTTTACATGTTTTCAGGTTCATCGGACTTCATCCGAAAGCCCAAGCGCTTACCTGTTTGAAGTTTCAAGGACTCACCCATAAGGTGCATTTGTTGCACTGAAATTTCATCGTACAGTTCATAAGGTGGAATGTAAAGATCGAAAGAAAGTGCATAGGCGAAACACATTTGAACTACTAGGGTGCTAATTTGCTCGCTCCATAGTTGTTGCTCTACATCTCGAAAAATAGAAGCCAATTGAGTTCTTCCTTCCACGAAAAAATGACGGTCCTTGTTGACGAAAATTCGAGCAATTAAATAACCTGAATCAGACAAACGGTGTTGTAATAAGGACTCAGCAAGAAAATTATACACATAGATAACTCCAAAATACCCATTGGAAGGATCCTTTTGAAAATACCCTGTTCCCCAAAGCGGGTTTGCATCTGGCAATCTAAAAACATTTTGGTGTAGTGAAAACACCAACACATCGCTGCCTATGAATACGTGAATTTCACCCGAACCTCGCTCATTGTAGTGCAATCTGACGCGTTCATCCGTTACAATAGACCTTAACTCGGTTAATTCCGATTTGATTTTCTCTTTCAATTCAACAAATACCTTTTCACAATCTTCGGCAATGTCTTGTTTTAGAGCAGATTTATGCTCAAGAAGTTGTGTTAATTGTATTCGATTTTGAAGAATAGGGTTTATCTTTTGCTCTTTTGCCATTTCTTTGTATTGAGG
Organism: Cryomorphaceae bacterium; assembly: GCA_027485415.1. Taxonomy (GTDB): domain Bacteria; phylum Bacteroidota; class Bacteroidia; order Flavobacteriales_D; family Crocinitomicaceae; genus UBA952. The sequence goes on along the minus strand of JAIXRC010000032.1, from coordinate 38,275 downwards.
TTTAAAAATAGTTCATCGAATCGAATAAATCTACATGCGTCATCATTTACTTCCTTTTGCTTTAAAATTATTTACGACCCTAATGGCCTTTATGCATTTGTTTCGTTGGCAATTTTGGTGGGTAAATAGGGCAGAAATTCCGTTTGAATTCCTCGATTTTTTACGGGGAATGAGGTTTGATTTAAGCGTTTTGGGTTACACAGCCTTGTTCTTTTTTCCGCTGTTTTTTGGACTCAGTTTTATTCCCTCCAAATCCATGGTAACTCGTGCACTTTGGATTGCTTCGATGGCCCTGTTCGCCCTCATACTTCTTCCGGAATTATGGGATTTAGTTTATTTTCAGTACACCTTAAAACGTTCCAGTTACGAAATCTATTTATTATTCCTAGCCGGAGATGATGCCCTACAATTCCAAGGACTCTTCGAGCGGTTTTGGTATATTTTGCCTCTCCTATTGGTTTGGTTCGCTTTTTTTGCCTTGATCCTCCGAAAATTCCTGCGCACAATTCCAAACCCCACAAAGCCCATTACTTCTCAAGTAGGCATACTACTCTTGTGCTTGAGCGGTGCTTTTCTTGCGGCAAGAAATAGCGTTGGACCTAAACCTTTGGGAATCATGGACGCCGCACAATTCGGAGATCCCGCACGTTCACAGCTTATTTTAAATGCTCCTTTTGTACTGCTGAAAACCCTTCAAATCTCCCCTCTTCCCAATTACCATTACCTAGACCATTCCACCGAACGAAGGATCTTTAATCCGATCCGAAATTATGCCTCAGATAGCTCCGAATTTCGACCTAATATCGTGGTGATCATCGTTGAAAGCTTGGGATATCAGCAATTGGGAAGAAGCGTTAACGGAATTCCACTCACGCCCTTTCTTGATTCCCTTATTCGAACAAAATTCCCATACCAACCAACAGCAATTTCAGGCGGTAAAACTTCCATCGAATGCCTTCCTGCATTATTCGCTGGGATACCCTCATGGATGGAAACTCCTTTTATCCTTAGCAATTACGGACTCAATCAACTTCATGCATTTCCAAAAATGGCTTATAATAAAGGCTACAGAACCCTATTTTTTCATGGTGCCACCGAAGGTTCGATGCGTTTTGGCGCTACCGTAAAACATTTGGGTTTTCATGATTGCTTTTTCCAAGATCAACTTGTTGAAACCAACGAAGCCCCTGGATCGTGGGGATATCATGATCATACGGTCCTCACCAACCTTCAAAAAGAATTGAAGAAAACGACAAGGCCCTTTCTTGCCTGCTTATTTACCCTTTCCACCCATGAACCCTATGACATTCCCTCAAGTTACCGGAAATCCCACCCAGAATTGAACAAAGAACAAGCATCCTATCACTATTTAGACGATTGCCTTAGAAGGTTTTTTAAAGAAGCTTCTCGTCAACAATGGTACAACAACACCTTTTTTGTAATCACGGGCGATCATCCTCCTGTTCACTTAGACCATGCAGGCTTAACGATTGCGGATTACTACCAAGTACCCATGTTGCTGTTCAGTTCTTCAGGAAATTCAATCGCTTGCAACGATCATTTAACCGTGATACCTTCCCTATGCAATTTTTTAGGTTGGAAAGAATCAATATATAGTTTTGGACATGAGTCGGATATCTCCATTCGATACCTTAACGGCCTTTATCATATTTGGAATAATCAAGTACACCTGGAATTTAATGAACACTTGCAAGAATGGAATGTTCGGAAAAACTCGTCCAAAGACCCCGACATTTTAAACAAGCTAAAGCAAAGATTTTATGCCAGAATACAGCGATATCGAAATGATTTGCGCTCAAACACCCTTCATCCGTAGTCAATGTAACCGAATACTCAACGTTCGTTAAGCAAAATAAAAAGCCTACGCGTTTTCGATTACGTTAATCTATTCGTTATGAAATTCATCGGTATTGCTCTCGTTGTTTTAGCATTTCCTTTCAGCGCCCAAGTCGGTAAAATCCCGTATTTCGTTCCTTCCAACGAAGCAACGGAGTTCGAACATGTATTTCTAATGAAGGATGATGAAGAGTCCTTGGTATTTTTGCGTTTGATAAACGACCACCGATGCGAACAAATTAGCTATTTCCATCATCCAGATCAGGAACTCGCTACCCGAATTGAGGCTACCTACACCTTCAATAAGCACCATCAATTGATACTTTACAGCGGACTTAAACAGCGCATCATTCAAGCGGACTCCCTTCGTTTTGCAATAGAGGATGCTCAAGCAACGACGATGGACAATCCTTTTTCGAACCTCTATTTCAGAGACCACAAATTTTACGACAACCGGATCAAAGCCTGGTTGAAGTACCAACCCATCATCCAGGAGTCCAACGACGTACGACTAACCCACGCTTGGAGTCAATCTCCTTTGACCGGAGAAAACCTTATTCAAGGCCCCTGCAAGGACCCAAAGAACCTGAATTGCCTCTGCGCAGCCCTTACTTACGATAAACCGACTTCTCAAGAAAAGGCAGACGCGATTGGAAAATTCGTTATTGAGCGATTCGACTACAACCGAGGTGATACCTCCCAAAACAACATCCAAGGATTGGTATTCGGAAAAGAAAGAGAAGCGGTATGCGAGGGGTACAGCCGAGTATACAAAGATCTTATGGAGCGGCTGCACTTTAAAACCGATTACATGAGCGGAGCGGTGAGAACCGATGTATACGATATATTCTACTCTGGCCACTCGCACGCATGGAATCAAACCACTATTGACGGCAAAACTTATGGATTGGATATTACTTGGGCGCAAAATTTAAGCAGTAACTGGTACTTGCTCCCTCCGAGTGATCTTCAAATCACCCATTTCGATTTGAACGAAAAAGATGGATCCACAAATACGGGAGATTCGAACATGACCATGTACGGCTTTATGCACCAACCGTTAATCAACCCAATTACCGAAGGCGGAAGCAAGGGAATAAAAAATTTGGATAAAATCGAGCCATTTCAACTTGCACAAGGAACTTTTGTCATCAATTTCGACCGCAAATTAGTAGTGAACCATGTAAGCCGTGAAGAATTATCCTACCCCTTTGTGAAATTTGAAGGTGAAGCTCAACAAGTGGCTACGCAAGTCATTGCAAAATCAGGGAATGTGAATAAAAAGACCACCACAAACAAACTGGAAATCCAACTGCCAGAAAAAATCAACAACATCAAAGTGGAAATACAGGGTATAGGGACCGTTCATTATGTGGTTTTCAATGGAACGGAAAACGAATTTTATCAATACCTAATCGATCATAGAAATCCAGTAAGTGCATATTCCATGGCCATGGCTTTTATGGCCTGTGCAAAATTGAACAACGAAATAATTTTCAACAGCTTAAAAGCTAATCTTAGCGAAGGAATCACGTTCAAAAGCTTCATGAAACAAGCGAAACAAAACCACCTTAATGAATTTCATTATGCTATCTTTAATGGCTGTCATCATCAAAACTATGACTGGAATGAGCAGGGGAAATTGGTCCCTAAATATCATAAAAAAAACAAGCAAGGTAAATTCGAAAATTTTCAAGGGTATTCTTTTGAATTCAGCCAACCTCATGCCAAGGAAATTTCGAAAATATATCTCAACGAAAACGAAGATGGAACTTACAGTTTCTATCAATTTGGCGTGAATCGTTGGTAAACGAGTGCCTGTAAAAAAACCATATTCAAAGGATATGATTACCTTTAAATGAGATTATAAACTTAATTAATTACTAAACATTTTATAGTTTAGCTCGAAATATCAAATTTAGCTTATGAAAAATCTATGGTTAATTGGGACAGTAGTTTTCGCCCTTGCGTCTTGTGGAGGTGGTCCAGATGTCTGCGATTGTGTTGACAATGCAGTTAAAATCGGTTCCTCTGATTATAAAGAGTCATTGCAAAAAGAATGCGAAGAGTATGCTAAAAATCTTAGCAACGAAGATCGATTAAAGCGTGCTCAAGAAGCCTTCAAATGTTTAGAAAAAAAGTAAGCCCCTAAGCTGAAAAATACTAACATTCAAAACCGGGTTCGCCCGGTTTTTTTATACCCAACACAATGAACATTTTACCAAGGGAATTATCTCATCCCTTCGAAAAAATTGACTCACTTCATGCAGAAAGCACTGTTTAATTTCTCAAAATCCTTTATCTTTATGCGCAATTAAAAAATCTAACGTTATGAAAAATCTATGGTTAATTGGGGCAGTAGTTTTCGCCCTTGCGTCTTGTGGAGGTCCTTCCGTATGCGATTGCGTTCAATGGGAAAAAGATTACCGTAAAGAAAAAAGCGATGCTGACGGTGATGATGAAAAGAAAGCCGTAAAAGAGAAGTACAAAGACAAAGAAGAAAAGTGTGAGAAAATGTACGACGAAGCAACGAAAGAAGAAAAGAAAAAGATGAGAGAAGAAGCTGAAAAATGCTAACATTCAAAACCGGGTTCGCCCGGTTTTTTTTATCCCCTTTACTATGAACTTTATCCCTTGGGATTTATCCTACATCCTGAAAACCCTTGAACTCTTGCAACCGGAAGGTAGACCAATTTGGGGGAATTTCTCAGCACAACAAATGGTGGAACACCTCTGCGACGGTTTAAAAATGTCTATGGGTAAAATTTCGTTTCCAATGGAGGTTCCTGAAGAGAAATCCCAAAGAATGAAATCCTTTCTTTTCAACGACCAACCCTTTGCACACAACATCCCAGTGGGTTTTGTGCGACAAAATGAACCTTTAACGCAGGCAGAATTGGCCTTAGCCATCGACGAATTCATCCACGAATTTTTAGCTTTCGAAGAGTATTTCGAAATATACCCTCACACGCAACACTCCCACCCCTATTTCGGTTTGCTAAACCATGAAGCATGGATTTTATTGCACCGTAAGCACATAACCCACCACTTTGAACAATTTGGACTGTTAAATGTGCAAAAAAGCAACAATTAACAAGTTGCAGTCGAAGCAAAAAGTTAATTTTACCTTTCAAATATTAAATAGATTCAAAATGAAACACTTACTCTCCTTATTCGGGGTGCTCCTTACAGCCCTAACCCTTCAAGCGCAAACCGTTGATGAAATTATTACCGATTATTACAATGCCATAGGCGGCGCTAATTGGGATAAAGTCAGCAGCATCACCATGAAGGCGAATGTTGAACAAGGTGGTATGAAAATCCCTGTCGAAGTAGTTCGCATGCGCGACGGTCGTACCTACACCCAAATAACGGTGATGGGCAACACGATGACCATGCAAGCCTTTGACGGAACCACAAGTTGGACAACGAATTTCATGTCCATGGAGGCCGAGAAAAGTACTTCTGATGAAACCGAAAACGCAAAACGATCTGCAGGAGATTTTCCCGATGCACTGCTTCAATATAAACAACTGGGATACACCCCTACCTTAATGGGAACCGAAACCGTGGATGGAACCTCATGCTATAAAATCAAATTAGAAAAGAAGACGCAATTGGTGGAAGGTAAAGAGACCGCGAATATCGAATATTTGTTCATAGACCAAGAAAACAAAGTGCCTCTTATGATGGAAGCCGAAATCATGGAAGGAGAAATGAAGGGGAAAATCGGGCAAACAAAATTCTCTGATTACCAAGAGGTAGAAGGCGTTTACCTTCCGTTTTCGAATGTTTCCGGAATCAAAGGAGAAGGAACCCAAACCATTCAATTCGAGTCGATCGTCATCAACGCAACAATCGACGAAACCAAGTTTAATTTTCCTAAAAAATAACCTATGAGATTCTTTTGGTTGTCTGCCCTCACCATTATGTGGGCTCATTTTTCGTGGGCTCAAAATACATCACTAAATGCCGGCGATTTCTTTGGAGACCTGAAAGCTAGGCACATCGGTCCAGCCTTAATGAGCGGTCGAATTGCGGACGTTGAATTGCATCCAAATAACTCCAACGTAGTGCTCATCGGCGCTGCCGGTGGAGGCGTTTGGAAATCGCAAGACGGTGGCATTAGGTTCACCTCCATCTTTGACCAGTATTGCCAATCCATTGGCTGCGTGAGCATCGACCCCAACGATCCCGACAACACCTATTGGGTTGGAACCGGTGAAACTTGGACCAGGAACAGCGTTTCCGCAGGGGATGGCATCTACAAAACCACCGATGGAGGAAAAAACTGGACCAACATGGGGCTACCGAAGTCCGACCGCATTGCCTCGATCCAAATCAATCCCAAAAATTCGAATGAAGTTTTCGTGGCCGTTTTAGGTGCCCTCTGGGGACCAAGCGACGAGCGTGGGGTTTATAAAACTTCCGACGGCGGAAAAACATGGAGCAATGTACTATCTGTCAACAATACTACAGGTTGCTCTGAATTGGTGATGGACCCAACACAACCCAATGTGCTGTACGCAGCGTTTTGGGAATTTCGTCGATCGGCTTATTCGTTTAATTCGGGTGGATTGAATTCAGCCTTGTACAAAAGCACCGATGGAGGGAATACATGGAAAAAACTGGAGAATGGCTTGCCCAAAGGAAAGAAAGGACGCATTGCCGTGGCCATTGCTCCCTCCAATGCTCAAATTTTGTACGCCGTCATCGAAGCGGAGAAAAAAGAGGAAAAAGGACTTTATCGCTCTGACGATGGAGGCAATTCTTGGACCTTTCTCAACGGTGATTTCGCACTGACCGTTCGTCCTTTTTACTTCTCACGAATTACCGTGCACCCTTCCGACCCCAACATTATCGCGAAAGCAGGATTATTTGGTTCGATTAGCCGAGACGGCGGAAAAACCTTTGAGAACCTAGGTTCCATGCATTCTGACATTCATGACATCGTGTTTGACAAAGCCCAACCGAACAAAATGTTGGTCGCTACAGACGGAGGCTTGTATTTATCCCTTAATGGAGGAAGCAGCCTAGAAATTGTGGAGAATTTACCCCTGTCTCAATTTTACCACGTGAGCATCGACAACCGTAATCCCTACTATGTTTTTGGTGGATTGCAAGACAACAATTCTTGGTTTGGTCCTTCGTCCAGTCCTGGAGGAGTGGAAGCCCGCGATTGGGAATTGGTGGGACAAGGCGACGGTTTCCGAGTTTACCCCCACCCGACTAACCCCAAGATTGTTTATTCTGAAATGCAAGGTGCTGAAGCAATTTGGCGCTTTGATGTAGAAAAACAGCAACTTAAAACGGTGAAGCCCTACGCCTTAGAGGGAGAACCCAAACTGCGCTTTAATTGGAACGCTTCGTTAACGACGAGCAAACATCAGCCCGATCGTTTGTACGTGGGAAGTCAGTACGTGCATATTTCAAACGACCGTGGGGATACATGGACAAAAATCTCTCCTGATTTAACGACCAACGACCCAAACAAGCAGCAGCAAGAAGGTTCCGGAGGATTGTCTGCGGACAATTCAGGAGCAGAAAACCATTGCACCATCTTTTCCATCGCCGAATCTCCCCTCAGTGATCAAATATTGTGGATAGGAACCGACGATGGAAACGTACAGCTGACAAAAGATGGCGGGAAAACATGGGAGAATTTGAGCCACAATTTCCCTGGATTACCCGCAAATACCTGGTGCTATCACCTTGAGGCCAGCGTGCACGGGAAAGAAATCGCATATGCGGTCTTCGATGGACATGCTAAAAACGATTATACTCCTTATGTTTACAAGACTTCGGATTTTGGAAAAACGTGGAAATCCATTGTGACCCCCGAAATAACAACGTTTGTTCGAAATATCCAAGAGGATTTTGTGAACCAAGACCTCCTCTACCTTGGCGCTGAAAACGGACTCTACATAAGCTTGAACGGAGGTAAGAATTGGTCGGCTTTCACCAACAACTTCCCCAAAGTGGCCGTGCATTATTTGGAATTACACCCTACAAAGCACGCCTTGATTGCTGCAACCCACGGTCGCGGAATCATCATTCTCGACGATGTACGTCCATTGAGAGGGATTAAGGAAGAACTCTTAACCAAGAATTTGAGTTTTTTCGATACGGATGTTTTTACCCTGCCCGAGAAAAGTACTTTTGGCGGAACGGCCTCTGAGAACCAATTTGTTGGAGACAATCCCAGCGGCAACGCTAAAATCAGTTATTTCCTACCGAAGCGTCATACCTTCGGCAAAATGACCGGCGAAATTACAGACCTCGAAGGGAAACTTGTTTCCAAAGTAGAGGTGGGTAAAAACAAAGGTATCAATACCGTTGAGTGGGGATTCAATGCCTTGGCTCCCAAGACCGCGAAAGGCAAAGGGTTTTCGATTGCCCCAGCTCCTTACGTGAAGGCTGGGAAGTATAAAGTTAAAATCACCAAGGGGAATGAAGTATTCGAACAAATGATTGAAGTGCGCTATGATTCCACCTCCAGCTTTACCGCTACGGACAGGATCAAACAGCAGGAATGCACGAAAGAACTCTTTGGTATGGTGGAAGACCTGGCATATTTAGTATATCAAATCGATGAATGGGATGCCAAGGCTCAAGCATTCAAGGCTAAAAACGGAAAGCCTAACAAAACCGTGGACGCCTTAATCAAAGAACTAACGGCATTGAGAAATATCCTAGTTGTAACCACGGGTGATAATTACGTCGGGGCAGCAGAAGATCAATTACGCGAAAAAATCAACGAGATTTACGGAACCATCGTTGGATATTTTGGAGCCCCTTCCGAATCCGAATTGGCCAATGTGAAAGGACTTAAGAATCAATTAATCAGTGCACAGAAAACGTTCAATGTCCTGAAAGATGGGAAAATCAAGGAATTTTCCTCGATATTAACGAAAAGTACTTCCGTGGCTGTCCCGGAAATCCTTTCCAAAGAGGCCTTTCTTCAAAAATAGGCATTTATCGCTGTTAACCGCCCTGAATTGATAAATTCGGTACATTTGGTTCAAAACTAAAAATATGGACGATTCGCATGATGCTAAAGTAGCCTCTGATCACGATGAAGGAACGAAATCGAATGGCTTAACGGTTACGGATGAGCTCAAGCAACACATTATTTCAACTGCCAAATGGGCAAAATTCTTTGCGGTTTTAGGATTTATAATGATTGGCTTCTATCTATGTTCCTTGCTTCTACTCATGTTGTTAGGAGGTAAGTCTATGGATGTGATTTTTTATTTTGTTTTTTTTATATTCATCTACTTTTTCCCTGTATCTTACTTGTGGAAATTTGCCACCAAAACAATCGAGGGTATAGAGGACGAGGATCAAGAACGGTTTGAGGAAGGTTTCAGTCAATTATTTTCGCACTTCCGATACGTGGGAATTTTGACGATAATTGGCTTATCATTAATCGTATTGTCCTTCTTTTTGGGTTTTCTCGGTAAAGGCTATTAATTTTTACCGAAGGACTACATCAATTTCCTGTACTTAATACGTTTCGGACCACTGTCGCCCAAGCGTTTTTTACGGTTTTCTTCATAATCCGAGTATGAACCCTCAAACCAATATACTTGGGAGTCTCCTTCAAAAGCCAAGATGTGGGTGCAAATCCTATCGAGGAACCATCGGTCGTGGGAAATCACTACGGCGCAACCAGCGAATCGTTCGATTCCTTCCTCAAGTGCTCGTAAAGTATTCACGTCAATATCGTTGGTCGGTTCATCCAGCAACAATACGTTGGCTTCGATCATCAAGGTCATGGCTAAGTGCAATCGATTGCGTTCTCCTCCAGAAAGCACTCCCACCTTTTTATTTTGATCGGAGCCGTTAAAATTAAACTTGGAAAGATAAGCCCTCGAGTTGATTTTTTGCTTTCCAATTTCAATGAACTCAAGGCCGTTTGAAACCACTTCAAAAACCGTCTTGTTGGGATCCATCGATTTATGGGACTGGTCCACGTATCCGAGTTGCACCGTTTCACCAACGGAAAAGGCCCCGGAATCGGGCTGCAGCTCATCCATGATCATTTTGAAAATCGTCGTTTTTCCTGCCCCATTGGGTCCAATAATCCCTACGATTCCAGCGGGAGGCAAGGAAAAATTTAGGTCGTCGTAGAGCAATTTATCGCCAAAACTCTTGGCTACATGTTGAGCTTCAATCACATTGGTGCCTAAACGAGGTCCGTTGGGTATGGGAATTTCCAAAGACGCTTCTTTCTCGCGACCATCCTCCGCCAACATTTTTTCGTAATTCTGAAGCCTGGCTTTCGATTTTGCTTGACGGGCCTTAGGATTCATGCGAACCCATTCAAGTTCTTGAGCCAACATCTTTTGACGCTTGGACTCCGTTTTTTCTTCTTCTCGAAGACGTTTGCCTTTTTGTTCAAGCCATGAGGAATAATTCCCTTTCCATGGAATACCTTCTCCTCGATCTAATTCTAAAATCCATCCCGCTACGTTGTCGAGAAAATAGCGGTCGTGGGTCACGGCGATCACTGTTCCTTGGTATTGTTGCAAATGCTGTTCTAACCAATCAATAGATGCCGCATCCAAGTGATTGGTTGGCTCATCCAAGAGGAGTACATCGGGATTTTTCAACAATAAGCGACAAAGTGCAACCCTTCGTTTTTCACCCCCTGATAAGGATTCAATGAGTTGGTCATCGGGTGGACAACGCAAGGCGTCCATGGCACGCTCAATTTTATTATCCAATTCCCATGCATCCATGGCATCAATCTTATCTTGCACTTCTCCCTGACGAGCAATCAACTTATCCATTTTATCGGGATCGTTTAAGATTTCTTCCTCTCCGAACGCGGCATTGATTTCCTCGTATTCTTTAAGAATGTCCACTACCTCCTGAGCTCCTTCTAGGACGACTTCACGCACCGTTTTCTTAGGATCCAATTCGGGTTCCTGAGGCAAATAACCGACCGTATAACCGGGAGAAAAAACAACATCCCCTTGAAAGGCCTGGTCAATGCCCGCTATAATTTTCATTACGGTGGATTTTCCCGAGCCGTTTAAACCTATAATACCAATCTTAGCACCGTAATAGAAGGAGAGGTATATGTTTTTTATAATTTGCTTTCCTTGAGGGGTTGATTTGGAAACACCCACCATGGAGAAAATGATTTTTTTATCGTCGGACATGGTTTTTAATTCAATTAAATGTGATTACTTAAACAATCTGGAACGTAGCATACCCCATTTGGAAAAACGGTAGGCAAAACTCACCCCAATGACACCCAAACCGTATTTTACGGAGCGGGAAAAATTTATAGAAGAAGCTTCTTCGAAGTACTTGGTAGGACAGGTTACCTCACCAATTTCAAAACCCGCGTAGAAAATTTGTGCAATCATTTGATTATCGAAAATGAAATCATCGGAATTCTTTTCAATCTGTATAGCATCAAAAACTTTACTGGAAAAGGCACGATAGCCGGAATGATATTCTGAGAGCTTTTGACCCATTACTATGTTCTGACCTAAGGTCAAAAATCGGTTCGCAATGTATTTGTACATGGGCATTCCCCCTTTCAAGGCACCTTTCCCAAGAATGCGCGAACCCATTACCACCGGATAAACATCATAAGCAATCACCGAAGCCATGGAATGAATCAGTTTGGGCGTATATTGGTAATCAGGATGCAGCATGATAACGATATCGGCTTTTAACTGAAGGGCCTTAGCATAACAACTCTTTTGATTTCCCCCGTAGCCACGGTTTTGCTCGTGGCGAATGACGTGTTGTATGCCCAATCGCTTGGCCAGTTCCGAAGTTTGATCCTTGCTGGCATCATCCACTAAAACCACGTCGTCCACGATATCGAAGGGTATTTCCTGGTAGGTTTTTTCCAAGGTTTCTGCAGCATTATAGGCAGGCAATACAACGCAAATTCGTTGGTTATTTAGCATGAAGCAAAAATAACGAGAAAACTTGAAAAAGCACGTTGAAAACCTGTTCAAAACACACTGTTTTTACATCAGTTAAATCCGTTCGCAATTCCTTTATTTCTTAACTTTGTTGGTTCATTCGCTATGATACTTGAATTACCACAAAAAGTAAAATCCATCTTCTCTGCATATCTCGAGAATAATGGGCACCGCAAAACACCAGAGCGTTTTGCTATTTTGAATGAGATTTATCATTTCGAAGGACATTTTGATGTTGAATCCCTGTATTTTAAAATGAAAACGGATAAATACCGTGTTTCAAGAGCAACGCTTTATAACACCATCGAATTGCTACTGGCGTGTAACCTCATACGGAAGCACCAGTTCGGAAAAAATATAGCTCAGTATGAGAAAGCGCATGGATCCAAACAGCATGACCACATCATCATCACCGATACGGGAGAGGTTATTGAGTTTTGTGACCCGAGAATACAACAGATTAAAACCACGATGGAAGAGTTATTTCAAGTTGAAATACAACATCATTCCCTCTATTTTTATGCTACAAAAAAGTAAAAATTATGATTGATTACTTTATTTCGAACGGAGAAACCACCACGATTACGCTAAGCGGAAGGTTGTTATCCGACAATGATTTAAAAGCTGTTTCAGAAGCCATCGATAAACTCGATAACTGGAAAATTGTAATAGATCTCAAGGACCTTACCTACATCAACTCGAGCGGAATAGCCTTCTTGGTAAGAATTCTCACAAGATCTCGTATCCATAACGGAGATACGGTGATAAGCCATGTTAATGCGAGCCTGAATACTTTATTCACTATTACAAAAATGCATGAAGTTTTTACCATCTATCCTTCCAAAGAGGAAGCCATCAACCATTTTAAACAAGGATAAATGAAGACAGATGTGTTGCTTGGTTTGCAATGGGGAGATGAAGGTAAGGGCAAAATCGTCGATGTATTAACCCCAGACTATTCGATTATCGCACGCTTCCAAGGAGGCCCGAACGCTGGACATACCCTTGAATTCGAGGGAAATAAGCATGTTTTACACACGATTCCTTCGGGGATCTTCCGGAAATCAGCGATCAATGTTATCGGGAACGGCGTGGTGATTGACCCCATTGTTTTTGTGAAAGAGTTAGAGCGCTTAGAGCCCTACGGAATTGATTTAAAAAACCAACTTTTGATTTCCAAAAAAGCGCATTTAATCTTGCCCACCCATCGCATGATTGACGCGGCTTCTGAGCTGTCCAAAGGCTTGAATAAAATTGGTTCAACGCTGAAGGGTATCGGCCCTACGTACATGGACAAAACTGGAAGAAACGGACTTAGGGTTGGTGATTTACTGAGTGAGCGGTTCAACGACAAATACCGCGACCTTAAAGACAAGCATCTCAGTATGCTCCAATACTATCCACCGTTGGAAATGGATTTGGCTGCCATGGAGGCCGAGTGGTTTCGAGCGGTTGATACCATTAAAAAGCTTACGTGCATTGACAGTGAGCATTACCTCAACAAGGCATTGGCCGATGGTAAATCCATCTTAGCCGAAGGCGCACAGGGAACCATGCTCGATATTGACTTTGGCACGTATCCATTTGTCACCTCATCTAATACCGTGAGTTCAGGCACTTGCACTGGCTTAGGTGTACCTCCATCTTCCATTGGCAAAGTGATTGGGATTTTCAAAGCCTACTGCACTCGCGTAGGATCAGGACCTTTTCCAACCGAATTAACCGACGAAGTCGGAGAGGCGATTCGCCAAGAAGGAAGAGAATTTGGCTCCACAACAGGGCGCGCCAGGAGATGTGGGTGGTTGGATTTGGTTCAACTGAAATATGCGTTAATGATCAACGGGGTAACGGAGCTTTATATGATGAAAGCAGACGTTCTTTCCATCTTCGACGAATTGTTCATTTGCGAAGCCTATACTATACAGGGCGAGCTAGTCCGTGATTTTCCATACGACATTCATGAATCGGACATTGTTCCCGTACTTACTTCACTTAAGGGCTGGAAACAAGACTTAACACAACTGACCCAATTTGAGCAGGCTCCTGATGCCTTAAAACATTACGTTAGCTACATTGAATCTTCTGTGGGAGTTCCGATTCGATTGGTTTCTGTTGGGCCCGACCGTGCACAAACCTTGTTAAAATAACCGTGATTGGAAGGTTCATTTTTGGATTCATCGTACTTCGTTCCCTATCATTCATTGGCCAAGGCACCCTAACGCTTCTACCCGGTTCTGAAAAGGTATATTACGACAAAACCACGCAAACTCATCGTTTAGTGGGGACGGTTAGTTTTACCTATCAAGGGAACACCATGTACTGCGATTCGGCTTTTTACAAAGAAAAAGAAAAGATTGTGCGGGCCTTTGGACATGTGCACATCACGAAAGACGATATCGACTTGTATTGCGATTCGCTCTTCTACTCTGGGACCCATAAATTTGCTCGTCTGTGGGGACATGTCAATGTGCGTGATGCAGCCTACAAATTGAGTTCAGATTCCGTTGAGTACCATGCTAAATCTGGGTTGGCGGTTTATAAAAACAAAGGAAGAATTGAAAACAGTTTGAACCGCGAACTCATCACGAGCAAAGTGGGTTATTTTTACCCTAAAACAGGAAGCTACTTTTTCAGCGGTAAAGTACGCTACAAAAAGGAAGATTTAACCATGGCTACTGACACGTTGCAATTCGTTCATGAGAAGCAAACCGCCTATTTTCATGGGCGTACTCAAATAAAAAATGATAGCATTGAAATTCAATGCTCCAAAGGTCATTTTAGAGTTGACAAGAACGAAGGAACCTTATATAAGGATGTTTTGATACGGCAAAAAGACCATGAAATAAGCTGCGATACCGCCATATACCAAGAAACAAACCAATGGTTTACCGCCAAAGGCCAGGTATTCATGGTGGACAACAAACGGCATTTAAACCTCATCGGCGCCTATTTTCATTCACAAAACAACCAAAGTGAATCCGTACTTGCGGGAAATGCAACCGCCTTAGAATTCAGCCGAAAGGACACCTTATTCTTGCAGGCAGACACGCTGCGCCTTTCCCAAGATTCGCTGGATGAACGCATCATAAAGGGTTACCAACATGTTCGAATCTATACCCAACAACTCCAAGCCAAAGGTGATTCCACGTACTACCGGAGCTCCACGGGGAATTTGAGCCTCTATAAAAACCCCATGATCTGGTCTAAAAACGCCGAATTGAAAGGAGATACAGTGCATTTATTCCTCAAAGACAGCACCTTGGAATCCGCACAAATCGACGGAAACGCCTCGGCAATTATCAAGATCGATACTTTATCCAACTACAATCAGCTTGCGGGAAAGAAAATTACCGCATGGTTCCATGAGAGCGAACTTGAAAAGGCGAAAGTCGTAGGTCAAGCATGGACGATTTATTACCCCATAGAAGAGACCAAAGAAGATTCGCTGCTGGTGCGGAAACGGATGGGATTAAATCGGCTCTATGCACGTGAATTAGTGGTTGATTTAGACCGTGGAGAAGTAGTCAAAATCAATTTTGTTGGTAAACCGGATGGCGTTTTTTACCCTATGGATCAAATCGATGAAAAGGAGCGTTTTATTCGAGGTTTCTCCTGGAACCCAACCCTACGACCTAAAAAACCAAGTTTAGTCTTGAAGCGAAGATAATTTGCACGTTTGGACTGTCTTAGACAATGTCCTCTTCTGTATCCCAACGCGAAACACGTTGAACACCATCAATTTCCTGAAACTTGCCCATTAAGCGCTCCAAATGTTCTGTATCATAAACCATTACACGAATGTGACCTTCAAAAATACCATCGTTGGTCTCAAAATGGATGCTTTTCATATTCACTTTATTCTCCCGTGAAATTATTTCGGTTAATCGATTCACTAAACCTAACTGATCAATTCCCACGATACGAATTGCCGCAAGCCGCTCTTGTAAAATCTCTGATTTCCACAAGGCCTTGATGCATCGGTATACATACTTCGATTGTAAATGAACGGCATTAGGACAATCAGATCGATGAATTTTAACCCCTTGATTGATGGTAATAAAACCAAAAACGCTGTCGCCTGGAATCGGATTACAGCATTTAGCTAATTGATAATCAACGCCTTTAAAATCCTCTCCAATGTAAATCACATCGTTTTTTGGATCAACAGCGCTTTGCGGATCGCTTTTGGATTTCCGATCGAGCTTCGTACCTTGTCGTTCTTTTGGAGCAAGCACCAGCAAACCGTTTTTATCCTCAATTTCCCGAATTTTATTTACATCGATTTTTCCTTTCGCAATTCTAAAATACAATTCTGTAGCACTTCCAATCCCAAAATACTTTTCGAGGAAGGTAATATTTTCAGCATTCATCTTGAGGTTGAACTGCTTGAATTTTCGCTCAACAATCTCTTTACCGTCTTGGGCTATAACTTTACGTTCCTCGTTGAGGGATGCTTTAATTTTTTGACGTGCCCTCGCTGAAACCACAAATTTCAACCACTCTTCGTTAGGCTTCTGTTTTGAGGAAGTAATAATCTCGAGCTGGTCTCCATTTTGCAATTCATAACTTAAGGGCATGAGGCGGTTATTCACCTTTGCCCCAATGCACTTATCGCCTATATCCGTATGAATATCGTAGGCAAAATCCAAGATTGTAGAGCCAACAGGCAATACCCGCAACTCACCTTTCGGAGTAAACACATAAATCTCATCGCGGAATAAATTCAGTTTAAACTCATTGATAAAATCAATAGCATTGGACTCCGCGTTGTCCAATAAATCACGAATCTCCGCAATCCAACGATCAAACTTACTGTCTTCTTTTTTATCTTCTTTGTATTTATAATGAGCCGCCAGTCCTTTTTCCGCGACTTCATCCATCCTTTTGGAACGAATTTGAACCTCTACCCAACGTCCTTGAGGAGACATTACCGTAGTTTGTAAGGACTCGTATCCGTTGGCTCGAGGAGTCGATATCCAGTCCCTTAAGCGGTCTGGACTAGGCTGATAGAAATCCGTAACGACGCTGTAAATTTTCCAACAATCGGCCTTTTCGTTTTCGGGCGTAGAATTGACAATAATCCGTATCGCAAACACGTCAAAAACCTCTTCGAAAGGCACATCTTTCGTTTGCATTTTGCGCCAAATAGATGAAATCGATTTGGTCCGGATCTTCACCTCGAACTGATAACCTTGTTGCAACAACACCTCCTTGATTGGGGCGATAAACCTGCGAATAAACCTCATTCTTACATCTTGTGTAGACTTAAGACGAGACTCTAGATCGTTGTAAATTTCGGAATCACAATACCGCATGGCCAAATCCTCCAGTTCGGTTTTAATGGTATAAAAACCAAATCGATGGGCCAAAGGAGCGTATAAAAATCGTGTTTCGGAGGCAATTTTCAGCTGCTTATCAACGGCCATGGCGCTTAAGGTCCGCATGTTGTGCAATCGATCCGCCAATTTTATGAGGACTACTCTGAAATCGTTCGAAATCGTTAAAATCATTTTTCGAAAATTCTCAGCTTGCACCGAGGCATTCTCATCGAAAACTTCAGGGATTTTAGTTAATCCATCAATGATCAATCGTACTTTTTCACCAAAGGTGTCTTCTATATCCTGTAAGGTAATATAGGTATCTTCGACCGTATCGTGCAATAAAGCACAAACGATGGCCGTACTGTCTAAATTCATTTCAACAGCGCATATACGAGCTACCGAAATAGGATGCCAAATGTACAGTTCTCCTGATTTACGTCGGTCATCCTTATGCGCTTCTAGCGCTAATTCAAAGGCCTTACGAATCAGTTTAGAATCCTCCTTGGATCGATCTTTTACGGCACGCAATAAGCTTTTGAAAGAACTTACTAATTCTTTACGCTCTTGGCTTAGGGGATCCAACTCCTTTAAATTCATGTTCTTGCAGGTAATAATTGGGTTCTAACCTCGCCAAAACCAATTTTAATTCCATTAAAAACGCTGAATCCTCTGAAAATTATAGTATCGTAGTCTTGAACAAACTTTCGCTCAGTTCCATCGGGTAATTGAATCGGTTTCGTTCCTTTCCAAGCAAGTTCTAACATCGATCCGTAGGAATCAGGAGTGGGTCCTGAGATCGTTCCTGAACCCATTAAATCTCCACAGCGAATATTGCATCCATTCACCGTATGATGGGCTAATTGCTGAGCCATGTTCCAATACATGTATTTAAAATTTGACGTGCAAATTTTCACCTCTTCGCCATCCTTGGGTTGTAAATAGACTTCCAGCTGAATGTCGTAGGATTTCTTTCCTTGAAACTTCAGGTAATCCAAAACTTTTGGTTCCTGTAGCGGTGTGTCCACTGCGAATGGCTCGAGTGCATCCAACGTAACGACCCATGGAGAGATGGAAGAGGCAAAATTCTTGGCTAAAAATGGCCCAAGGGGCACATATTCCCACTGCTGAATATCGCGAGCGGACCAATCGTTAAAAAGACTCAACCCGAAAATATGGTCTTCTGCTTCTTCGGTGGTAATTTGGTGACCTAATCCCTTGCCTTCAAACGTATAAAATGCCATTTCGAGTTCAAAATCTACCCGTTGTGAAGGACCATATTTCGGATCCTCTCCCTCGGCCTTGGTTTGACCGAAAGGTCGATGAATTGGAACATCGGAAGGAATGATTGAGCTCGAACGGCCATGGTAGCCCACTGGCAGCCACAACCAATTTGGAAGCAAGGCGTTGGCAGGATCTCTAAACATGCACCCTACATTCGTCGCATGTTCCTTCGACGAATAAAAATCTGTGTAGTCACCTATTTCAATGGGAAGGTGAAGGGTTACCTCATTTGCTGCAACTAATATTTCCTTACAATCTACCGAATTGCTTTGTAATTCTTGGTTATTTTCTTCAAACAAGTGGGATAACCTATTCCGTAAATCACGGGTAGCAAGTTTACCGTATTTCATTATGGCATTCAGCGTATCAGAATCGAAATCCTCCAAGGAATAAGGTAGGTCTTTAAAATACCCACGGCGAAACAAGGCCGCCAAATTAACCACATGATTCCCAATTCTCGTTGCCACAAAGCGGGGACCTTTATCGATACTTGCTATACCAAAGGGAATATTTTGCAGGGGAAAATCCGATCCTTGGGGTACCGGTATCCATGCCATCAGAGAAGGGTTGTTCGCAGCTATCATAGTAAAAATTAAACGTTAAAACGGAAATGCATTATATCACCGTCCATGACCAAGTACTCTTTACCTTCGACCTTAAATTTTCCGGCATCTTTCACAGCAGATTCAGAACCGAAGGCAACATAATCATCGTACTTCATGACCTCTGCGCGGATAAAACCTTTTTCAAAATCGGAATGAATAACACCTGCGGCTTGAGGGGCCGTAAATCCTTTATGAATTGTCCAGGCACGTACTTCTTTGACGCCTGCCGTAAAATAGGTTTGTAAATTGAGTAGTGCGTAGGCAGAACGAATTAAACGATTCACTCCAGGTTCCTCGAGCCCCAATTCATCCAAGAACATTTTACGCTCTTCGTACGTTTCGAGTTCTGTAATATCTGCTTCAATTTTTGCTCCAATCACCAGTACTTCGGCATTTTCATTGGCCACTGCTTCACGCACCTTGTCTACGTAGTGGTTTCCATCAAGAACCGAGGCCTCATCTACATTGCAAACGTACATAACGGGTTTGGAAGTAATCAAATTAAACCGTTTAATGAGCTCCATTTCATCGGAATCAAAACCCATTCCCCTTACGGAAACACTTTGCTCCAAGCCCGTTTTAATTTTAAGGGCTAATTCGTTTTCTTTGAGTGCCTCCTTATCGCCGGATTTAATAACCCGAGCAAGGCTTTGAATCTTTTTTTCAATGGTTTCTAAATCTTTAAGCTGCAATTCAATATCGATTATTTCTTTGTCACGAATTGGATTTACGTTGCCGTCGACATGCACAATATTCCCATCATCAAAACACCTTAAAACATGCAAGATTGCATCGGTTTCTCGAATATTCGCCAGAAATTGATTTCCTAATCCTTCCCCTTTGGAGGCTCCTTTAACTAAACCTGCAATGTCTACGATTTCCATGGTAGCAGGAACCACTCGCTCAGGGTTTACCATGGACTCCAATTGTTCTAAACGCGGATCTGGCACTGAAATAGTACCCACGTTAGGTTCAATCGTACAAAAAGGAAAATTAGCGGACTGCGCTTTCGCATTGGATAAACAATTGAACAAGGTGGATTTCCCTACGTTAGGTAAACCCACAATTCCACACTTTAATGACATAATTGGACTATTTCGACAAAAAGAATTGTCAGATTTTACAAAATATATAATATTACGCAAAATTAAAAAATAAACGTGGTTCTACAACTTACAAGAGCGGTTATCCTTCCCCTAATGGTATTGGGTTTTACGCATCAAATTAACGCACAAAGCGATAGTGTTTTTATTCGACGAATCTACGACGAAGCCTTATTGCGAGGTAAAGCTTACGAGGACTTGCGATCGCTGTGCAAGGATATTGGCGCACGCTTATCTGGTTCCTCCGAAGCGGCCATGTCAGTGCGATGGTCTGAACAAAAAATGAAAGAATACGGATTTGACCGAGTGTATTTACAACCCATCATGGTGCCCCATTGGGAACGGGGAAATCCAGAATCGGCTTGGATTACCTTAGCCAATGGAAGCATTGAAAAGCTTACGTTGGCGGCCTTAGGCGGATCCGTTTCTACCCAAGGATTATTGGAAGGCGAAGTGGTCATGTTTTCACACCTTGACGAACTTAAACAAGCGAAAAAATCCGAAGTTGAAGGAAAAATTGTTTTCCTGAACCAAGCCATGAATGCGGCGGAAATACAAACATTCAAAGCCTATGGAGCGTGCTATCCAATCCGTGGCAATGGAGCCGTTGAAGGAGCAAAGCTTGGCGCAAAGGCCGTTGTGATTCGTTCTTTGGGTCTACCGAAAGATGATTTCCCACATACAGGAAGCATGCGGTATGAAGACAGTATCCCTAAAATACCTGCAGCAGCGCTTTCCACAGCGGACGCCGATTATCTTGCCGACGTACTTACCCAAGACAAAAAAATCCGTTTTTCCATGGAATTAGATTGTCGGTTATTCCCAGACGAGCCCTCTTTTAACGTCATTGGTGAATTGCGAGGACGAAAATTTCCTGAACAAATAATCACCCTTGGAGGCCACTTGGATTCATGGGATCAAGGCGAAGGAGCCCATGACGACGGAGCGGGCGTTATCCATTGTTTAGAAGCCCTGAGGATTTTAAAAACCCTAAAGTATCAACCTGAACATACTTTACGAGTCGTGTTCTTTATGAACGAAGAGAACGGAAACATGGGAGGAAAAAGCTATGCACAACGCTCCAAGGAACAAAACGAAATCCACCTTGCTGCATTAGAAAGCGATCGAGGAGGCTTCACGCCCAGAGGGTTTGGATGCGATGGAAATGAAATCGTATTTCAAAAGTTTCTTGCCCTTGCCCCTTTATTCAAACCCTATGACTTACATATTTGGGAACAGGGAGGTGGAGGTGTTGACATAGGCCCTTTAAAAGATGTTCACAAAGGGATTAGTTTATTCGGTTTCATTCCAGACAGTCAACGGTATTTCGATGTGCATCACGCAGACAGCGATGTATTTGAAAACGTTAACCGACGCGAATTGGAATTAGGCGCCGCATCAGTATCAGCGTTAATTTACCTAATAGACCGAAGAATCTTTGGAAATTGATTCAGGGTTATTTATCGGTATTGATTTGATCTTCGAAAACTTGATTGATAGCAGATTTCTCCAATCGAATTTTTGAACCCTCTGAATTGATCAATACCGTGGTATCGGATACCTCTAAAATTTTACCGTGAATTCCACCGATGGAAATAACCTTGTCCCCAACCTTCAATGATTCTCGAAACTTTTTTAACTCTCGTTGCTTTTTCGCTTGCGGTCGTATCATAAAAAAATAGAATACTACCAACATAAGGAGAATCATAATTAATTGAGCGGGCATAATGTATTGTGTTTTAAATTTATACTGTGTATTACTTAATTTTCGCCTTGATAAATAATACTTTCGGCGAATCTTTTGTATTGGTCATTAAGGTAACGGTTTTCTTAATTTCCTTACCTGGAGATGCATTATCTGTACTTACTTTGGCAACAATTTCCGTTGATTGACCGGGGGCAATCGGTTTTTTAGGTTTATCGGCGACGGTGCAAGAGCAAGAAGGACGCACATCGCTGATAACTAACGGAGAATCCCCTGTGTTCTTAACGGTAAATACGGCGCGAATTTCTTCGCCTTTTACAATCGTACCGGCATTGTACTCCTCGTTTACTTGCATCGTTGTTCTTTTTCCAACGGCAACTTCGTTGTCCTCTGTTGAACAGGCAAAGAGGACCAGCGTTAACATCATTAATACAGTTGTTTTCATTTTATTCATTCTAATAATCCACGACCAATTTTACGAAATCTGCCTTCAGATTTCAATTTGAGTACAATATTATCCAAAATTCCGTTAATAAAGACATTACTTTTCGGAGTGCTGTAAAACTTCGATATCTCGATGTACTCATTCAAGGTTACCTTCGACGGTATGCTGGGACACCACAACAATTCGCTGATTCCCATTTTCAACATAACCATGTCCATCTTTGCGATACGATCAGATTCCCAATTTGCCGAAGTTTCAGCAATCAAGGTTTCATATTCAGCATCGTTATCAATGGTTTTTCGCAGCAGCAATTCTACAAATTCTTGTTCGTCATCTCCTTCTTTGAATAAAGGCATCGGTACAAGTTCTTCTTCCGGGTTCAAAGCTTTTAGTGTTTTGATGACCATGGAACAACACAAATCCAGATCGTCCATCCAATATATACTGCGCTCCTCAAAAAAATGATATACCTGCGAATTATTTGCAATCAAATCCTTGAAAAATTGCACTGCAAACTGACGATCTAGCTCATACTCTGAAGCCGAATTGGCCATATACAGGGCATAAAGCTCTGAATCTCGGGCAGCATTGAAAAGGCGTTTGAACATCTCTTGATTTTCAACTCCCAGCCAATCGATTTTACGCTGTCGAGCAACGTTGGCCAGCGACCTGGACGATATAATTTGACGAAAAACAGGATTTTCCACGAACTTAAGGCTAGGATTTAACTCCTTTTCTGTTGGCCGAAGTTTCTTCTTTCCATCTTCAATTTTATACTCAGCCGCTCGCACAATAGGCTCAAACGACATCAATAGCAACAAATACATGTCGTACATGCGATCGAGCGAAAGCGTAAGCTCTTTGGCTACTTTGGAATAATCCTTGGAACCGTTCTGATAGTACGCGTAGAGTAGTTGTAGTACTTTAATACGTAGGTGCCTGCGATTGAGCATTTTATTGATTCAAGGTGCCTTTAGCTTTAATTATCTCTTCAGCCATGAGGTTAGCGATTTGGAAGGAGGGAAGATTTTCCTGCAACGCTCGTCTAAGAATGGTCTCCACGGTATCATAGATTTCCTCAGCCTTTTTCTTCGACCATTCTAGCGAATTTCCGGAAACTTCAGAGAAACAATTAATGACTCCCCCTGCATTAATAGCAAAATCAGGTGCGTAAAGAATGCCTTTATCCATTAAAGCTTTACCGTGTTTTTGTTCTTCCAAAAGCTGATTATTCGCTGCACCAGCAACGATACTGCACTTTAAGCGACTTAGGGTCTCATCGTTAATTGTTGCCCCTAAGGCACAAGGCGCGTAGATATCCATGGGTACATCGTAAATTTCATCGGGTTTTACCACCTTTACATCGCATTCTTTTACCATGGCATTAAGCGATGCTTCGTGGATATCTGTTACCGTAACGTGCGCGCCTTCTTGCGTAAGAAAGCGAACCAAATATTGACCAACATGGCCAACCCCTTGAACGGACACCTTTTTACCCGCTAGGGAATCGGAACCTGTTTGCACTTTTACAGCGGCCTTCATTCCCATGTATACTCCAAGCGCAGTAACAGGCGAAGGGTCACCGCTTTTTCCAGGTAAGCCCACCACGTGTTTGGTTTCCTTACTCACCCACTCCATATCTGTTGGGTTTATACCCACATCTTCCGCGGTGATGTAGTTACCTGCAAGGGAATCTACAAATTGTCCAAAGCGACGAAAGAGTGCTTCTGATTTCATGGAGTGTGAATCGCCAATGATTACGGCTTTTCCTCCGCCGAGTGCCAAGTTCGAAATCGCGTTTTTGTAGGTCATTCCACGCGACAAGCGCAATACATCCCTTAGGGCATCAGCCTCATTGGAATATTTCCACATGCGTGTACCTCCTAAAGCTGGACCAAGCACGGTACTGTGAACTGCAATTATCGCTTTCAATCCTGTTGCTGCATCGTTGCAAAAAAGGACCTGTTCATGGCCCATGGAAACCATTTTTGCCATGATATCAAGTTCGGTAGATCTTGATATATCTATTGTGTTGCTCACCATATCGCTCGTTAATCTATCAATTTTCAACTTATAGGAGTACCTTTGCACTCTAGCCGGCAAAATTAGCAATTAATTCGTATGAAACATTTAGCGAGCTTGAATAAATACTTCGTTAAGTACAAATGGCATTTTATTCTTGGCATCGTATTTACCATAGCCAGTAATTACTTCGGAGTGCAAATGCCTAAATACGTAAAACAAAGCATTGATGAACTTCAAAACGCGAATTATGACCTGGAAACACCCCTCCACTTAGCGCTAATGGTAGGAGGCTGGTTTATCCTTTTGTCCTTGGGCAAAGGTTTGTTCCTGTTCTTTATGCGTCAAACCATCATTGTAATGTCACGCCGAATTGAATATGACATGAAAAATGAGATATTCAAGCATTATCTATCCTTAGACTCCAACTTCTTTAAGCAGCACAAAATTGGCGATTTGATGAACAGAATTTCCGAGGACGTAAGCCAAGTTCGGATGTATTTAGGTCCCGGTGTTATGTATTCCCTGAACTTAATTGTGCTCACGATTCTGAGCATTTATCAAATGATGGAAATCAGTGTAACCTTGACTCTGTATACGTTAATACCCTTACCCCTTTTATCGCTAATCATTTACAAGGTTTCGAATCGAATCAATCGAAGCAGTAAAGAGGTGCAGGAAGAGCTTTCGAATATTACGACCATTGTTCAGGAATCGATCACCGGAATTAGGATCATTAAAGCCTACGACCAATTTGAAAACAACGCTCAAAAACTAAGCAATGCCTCCGAATCCTATAAACGGCGTAGCATGCAATTGGTGCGAATCAATGCGTTATTCATGCCGGCGATACTTTTATTAATCGGCCTTTGTACCTTACTTATGATATGGGTTGGAGGTGGATTAACAGGAAGCAACCAATTATCCTTAGGGGCGATTGTAGCCTTTTTGTTATTTGTGAATAACCTCACTTGGCCCTTTGTTTCTATTGGCTGGGTTACATCGATCATTCAAAGGGCTGAAGCTTCCCAACAGCGCATCAATGAATTTCTTAAAACAGAACCAACCATACAAAATCTTTCCGAAACCCCTTTTAGCTTCGAAGGACATCTTGAATTAAAGCATGTTGGACTTACTTACCAAAATACTGGTATTACTGGACTTGAGGGGATAAGCTTTCACATCGAGAAGGGCGAAACGGTCGGCATAACAGGTAAAACTGGCTGCGGAAAAAGCAGCATTGTAGGATTAATAACGCGCCAGTTCGATCCCAGCATGGGTGAAATCCTCGTCGACGGTAAGGACTTGAAGGAAATTCACTTAGAAGATTTCCGTAAATCTGTCGCCTTGGTTCCGCAGGAGGTTTTTTTGTTTTCGGATACCATTCGAAACAATGTCTCCTTTGGTAGTTTGGTTCCAGTCAGCGATGAAGAAATCATTGAAGTTCTGAAGTTAGCCCATGTTTGGCACAACATCGAACTTTTTCCGCAAGGACTTGATACCCAACTCGGTGAATTAGGCATCAACTTAAGCGGTGGTCAAAAACAACGGATCAATATTGCCAGGGCATTGATACGCAAACCCAAACTTCTAATCCTTGATGATTGCCTTTCGGCGGTGGATACCGAAACGGAAAATACCATTTTGCACAATTTAGCTCAATTACCCTATAAACCGACTATTGTAATGGTGGGTCATCGTATTTCTTCTCTTGGAAATTGCCGCAAAATTATTGCCTTAGACCATGGTAAAATTATTGAAATGGGAAGACCAGAAGAACTCATACAACGCAAAGGGTTTTATTATGATTTGGTAGAACAACAAAAGCAAGATCCTACCCCTAGCGTTTGAAAGCCATGTTTCGAATTGCTTTAATTTCTGACACCCATGGCGATCTCGTAGCAGATTTATTGCCGTATCTACAAGAAGTTGATGAAATTTGGCATGCCGGCGATATCGGCTCCTTGAAGGTCATTGATGCATTAGAAGCCCTGAAACCTTGTCGGTTCGTTTATGGAAATATCGATGATGCCATGGTCCGTAGAACGGTCCCATTGGTACAAATCTTCGTTATTGGAGGAATAAAATTTTGCATCACGCATATTGCCGGAAGGCCAGGGAAAGTCACTGCTGATGTGAAAAAACTAATCGAAAAGGAAAAACCGAACGTATTCATCTGTGGGCACTCGCACATAGCGTTGGTCCAATTCGATGCTAAGGCTGATTTACTTTGGTTGAATCCCGGCGCCTGCGGTATTAAGGGCTTTCACAAAATAAGGACCTTCTTTCGTTTCTCCATTTCCGATGGCAAATGTTGTCAACTGGAGGTCGTTGAACTTCCTCGTTATCCTAGCCATTCGTTGATCCAAGATCCTGCGCTGTAGGAAGTTTGCGTCCCATCGCTCATATTTTTCAATACAACTTGTTGCTTCGCTGCCTCCTCGTCTCCATAAAACACTACCCATTTAGCACCTCGATCGTTGGCATATTTCATTTGTTTTTGGAGTTTCGATGCACTCGGATAAACTTCAACGATATGATCCCGAGACCTTAAAACATTTGCCCAAACATCGCATTGATCAGCTGTGGATTCCGAAAAATTTAAAAACAACACTTCAGGTCCTTCGCTCAAACTGGCAGGAAACAAATTCAAAGAATTCAACACATCGTAAATCCTATCTGCCCCGAATGAAATTCCTACTCCGGATAAACCTTTTAATCCAAACAATCCCGTCAGATCGTCGTAACGTCCACCACCGCAAATACTGCCCATTTCCACCTCGTGCGCTTTAACTTCTATGATGATGCCGGTATAATAGTTTAATCCGCGAGCAAGGGTCACGTCCAACTCTAACAATTCATGGTTTGCATCAAAATCTTGAAGTTTCGAATGCACGAATGACAATTCCTCTAGACCTTTTAAACCAATTTCACTACCCCTTAGAAACACCTTTAGCTTTTCAAGGCGAGTCTCAAAACTACCTTCCAGTCCAAACAATGGATCTATTTTATCCAACACCTCCTGGCTAAAACCTTTGGAAACGAGTTCATCGACCACTCCTTCTTTTCCAATTTTATCGAGCTTATCCAAAGCCACCGTCAAAGCAATAAGCTCTTGTTCCACACCACATACCTCCGCAATTCCACTCAAAACTTTTCGGTTGTTTAATTTAATGGTGAATCCTGGTAGATTTAAACCCGATAGAACTTGCTTAATGATGCGTATTAGCTCTACTTCATTCCTTAATGAATCCGAACCAACGACGTCACCGTCGCATTGATAAAACTCTTGATATCGTCCGTGCTGCGGTCGATCAGCCCGCCAAACCGGTTGAATTTGATATCGTTTAAAAGGAAAGCAGAGATCGTTTTGATGTTGAACTACAAAACGTGCGAAAGGCACGGTTAAATCGTAACGCAAGGCTTTTTCGGAAATGGAGTTTGCGAATTTGGCTAACTCATCATTTTGGAGTGCTTGAACGTCGGCTTTTTTTACTTTCTCCCCTGAATTCAAAATACGAAATATGAGGCGATCCCCTTCATCTCCGTATTTCCCCATCAAGGTGCTCGAAAGTTCGAAACTAGGAGTTTCAATGGGTTGATAACCATAGGATTGAAAAGCCTTGGCAATGGCCTTGAAAATATATTCGCGCTTGCGAACATCCACGGGCAAGTGATCCCGAGTACCTTTGGGAGTGTTCAGTTTATTGCTCATAATGTTTTGTCTCGGTATAAATCCAATAACACCCCATCGGACAAGCCCATTTTTGGCACAAAAACCTCTGTTAAATTCATGGAATTAAGCACGAAAGTGTATATCTGCATGGCAGGAACAATCACGTCCGCCCTATCCTCTTTAATTGGAAAACGAATTAAGCGTTCTTCCAGCGAAAGCCCTTCTAACGTTTTAACCAACGAATCCAGCTGGTGGATTGTTACGGGGTCTTTGGAGGAGTTTTCCAAGACCTTATGCACACTGTTGATGGTTCCACCAGAACCGAAAATTCGTTGCGGATTGTGCGGTGCAATTTCGGTGGCTATCCAATCGCGCATTTTATCCCATTCTTCAGGTTTCACCTTGTTTTTAAGCATTCGAACGCTGCCAATTTGGAACGATTTTGCTGCATGTATCTGATTATCTTGAAATAAGGTGATTTCCGTACTCCCTCCGCCAACATCGACCAAGAGGTAGTTGGTTTTTATATTATGCATCAACTGAAACGTCAAATACACCAGCTCTGCCTCTTCTTTTCCTGAAATCACGTCCAAGGTAATCCCTGTTTCTTTGAATACCCTGCTTTGAATGCGCTTAGCGTTGTTGCTGTCGCGCATTGCCGATGTGGCAACCGCTCGATAAGCATCTACCTTATAAAAGGCCAACATCGCTTTAAAAATCTTCATCCCATCTAAAAAACGCTCAATTTTTGCATCCGAAATACTACCTTTTTCGAACACGTCATCACCCAACCTAACGGGTAGACGTAAATAGGCAATTTTAGAGTATCGCCAAACGCCTAAAGGCTTTTTAACCTCAGCAATCAGCACCCTAATTGCGTTTGAACCTACATCAATAGCACCTAACTTCATTGGCACAAAAATAGAAATCCTTAACTTTGTGAGACGAGGGTTATGAAAAAAAGTCGATTTATCTTTGAAAATAATGAAAATCCTCAGGTGGGGGGGTTCTTGCTCTCAGACCCATTTCAAGGCGACGCTTATTTTGAACGTTCCGTAGTTTACCTTTGTCAATATGACGAGGAAGGTGTTTTCGGTTTTGTATTAAACAATCCTTTAAACCTTACCTTGGGCGACGTGATTGAAGACTCTCCATTCTCTGAATACCCCATATTTATCGGCGGACCCGTATCTAAAAACCAACTATTTTTCTTACACAATCTTGGACAACAAGTCCCACACTCTTTGGATTGCGGTAACGGTGTGTTCTTTAGCGGTGATTTTGATGCACTCAAGGAATGTTATGATAACCTCAATTTTTCCACCAACCGAGTTCGGTTTTTTGTAGGGTATTCAGGTTGGGATTCAGGTCAGCTGGAGCAGGAAATCGAAAATCATTCTTGGATTGCGGTAAATAATCTTGCCTCCGGTTATATTTTCCATGAGAATTCAAAGGATTTATGGAAAGAATGCATGGATGCTCAAGGCGCCAAATTCAAAATAATTGCCCGATTCCCCAAAAATCCGAGCGATAATTAGAAATTTCCCGAAATAATTCTAAATAATTCCTTACCTTTGCACCCTTGAAATTAGCCATGGTTCGATCCGGCATGGCAAAATAATAACCCCTTTCGAAGCCCGAACCTTCGGAATACAAAAACAAAGCCTATGGCAAAGAATACCAAAAAAGAAGTTCCCTCACAAGGGAATGCAGATTTCGACTGGGAAGCGTTATCCTTGGATGGATACACCCAAATTGAACGTTCCGAGATGTCGGACAAATACGAAAAAACCTTAACTTCTATCAATGAAAAAGAAGTCATTCAAGGTGTGGTCGAGGTTATCACTAAAAAAGAAGTAATCATCAATATCGGATACAAATCCGAAGGAGTTATTCAAGCCAACGAGTTCCGTTATAATCCTGACTTAAAGGTTGGTGATACGGTTGATGTATACGTTGAAACCCAAGAAGACAAAACAGGTCAATTGGTTGTTTCGCACAAGACTGCAAGAATGCACAGTGCTTGGATTCGAGTGAACGATGTATTGCGCACAGGTGAGATCATTACTGGTTTTGTAAAATGCCGTACCAAAGGTGGATTGATCGTCGATGTTTTTGGAATTGAGGCGTTTTTACCTGGATCACAAATTGACGTGAAACCGATACGTGACTATGATATTTATGTAGGCAAGAACATGGAATTCAAAGTAGTTAAGATCAATGAAGAATTCCGAAATGTCGTTGTATCACACAAGGCATTGATTGAAGCCGAAATCGAAGAACAGAAAAAACAAATTATTTCAGGTCTTGAGAAAGGTCAAGTACTTGAAGGTATTGTTAAGAACATAACAACCTACGGTGTTTTCATCGACCTTGGAGGCGTGGACGGTTTGATTCACATCACAGATCTATCTTGGGGTCGTGTGAACCATCCGGAAGAATTGTTGGAATTGGATTCAAAAATTAACGTGGTAATTTTAGATTTCGACGACGACAAAAAACGAATTGCTCTTGGCTTAAAGCAACTTCAACCGCATCCATGGGATTCATTAGACACCAATTTAAACGTAGGTGATAAAGTTTCAGGTAAGGTGGTAGTTTTGGCCGATTACGGTGCTTTTGTTGAAATCGCAGCTGGAGTAGAAGGATTAATTCACGTTTCCGAAATGAGTTGGTCACAGCATTTGCGCAGTGCTCAAGATTTCTTGAAAGTTGGAGATACCGTAGAATCCGTGATTTTGACTTTGGATCGTGAAGAGCGTAAAATGAGTCTTGGAATCAAGCAATTGATGCCGGATCCATGGAATGGTATTGAGGAACGTTATCCGGTTGATTCTAAACATTCTGCAAAAGTGAGAAACTTTACCAATTTTGGTGTTTTTGTAGAATTGGAAGAAGGGGTCGATGGACTGATTCACATTTCAGATTTATCTTGGCAAAAGAAAATCAAGCACCCATCTGAATTTTGTAAGGTAGGTGACATGCTAGACGTTTTGGTGTTAGAAATCGATCGTGATAACCGTAGAATTTCTTTAGGTCACAAGCAATTGGAAGAGAATCCTTGGGATGTTTTCGAAGGAACATTTGCTGAAGGAACCATTCACCAAGGAACCATCACAGAAATGAAGGATAAATCCGGTATTGTTGCCCTTCCATATGGAGTTGAAGGTATTTGCCCAAGTAAACACTTGAAAAAAGCCGATGGAACAAACGCCAATATTGACGAAGTACTCGATTTTGTGGTCATTGAATTCAATAAAGAATCCCGCAAAATCGTTCTTTCACACGCTCGTAGTCACGAAACTGAAAAGGACGCAACGCCTTCTACGAAAACAGTAAAAGGTAAAAAACCTTCGACAAACAGTACGGATGATGCGGTAAGCGCGATCAACAAAGGCAATGAAAAATCAACTTTAGGTGATTTGGACGCCTTGGCTGGCTTGAAAGAAAAAATGGATAAAGGAGAATAATTTTTTCTGAAATTCTTTACCAAAAAGGGGCCATGTGCCCCTTTTTTTATACACCATAAATATTATGATTCGATAGGGTTTGTAGTTACCTTTGCCTATGGCCTTCCAACTTTCAGCTCCATTTCAACCTACCGGGGATCAACCCGATGCCATACAACAATTGGTGCATGGCCTTAAAGAAGGCTTTCCTTTTCAAACCTTGTTAGGAGTTACCGGAAGTGGAAAAACCTTTACCGTAGCGAACGTCATCCAAGAGGTACAAAGGCCTACCCTCATTCTTTCCCACAACAAAACCCTGGCAGCGCAGCTCTACAACGAATTCAAACAGTTTTTTCCGGAAAATGCCGTAGAGTATTTCGTTTCGTATTACGACTACTATCAACCTGAAGCCTATTTACCCGTCACCAACACCTACATTGAGAAAGACCTCTCGATAAACCAAGAGATTGAAAAACTCCGTTTAGCCGCAACCTCTGCCCTGCTTTCTGGGCGAAAAGATGTTATTGTGGTTGCTTCGGTGTCGTGCATTTACGGTATTGGGAATCCTCATGAATTCAAGAAAAGTATCCTTCCAGTAGAAGTTGGAATGATCACGCCACGAAATGTCTTTCTTCACCGCTTGGTCGAAAATCTATATACGCGAAGCGATGAAACCTTTGAACGCGGGATGTTTCGCGTCAGCGGTGACACCGTGGATATTTTTCTCGCATACGCCGACCATGTTATTCGTGTACTATTTTTTGGCGATGAAATTGAAGGATTGCAGGCCATTGATCCCTACACCAACGAAGTATTGGAACGCTTTAATTCCTTAAACCTCTACCCTGCAAATCTTTTCGTGTCAAGTCCCGAAAACACCTTGCAAGCCATTCACCAAATTCAAGACGATTTAGTTCTGCAAGTGGAAGCATTCAAGCAAGCTGGAAAATTAGAGGAAGCCAACCGCCTCAACGAACGCGTTTCATACGATTTAGAAATGATCCGAGAACTCGGTTATTGTTCGGGGATTGAAAACTATTCGCGCTACTTCGATAACCGAAATCCAGGTGAAAGACCCTTCTGCCTCTTGGATTATTTTCCCGACGATTTTTTAATGGTCGTTGACGAGAGCCACGTAACGCTTCCGCAAATTAAAGGCATGTACGGCGGAGACAAGGCACGAAAAACGAACCTGGTCACTTATGGCTTTCGACTTCAAGCAGCCATGGACAACCGTCCGCTTAAATACGAAGAGTTTGAAGGGTTACTCCATCAATGCATTTTTGTTTCCGCCACCCCTGCTGAATTGGAAATCAGCCTATCTGAAGGAATTCTCGTGGAGCAAGTCATTCGACCCACAGGATTATTGGATCCGGTCATTGAGGTACGTCCGAGCCGGCATCAAATCGATAACTTGATTGATGAAATCCAGCAGCGAATTACGGTTAATGAACGAACCTTAGTTACAACCCTCACCAAACGCATGGCCGAGGAGCTCCAAAAATATCTACAAAAGGTGGGCATCAAGAGCCAATACATCCATAGCGACATCGATACCTTGGACCGAGTAGCCATTCTTCGTGAATTACGTCTTGGAACCTTTGACGTACTTGTAGGGGTGAATTTACTTCGTGAGGGATTGGATTTACCCGAAGTTTCTTTGGTGGCAATCCTCGATGCGGATAAAGAGGGTTTTTTAAGGAATGTTAAGTCCCTTGTGCAAACTGTTGGTCGAGCTGCACGAAATGTGAACGGTAAGGTCATTATGTATGCGGACAAAATCACGGATTCGATGCGATTAACCATGGAAGAAACCGAACGCAGAAGATCGCTTCAGATGGCATACAACGAGGAACACGGTTTGGTACCGCAACCTTTGAACAAATCCATCGAGGAAGGCATTCTTCAAAATTCGGAACGTGAAAAAGCCTACAAGCAATCGGAAGCAATCGCATTAGCCGCAGAATCAAAGAGCGAATTTAAAAGCCTAAAAGATTTGGAAAAAGCCATCAAAGAACAGAAAAAACGCATGCAGCAAGCAGCAAAGGAATTGGATTTTATTCAAGCTGCAGCGCATCGGGATGTAATTCTTCAATTAGAAACGCAAAAAAATCAATTTACATGAACCATAAAACCATACTCAAGAGTTTAGCGATCTTAGAGGGCATTTCCTATTTGAGCTTAGGCATAACGGTACCACTCAAATACAAATACGGTTACGATCTACCCAACCTTATTGTCGGAATGAGCCACGGGGTTTTATTCATTGCCTATTGCCTGTGGGTGTTGATTTATGGAATTAAATCTGAAAAAAATGGTACTTTTTTCATCCTGGGATGGTTGATGTCTCTTGTCCCCTTCGGTACCTTTTGGTTTGATGCAAAATACCTAAAAACAAAGATCTAAACATGAACCCCGAACTATCCTCATGGCTGGATAAAAGCAAAACTCAATGGAAGGAGATTAAAGCCTTTTTGCACAAGAATAGAAAAAACAAACACTTGGATGTTTGGTTTCACAAAGAACACGATGAGGTGTTCCAAACCCTCAACTGCCTCGATTGTGCCAATTGCTGCAAAACCACCTCCCCTATTTTTCGCGATGCGGACATCCGAAGAATTGCCAAGCATTTACGCATGAAAGAAGCTGCATTGATCGAGCAATATCTCCGCTTGGACGAAGTCCAAGACTATGTGCTTCAAAAAGCCCCCTGCAGTTTTTTGGGAACGGATAATAAATGTAGTATCTATGAGCACCGTCCCTTAGCATGCCGAGAATACCCGCACACCGATCGAAAGAAAATGCATCAAATATTAAAAATTACAGAGAAAAACACCCAGATATGTCCTGCCGTTGCCAAAATAATGGACAAGCTAATGACCTAATTCGTTACCTTTGATACGATGTCAGTTAGCTTAATTATTACGGTTTACAAAGATTATGAGGCGCTCGCACTCGTTTTAGATTCCATCACAAAGCAAACCTTACTTCCTAACCAAGTCATTATAGCCCATGACACCATCGATGAGGGAATCCAACCGATTCTTTCAGCCCATTCCCACAGCTTGAATTTACTGCACATTGATCAGGTAGATACGGGATTCAATAAAAATCGAATCCTCAATAAAGCCATCTTAGCCTCCAACCATGAGTACTTGGTTTTCATTGATGGCGATTGCTTGTTGCATCGCAGGTTCATTGAAGAGCACCGCAAAAACTTGGTTCAAAGGGTTTTTACCGCGGGAAGACGCATCGATTTAGATGCCAAGACTTCTAAAAATGTACGGCTATTTGGAATTGAGCACATCGGTTTTTTTCGCATGCTTTCGAACCGTACAAAACGGGTTGAGGAAGCATTTTACATTAAAAGTCCGCTTGTATCTAGCAAGAAAACCCCCAAATTACTTGGCTGCAATATGGGTTGGTGCAAAAGCGATTTAATCGCATTGAACGGATTTGACATGGATTACACCTTGCCTGGTTACGGCGAAGATACCGATCTGGAATTCCGTGCGTTGCGATCGGGAATGTCAGCAAAAAACATGCGATGGAAAGCGCTGCAATACCATTTACACCACGAACGTCCCGACCGTGAAATCGACATCAGTAAAAGCCGAGAGATGTTCGAAAATAAGCGCGAAATTGGTTATTTTTACTGCGAAAACGGTCTTTCAAATTTGGAACAGAAATTTCCACATGAATAATACAACTTACCTCTCCTGAACAACGTCTTTGGCTCATGAAAATCTCCCTCCTTTTTTTCTCTATTGTTTTTTTGGTGAATGTCCAACTTCTAGCTCAACGCGGAAAGAACGGCTCACATACCGTTACCGCAGCGAATGCAATTCTGAACAGTTATACCTCCTTAACTTCGAATGCAAGTGCGGGACAATCGGTCATTACCGTAGCATCCAACAGCATGGTCGGTGGTTTTTTCAATGGTGTTTTAACCCCAGGAGACTTGATTTTGATAGTCCAAATGCAAGGCGCCAGCATGAATGTCGACACCTATGCCGCGAATGAATTTGTCACCTCCAACGGTCAATTTTGGGGACCTTACACCACTCCGATTGGGCATTTGAACGATTGGAACCAAAACATTCAGCTTTGGGGAGAAATACTGAATTACAATAACGCTGGAAAATTCGAATTAGCCGAAGTTCGTTCACTGGCCGGCGCTAACAGCATCAGCCTTATGTGTCCTTTGGTAAATAATTACAGCATTTCCGGCCGTGTTCAGATAGTTCGAGTTCCAAGATTCGTCAATTTGACCATTAATTCCAATACTTCCGCGGTCCCAACGCCATGGAATGGTACGGTAGGTGGCGTAGTTGCAGTAGAGGTCGACGGTACGCTGACCTTAAATACCAACGGCAGCATTTCTGCCTCTGGCTCAGGTTTTCGAGGTGGGGTAACCGAGGATCAAACCCTTGGTAGCCCTCCTGGAAATGTCAATGATATTGGGTTTTGTGCTTCCCATGTAGCCACCCAAGGCGCCGAAAAAGGGG
Organism: Cryomorphaceae bacterium; assembly: GCA_027485415.1. GTDB lineage: Bacteria > Bacteroidota > Bacteroidia > Flavobacteriales_D > Crocinitomicaceae > UBA952. Next base: position 2,350 of record JAIXRC010000032.1, on the reverse strand, counting down.
AAAGCATCGCTGGGTTTTACACGGAATACGATGCCATTTATTCGAGGTATTGTAAATCAGCACCAGCCAACGGTGGTGGCGGAGGAAACAACCACAATGCTGGTGGTGGTGGAGGTTGCAACGTTGGAAATACAGCCCTGACTTATACTGGAAAAGGCGTACCGAATCCTACCTATAACGTTAACTGGAACCTGGAAGCAGCAGGCATGGGCGGTTCAGTAAGCCCTGGAGGCGGCCGAGGTGGTTATTCGGGTGCGACAGTGAACCAAAACGAAAACACGGTTGGCCCCAACAACACCAGCTGGGGAGGCGATTACCGAAGAAAGGAAGGAGGTTTAGGCGGACATCCCCTTGCCCAAGACAACACGCGGATTTTCGCAGGAGGTGGTGGTGGCGCTGGCGACCAAAACAATGGACAAGGTGGCGGAGGAGGTCGAGGCGGTGGTATTGCTTTCGTGAAAGTATATGGTTCTATCGTTGGATCAGGAACGATTGAAGCCAATGGTGCCAATGGTATCAACGCCAATCCCAACGGACAAACCGCGGTTCAAGCTTCTACACAGAAATTCGGAATAGACGGTGCCGGGGGAGCCGGGGGCGGTGGAACCGTATATGTTTCCAATTCGAATCCCATTCCCAATACGGTAAGTATTTCTGCCAAAGGTGGAGATGGGGGCAATCAAGTTTTAAGTATCGGGTTATTTGCGCCAAACCCTCAAATGGAAGCGGATGGACCCGGCGGTGGCGGCGGTGGTGGTTATGTTTCCATTACTTCAGGAAATCCAACCATCAACGTAAACGGCGGAATTGCAGGAACCACCAATTCAACCCACGTGCCGAATTTTCCTCAAAACGGTGCTACCGGAGGACACACCGGAATTTCGACCACCAATAGTTCTGCTTATGACATAATTGCTGCAAATGATACGATTTGCGGTAATGGTAGTGTCACGCTCACGGCTTCAACGACCGGGAATCCACCAGCAGGATCGTTAACCTGGTACTCCACCCCATTTGGAACTACCGCTGTTGGCACTGGAAATAGTTTTACGACGCCCGTTTTGAATAGCACTACTACCTACTACATTGGAATTTGTCCAGGTTCCTTCCGGAAAGCGGTCACGGTAGTTGTTGGAAGCGCACCAACAATCAGCGGAAATGCCGTTATTACCAATGCAACTTGCCTAAACCCAGGAAGTATCACAGGACTCAGTGTTAATGGAGGTGCCCAACCCTATTCCTATTCTTGGAGTAACAACGGTGGAAATACTTTAAACCTCACCAATGCCGCCGCTGGATCGTATACTTTAACCGTTAGCGATGCTGCGGGCTGTTCTACGAACTCCGGCCCATACCAAATCAACGGCACCAGTGGGCCCATTCTTGATACCACCAACCTTACCATTTCTCCTGTTTTATGCAACGGAACCTTGGGTTCTATTAACGGAATTACAGTTAACGGAAACGGCTTAACCTACAGCTGGAGCAACGGCGGCGGAAATGCTGTCAATGCCACAAATCTTTCCGTTGGTAACTACACACTCACCGTTACCGATGGAAACGGTTGCACATCATCAACCCTGCCCATCAACGTACCTCAAATAGCGGGTCCTAGCATCGATGGTGCTGCAGTGACCTATTCAACCGCTTTTTGTGGGCAAGCAACCGGTGGTATTTCAGGCATTTCAACGAGCGGTCAGGGATTACAGTATTTGTGGACACCGGGCAACAGTACCAGTATGAACCTATCTAACGTCAGCGCTGGCACCTACACCCTCGTGGCAATGGATCAAAACGGATGTACAGATACCCTCGGACCCTTGACTGTACCGGGTGATATTGCGTTAAATCTAGATTCTGCAAACATGCAAGTGCTACCAGCACTCTGTGGTCAAAACAACGGAGCTATCAATGGAATCGCACTGAGCGGTGGAACCGCCCCCTACTCCTTTCTTTGGTCCAATCAATCCGTTAATCTTAACCCATCAGGGCTTTCTCCCGGGAGTTATACGCTCTACGTTACTGACGCCAACGGTTGCATGGACAGTATAACGGGGATTGTTGTTGGAGCTTTCGGCGGTCCAAGCATCGACACCTCCCAAATGGTGATCAATCCTGTTGCTTGTGACGGTACCTTGGGTTCTATTACAGGAATTACGAGTCCTAGCCCTGGCGTATCTTACGGGTGGAGCAATCAGGGCAATACCGCCGATCTTTCCAATCTAACTTCTGGAATGTACCAACTTACCCTAACCGACGCCAACGGCTGCACCAGTTCGTACAATTTTGTGGTGAACCAAAACAATCCCGTTACCATCGATCAAAGCCAAGCGCTTGTAACCAATGCTAC
>JAIXRC010000017.1 GCA_027485415.1 Cryomorphaceae bacterium | reverse complement strand
GCCCTGTCATTTCAAGGAGCGTGCCATCTCAGATAATATGACAAAGGAGGGTGTTTCACCAAATTTCAATGACGAATTGTCACAATTACTGAAAAACGAAAAGGTGTTTTATGACTTTTTTGCAATCCGAGACTGCATGGATAGCCAAGCCATGGGCAAATAAGCAAGACTAAGATCGAGGATGTCGAACCAAACAGGGGCGTTAATCAAATCAACAGCAATTATACCCGCCACAAAAAATAGGTAGCCAATGCTGTAAACTACCCATTTCCCTTGTTTTCTAAGAATAATAATTGCAGTAATGCACCCGCTCAAGGTTCCAATTGCATGTGCCAAGAAAGGAAAAATATAAAAGTGCACGGGCAAATCATGGAAAGCTTGCATTCCGCTGCTTGTGTCAAAATTAACTTCAGGCGGAAAGGGAAACAAAACAGTACCTAATTGCACCATGCTTCCATTAACGACCACGCCGATAAAAAGTCCAAGGGTAATACCAAGGACCGTCCGTATAAATAGCATTATAAGTGTATTACCTCTCCGTAGGCCGCAGCTGCAGCTTCCATGATGGCCTCTGACATGGTTGGATGCGGGTGAACGGTTTTGATTAAATCCATGCCCGTGGTTTCTAATTTACGAATAGCAACAATCTCTGCAATCATTTCGGTCACGTTGGCTCCAATCATGTGGGCACCCAAAAGTTCTCCGTATTTTGCGTCAAAAATCAGCTTTACAAAACCATCTTTTGCTCCGGCAGCACTCGCTTTTCCGGAAGCGGAGAAAGGAAATTTACCAATTTTGATATCCAGTCCGGCAGCTTTGGCTGCTTTTTCGGTCATTCCGACCGAAGCTACTTCTGGAGAGCAATAGGTGCATCCCGGAATATTTCCGTAGTCCAACGGCTCCGGATGATGTCCCGCCAACTGCTCCACGCATATGATTCCTTCGGCTGAGGCAACGTGTGCCAAGGCAGGGCCAGGAACTAAATCTCCGATGGCATAGTATCCGGGGATATTCGTTTGATAGTATTCGTTGACAGGAATTTTACCTTTGTCCTGAATAATTCCCACCTCCTCAAGCCCCAATCCTTCAATATTCGCTTGGATTCCAACCGCAGACAACACCACATCGCATTCTATTTTTTCTTCGCCTTTGGCAGTCTTTACGGTAACCACGCATCCTTTTCCTTTAGTATCAACGGATTCAACCGAAGCTTCCGTCATGATGTTGATGCCCGATTTCTTAAAAGATTTCTCCAATTGTTTTGATACTTCTTCGTCTTCTACCGGAACAATGTTCGGCATATATTCAACGATGGTTACTTCCGTTCCCATGGCATTGTAGAAATAAGCAAATTCCACCCCAATGGCACCTGAACCCACAACCACTAATTTTTTCGGCTGTTTGGCAAGCGTCATGGCTTGACGGTATCCAATGATCTTCGTACCATCTTGAGGCAAGTTGGGAAGTTCCCTCGAACGAGCCCCTGTGGCGATGATAACACCTTTACCAGCACTGTAGGTTGATGCCTTGCCCGACTCGTCAACGACGTGAACTTGTTTTCCTGGAGCCACCTTCGCCGTTCCTTTAATCACATCGATTTTATTTTTCTTCATTAAGAATTGAATACCGGCACTCATTCCATTGGCCACATCGCGAGAACGTTTTACTACAGCGTCAAAATCGGCGCTAGCTTCCTTTACCTTAATTCCATAATCAGCGGCATGCTGAAGGTACTCAAATACTTGGGCGCTTTTCAACAAGGCCTTGGTGGGAATACAACCCCAGTTTAAACAGATTCCTCCGAGCGATTCCCTTTCGATAATCGCGGTTTTCATACCTAATTGAGAAGCCCTGATAGCTGTAACGTATCCCCCTGGACCGCTACCAATAACTATAATGTCGTAATTCATAATCAATTGATTTGTTGGCAAAATTAAGGAAAAAAATAGGACTTCGATGACGTAGCTTTTCGCGGAGCCTTGAAAATGGAGTTTTGCTTTCCAGTCAGAGCCGTTATGCCTTTGTACAACCTTTTCCAGGCGGGGCAAAATCGATCAGTCTACTTGGCAGGTCGGACAAATTCCTGAAATGGTAAGAAATAGTTCCTTGATTTGGTAATGGCTGGGTAATTGAACCTGCACGGATTGCTCAGATAGACACTCGATCTTCTTACATTCGATGCAACTGAAATGTAAATGATCGTGTGCATGCATATTATGGGTATCGCATTGGATACATGCTGCGTAATTCAGGGTGCCATCTACATTGACAATTCTGTGGATTTTATTCTCCGCAACTAAACGGTCCAAAATACGATAAACGGTTACGCGGTCGCAAGTCCCTTTGACCCGTTCAAACAGTTCCGGCTGGCTTAAAGCATAGGTAGAACGGTTGATTTCGTCCAATACTGCTTGCTTGGCCTTGGTATTTCGTGGCAACGACATTTTTTTTCTTATTGCAACAAAATTGCACTAAATATTTTATATTTGCAAAACGCAACTCGGTTGCATTAATTAAATAGGTATGATTTTCAAGTATTTAACCTTGGTGTTCATCGTGGTTCCGACAATATTGTTTTCCCAGCTAGTGGAAATAACGGTATTGGATTCCCTGGACAACCGTCCTGTGGTTGATTGCAATGTCCACATGTTGGAAACGGACCAAAGTTTTACCACCAACAAGGAAGGAAAAATTCAGTTTATTCCTCTCACAACGGGCAGAGTTTCGGTGAAATTGACCGCCGTGGGGTATCGAGTTTTTCACGGTGATATTTCTTTTCGAACGCCGTTCATTACCCTTCGTTTAAAAGCCAATCATTTGGATATGCACGAAGTCACTGTTTCGTCGGGTTCAACCGTACTGAAGCAAAAGAACCCATTCCATGTTGAGAGTCGAAAGCTTTCGGATTTGAATGCGATTTCAACCCTGAATCTAGGTGAATTGATGGGTAAAATTCCCGGGGTCTACGCGGCCTCACTCGGCAATGGAATCAGCAAACCTGTCATTCGCGGAATGCAAGGAATGCGTATCGTGACCCTTTTGAATGGTTTGCGCCTTGAAGGTCAACAATGGGGGGGTGATCATGGAATCGGTTTAAGTTCTTTGGGAATTTCAAGCGTTGAGGTCATTAAGGGTCCCGCTACCTTGCTTTACGGAGCCGATGCCTTGGGAGGGGTCGTATATTTGGTCGATGCGCCTTTTGCCGCTTCTTATACCAGGTCGGTTGAAGCAGGGGTCGACGCTTTTACCAACTCCATGGGCGGAAGAGCTCAAGTCATGTTTCGGGAGTCTTACCAACGATTCCGTTGGTTGGTGGCATTAAATTACTCGAATCATGCTGATTTTCAATTACCCAGTGGTCGATTTGCTAAGAACTCACGGTTCAATGACCTCGGCGCCAAACTGAGTATGTCCTATTCCGGGCAACGAAGCCTTTTTGCATTACGCTATACCATGAGCCACTCCGTTGCAGGCATCCCGGGTCATACTCATGATACCACGGCAACACCCATGACTTTTCAAGTGGAAGATCGCGGTAGATTTTACGAACTTCCAGCACAATTTTTTCAGAACCATTTACTGCAAACTACCGCCCATTGGTATCGGGATAAATCCGATGTAAATATCATGGTTGGGGGAACCGCCAACCGCTTGATCGAATACGATGAAAAAGTCACCATTCCTTCCCTCAGCATGTTGTTGATGAATGGAATAGCTCAAGCGAAATGGACCTATAAATGGAATCCAAAGGTTCGTTGGATTTCAGGATTTCAAAGCATGTTGCAAAATAATACGAATGCTATGTATGCTTCGGATACCCTTATTCCCAACGCGAGGGTCTTGGATGCTGGAATTTTTACCTCCATTACGTCGGATTTAGGAAAATGGAATATCCAAGGCGGATTGCGCTACGATTTTCGCGGTTTAATGGTGGACGCATCAAGTCAACGCAGGTTGAATTATCACGGCGTGAACGGTACCTTAGGCGCTGTTTGGGCTTCGGGTAAAACCGTTGTTCGAGGCAATGCGTCAACGGGTTTTCGCGCGCCACATTTAACCGAACTCTATTCGAACGGTTATCACCACGGCGCTTTGAGGTACGAGGTGGGGAGGGAGGATCTCAAGCCTGAAAAAGCATCCCAACTAGATCTGACCTTGGAACGCCATTCAGAACATAGCGTTATCGTCGTAAATCCTTTTGTTAACTACATTAGGGACTATATTTATTTGCAACCAATGGATACCTTAATGGACGGAATTCCTGCATTTTCCTACGTTCAAAACAACCAAGTCTTGTTTTACGGATTGGATGTTGGTTTCCATTTTCACCCGCATTTTGCGCATGGACTTCATTGGGAAGTGTCTGCCTCGTACATAGCGGTCAATGCCTTAGGAGATAGCTCGGTTTCGTTAATTCCTCAACCAAGGCTCATGAATACCCTTCGATATGAGTTAAATCTGGGTAAAAAAATTCGTCTCAAAGATTTGGTAGTGCAGTCCACCTTGATGGGGCCCCAAAATCAAGTTGCCTTTAACGAATCGACCTCGAACGCCTATCACGTTTTAGACGCAGCCTTTTCATTGATTTTAGGCAAAAAAGAGGAGTTTACGGTCAAAATGGGGGTCAGAAACCTTTTTAACACCACCTACATTGACCATCTTTCGCGGTTGAAAAACATTCAAATGCCTTTTCCCGGTAGAAATATTTACTTCAGCCTTGCTTATGTCTTAACTCGTAAATTTTAATCCTATATATCATGAAAAAAACAATGTTAATCGTTCTTTCTTCAGTCTTTGTTTTTTCCTTTGTTGCTTGTAAAAAGAACAAATGTGCAGATTGCCATTATGACAAGGCGGGAGCCGAGATTGAGCTGGGTGAAAAATGTGGGGATGAAATGGAAGCACTAGAGGCCAATGGATACACGGATTCTACGGGCAGCTATGTGGTCCATTGCGGTCACTGATGCCAGAATCCTTTCGTAATTAAATCCCTTTCGAGGGATTTTTTTTTGTTGTAAGGTAGAATTGAGGTCTTAGGGATTTGATTACCTTTGTACAAAGTCATTTATGGAAGCAAGTGTGCAGCAGGAAGCAACTTTGGAGCAAGCCCAAGATCTTGGTTTAACATCGGAAGAGTTTGAAGCAATCAAAGAAATTTTAGGAAGGACCCCCAATTTTACGGAAACTGCCGTTTATTCGGTAATGTGGTCGGAACATTGTTCGTACAAGAACTCTATTCTTTGGTTGAAAACTCTCCCAAAAGATGGTCCTCACATGCTGGTTAAGGCGGGTGAAGAAAACGCTGGAATCGTCGATATTGGCGACGGTTTGGGTTGTGTTTTTAAAATAGAATCCCACAACCACCCCAGTGCACTCGAGCCCTACCAAGGGGCTGCCACGGGTGTTGGAGGAATCAACCGGGATATTTTCACCATGGGTGCTCGGCCCATTGCACAATTGAATTCCCTTCGATTTGGTGACTTGAATCTTCCTCGCACTAAATGGCTCGTAAAAGGCGTGGTTAAAGGAATTGGGGATTACGGAAACGCCTTTGGTATTCCTATCGTTGGGGGAGAAGTGTTCTTTGATGAATCATATAATACCAATCCCTTAGTAAATGCCTTTTCCGCAGGTCTTATTGACACAAAAAAAATCATTTCAGCAACAGCTAAAGGTCCAGGAAATCCCGTGTTTATTGTTGGTTCCGCCACCGGTAAGGATGGAATCGCAGGGGCGGCATTTGCCTCTAAAGATATTACCGAAGATTCTGCCAACGATTTACCATCGGTGCAAGTAGGAGACCCCTTCATGGAAAAACTACTGCTTGAGGCTACGATGGAATTAGCAGAAACGGATGCCATTGTGGGAATGCAGGATATGGGAGCTGCCGGAATTACCTGCTCAACAACGGAAATGTCCGCTTCGGGTGGAGTAGGTATGGATATCTATTTGGATAAGGTTCCAACGCGTCAAGCCAACATGCTTCCTTATGAGATTTTGTTGTCGGAGTCGCAAGAACGAATGTTGGTGGTGGTTCACAAGGGCAAAGAATCGGTGGTTACTTCAATTTTTGAAAAGTGGGACCTACACGCAGAGCAAATTGGAATCGTTACAGATACAGGCCGCGTTCGATACTACATGAACGATGAATTGGTGGGAGATGTGCCTGCGGAATCGCTGGTGCTTGGTGGTGGTGCTCCTCAATACCGAAGAGCATATTCGGAGCCTGCCTATTTTAGTGAATCATTGAAATTTAATCCGGATTCGGTCCCTGTTCCGAAAAACCTTAAAGAAGTAGCTTTTCAATTACTTGGTTTACCAAATATTGCTTCAAAGCGTTGGATTTATGAACAATACGATTCAATGGTAGGAACGGTGAATATGTCCACTAATGCTCCAAGCGACGCAGCTATTGTGTCCGTTAAAGGCACAAAAAAAGCATTAGCCATGACGGTGGATTGTAATTCTCGATACGTCCATGCCAACCCCGAGGTTGGGACCATGATTGCCGTAGCAGAGGCAGCAAGAAATATTACCGTTTCAGGAGGTGTTCCTTCTGCGGTCACTAATTGTTTGAACTTCGGGAATCCTCATAATCCTGAGAGTTATTGGCAATTTGTTGGGGCCATAAAAGGAATGAGTGCTGCTTGCATTAAGTTCTCAACTCCGGTTACAGGTGGAAACGTTTCATTTTACAACCAATCGGTGATTGGGGGGAAAGAAGTACCTGTTTTCCCGACGCCAACCATCGGTATGATTGGTGTTTTGGAAGACAAGAAACGTCGGATGACGTTGGATTTCAAAGATAAAGGTGATATCATCTACATGATTGGCGAATATAGCGCGGACCTAGGCTCTTCAGAATATCTTTCAACGCTTTGCGGTGTAAAGTTGTCTCCTGCACCTACCTTTGACTTAGAGAAAGAATTTCAATTACACCAAGTAGTAAAAGACCTTATTGAGGGTGAATTTATCAATGCAGCCCATGATGTTTCTGATGGAGGATTATTTGTTACCTTAACCGAAATGGGAATACCAAGAGGTTTGGGTTTTGATATCGAAACAGACATGGATATACGCACCGATGCCTTTTTATTTGGTGAAGGCCAGGGAAGAGTGGTCGTTACTTTGCCCGAAGAAAAACGTGATCAGTTCAATCATTACCTTAAAAATGTTACAGTTCCCGTGGTTCTGCTAGGACATGTGACCAAAGGAAAAATGCAGGTTGATCTCAAACCGTTTGGTTTTATGGATGAAGCACGCGATATTTACATGAATGCTCTAGGGCAAAAAATCGACAATTAATGGAATACAATACAACCCGTGGTCCGCTAATTCTTCCGGAGTATGGACGGAATGTGCAGAATATGATTGCTCATGCCTTGGAAATCAAGGATCGAAATGAAAGAAATCGTGCAGCCCAAGCCATCATAGAAGTAATGGGACAATTGAACCCTCACTTGCGTGATGTGGATGATTTTCGCCACAAATTGTGGACGCACCTGTTCGTTATGTCCGACTTTAAATTGGAGGTGGATTCGCCATACGAAATACCCAAACCTGAGTCGCTTCAGGAAAAACCGAAACGAGTTATTTATCCATCAAGCAACATTCGATACGGCCACTACGGAAAGTATATTCAAGAAATTTTAGAGTCTTCAAAAACCATTGAAGATCCAGAAGAAAAGGAGTACCTGAAAATTACGATGGCGAATTTTATGAAAAAGCAATTTTTGGCACACAACAATGATACTGTTGAAAACCATGTGATTGCCAATCAATTAAAAGAGTTATCCAAAGGGGAACTTGTCTTGGAAAATCCAGATGAGTTGACCCACACGAATACCCTCCTCAAGTCTATGGGTATTGGAAATTCGAATAAAAAGTTCAATAAGAATTTTAAGCAAAAACAAAAGAAAAAATTTAAAAAATAATGGCATCTTTTGAAATTCATGGAGGAAAGCCCTTGAAAGGGGATTTGTATCCGCAAGGCGCAAAAAATGAAGCGTTGCAAGTTCTTTGTGCACCGTTGTTGACCGCTGAAAAAGTGACTATCGCAAATGTCCCCGACATCATTGATGTTAATAAGTTAATTAGCTTGTTACAAACTATGGGTGTGAAAGTGGAGAAGGTCGAAAAAGGCACCTATATTTTTCAGGCAAAGGACATTAATTTAGCCTATTTAGAAACTGAAGATTTCAAGAAACGTGCTTCGGCTTTAAGGGGTTCAATTATGATTGTTGGACCGCTTTTGGCGCGCTTTGGAAAAGGATTTATTCCCAAACCTGGAGGAGATAAAATCGGACGCAGGCGATTGGACACTCACTTTGAGGGTTTTACCTTATTAGGAGCGAAATTCAATTACGATGCCGGTGAGCATTTTTATTCCATTGAAGCGAAAAAATTAAAGGGAACTTATATTCATTTAGACGAAGCTTCTGTTACCGGAACAGCGAACATTCTCATGGCTGCTGTTTTAGCTGAAGGAAAAACTACGTTTTACAACGCAGCTTGTGAACCCTACATTCAGCAATTATGTAAAATGCTTAACTCCATGGGGGCTAAAATTGAAGGGGTCGGTTCCAATTTACTGCACATTGAAGGGGTAAAAGAATTGAAAGGTTGTTTTCACCGGGTATTGCCAGATATGATTGAAATTGGAAGTTTCATTGGATTGGCTGCCATGACTCAATCGGAAATCACCATCAAGGATGTTAGTTGGGAAAATTTGGGAATTATTCCCAATGTCTTTCGCAGATTAGGTATCAAGTTAGAACGAAGAGGCGATGATATTTTTGTTCCTGCTCAAGATAAGTATGAGATCGATACCTTTATAGATGGCTCAATTCTAACAATTTATGATGCACCTTGGCCAGGATTTACGCCAGATTTATTATCGATTATATTGGTTGTGGCAACCCAAGCGAAAGGTTCGGTCTTGATTCATCAGAAAATGTTTGAGTCGCGCCTCTTTTTTGTGGATAAGTTAATTGATATGGGAGCCCAAATTATTCTTTGTGATCCGCACCGAGCGACAGTCATTGGTTTGAACCGCGAACATCAGCTTAAGGGTATTTCGATGACTTCACCCGATATCAGAGCCGGTGTGTCGCTTTTAATTGCTGCGCTTTCCGCAAAAGGTAAAAGTGTAATTCATAACATTGAACAAATTGACCGAGGATATCAGGATATTGAAATTCGTTTGAATAATATCGGCGCTGATATTCGCCGTATAGGTTAGGATTCATGAAAAATAAGTTTTTTCCAGTTGTCATTGCTCTTCTGATGTTGTGTGTTGCTTTTTGCTTCACCTATTACACCGAGAATGAACCGACCCTTTTAGGTAAAGCGCCAGAAATTACCATGGTTTCTCCGAAAGGTAAGACCTTAAAGCTTTCAAAGTTGCGCGGTAAATTGGTGTTGATTGATTTTTGGGCTTCGTGGTGCGGACCTTGTCGAAAAGAAATGCCCAACGTAGTGGAGGCCTATAGTAAGTATAAAAAAAGGCGTTTTACCAATGGCAAAGGTTTTACCGTCTTCAGTGTTTCCCTGGACAGAGAATCCGATGCTTGGAAAGCTGCAATTGCGTCTGAGGGCATGGATTGGTCCTATCATGGATTGGATGAGAATAATAAAATCTCGGATCTGTACGGTGTTAATTCTATTCCCACAGCATTTTTAATTGACGGAACAGGTGAGATTATCGCAAAAGGCAATGACCTACGAGGAATAAATCTCCACATTACTTTGGATAAATACCTTGCTGAGTAATTTATATTCGATCTAATACGAATTTGATAAGCTCTTTCATTGCCTCTCCATAACCTTCAGAAAAAGTTGTTTTTGGCCTGTTGGCCACACCTAAGCAGATCGTTGCGCAACGATGCCCTAAACTTCTTCCTAATGCGAAAAGAGCTGAACTCTCCATTTCGAAATTTACGAGCCGAAGGTTGTTTTCAGCGAAGTACTGGGCTTTAAGTTGAATACCTTCCAATTTAGTGCCTAACCTCAGTGCACGACCTTGAGGTCCGTAAAAACCAGAACTTGTAATAGTTATTCCTGGAAAACATTGTTCTCCAGTCAAAGCGTACGTTAAATCATCGTTCGCAGACACAAAGTAGGAATTTACGGCTTCAGGAAGATTCAGAAACGCATTGAGTCGTTGATTCATTTCCGTTTCTAAATCATTGAATTGGATATCGTAAAAATGAGCCACATTGTCCAAACCGAAAGCATGGGTCGAAACAATGTAGCTATGAATCGGAATCTCTGGTTGTAAAATACCACAGGTTCCTATGCGAATCAAATTAAGTGATTTTTTTTCTGCTTTTTCGGTCCTTGTAGCCAAGTCAATATTGACAAGAGCATCTAATTCGTTGACAGTAATATCAATGTTGTCCGTTCCAATTCCTGTAGATAATGCACTGATACGTTTTCCCTGGTAAGTTCCCGTATGGCATACAAATTCTCGGTGTTGACTTCGGTGTTCAATCGTGTCAAAAAACGCTGAAATGAGCGATACCCGATCTTGATCTCCTACCAAAAGGATGGTGTCAGCAAGTTCATCAGGGGATAAGCCTAAATGATAAATATGCCCTCTTCCGTTAAGCGCTAATTCTGTGGGTGGATAAAATTTCAAAGGCTTAATTTAAAGACTTCCGAATACCTTTTGTAACAAGTCGGTTACCCTTGCTCCAGGATTCTTGCGTATTTTATTTTCTTCTTTCTCGACAATCACAAAAAGCCCTTTAATGGCCAATTGAGTTACGTATGCATCAAGATCAGGATTGATTTTTTCCCCTCCAGATAAAGCTGTAACAGCGTTATATTTGGTAATGATCGGGTTCCAATAGGAGGTCAGTTGAACTTTACTCGTGGCCTCTTTCACCTTTGGTGAGAACGCTGCGATTAATTTTTCTGAAGTATTATCCTTTAAGAACCGTGTTGCGGCACCTTCACCGCCTTCTAAAATGGCAAATCCATCCTGAATGGACATGTTCAATATGGCGTCCTTGAAAATGGGTAACGCTTCTTTTACCGCTTCTTCAGCGGCTCTATTCAAAGTAGTTTCAAATTTATCCACTTGCCCCTGCATTCCAAGGCTGATTGCTTTGTCTCTTACCTTGATTGCGTCAGGAGGGAAGGGCAATCGGATTGCTGTATTTTTCAAAAATCCATCCGTAATAGAAGTTGAATCAATCGAGTTTTTAATACCAACGGAAAGTGCTTCTTTTAGACCTTTGATAACCTCATCATTCGTTAACCCAGGTTTTTGAGTTGGAGTCGTTGCAGTTGGTAGGCTCGGAATCTCCACAACCCCACATGCCACAACCGCAAAAATTAAGGAAGAAATGATCAGTGTTTTTTTCATGTTTTATCGAAGTACGTTGATGAATCCTTGTTTGATTTTTTTTCCGTCGCTGTCACGCTCCTTGTACCAGGCAGTCCAAGTGTACACTCCTGGCATTACTTTATTGCCTCCGTATTGACCGTCCCATTCCGCGGTAGCATCATAGGTTTCCCAAACTATTTCACCCCATCGGTTGTAAACTGCTAGATGAAAACCGGATTGATCAATCCCTTCAACATAGAATTTCCAGGTTTGGTTATGTTCGTCGTCGTCTGGAGTAAAGGTATTCGGTACGTAAAACACCACGTCCGGAATGATCTGAAGGGGAAGGCTTACTGAGTCAGAACATCCTTGAGCGGTTGTAACCGTTAAACGAATCAAATGGGTTCCAACTTGACCTTGTGGAAACGTTAACATTGCATTCATTCCGTTGCTGGTGATTTGTTCTGCACCAGCGCAACTCCATTGCCAGTCAACGATGTTTCCTTGAGAGTTGTCGTTCGCTTGCACCGTTGTTTCAAACCAAGTTACAGGATTCCTCGATAATACAAAGTCAGCGGTTGGAAGAGGAGTTACCTCAACAATATCTTGAATGCTATTGGAATAGACACATCCGTAAATGGAAGTGGCGGTTAAATTAACCGAGTAAAATCCTGGGGTTGCGAACGTATTGGAGAAACTTTGCATTCCCGGTACAGTAATTACGTCTCCGTTTGAAAAAGAATAACTCGTACTGGCAATCTCGACCGCATTGGAAGAAGTATTGCTAAAAGTGAAATTACCTGGCATGCACAAAATGGGATAATTGGGAGCAATGCTTGGAACAATAGGAGTTGGGAAGGTCACCGTCATGCATTGTTGTGCATGGGGAGACCCGCATTGCTCTGATAGGGTCACACAGTATTCCGTAGGTGATCCAGCCGGATCAACCGTTACGGAACTTCCAGGTCCGAAAATATTTCCTGCATCATCAACCCAGCTGTAGTTGTAAGGTGAAGATCCCCCGGTACCCAGAGCCGACAATACAACGCTTGCTTCAGGACAAATCATCGTGTCTTGCGTTAAGGACATGATAGAAAGTGGAGGAGGTTCACTAATTACAATGAAGGTGTCTACCGTGCAACCGTTTGCATCGGTGATGATTACGGTGTGTGTCCCGGCTCCTAAATCGATAGCTGTATTGCTGTTAGAGGCTGAACCCCCAATCCACTGATAACTATATGAAGGCGTACCTTGAATCACATTGACCGTAGCTGTTCCATTCGTAGCACTGTTGCAATTGGCATTTGCCACATTGGATAACGTAAGTTGCATACCCGGGATTTCAGTTACTGTTATACTTACCGAACCCGAACAACCGGTGGGTGTTGAAACAACACATGTATAAGTTCCAGCACTTAAGCCAGTAGCGGTTTGGGTCGTCTGTCCATTGCTCCAGGAGTAGGTAGTACCAGCTGCAGGAGGCGTAATTTGCGCGGTTGCAGTTCCGTCATTGCCTCCGGGACAACTCACTTGGGTCATGGTAGCTGAGTATTGGGCAGGGGTATCACCAATAATTCCAGTTCCGGTTGCTGGACAACCACTTGCGTCTTGAACACTCACCGTATAGGTTCCCGCAGGTAGGTTGTTGACCGTTTGGGTGTTACCGATGTTGGGAGTCCAGGTGTAGGTAAAAGGAGGTGTTCCTGCAGTAGGATTGGCGGTTACGGATCCAATGCTTTGTGAGCAAACGTCATTAACCACGGCAACATTTACTGCTGCTCCTCCAATCGAAATCCATGTGGTATCGTTGGTTATGGATCCTATGTTTGCGTTACAGGCTGAACCAGATAAATAATAGCCCGTTGGACCAGGGGAAGGGACATTGTTGACTACGAGAACACCGTTGTTGTAAGGAAAGGTTTGACCTAAAGTATTGGCCCAAAGAAAATTCGTTCCGGGACTGGATACCAAGATATAGGGAATTTGAGCCATGGTGTAGGTGTTTGTATTGTTAGGAGCAGTTGGCGTAAACCTTCTGCCATCTTGGTTCGCTCCCCAAACCGTATTATTTCGACCTGGTGTAATGTGAGCAACCGTCATAGGGTTGTTTTCGGATCCTTGGATGGCCAATCCACCATTCCAACCTTGGCAAATCGGTTTGTTTCCAATATGCAATTCAAATACATTAGTGGTCTCGTACAATACAATTGCCATGTAATTGCATTGTTGGGTGCAACTAAACATCATGATATTCTTGTAAAGAACCACAAAACGTCGGTTGGGTGCCACACCAATCGTTTGATATTGAATTTGTCCTCCTAAACTTGGGTTGATATCTTGGTAAGTTAACATGATGGAATTTCGGGCTGAGGTTAACTGCATATTCGGTAGGGGGGGTATTCCTCCTAACGACCAAGGACAATAACCGTTAGCATTATTCAGGTTGAATGATATTAGCCCGTTTGAACCAATGACACACTGCGTATAGTTTTGTCCATAAAAACTGAAAGGAAATCCAACGTTTACAACGCCAGACCATTGATCATCGGATAAATTCACCTGATTCGGTTGATTCAAGTAGATTCCTGCTACATTGTTGATGTTTCCAACGTTACAGTTGTTGATCGTAACGGATTGTCCCGGGCAAACGGAGGTGTCTTGTCCCAAGCAAAGGGTAATTTGGGCGTAACTCGCATGAAGACAAAGAAAACTTAATACAAGAATAAAAATTCGCATTACTTTCAAGTTAAATTTAGGTTAACCCCCTAACGAACAAAAGCGCTAAGGAGTTGCTAAGCCACGTAAAAATAATGATAATTTTTTGAAATAGATTATCGAATCAAGTTGAGATGACCTGAATACTCCTTTCGTTTATCCATGTAGGGTACTTTTAAGAGTATTTTCCATGTGTAGGTGCCTTGTTGAACGTCTTTTCCATTCAGATTCTTGCCATCCCAACCAATCAAATGACTATGGGTTTCCCAAATAATTTCACCCCATCGGTCATAGATGATGCAAGTATATTCGAACGGGTCAAAACCTCCGGTAATGATGGGGAGCCAACTTTGATTGAACTCATTTCCGTCCGGAGTAAAAGTATTGGGTACATAAATAATTTCGGAATCGGTTAAGCTAACAACCTGGGTTGCGGTATCGGTACATCCATTGGCCGTAGAAACTATAAGGGTAATCAAGAAATTTGCGGCGGTGCTGTTGGGAAAGGCATGGATAGGAGAAAATTCCGTTGAATTTTGAGAACCGTCTCCAAAATCCCACCAATAAAAGTTGGAGCCTGAACTTTGATTTTCCATGGTACTCATGTTTTGCATGTCGGATAGACTGCTTGGACTTGCTTCAAAATCGGCAATAGGTACAGGATAACTGCATAAATAATCCAAAATCATCGTGTCCCAAATACATCCCAAGGCGGTCGTTAAGGTTAATTCAACATCATAGCAACCTGAATTACTGTAGGTGCCTGTCACCGAATTAGTGCCGCTGGCAGTGTTTCCATCGCCAAAATCCCACAGCGCATTTACGGCAGGTGTACCGGTTGAGGTATTCGTTAAGGTAAACGTGAATGGATTACAATCCGCAGTTAATGCCGTATTGAAATTCGGAAATGAAGCCGGTTCAATGGTAATGTTCATGTTGTCAGTTCCAATACACCCATTGTTGTCAGTTCCTGTCACCGTGTAATTCGCATTCGTTAGTGGGGTAAATGCTGTGTTATCAATTACACCATTGTTCCAAACATAAGATACAGCCCCAGATCCTGATATTGTCGTTGAACTTCCTTCACAAATTGCTTGATCATTTCCTGCACTTACGACAGGATTTGCCCAAACGGTAAGCACCATTTGGTCGTTGTCTAAACAACCATTAACATCGGTTCCTGTTACTGTGTAGGTTACAACACCAACCGGTGGAATAAAGCTTTGACCGTTGGTTAACCCATTATCCCATGAATACGTGGCTACGCCGTTTCCTGTAATTGTAACAGTACTTCCTGAACAAACTTGAATGTCAGGGCCAGCATCAACAACAGCAGCCGGGAATACTGTAACCAACAGGGTATCGTAGGCTGGACATTGATTAATATCGTATCCAATAACCGAAATAACTTCGTTGCTTAACGGGGTGTAGGTGTTACCATTGCTTGTATTGGTACTCCACTGATAGGTATTAGCTAGCGAAGCATTTAAGGAGATTGAGAATCCAGGACAAACACTGGTGTCGTTCCCAGCAAATACAGCAGGTTGCGGAATGGTAATGGTCATGGTGTCGACTCCGTTACATCCGTTGGCATCAATGCCAGACACAATCCATATCCCACTAGCTTGAGGAGTAAAATACACGTTATTGATGACCCCTCCTGTCCATTGATAACTTACTGCTCCTGTAGCATTTAATACGGTAGAATCTCCTGCGCAAACTATTTGATCCGGTCCAGCACTTAAAGTTGGATTCGACCAAACAGAAAGAACCATGGTATCTGAATTGGTGCAACCGTTTACCGAGGTTCCAATGACAATGTTGGTGGTAACTCCAAGTGGTGGGGTAAAAGATTGGCCGTTGATAATTCCATTGTTCCATTGATAGGTATTGGAACCCGTTGCTGTAATGGTAACTGAACTGCCCAAACAAACGCTGATGTCCTGGCCCGCATTGACCAAAGCATTCGGAAACAGGGTGATATTCATGGAATCTTGGTTCACGCAACCGTTGTTGTCAACACCTGTCACCGTTAAGGTTTCATTGACTGTTGGGGTGTAATTACCTCCGTTAGCTGTTCCGGTTTCCCAGGTGTAGCTAGCTGCTCCAGAAGCTGTTAATTGAATGGTGGTTCCTGGACAAATAGAGACATCGTTTCCTGCATTTACTGGAGGAAGAGGGTGGATGGTAACGGTTTGATATAAAGTGTCCGCGCATCCTCCGATATTCGTGGCCGCTAAACCAAGTTGATACGTCCCTGC
The DNA here is from genome assembly GCA_027485415.1 of Cryomorphaceae bacterium. Classification (GTDB taxonomy): domain Bacteria; phylum Bacteroidota; class Bacteroidia; order Flavobacteriales_D; family Crocinitomicaceae; genus UBA952. Next base: position 3,607 of record JAIXRC010000017.1, on the reverse strand, counting down.
ATTCTGGTAGGTATGTGAAGCATTGGTGGTGGTGCTATTCAGAGTATTGTCTCCCCAAATCCATTGGTACGTTACCGCTGCAAGGTTGGGGTCTTGCGTTTGGTTAACGGTGTTCACCGTTGATCCGACACAAGCATTGTTAAACGTAAAATTGATTACTGGTGGAGGTAGAACCTGAATGGTTTGGACCGCCGTGTCTAAGCATCCTGCTTGGGTGTAAACAATATGAGTCACCGTGTAAGTACCGGGGTTTTGATAAACGTGGGTTGGATTTTGATGAACCGCTGGATTGCTTCCATTGAGGGTGCTTCCATCGCCGAAGTTCCAGTACCATGAAGCGGCCCCGCCGTTCGCCAGAGGAACTCCGTTAATCATTTGAGGTAAGATGGTGGGAGTGCTGCTGAACTGGGTCGCTGCCCATGGACAAGCTTGCGTTACGGTAAAATTGTTCTGTACCGTAGTGGGTATCGCAGAAGCCGTCAAGGACACAGTGCAATTTCCTTGGTTGGAAAACGATTGCATGGTAACGGTATACGAAGGGGCTGCCGATGCTGCCGGAACGGAAATGGACTGAGTATTTTGTCCGCTGCTCCAGTTGTAACTTTGAAACCCTGCAGGACCCGAAATATTAATGGTAGGAGAACCAAAACAATAATCTAAATCCAAGATCAAAGGCATGCAGTCCGCCACAACATATCCGTACCCGTAATGACCGCTCAAACTGCAGTCTTTCGTGGTAAATTCAATGGTAATGTTTTGACCTAAATAAGCCTGTAAATTCACTCCTACTACCGTCCACGGAAGCCATTTTCTATTGCCACAGGTTTGAAAATTCTGGCCAGGCTGACCTGCATAAACTGAATATTGCCCGCAATTGCCTCCAATTTGAGTTCCGTTTTGATTTAAAAGCCTCATTTGAAATACCGGTTGTTGAGCCGGAGAATGACCAGGATCCTGGAGTACTACCGCATATTTGTAGATGAAAAGAGAATTTTGTGCTGTGACATTCATGGTGTACGTTAAGCGCTCACCTTGGGCACCCGTACTCGAATTTCCTAATCTAGCTGAAAAAGTGCTCCCCGGTGGAATCATAGGTAAGCCACCACATGTATTTGGATCGATTCCTTGCGCGGTAATGATCGTGTGCCGGCCGTTTACTATTCCTACTGCCGCTGCAGGGTTTGTGTAGTTTCCAGTATAACCCTGCCAGTTGGTGAAATTACCCATGCTGAAGTTCGCGTTGGGACAACCGGCATTGTTTTGAGCATGGCTGTTTAGCGCGAGCAAGAAGCATGAAAGTACAAGGAGGCATTTAAAATTCATGAGCCAAAGGTATCAAAATGGAAGCGTTATCGCAACAGGGTAACATGGCCCGTGAACGCCTTTCGTTCATCTCGGTAGGGTGATTTAATGATGATTTTCCAAGTATAAACCCCGTCTTGTATGCTGTTTCCATTCAATCTGCGACCATCCCATCCGACCAAATGATTATGACTTTCCCAGATTAATTCTCCCCATCGATCGTAAATAAAGCAGGAGTATTCATAAGGGTCAAAATCTGCGCTGATGACTGGAAACCACGTTTGATTGTATTCATTCCCATCCGGGGTGAAGGTGTTCGGAACGTAAATTAACTGTGTTTCGTTCAACGTAACAACGCGGTTCGTGGTATCCGTACATCCGTATTGCGTATAAACAATTAGGGTGATTAGGTAATTCGCAGATGTGGTATTGGGAAAAAAATGTAGGGGTTCAAACTCCGTAGAACTTGTTCCATCGCCAAAATCCCATGCATAATAACTTCCTCCAGCACTTTGGTTGATCATGGTGCTGGTATTTTCTAAATCCGTAATCACCATTGGGCTTGGTTCAAAATCAGCAATCGGCAAAGGATAAGCACATAAATAATTCTGCACCGTTGTATCCCATTCACATCCCAAAGCTGTGGTTAAGGTGAGTCCAATATCGTAGCATCCAGGTGTATTGTAGGTGTAGGATATTGGGCCTGCTCCAGTGGCCGTTGCGCCGTTTCCGAAAGACCATTCCGCGGCGATGAACGGAGTGCCAGTAGAAGTATTGTTTAACAAGAAAGTAAACGGGATACAATCCGCTAAAACAGGACTTACAAAGGAAGGATAAGCAGCATTTTCTATGGTTAATACCATTACATCCGTATTGACACATCCATTGATGTCAGTCCCGGTTACCGTAAAGGTGTTGTTCGTAAGTGGAATGAAGTAGTCATTATTAATCACCCCGTTATTCCACACATAACTTACCGCACCGCTTCCTGATAACACGGTGGAATCACCCTCACAAATGATTTGATCGTTTCCTGCACTTACAACAGGATTTGCCCAAACAGTTAGCAGCATTTGATCTGTGTCAATACAACCGTTAACATCTGTCCCTGTCACCGTGTAAGTAACTACTCCCACGGGAGGGGTAAATGTTTGACCATCCAATAATCCATTATCCCAAGAATAATTAGCAACACCAGAACCCGTTATGGTTACCGAACTTCCATCACAGACGCTAATGTCCGGTCCGGCATCTACAACAGCTGCAGGATACAACGTAACGTACAAGGAGTCCGAGTTCACGCAACCGTTTCCGTCGGTACCGGTAACCGTGATCATTTCACTGGAAGGAGGAATGTAGGACCCTCCGTTTTGAGTTCCCGTTTCCCATACGTAAGAAACCGCGCCCGTTGCTAATAGAGGAATGTTAAAGCCAGGACAAATAGTGGTATCGTTCCCAGCAAAAACAGGCGGAAGCGGATGAACGGTTACCGCTTGATATAACGTATCCACACAACCACCGATGTTCGTTGCGGCTAACCCTAATTGGTAAGTTCCGGCGTTTTGATAAACATGCCAAGCGTTTGTGGTTGTGGCGTTGGGGGTATTGTCACCCCAAATCCATTGGTAAGTCACAGCGGCTAAGTTGGGGTCGTTGGTTAAATTGGTAGTGTTCACGGTATCAAAAACACACGCATTGTTGAAGTTAAAATTGATAACAGGAGGTGGAAGTACGTTGATGGTTTGTGAAATGGTATCGCTGCATCCTGCTTGAGTGAATACGATGTGGGTAACCGTATAGGTTCCCGGATTTGCGTAGGTGTGCGATGGGTGTTGGTGAGCACCGGGTCCGTTTCCTGCCACGTTGCCGTTAATAGTTGAACCGTCTCCAAAATCCCAAAACCATGAGGCAGCACCGCCATTGGCCAACTGGACTCCGTTAATGGAGGTTGGGAGAATGGTTGGAGTACTGGTGAAAAGGGTAGGAGACCATGGACATGCCTGGGTTACCGTAAAGTTGTTGTTTACCGTGGTTGGAATAGCCTGGGCGGTAAGCGAAACAGTGCAATTTCCCTGGTTTGAAAACGATTGCATGGTAACCGTGTAGTTTGGTTGCGCTTGAGCCACGGGAACCGAAATCGCTTGCGTGTTTTGACCACTGCTCCAACTGTAACTTTGAAATCCAGCAGGCCCTGCGATGTTGATTACATTGGCACCAAAGCAGTAATCTAGGTCAAGAATCAACGGCATGCAATCCGCAACTACGTATGCATAACCAAAATGTCCAGAATAATCGCAGTCTTTGG
>JAIXRC010000096.1 GCA_027485415.1 Cryomorphaceae bacterium | reverse complement strand
TTACCTTTACCCATCCTTACCTCTGCAGGCTTCGCGGTTACTGGTTTATCAGGGAATATTCGAATCCAAACCTTTCCTTCCCTCTTCATGTAACGCGTTACCGCTATCCTCGAGGCTTCAATTTGCCGGGATGTAATCCAACCTGGCTCCAAGGTTTTTAAAGCAAAGGATCCAAAAGCAAGCGTAGAACCTCTGTGCGCAAGCCCACGATTTCTACCTTTCTGTACCCTTCTAAATTTCGTTCTTTTTGGTTGTAACATGACTCTTTGAATTTATCCGTCTTATTTTTTCTTTCTTCTCTGTGCCGGTGCGTTGTTGTTCGAAGAAGGTCCTGCGGTTGATTGTCCCACGTTAGGAGCCAAATCTCTTTTACCGTAAACTTCCCCTCTACAAATCCACACTTTGATACCAAGTCGACCATAAGTTGTGTGTGCCTCAGCCACAGCGTAATCAATATCTGCACGGAATGTGTGAAGCGGTGTTCTTCCATCTTTATACATTTCGGAACGTGCCATTTCAGCTCCGTTCAAACGACCAGAAATTTTTATTTTAATTCCTTCCGCACCCAAACGCATCGTACCACCGATCGCCATTTTAATCGCACGTCGGAAAGAAATACGTGCCTCAAGCTGACGAGCAACAGCATCCGCTACTAAACGAGCATCGAGTTCTGGACGTTTTACTTCGAAGATGTTGATTTGAATTTCTTTTCCAGTGAGTTTCTTCAACTCTTCTTTCAGTTTATCCACTTCTTGTCCGCCTTTACCAATGATAACTCCCGGACGAGCCGTGTTGATGGTAACGGTCACCAATTTGAAGGTACGTTCAATAATGATCTTCGCAATGCTAGCTTTAACAAAACGAGCACTCAAGTACTTACGGATTTTATCGTCTTCTACGATTTTATCACCATAATCTGTGCCTCCGTACCAGTTAGATTCCCAACCGTGAATGTACCCTAAGCGATTTCCAATTGGATTTGTTTTTTGTCCCATATTATTTAAGCATTTACACCATCAACGATGATAGTAACATTATTTGATCGTTTTCTAATTCTGTGAGCTCTACCTTGAGGAGCAGGTTGAATTCTTTTAAGCATGGAACCTCCGGAAACCTCAATCGATTTTACCACAAGACCGTGCTCGCTAACATCCTTCCCTTCGTTTTTCTGTTCCCAGTTGGAAATGGCTGAGCGCAAAAGCTTTTCTAAACCAACCGATGCAAACTTCGCATTGTGGGTAAGGATATTCAAAGCTTTATTGACTTCAACACCACGGATCAAATCCGCAACCATTCGCATTTTACGAGGAGAAATTGTTGAATTGTTCAATTTAGCGATTGCAATTTGCTTTTTATCGCTTTTCAATTCCTCTGCTTTAACTCTTTTTCTAGCGCCCATGACTCTGTATAATTATCTTATCGTTTTTTATCTTTTTTGTTTCCACCATGACCACGGAACATTCGAGTTGGAGAAAATTCACCTAGCTTATGTCCCACCATGTTCTCGGTTACGAAAACCGGAATAAACTTGTGACCGTTGTGCACCGCGAACGTTAACCCTACGAAATCCGGGGTGATTGTTGAAGCCCTAGACCAAGTCTTAATAACGGCTTTACTGTTAGAAGCCTGAGCATCATCTACACGTTTCATTAACTTGTAGTGCACGAAAGGCGGTTTTTTTAAGGAACGACTCATACTACGTTATTTTTTTCTTCTTTCAATAATAAACTTGTTCGAATACTTGGTTTTAGATCTGGTCTTGTATCCCTTAGCTGGCATACCGTTACGCGATCTTGGGTGTCCACCTGCGTTACGACCTTCACCACCTCCCATCGGGTGATCCACCGGGTTCATAACAACACCTCGAACACGTGGACGACGTCCTAACCAACGCGATCTACCTGCTTTACCAGAGCGCTCTAGGTTATGTTCTCCATTGGATACTACCCCTACCGTTGCTAAACAAGTTACCAAAATCATACGCGTTTCTCCGGAAGGCATTTTTACCACCGCAAATTTTCCTTCACGTGCCGCCAACTGGCCATAAACACCTGCACCTCTCGCAACAGAACCACCTTTACCAGGCATCAGCTCGATGTTGTGAATCATGGTTCCCAATGGAACGTCTGATAAAAACATGGCATTTCCAACATTTGGAGTTGCCGTTTTACCTGAAACAACGGTATCACCCACTTTCAATCCGTTTGGAGCAAGAATATAACTCTTCACACCATCTGCATAATATATTAGAGCAATATTTGCTGTACGGTTCGGATCGTATTCAATGGATTTTACAGTCGCGGGAATATCAAAACGGTTACGTTTGAAATCCACCATACGGTATTTTTGCTTGTGACCTCCTCCGATGTAACGCATGGTCATGCGTCCGTCGTTGTTTCGACCTCCAGACTTTGTTCCTCCTTTAACCAAGCTCTTTTCGGGCTTCGCTGCGGTGATTCCTGACATGTCCAAGGCTACCTTGTGACGCTGACCTGGAGTGGTTGGTTTAAACTTTCTTACGCTCATTGCTCAATTAATAGTTGTTAAACAAATCAATGGTTTCGCCCGTAGCGACAGACACAAGGGCTTTTTTCCATTGTTTGCTTCGCTGTTCAACAATTCCTTTATTGGTATATTTCTTCGAAGATTTTCCACCACCGAAATTCATGGTACGAACATCGGTAACGTGAACACTGTACGTTTTCTCGATGGCCTTTTTGATTTCAATCTTATTAGCTTTTCTATCCACTTCGAACGTGAAAACGTTATTTCCTTCTGAAGCGAAAGTCGCTTTTTCGGTGATAAGTGGTTTGATAATTATTCCTTGCATGATCTTCGATTAATTAAGAATTTCTTCAATACGGCTTACCGCAGTTTGGGTTACCAAAACTTTTCTAGCATTCAATACATCGTAGGTGTTGAAAGAATCTGCAGTCACAACCTTTACCTTTTTCAAGTTTCTTGAAGCTAAGTAAACAGAATCTGTTTTTTCACCTAAAATCAACAAAATCTTTTGGTTGTTAAGGGAAAGTGCATTCACTAATCCAACAAACTCTTTTGTCTTAATGGCATCAAATTGAACATCTTCTAACACCATCAAGGCATCTTGCTTCATTTGATAAGAGAAAGCTGATTTACGAGCCAATCTTTTCAACTTGACATTCAATTTAAAATGGTAGTTACGTGGTCTTGGTCCAAAAATACGACCACCCCCAACACGAGTACCTGACTTAGCACTTCCCGCACGAGCACCCCCTGTACCTTTTTGTTTCTTTAATTTCTTAGTGGAACCAGAAACTTCGTTACGTTCTTTTGATTTATGGGTACCTTGACGACGGTTCGCCAAATGCTGTTTAACATCTAGATAGATCGCATGATTGTTTGGTTCGATTCCAAACACCTCATCGGAAAGCGTCACTTTAGATGAAGCAACCTTACCGTTTGCATTGTATAAATTCGCCTCCATTACTTCTCAATTGTTACAAAAGAACCTTTCGCTCCTGGGATCGATCCTTTGATGATTATCATGTTTTTTTCCGTCAACACCTTCAATATCTCAAGATTGCTCTGAGTTCTTCGCTTGTTCCCCATTTGACCTGCCATTCGCATTCCTTTGAATACACGCGCAGGGTAGGAACATGCACCAATGGAACCTGGAGCACGAAGTCGGTTGTGCTGACCGTGGGTAGATTGTCCAACACCACCAAAATTATGACGACGAACAACCCCTTGAAAACCTTTACCTTTAGTGGTTCCGATAACATCTACAAACTCGCCCTCTTCAAATACGCTTACGTTAATTTCATCGCCCAAAGAAACTTCGTTGAAGTCTTTAAACTCAACCAATTTTGCCTTAGGTTCCGTGTTGGCTTTTTTAAAGTGGCCTTTCAATGCATTTGGGGTATTCTTGTCTTTACGCTTACCATAACCCAACTGAACTGCGTCGTAACCATCTCTGTCCACCGTTTTTACTTGCGTAACAACGCAGGGACCAGCTTCAATGATCGTGCATGGTAAAATTTTACCCTCGGCACTGTAGATGCTAGTCATTCCGATTTTTCGTCCAATTATTCCTGACATAACTTGTTTATTCTATTATTATACTTTAATCTCAACATCAACTCCGCTTGGCAACTCTAATTTCATAAGAGCATCAACCGTCTTAGAAGAACTGCTGTAAATGTCCAAAAGGCGCTTGTAAGAACACAATTCAAACTGCTCACGCGCTTTCTTGTTTACGTGCGGGGAACGCAATACGGTGTAAATTCTTTTGTGAGTTGGTAACGGAATAGGACCGCTTACAACCGCACCAGTAGATTTCACTGTTTTTACGATTTTCTCCGCGGATTTATCCACCAAGTTGTGATCGTAAGACTTTAATTTTATTCTAATTTTTTGGCTCATAATCTTCTCTAATTACGCTGAAACTTTTCCACTTTTACTAATAACGTCTTCCGCGATGTTCTTGGGTGCTGGTGCGTAGTGCGAGAATTCCATTGACGAGGTAGCTCGACCCGAAGTAATCGTACGTAATTGAGTTACGTATCCGAACATTTCTGAAAGTGGAACATCTGCTTTTAACACTTTCGCACCATTTCGATCGTCCATTCCCGTAGGCATTCCACGACGACGGTTAAGGTCTCCCTGAACGTCTCCAAAGTACTCCTCCGGTGTAACGATTTCGATTTTCATGATCGGCTCTAAAAGAATAGGTGAACATTTCTTCACTGCATCTCTGTAAGCCATTTTCGCACACAATTCAAAAGAAAGTGAATCCGAGTCAACCGCGTGGAATGAACCGTCAATCAATTCAACCTTCATGGCTTCTAGCGGGAACCCTGCCAAAACTCCATTCTTCATCGACTCCTTAAATCCTTTCTCCACAGAAGGAATGAATTCGCGTGGAATGTTACCTCCTTTGATGCTGTTAACGAATTCAAGACCTTTTTTCTCAGCGTTGTCTTGAGGAGAAATTTTCACTAAGATATCGGCGAACTTACCTCGACCACCTGTTTGCTTTTTGTATACCTCGCGGTGTTCCGTTGCACCAGAAATATCCTCACGGTACGCTACTTGAGGCGCTCCTTGGTTTACTTCAACTTTAAACTCACGCTTCAATCGGTCTACGATAATCTCAAGGTGTAACTCACCCATTCCTGAAATAATGGTTTGACCTGTATCTTGATCCGTGTTTACACGGAACGTTGGATCTTCCTCAGAAAGTTTAGATAGACCAGTTGATAAACGGTCTGTATCCGCTTGGGTTTTAGGCTCAATCGCCAATCCAATTACTGGATCCGGGAATACCATGGATTCAAGAACGATAGGAGCATTCTCAGCACATAGCGTATCACCGGTTCGGATATCCTTAAATCCAACAATGGCACCGATATCGCCTGCTCCAAGTTGTGGAACTTGATTTTGCTTGTTTGCGTGCATTTGGAAAATTCGAGAAATACGCTCTTTGCTATCTGAACGTGTGTTCAAAATGTAAGATCCTCCTTCCAACATTCCCGAATAAACGCGTGTAAAACACAACCTGCCCACAAATGGATCGGTAGCGATTTTAAACGCTAGTGCAGCAAAAGGCTCATCATACGAAGGCTTACGCGTTACCTCTTCATCTGTTTTAGGATTGATACCAGTAATCGCTTCGATGTCAAGCGGAGAAGGTAAAATTTCCATTACCATGTCCAACATCGCCTGAACCCCTTTATTTTTGAAGGAAGAACCGCACATCATTGGAACCACTTTTCCAGAAATGGTCGCTTGACGCAACGCATCCAGGATTTCACGCTCTGTTAAAGAGTTCTCATCCTCGAAATACTTTTCCATCAAAGTCTCGTCAAACTCCGCTACCGCTTCTAACAAATTTCCTCTTAATTCACGGGCTTCGTCGATGATATCGGCTGGAATTTCAACCTCCTTGAAGGTCATTCCGTAATCGTCCTCATTCCACACGATACCACGGAAATTGATTAAGTCAACGACACCTTTGAAATTATCCTCTTCACCAATGTTAATTTGCAATGGAAGAGCATGGCTTCCAAGCATGTCTTTAACTTGTTTACAAACCTTCAAGAAATCTGCTCCTTGACGATCCATTTTGTTAACAAACCCAATTCTTGGAACGTTATAGTTGTTAGCTAATCTCCAGTTTGTTTCCGATTGCGGCTCAACACCATCAACGGCTGAAAACAAGAACACTAAACCGTCCAATACACGAAGCGATCGGTTTACCTCAACGGTAAAATCAACGTGTCCTGGGGTGTCAATGATGTTCACATGGTAAGGCGTACCTCGGTAATTCCAAGTTAAGGTAGTTGCTGCAGAGGTTATGGTAATACCACGCTCCTGCTCTTGCTCCATCCAGTCCATCGTTGCTGCTCCGTCGTGTACTTCACCAATTTTGTGATTTACACCACCGTAGAAAAGGATACGTTCCGTGGTAGTCGTCTTTCCAGCATCAATGTGCGCTGCAATACCAATGTTTCGTGTATATTTTAAATCTCTTGCCATGGTCTTAGAATCTGAAATGTGAAAATGCTTTGTTTGCTTCAGCCATTCTGATAGTATCTTCTTTCTTTTTGAAAGCTGCGCCTTCTTCTTTTGAGGCAGCAATAATTTCAGCAGCTAGTTTTTGAGACATGGTCTTTTCGTTGCGCTTTCTAGCGTAACCGATTAACCACTTCATGGCCAATGAAGACTTACGCTCCTCACGAACTGGCGTAGGAATTTGGAACGTTGCACCACCGACACGACGGCTTCGAACCTCCACACTTGGTGTAACGTTCTCAATGGCTTTTTTCCAAACGTCTAAACCTGAATTGTCTTCGATTTTCTTTTCAACCAAATCGATTGCCTCGTAAAAGATCTTGAAAGCAAGACTCTTTTTACCGGAGTACATTAGGTTGTTGACGAATTTTGTTACCACTTGCTCCTGGAACTTTGGATCCGGGAGTATGGCAATTTTTTTAGCTTTTCTTCTTCTCATCGCTCTTTATATTATCGCAAATTGACAATTAGATTATTTCTTAGCAGCTTTCGGACGCTTGGTTCCGTACTTACTTCTTCTTTGTGAACGGCCTTGTACTCCAGCGGTATCTTCAGCACCACGAACAATGTGATAACGAACCCCAGGTAAATCTTTTACCCTACCACCACGCACCAATACCAGGGAGTGCTCCTGAAGGTTATGACCCTCACCTCCAATGTAGGCATTGACTTCGCGACCGTTGGTCAAACGAACCCTTGCCACCTTTCGCATGGCTGAATTTGGTTTTTTTGGAGTGGTCGTATAAACTCGGACACAAACTCCTTTTCGTTGAGGACATGAATCAAGTGCAGCAGACTTACTTTTGTGCGCCACCGCTGTTCTTCCTTTGCGAACTAATTGTTGTATAGTTGGCATAAAAAATACTCTTAATTAAACAATATATTAAAATCTCAAACGCTCTTTGAGGGGTGCAAAGATACGAGGTTAAAACGATTCTACAAGCGAAAAGGGAAAAAACTTTGAAAATATCGTTTATTTCCTAAAAGGCAGTTCAAAGAACTGGCTCAACATGAATGTTTACAAGATGTAATTCTGGAATCATTTCACACAACGCATCCTTTAACCGATGGGAAATATCGTGACCTACCGTAACGCTTAAGCTACCATCAACTCTGGCATGTAAGTCCACCACGTAGGTTGAACCAACCTTTCGAATTCTGCATTTTTCTATGTTCTCCACTCCTTCTACTCTATTGCTCACCTCAGTAATTTTCTGGATCATATCGTCGTGAATTTGTTCATCCATAAAATCACCCAGGGCTGATCTAAAAATTTTCCAAGCGTTAAAAAGAATAATACCCGAGGCAAAAATCGCTGCACATTCGTCAGCAATTTCAAATCCTTTACCCAAGGTAACGGCCATTCCAATTCCTACCAACGCTGCGAGAGAGGAAATTGCATCACTGCGCTGGTGCCATGCCTCTGCCCTCAGCATAGCATTGTTTTTTTGATGCGCATTATAGATAATTACCCGAAAAACCAATTCTTTCCATGCGATAATCCCCATGGTTACCCACAAAGTCCATGTTGCGGGCGCTTGTTGTGGTTTAGCGAAATTTAGCAAGGCATCATAGGCTATCCAAGAGGCGGAAATAAATAGCATTAATACTATAAAAAACGTAATAAGCAGTTCGATTTTCCCATGACCGTAGGGATGGTTATCATCCGCAGGCTTCGCCGCATACCTCATTCCGATAACCATAAAAAAAGAGGAAAAAATATCCATTAAAGATTCGACAGCATCTGCAATGAGCGCGCTTGAATTACCAACAATCCCGGCAAAGCCTTTTACTAACGTAAGAACAATGTTGGACAAAAGGCTAAAAAGCCCCAAACCGATATTCGATCTATCTGCCAATAATAGATTTATTTATTGAACACATGCACAAATCCATGGAGGGTGAATTGTGTTTTCTCCTGATCGTCGTAGGTATATTTTGCACTTTGAGGCACTACCGTATAAAAATAAACCCCATCCACCATTTTTTTCCCCGACAAGTCCGTCCCTGACCAATCGTTTTGATAAGCTTCATTTTCATAGATCAAATTACCCCAACGGTTAAAAATCCGAAGTTGAACGGCATCATAATCTTCCAAATGCTGAACGATGAAAACATCGTTGACTCCATCGCCGTCCACAGTCATTACATTGGGAGCTTCGAGAGGACACTGATTGTATACGTAAATGGGATTCAACGAAATGGTTTTGCCACAAACGTCTTGCACTTCTACATAAAAGATGTTTTCATTGGGTTGAAGCGAGAAGCCGCCTAGCGAAACCGAATCGCTGTTAGGAAATGGCCCCGGTTCCCAATTGTATTGATAAGGCGAAACCCCATTGGAAACCGTGCACGATAAAAAGGGGACTTCGCCTCCTAAAATGCAAACATTTAAGGAGTCTGGTCCAACGATTTCCAAAGGTTGGTAATCAACAAGATTTAAGGAGATTGAAGTTGTATCGAAGGTCCCATCGCAAGGATTAGGAACAATCACGCTGAAAAATACGGTCTCCGTGTCCTCAACCAGGGTATCGATTAAAGCCTCAATACCAATAGTATCCGAACTAACTCCAACAGGAATCACCAAGGAATCCGGAATGAATGGATAATCGACTCCGTTGGTTGCGGTACCTCCTAATCCAATTTGAACCACCAAATTTTCTGTGGTATCCGTTCGTGAAATGATGAATCCCGCATAACCGCAATCCTCGATTAACTGAGGTGGTCCAGTGATATTCACGCTTATCGGAATATCCACCTGACAAACCACCACTCGAAACGAGAAGGTTCTGATTTTTGAATTAATCAGTATTCCGTTGCGGTATTCATTAACCTTAACACCCGCCACAAAATTCCCAATGTTATTCGGGGTAAATGACATCATCCCTGTTTGAGGATTAATGGTAATATTTGAACCCGCCCCAAAAGGAACGAATGTCGAAAAACCAGGATTCCAAAGAACTCCATTGTAGGGTGGTGGGCTTTCAGGATTTGGAATAATGTTACCAATGCTTCCCCCTTCTAGAGGGTCGGCTAACTCATACGTCAACGAATCGCCGTCGGGGTCGAAAGCGATGTGGTTAAAGTTTAAGGTGTTCTGAGCACATAATACCAATGGAGGATAATTTACAAAACGTGCTCCTTGATTGTATACTCCCGTCAAATCGGAACCTGGAACAAAAGTCGTCAGCGTAATTCCATTATTCCCAGGATCCACGATGTTGTCAACATTGTTTGCCCAGCAACAGCGCTGATAGGAAATGTGGTATCCCGAAGGGTTAAAAGGCAATTGAATGGTATCGATGTAGATGCCCTTCTCCACGCAAATGTTGTTGGGTGGTGTAACGCAAGGGTCATCGTAAACAATGGGAAGAATGGAACTTGAGTTTAAGTCAACAACAAATTCGTTGAAGTAGGTACCATCCCCATAAAAAACCGTATAAACCAAAGGGTTGTCGTACGCTGTTGCACTGTTGCAATCCCGATAAATTTCAAACGTAACTTTGTAAAACCCATTTCCCAAAGAATCATAGTAAACTTCTCCGCCGAGAATGTGGGTAGATCGGGCATCAAAGGAAAATAATACTATAAAGATGAATCCTAATAATACAAGAAGCTGTCGTTTAAAAAATTGAACCATTATTCTTTAATATAAATTCGTTTAATGGAACCGTCGGAATAGTAAAGCAACATCACTTGACCTTTCGTTAAATCCATTTCACGCCCCGCCAAATCCGTGATTCTCGTTAAAGCACTCGTGCTCGGAGACATGAGTTCGCCAATACTCCCTGTATTGATGGTTAGGATCAAGGTAACAACGCTATCGCAGGCATTCGCGTTCGATGCTGTGTCAACATAGGTACCCGAGGAGGAATAAACCATACCATTGAAAGGCCAGGTATAAGAACCTTGACTGGTAACGTTTACCGTTCCGGTTAAGAGAGGTTGAACCGTGACTGCTGTTGTACTCGTATCGCAGGTATTTGCATCACAGGCAATTAATTGAACATTGTAGGTTCCTGGCGCCGCATAACATACTTGAGGTGGATTTTGCAAGTTCGAAGACTGACCATTACCAAAACTCCAGGCATAGGTAGATGCTCCCGCACTTGTATTTGCAATAGAAATGCAATCTCCCATGCAAGGTGCATCGCTGCTAAGCGTAAAAGAAGCGGTGACCGAGGGTTGAGCAGGGGAAGTAATTTTTACGTTGTTGATGGCTAATGATGGATCAGATCCCGCACCGTCGTTATCATTTTGCCATTGGAAACCGATTCTAAGATTATTGATGTTAGCACATTGAGCAGGAAGCGGAAAGGAAACATGCGACCAAAGCCCTTGTCCGCTGGCACAAGTTTGCGCAGGAGAAATTGTTTGCAAGTTATTCCACGTGGACCCGCCGTCTGTACTGTAGAGAACCGTTCCGAAATCGAAGCCTTGTTGACCTATGCCGATGTAATCGAATTCAATGGTCAGGTTTTGCGTGTTCAAGGTGTTGATGTTGGAAGCGAAGTACGCTCGTTTGTTGGTAACTGCATCAATAAAACCCAAACCGCCATCACCCGCATTGTAGGTGGCGCCAGTACCAACACACCATGCTCCTTGGCAGCCTACGTGCAAGGTTTTATTTCCATTAGAAGCTACTCCGCATCCTCCGGCAGCAACTCCCCCTTCTGCGTCAGAAATAACCCAAACATTCGCGTCCAATCCGTTTGTCCCTGAAGTGATATTCAACGTCCAATTGGCGGGGGTTTCAAAATCATCTTGCCAAACTACGTTTTGAGCAAAGGAAAACGACACAAAAAACAGAGGCAGAATAGGTAAAAGAGATTTCATGTGGACGATGTTGCAATTCTTCGCTAAGTTAAGAAGTTAACCTTAAGTAAACAAACCGACCGAATTAGCTTTGTAGCTTTGCAAAAATACGATTCCATGAAACTTCCATTAATGCTTCTGGAAAATTTGGGGAAATCAGGTGATTTTCAATCCAGTTCAATCACCGTCGGCCGTCGTCAAAGCCCTGAAATATAAAACGAACAATGATATGTGGGACGGGTATTCCGAAGAACGAAAGCAGATTCTTCAACATTGGGCTCATAACCAAATGAATGATGTAGTCATATTAACCGGTGACGCCCATTTTTCCATGGGAATTGAAACGCGTTTTGAAGGTAAAACCTTGGGAGTAGAATGGGTGACCCCATCGATTACTTCGGCAAATCTCAACGAACGGATTTCAATATTTAAGTCCCATTTGGTTGAGCCTATGGTACGAAAAAAATCCCTCAATCCACATGTTTAGTATGTTGATTTGTGCAACCATGGATGCATGGTAGTCGAAATCAATGAACACGAAGCAAAAAATACATGGTATTACGAAAGGTCAATATTAAAGGAGGGTTCCAACCTTAGAAAAAAGAAAAAGGCTTCGATAAAGACGGTGAAAAAATGATAATTGGATATTAGGATTTAAAGGATTCAGTATACAAGAATCTAAGGACTGGAGGATATCAGGATTTTAGGATTGAAGAATATCAGGTTACAAAGAGGGAAAATCTCCCTATCGCTTTTGCAAAGCCTTGGAATTTGCCAGTGGATAAAATAAAAATCCCCCGTTCTTGCGAACGAGGGATTCTCTTTATGCGTTGTCGATTCGATTATCGAATCACTTCTTTAAGCACTTCTGTGGTGCGCTCGCCGTTCACGATTTGTACGTAGTAAACGCCCGGCGCTAAGTTCAAGTCGCTTACGTTGAACATGTTGATTCCTGGCTTCACCTCGATGCTGCGGTTCAACAATTCTGCTCCTTTCGTATCACGTAGCGTCAACACGCTGCTTCCAATCAACTTCTTATCGTTCAAGATCACTTGGAACGCTCCCGTACTTGGGTTCGGATAGGCTGAGAAGTATCCTTTCGTGCTTCCGCTGCAGCTCACATTGATCGCGTCGTAGGTCTTACGTGTTCCGTCGATGTCCACTTGCGTCAATCGGTAGTAGTTGTTCCCTTCCATCGCATGTGCATCCATCGTTTCGTAGTTCAACAATTGCGTGCTGTTTCCTGCCGCCGTTACCGTAGTCATTACCTGCCACTCCATTCCATCTCGCGACTTCTCTACCTCATAGTATGAACTGTTGTGCTCCGTTGCCGTTTGCCATGTCAACTTCACTTCTTCA
>JAIXRC010000048.1 GCA_027485415.1 Cryomorphaceae bacterium | reverse complement strand
TATTCGACTCTATTTGACTCTGGGTAGCATCCGAATTTGCGGCTTGAATGCCTTCTTTCATTACCGTTCCAAAGGCGGATTGATTGGTGCTAACCAACTGTAAAGCTTCGTTAAAGGCACCTCTTTTGATGTTTTGTTGCACATTCATCATGAGCGCACGGTCCACTTTTGCTTTTCGGCTGATGTATCTGTAGCGTTCAATGATTAAATATAGACTGTATAACAATAATAGTCCAAGAGGTATCATGAACGGTCCCCCTTTTTGAAGTAAATCGAATAAATTCATGCGTTGTTTTTTTACGAAAGTAAGATTTCAATCTCCTTTACGTGCCGTGACTTAAAATAGATTTCCACATGAATTTGTTATTCAAAAAAATACGGCCTTCTCAAAAAGGCCGTATTTCCAATGTTAGAAAAGATGTTCTCGCCAAATTATTGTATGATGCTGACCTTCACCGTTCCTAGGGAAGTATCTCCTTGGAACATGTGCAAGAAATAAATGCCTTCAGATAACTCCTCTAGGTCGATTTGTTGTTGAGCGATGGATTTTGTTCCAACGAATTTTCCCGATAAAGCGTAAATTTCTACCCTGTCGATGGCGTTATCTTTACGAAAATTCAACTTTCCTGAGGTTGGATTCGGAAACATTTCAAGTTCGAATGGCTCTTTATCCTGAGCAAGGCTCGCAAGTTCTGAGGCGTGGACCCTTACCGGAATGATACGTTCAATAGATGCCGCTGGGCTTCCGTTGTCGGACACTGAAACATTGATATGATACATTCCGGGAGTTAATCCTTGAGCATCAAAAGAGCATTCCAAGGCGACATAGTCGCTGTTGTTCACGGTTTCAAGGTAACTAAATCCCGTTGGGGCATCGCTTGAAATTCCATAGGTGAGAATTTGACCGAATTCCGGAGTCATGAGCGACAAGGTAAACTGAGCTAAGTTCATGCTTTTGTGCAGGGTATCGCCAGTGTAGACATCAATGGTGTCGCAAATGTTACTGTTGATAACCAAAGGGGGTATGTTAGCCACGTTCATGCCTGCAACGTCAAAATACACTTCTTGATCGTCCAAGAAATCAACTTGGTCAGTTAAAGCGTAAGGACCATCAAAGCCGGTTCCCGGTGCGTCAAATTGGCCAACTTGGAAAAAGTCTACACCGTTGCCAATGTTTACACCAACGGTGGCGGCAAATCCTCCAAATCCACCAACTCCTGAAGAGGCGTCGCCCGTAGTCCACTGCATGTCGCCATAGCAAAATGAAATGTTGTTGTTTCCATGAATGATGGTATCTTGACCGTTCGAAATCACTAATTGAAAGGTATTGGTCAGGTTGTCGTTCATGTCGTAATAACCCACATGGTCCCAGATGACAATCAGCGCATCGTTGGTAACTTTGTACCAAACGTTACCGCCGTTGATCGAACGCGTATCGACATCTCCCCAAAAAGGAGCGATCATGTTGTAGCTCGGGTCGGGAAAAGGATTAGCTGTAAACTCAAAGTAGGGGGCTAAAAACGAAATGTTTCCGTTGTTGTTAATGATCACGCTGTCGTATTGAGTACCGTAAAAATCAAAACTGAAAGGAAGTTGGATATAGCTGGAAGATCCGTCGTCGTTGGGTGCCATCGCCAAGGTGTAGGTGTTGTCCAAGGTCAGCATACAGCCGCAAAGCGCATTTTTTGAGGTCGAAGGATTGGGCTTTGTGGTGTTTGGGGCCACTAAGTCGGAAAATTGATACACAGTTCCTGCATTTAATTGACCGCCTTTCTTTAATTGATCGTATTCAGCAGTTGAAATGTTTACCGAGTTTTTTTGTGCGAAAGAGGCTCCTGCCACCATCACGCAGAGGTAGATTAGTTTTTTCATGGCCGTAAAATTTAGGGTTTCTTATGGGCCATAACGAGGCAGTACTATTTGCGTTGCTTTGGTGTAAAAAAAAAGCCCGAAAATTTCGGGCTTGAAGTTGAATAATTACAAAGTAATTAGTGTTTAGATAAATAATCGGCTACACCGTCGAAGCTTGGCTTCATGGCGGCATCACCTTTTTGCCAATTGGCTGGGCATACCTCTCCGTGTTCCTCGAAATATTGTAAAGCGTCCACCATGCGAAGGGCTTCATCTACGTTTCTTCCCAGAGGAAAGAAGTTGACCAATTGGTGCATCACAGTCCCCGATTTGTCGATAAGGAACAAACCTCGGTAAGCGATCATTGGACCGTTCGCCGTGAGGGTACCGTCCATGTCGTATTCGTATTCTCCAGCAAGTACGCCATATGCTTCAGAAATGGTTTTGGTGGTATCGGCAACGATGGGATATTTCACTCCTTCAATTCCACCTTTGTTTTTTGGGGTTTGCAACCAAGCCCAGTGGGATTCTTGCGTGTCGGTAGAACACGCCACAACTTTTACTCCTCGCGCTTCGAATTCACCTAAAGCGTTTTGGAATGCGTGAAGCTCCGAAGGGCATACAAACGTGAAATCCTTCGGATAAAAGAAGAATAATACGTGATTTTTTCCAAGGTATTGGTCCAAGGAAAAGTCGTTGATAATTTCACCTCCGTTAACCACGGCAGCAGCGCTAAATGAAGGAGCTTTTTTTCCTACTATTACAGACATAATTTTAAGTTTTATTAATTTTTGCAAAGGTAAAACAAACCACGAGGCGGGATGTTTTGAGGATGTTTAAATATTTTAAAAAAAAAAGAAATTGGATTGCTTTTTATTTCCGCATTTCTGCAACGAAATCGTCGTACGAAAGCGGCTTCATTTTGAGGCTAGCATTCGCTTTGAAAAACTGGGTTAATTTTACTTCCGCTAGTTGATCATAAATGTTATTGGCTTGTTCTTTTTTGGAGAGTAAATCTCGCGCCGATGCCTCTAATTCTTGATCTTCTGGGGCAGGAAGCCCGTACTGCGCATAATTGCTTACAATCAGCCCTTTCGTGAATGCCATAACCTCTTCAAAGACCAACTGTGTATTGCTATCTTTGAAAATTTTGGATTGTATTAGCTGCCATTTCAACGATTTTAAATAATCGTCGAATTCTTTTTCAATATCTGCGTCGCTAATAGGAGAGGAAGCACTGAGTTTAATCCATCGTTTTAGGAATTCTTGAGGGAATTCAATCGAAACGTCTTTAAGTAATTGATCATACACCTTACGCGTTAGCATTCGATCCGCATCGCGTTCGAACATGCCTTCAAGGTCTTTCTTAACGCGTTCTCTCAACCCTGCTTCATCGGTAACTTCACCGTTTTGGAAAAGTTTTTCAAACAACTCAGCGTTTAATTCTGCCAACTCCATTCGTTTAACCTCGGATATTTCAAATTGAAAATTTCCTGTGTTTTCGGGCAAGGTCTCTTCTGTTAATCCAAGCAAGGAGGCCTTATCGGCAGCGTCTTTGGATACCAAGGTTGGGTCGAGTTTAACGGATTCTCCCGCTTTTTTTCCCATCAAGATTTGAGCGCCCTCCTTGGAAGGTAAAAATTCCAAGGATAATGTGGTGTTATGCTGAATACCCCCTTCTATCTTATCTCCGGATTCATTCGTTTCGATAAAGGTACCAACCACCAAATCAGTTGCACCGACCTCTTCGGCATTCATCATTTTCCCGTAACGCCGACGCAGATCAACAATTTGCTGTTCGATGAGTTTGTCGTCGACGCGCACTGTGTGGTATTCAACGCCCGACTTCAAAACGGATTCGTAATCAAACGAAGACGGCATGCCAATTTCAAAGGTGAATTTGAAGTTGTTTGGCTGGTCAAAGGAACCTTCTACTTCATGTTGCGCGGAAGGGATTGGATTTCCAAGGATCTCCAATTGTTGCTCCCGAATGAATTGGTTGATCCCTTGGTTGGCCAATTGATTGAGTTCTTCCGCTAATACAGCCTTACCAAATCGTTTCTCCACCACTCCGAAAGGGGTGTGTCCCGGACGAAATCCGGGTATTTTAGCGGTTTTACGTTATTTTTCAAGCTGACTTTTCACCTTCTGAGCATAATCATTCGGCTCAATTT